>CAZLTN010000057.1:0-32687 GCA_964562455.1 uncultured Cytophagales bacterium
ACTACGTTAAACGCCCGCACCAGCCGGTTGCCGGGGAAGAAAAGACCGGTCTTTTTGAGTAGCCTGCGGTACCATTCGCCGGCAATGCTGAATATCCCGTGCAGGGCTCCCCAGATGACGAAATTCCAACTGGCGCCATGCCACAGCCCGCTGACCAGAAATACCGTAAAAAGGTTGAACTGGCGCCGTGCTTCGCCTTTCCTGTTCCCGCCCAGGGGGATATAAAGGTAGTCCCTGAACCAGGTCGAAAGCGAAATATGCCACCGCGACCAGAATTCGGAAACGGACGCCGATTCGTAAGGCGAGCGGAAATTGTCCATCAGTTTGAAGCCCATTACGCGGGCAGAGCCGATGGCAATGTCCGAATACCCGGAAAAGTCGCAATAGATCTGGAATGAATAGAAAACCATCGCTATCAGCAACGAAAGGCCGTTTTGTCCGTCGGGATTGGCATAAGCATGATCGACCACCAGCGATAGCCGGTCGGCAATCACCACTTTCTTGAACATTCCGAAAGCCATTTGCATTAGGCCTGATTTCATTTTTTCGAAATCGAACCCGAAATAGCTGTGGAACTGGTGAAGCATATTCTGCGGCCGTTCGATAGGCCCTGCAACAAGTTGCGGATAGAACATGACATAGAGCGCATAAATACCGAAATGCCGCTCCGCCGGCTGGTGACCCCGATACACTTCGATGGTATAGCTCATGGCCTGGAAGGTGTGAAACGAAAGCCCGATCGGTAACAGGAGCTGACCGCTGCCGGTGAGAAACCATTCGGCCAGCGGTGCCGGCAGGATTCGCGGCAGCGCAGGAACGATATTGCGTGAAAAAACAGACTGCGTAATTTCGTTCAGTATTTCACCCAGGAAGTCGTAATATTTGAAGAAAGCCAGGATCCCGATATTGGAGACCAGGCTGAGGACAAGCAGCGCTTTTTTCCTCCCTGGTTGCTGTGCCTTTTCTATCCAGATGCCGGCATAATAGTCGATTACGATGGTTGCAAACAGGATGAGAATAAACACCGGTTTGAAAACCATGTAGAAATAGCAGCTTGCCGCAAGCAGCAAAATCCACCTTCCCCGCCACGGAAGGCTGAAGTAGGCCGTCGTTACTACTATAAAGAATATGAGAAACTGTATGTCGTTAAACAGCATCAGGTTTCAGGTAGTCACCGTTGACGATCTCTTCTTTGATAATGAACAGCGGCCTTTGTTTGGACTGGAAGAAAATACGCAGCACATATTCGCCGATAATACCCAGCGCAAACAATTGTACGCCGCTGAACAGGATGATGACGAACAGCAGGGAGGTAAATCCTTCGATGACCTGCGTATAGAAAATTTTCTTGACCAGGACGATAAAGAAATAAATAAGTGCAATCAGTATACTGAATCCCCCCATATTGGTCATGAATTTAATGGGGAACTCGCTGAAATTGAAGATACCGTTGTAAGCAAGGCGGAAAAGCTGCTTGAAGCTGTACTTCGATTCCCCGGCGGCCCGTTCATCCCGCTCATAGGGATACCCTACCTGCCTGAAGCCGATCCACGACCTCATTCCGCGCAGGTAGCGGCTTTCTTCCGGCATTTTGTTCATGATGTCTATCACCCTGCGGCTGACCAGCGCAAAATCTCCGCTGTCGAGCGGAATGTCTACGTAGGAAATCGATTTCAGCAAGCGATAGAAAAGATAATATGCCGTTTTTTTTATGAAGCCTTCTTTCCTCTTCTGCCGGACTGCGTACACCACGTCATTGCCCTGGCTGAGGAGCTTGTAAAATTCCGGCAGCAGTTCGGGCGGATCCTGCAGGTCGCCGTCTATAATAAATAATGCCTCGCTGCCCAGAGCCGCGGATATGCCGGCCGAAAGCGCCAGCTGATGCCCGTGATTGCGGGAAAGAAAGACGCAATGGTATCTTTTGTCTGCCAGCGCTACCTGTCTCATCATATCGGGAGTACCGTCGCGGCTTCCGTCATCTACCAGCACGACCTCGATGGAAAGAGTGGAGGTTTCCATCAGCCGGTTCAGCCTTTCTACCAGGCGGGGAAATGTCTCCGATTCGTTATAAAGTGGTGCGACAATAGAAATCTGTGGATTCTTCAAGGTATCTGGTTTTTGTGCAAAAGTAGTATTTTCGGTAACATCGGTCAAAAAAGAGGCGCTGACTTCCGCTTTTCAAACCTGACCCAGACGGGGTAGAGCAAAACGGAAACCAGGATTACCGCGGTCCCCAGGTAAAATCCCTGCGTCATCTTTTCTTTTTCTCCGAATATCCAGACAGCGAGCGCGATGCCGTATATGGGCTCCAGGTTGACCGTCAGATTCATCATAAATGCCGTAAACTGTTTCATCAGGCTTGCGGCAAGCGAATACCCGTAAACGGTACAAACCAGGGTCAGCAACGCCAGGTGCGGCCAGTCGGTGGAAACGGGGATAAACGGCGTGCTCTTACCCCAGGGAGAGACCAGGTAAGCGATAAGCGCGACCAGTGAGAAAAAAGCAGCTCCTGTCATTTCGTAAGCGGTAATAACGACCGGGTCATATCTTTTGACCAGCCTGCTGTTGGCAACTACAAAAAGCGAGGCCACCAGCGCAGCCAGCAGAGAAGTAACCAGGCCGGTAAAATGGTTGAATTCAAATTTAAAGATAATGTATAGCCCCACCATAGCGATAAGCCCGAAAAAAACATCCCGCGGCTTTACACGCTTGCCATACACAAGCGGCTCCAGGATACTGGTCCAGAGCGAGGCCGTCGACATGCCCGCGAGTGAGACGCTCACGTTGGAAAGCCGTGCCGATGCAAAGAACAGCATCCAGTGAAGGGCAAGCAGCGCTCCCACGCCGAACAATACCATCAGGGATTTTCCGTCGATCCTGCTCAGGGTTTTTCTGAAATAAAGAAAAATGAGCAGCACGATAGCCGAGAAAAAAGTACGGTAGAATACCAGCGCTACCGGCGATACGGAGACGATAGCCCCTGTAATGGCGGTAAGGCTCCAGATGGCGACCAGGAAATGCAGCTTGAAATAAGAAAACAGGTTGGGAGACCCATTCATCGGGGTAATGTTTTGTAAAGAATAACGCCAATGAGAGAAAAGATGATATTGGGCAGCCATACCGCCAGCAGCGTGTTGATGTTCCCGGTTTCGGCAATCCCTTTCGATAGCAGGTAAAAAAGGATATAGGCAAATGCCAGGAAGAATCCGAGGGCGATCTGCAAACCTATGCCCCGGCGGCTTTTACGGGCTGAAACAATAACACCTATGGCGGTAAGGATCATAATGGCAAATGGCTGTGTAAAGCGGGTATACTTCTCGATCAGGTATACTTCAAGGCCGTCGGAACCCCGGCTTATTAGAAGGTCTATGTAGTCGTTAAGCTCGGGTAAGGTATAATTTTCGAACAGCTTATAGGTGTTTTCGAAATCCTTCGGCTTCAGGTTGAGAGTTGTGTCGGCTTCGCTGCCATAGGAAAGTACCTCTCCCTGATCTGAAAGAGCCCGGACGCGGTAGTTTTTCAGCGTCCATTTTTCAGTTTCCGGGTTCCAGACGATCTTGTCGGCGGAAAGCTTCCGGACAAGTTCATTTCCCTCGATCGTTTCTAGGGTAAACTTGTTACCGGTATTGCTCACGTTGTTGTAACTCTCCATGTATGCATATACGTTCGGAGCGATTGTAAGGTGTACATTCCGGCCGGAATAATAAAACTGGTCTTTGAGGTATGTAACGGCAAACTGGTTTTTGACTGTGTTCGCTTTCGGTAGCACCCAGCCGACTGCATAAAATGAAAACAGGCTGAGTATCAGCGCGCCGGCAAGGTAGGGAAGAATGATCCGGCCGAAGCTGATGCCGGTGCTGAGCATTGCGACAATCTCTGTCCTGGCCGCGATCCTTGATGTAAAGAAAACGGTGGCGATGAATACCATCAGGGGGCTCAGAAAGTTGATCCAGTAGGGGATCAGGTTGAGGTAGTAATCGAATATGATCGCTTTTGCCGGAGCCTTTCTTTTAATGAAATCGTCGAGATTTTCAGTATAGTCGATCATACAGATGATCAGGGTGATCATCAGCGAAACGAAAACGTAAGTTATCAGCAGATTTTTAACCAGGTACTTGTCGAGGATTTTCAACTTCATTTTTCCGACAAGTTAAGATTGAACCAGTAAATGGCGCGCAACCTGGCCCGAAACGAAGAGATCCTTACGATCGTCTATCCGCAGGAGGTAGGAATGGTCGTACCCGTTGGTCTCCAGCACTTCCAGCCGTATGCCCAGGTTGAGCTCGGTGCGGTCGAGGTATTGAAGAAATGATTGGGAGTGGTCCAGTACAGCCATTAAAGTAGCATTGTCGCCCTGTTTCAACTCGGAAAGTTTCCGGTATTCGGAATCGGGCATATTGCCCCTGGCGTCGGGGATAGGATCACCGTGAGGGTCGAATTGAGGATAATCGAGAAAGGCGTCCAGGCGTTCGACCAGGATGTCCGAGGAAATATGCTCCAGCTCTTCGGCTATTTCGTGTACCTCGTCCCACCCGAATCCCAGCTTTTCTACCAGGAAGGCTTCCCAGAGCCGGTGTTTCCTGATCACTTTCAGAGCCAGGTTTTCCCCGATGCCGGTAAGGGTTACTCCCTGGTATTTCTTATAGTTGATGAGCCCTTTCTCAGACAGCTTTTTCAGCATATCGGTAACAGAGGCCGCTCTGGTAGCGGTACTCTCCGCAATCGCGCTGGTACTTACCTCGACACCGTCCTTCCCGGAGAGGGTATGGATGATTTTCAGATAGTTTTCCTCTGTGAAAGAATGTTGCATCTAGTACTTCAGGTGGTGACCAGCCGCAAAATTAAGCTTAGTTTGCAAGAATATGAAATTTGGAGAGTCGCCAAAGGCGACATAACATCATCAAAGCATCCTGACTTTAATTTTGATTTCCTGCGGCGCAAACTCATCTCCGCCGAAGTAGGGAAAGAGCCGGTAGGAGGGTAGGATTCCTTTACTATTGCATGTTCTCGGAACAAACTCGACGTGGTCGTCCATGGTAAATTTGTACTGGTCGCCTTCTATCTCGATCTTATAACGGTGAATTTTACCGATCTGGGCGACTCCCATTAATTTTTCCGGTATCCGTATACCTTCGGAATAAACATAAGTATAGATCCGCAACTGTCCTTCATTCCAGTTCCATCCCAGCCGCGCGCTCGAACCATGATGATGATTACCGCAGTCGCTGAATCCCATCAGCTTATTGATGTCATGCATATTACCCGGGTCGCTGGTGGTATATTTACAGGATTCGTCAAATATGGCCTGAAAGTCCATGATGTTTGATTTCTGCAAAACAATGCTGGCCTGGGTATTTTCAGCTTCATGGTTTCCGGGCTTGATAACATAGGAAATGAAATCATCGTCAAAGCTGGGGCTGTTGCCAAACCAGTCGCATCCTGAAAGAGCCCCTGCAACAGCACAAATCAATATCAATAGCCTGGTTTTCATTTTATAAGAAGTTTGTTAATTACGGCTCTCCACCGTCTTTAGACGACGGGAGCGTGACAGCCGGTCTGTGACCGGCAATTAATAATAACTTCGCCGGTCACAGACCGGCCTTCGCACTTCCACCGTCTGGAGACGGGGAAGAGCTACTGCAAATTTACTAATGACTACGGGGAGAACGCTCTTTCCTGCAGATTGATTGCAGGAAATCCTGCAAAAAAATCATTCCGCACGGACAAAGCAGCTGCGGTTAAAAAATTAAACCCGGGAATATTGGCTTTTTTGCGGACAGCTTGTATAACTTTCGCCCGTTTTCGATAAATGAATGGAACGTAAGGACATAGATCGTGTCAGTGCCGGCGGAATGCTGATAGCGATCGGTATAATTTTCGGCGATATCGGGACCTCTCCCTTGTATGTCATGCCGGCCATTTTTGGGAAGAGCCGTATAGCGGAAGAACAGGTATACGGCGCTTTGTCGTGTGTTTTCTGGACTTTAACGCTCCTCACCACCATCAAGTATGTCACCTTTGTCATAAGGGCCGACAACAAAGGAGAGGGAGGTATCCTGACTTTGTTTGCCCTGATCAGGCGCCGGGCCAAATGGCTGACCATACCGGCGATCCTGGGGGCCTGCGCGCTGCTTGCCGATGGGGTAATTACACCCCCTATTTCAGTTGCATCGGCTGTTGAAGGACTGAATATCGTCTTGCCCGGGCTCAATACGCTCCCGATTATTCTGGGTATTATCACGTTTTTATTTTTACTTCAGTCTTTCGGTACCGGAGTTGTCGGCAAGGCGTTCGGCCCTATTATGTTGCTCTGGTTTACGCTGCTGGGGCTTTTCGGCGGGATCCAGGTCTGGAGCCACCCGGAAGTACTGAAATCCCTGAATCCATATTACGTCTACCAGTTCCTGACTTCCACTCCCAATGCTTTCTGGTTACTGGGTGCTGTTTTTCTCTGCTCCACCGGCGCTGAAGCCCTTTATTCGGATCTGGGGCATTGCGGAAGGGGCAACATCCGCGCAAGTTGGGTGTACGTAAAGCTGACGCTCGTGCTTAATTATTTCGGACAGGGCGCATGGCTGATCGCTCACCAGGGCCAGCGGCTGGACGGAAGGAAGCCGATTTTTGAAATCATGCCCGACTGGTTCCTTCTGCCTGGAATTTTTATTGCGACTGCCGCTGCGGTTATCGCCAGCCAGGCAATGATCACCGGCTCATATACGCTCATTTCCGAGGCGATACGGCTTAATTTCTGGCCCAAGGTAAAGCTCCTGTACCCAAGTACCGAGAAAGGGCAGCTATACGTTCCGAGCATGAACTGGCTTTTGTATATCGGGTGTGTCGGAGTGGTGCTCTATTTCCGGGAATCGTCCAGGATGGAGGCCGCCTACGGGCTGGCCATCACGATGACCATGCTCATGAATACGATGCTGTTTTCCTATTACCTCTATGTGCGGCATGTAAACAAATGGCTCATAGCCCTGTTTTTTATCGTTTACATTTCAATAGAAGGAAGTTTTCTGCTGGCTAACATTACCAAGTTCAGCCATGGCGGCTGGCTTACCCTGTTGCTGGCACTTTCACCGGCGCTCCTGATGCTGATCTGGTGGAAAGCCTATTATATCAAGCTGAGGCTTACCGAATTTACCCGGCTTAGCCAGCACGTGCCCAACCTGAAGGAACTGAGCGATGACATCAGTATTCCGAAATACGCCACCCACCTGATTTTCATGACCAACGCGTCGAGAAAAGATGAGATAGAAAATAAAGTCATTTTCTCTATTTTCCAGAAGCGGCCCAAACGGGCTGATATCTACTGGTTCGTGCACGTCGATACCCTCGACGATCCTTATACGATGGAATATAAGGTGGACATCATCGCACCTAACGACGTGGTGAAAGTGACCTTCAGGCTCGGCTTCAGGGTGGAGCAGAGGATCAATCTCTATTTCCGGAAAGTGGTGGAAGATATGGTAAAAAACAAGGAAGTGGATATTACCAGCCGCTACGAATCGCTGAGCCGCCAGAACCTCACCGGCGATTTTCGCTTCGTTGTCCTGGAAAGGTTCCTTTCTTATGAAAACGACCTTCCCTGGCTTGAGCAGATTGTCATGAAATCCTATTTTGCGATCAAGACAGTTACCACCCCTGAAGATAAATGGTTTGGCCTCGACAGCAGCTCGGTGAAGATAGAAAAGGTGCCGCTGGTAATCAGGCCGGTAAGACAAATAGACTTGAAAAGAATCTCGTAATCTGCTCATTAGGAGCATCAGCATTCATAATTCACAACTAATAATTCATAATTCTTCCACATGAACATACTCATTACCGGCGGGGCCGGCTTTGTAGGGTCTTCACTGGCCATTTCCCTGAAACGAACTTATCCTTCTTACCGGGTGCTGGCGCTCGATAACCTGAAACGCAGAGGCTCGGAGCTCAACCTGAAAAGGTTGAAAGATGCAGGAGTGGAATTTCATCACGGGGATATCAGGAATAAGGAAGATTTCGATTCTTTACCGGCGGTAAATGCCGTTATCGAGGCTTCGGCAGAACCTTCGGTACTGGCCGGGCTGAACGGAACACCCGATTACCTTATCAATACCAACCTGGTAGGCACTATCAACTGCCTCAATTACAGCCTGAAACACAAGGCTGATTTTATCTTTCTTTCTACAAGCAGGGTTTACCCGATCAGGACAATCGAAACTCTTAATTTCGAAGAGGAGGAGACGCGCTTCGTTTTGTCGGAGCAGCAGCCGGTTGCCGGTGTGTCGGCCAAGGGTATAGCCGAAGATTTCCCTCTGGCAGGGGCGCGGTCGCTTTACGGTACGACGAAGCTGGCTTCCGAGCTGATCATCCAGGAATATAACGAGTTTTATGGTCTGAGGACCGTTATTGATCGCTTTGGCGTCATTACAGGTCCATGGCAAATGGGTAAGGTAGACCAGGGGGTAATGGTGCTCTGGATCGCAAAACATTTCTTTCAGCAGGAATTGGGCTACTTCGGGTACGGAGGTACGGGGAAGCAGATCAGGGATATGCTTCATGTCGCCGACCTGTTCAGGTTGGTCGATTGGCAGCTTCACCACATCGACGAAGTCAACGGGGAGATTTTCAACGCAGGCGGAGGTTGGGAAAGCAGCGCTTCTCTCAGGGAGTTGACGGAAATATGCCGGGAGGTAACGGGTAATACGATTCCCATTAAATCGGTATCCGAAACCAGGACAGCGGATATACGTCTCTATGTGACTGACAATACGAAGGTGACCGCACGCACAGGTTGGGCGCCGCAGATCGGAATCAGGCAGATAGTGGAAGAAATAGCGGAGTGGCTGAAAGAAAATGAGCGGGAGCTGGCCCCGATCCTGAAGTGATAGCACACCCTTCCGGCGTGGTATAATAGTATTATTTTTCTGCTAATTGTTTTATTTATAACTCAAAAGGAATAGCTTTAAGTTCTTATTACTCAAACAATTCATGCAATAGATATGAAAGTAAAGAAATACTGGATGGCGGCTATGCTGCTATCAGCCTTGTTATCGGTTGAGTCGAAAGCGCAGCATTCACTGGAAAAACAATGGGAAACAGAGGCAGTACTGCCGGTGCCCGAATCGGTTTTATTTGACAGTAAAGAACAGGTTTTGTATGTTTCGCTCATAGATGGCAAAGGTGGAGAAAAAGACGGAAAAGGTGGGGTCGCCTTGCTGGGTACTGACGGGAAGGTGAAAAATGCGGACTGGATTACAGGGCTCAATGCTCCTAAAGGCCTTGGCAAGTATAAAGGTAAGCTTTATATAGCCGATCTTGACGAGGTAGTAGTAGCCGATATCGCAACGGGAAAAGTCGAGAAAAAAATAAGCATTCCCGAGGCTAAGTTTTTGAACGACGTTACTGTCGATAAGTCCGGTAATGTATACGTTTCCGACTCTCAGACCAAGAATATATTCCTGGTTAAAGACCATATCCCTTCGCTTTATTACGTCAGCGCCGAGCGCCCCAATGGTTTGCTTGCTGTTGGAAAAGACCTGCTTATCCTCGACAGCGGAAATCTCTACAAGCTCGGAAGTGATAAGAAAGCTGTAAAGCTGGCTGAAGGCATGGAGAAGAGCACCGACGGTATCGAAGAAGTGAAGCGCGGAGAGTATATCGTGTCGGCCTGGATCGGAGTTGTATATTATGTGACGGATAAGGGGAAAGTAGAAAAACTACTGGATACCCGCGATACCAGCACAAATTCCGCAGACATAGGTTATGACGCCCGAAAGAAGATTGTGTACGTGCCGACTTTCGCTAAAAACAGCGTAGCGGCATACCAGCTTAAATAACCGGGCTGGTCATAGACCCGCCTTTCTAACTCTAATCATAGCACTCTAATCAATTTCCCAAAATGTCTGAAAATCTGAATAACCCCGCGAATAGTGACGATTCTCTGGAGGAGGAAGCCAGGAAGAAAATAGAAGAAGCTGCTGAAAAGGTGGAAGCTGAAGCGAAGGAGGCGGCAGCAGATGCCGAAGAAGCGGTAGAAGCGAAAAAAGAAGAAATACAGGAGAAAGCTGCTGAGCTGAAAGAAGCGGCAGAGGAAAAGATTGAGGAACTGAAGTCAGAGGTTACGGAAGCGAAAGAAAACGTAAAGGAAGCGGCAGAAGAACTGAAAGAAGAAGCAAAGGAGGCGGTAGCCAAAGCCGAAGCCGAAGAGGCGGCAGAAGCTAAGAAGGAGGAGATACAGGAAAAAGCTGCTGAATTGAAGGAAGCCGCAGTAGAAAAGATCGAAGATCTGAAATCGGAAGCGGCGGAAGCGACAGCGGGTGCCGCCCAGGCCATAGGTGAAACGAAAAAAGAGGCAGCAGATAAGCTTCAGGACGCGAAGGAGGCGCTAAGCGACAAGCTGGACGATTTAAAAGAAGAGGCTGCCGAAAAATTTGGTGAGGCGAAGGCCAAAGCAGGAGAGTTGTCGGCTGCAGCTTCGGAAAAAATAGCCGGGCTTAGGGAAGATGCTTCTGAAAAGCTGGAAGAAGCAAAGGCGAAGGCCGGAGAGCTGGCTGCAAAAGCATCGGAAAAAATTGACGATCTGAAAGAAGAGGCAGCCGAAAAGCTGGAAGAAGCCAGGGAAAAGGCCGGTGAATTGAGGGCGAAAGCTGCCGAAGAGCTGGAAGAACTGAAGGAAGAGGCGGCTGAAAAGCTTGCTGCGGCCAAAGCTAAAGCCAGCGAGCTGTCGCGGGAGGCGGCTGAAGGCCTTAGTAACCTGAAGGATGGAGCAGCCGAGGCTGCCGGTGAAGTGAAGAAGAAAACAAAAAGTTTCTGGGCCCGTTTATTCGGTGGCTAAGGGCTGAAAGCACGCCATACCGCAGCGAAGCGTTATATACCTCGCTGCGGGTGTAATATTCCCTGTGCGATATCAGTTAATTATTTCTGATGATGCATCAGTTTTTCTATAATGCCGGCTACCTGGGGTACCGGCATTTTTTCTACCAGGTAAGCATGCGGGCCGCTTTGATCATCGAGCCAGGCGTTGTTTCCGCCCTTTGAAATGTAACGGCCCCTCCTGAGCGAATAGTAAGGGTCGGCGCCCCTGACAGCAACCAGTACGGCCGTCTGGTCCCAGCTATTGCGGCCAAGGCTATCTGCTTTCCAATGTGGGAGCGCTTTTGTATAGGCAGTTTTTATAGGCGTGTCTATCGATGGCGCGTTTACGAGCGGAAGACCGGTTATCACCTTTTCTCCTATTTCAAATCCGCTGAAGATAATTTCGGTAGGCCATTCGGTAAAAACCTTTTCCGCAGCAGTGGAATCGATGTATACATTGAACTCTCTTCCCGCCGGGAATTTCCCGGCCATCGATACCAGCTTCCGCACTTTTTTTGATACCAGGTCTTTTCCCTGGAGCGGGCTTTCTGCGTCGGGCTCCGAATCCAGCAGCGCCGACAGGTTTGTTAAGAAGCCTACAGTGACGATCGTGACGCTGGTGTCGGGCTGGGCTGCGAGTACGCGGCGGTAAACGGAAACCGCATCCGGAGCGTCGGCGGTCGACTTCATCGTATGCGGGTATTTTTCTGCCAGCAATTCCGGCCATCCCTGGGGGGCTTTCATATCCGGGGCCTGTCTGCTTTTGGGAGCGCCGACAGGCAATCCTGCACGCCCGAAATAGGTATTGATGACGTCTATTACCGGTACCGTCAGTTCGTTTATATTGCAGGAAATTACGGCGAGGGGCTCGACGTAACCGCTGTCGGCCAGGGCATGCAGTACAGCCATAGCGCCCACATCGTCGTAATCCGGACCGATATCGGTGTCCATGATAAGTCTGACGGGAGTGGCTTCAGGTGTTTGGGGTTGGCCGCAACCCGTAAACAGATAACCGGACAATAACACGCAGGTGACTAGCAAGGAAATTCTCATATGGGTATAAATTGAAAGTGATTTGACACAGGATTGGTGATGGTTGTTTTCTGGAGTGGAATGAATCATTCGCCCGCCAGTATGATCAGCCCGAGCCCGGTCAGGAATGCGAGAAACATCAGCAGGATAAGCCCGTTGATCCGCCGGCCGCCGCCTTTGAACTCTTTCCAGATCAGGACGCCCCAGAGCGCAGCTACAAGTGTAGCGCCCTGCCCGAGGCCGTAAGAAATAGCCGGGCCGGCTTTACCGGCAGCGATCAGATTGAACAGGTTACCCAATCCCCAGATGCAGCCGCCCAGTATCCCCACCAGATGGATTTTGACCGGTCCCCGGAAATATTGTCGATAAGAAATAGGATTGCCTTCGAGCGGTTTTCGCATGAGATAGCTGTTGAAAAGCAGGTTGCTGACCAGGATTCCCGAAGCAAAGACCACGAAAGCCGTGTAAGGAGTCATTTTTCCGGCAGTTGGCGAAACGAAATTCTCAAGATCCATGCCGGCGGCAACGAAAGGGTAGAAGGTCGACATCAGCGCGCCGGCCAGGACTGAAACGCCTACCCATTTGCCTACCGAACGTTTCTCTCCTCCTCGTTGAAGGTAGCTGTAAGCGAGCGCGTTCAGCACGATTGCAAGGGCAACAAGACCTACGCCTGCGAACAACAGCAGGGGATTACCCTTGTTCAGCAAGGTATAGTTGATGATTACCCCGATAACAAGCGCAAGACCGATTCCGATAGGAAATGCCACTGCCATTCCTGCTGAGGCAATAGCTGCCGTAAGAAGGATATTGGCAAGGTTAAATACCACGCCGCCGGTGAATGCGCTGCGGATGTTGGCAGCTTCCGCCTGGCTGAGATCATCCAGGAAAGACCGCCCTGCCTCACCGGTACTTCCCAGGGTAAGGGCGCCAATGAGTGAAAAAAGGAAAATACCTGCTACATAATCCCAGTAAAAGAGCTCGAACCGCCAGTTGTCCCTGACGAGCTTCTGCGTGTTGGCCCATGAGCCCCAGCACAGCATTGTGACGATACAGAAGAAAATGGCAAGGGAATAGCTCTCGACGACAAACATATTCTAATAAGGTTACAGGTTTGGAAATACGTGCTTCACCGGCCTTTTGCAAGCAGGATGCCTTCAAGTTCCCTGCGTGTCGGCAATGAGCTCTGAGCCCCCATACGCGTAACGCTGATAGCTGCGGCCTTACAGGCAAACTCTACGGTGGCCCGGATATCCTTGTTTTCAGAAAGAGCAACAGCCACAGCGCCGTTAAAGCAGTCGCCCGCGGCTGTGGTGTCAACGGCAGTGACAGGTACAGCAGGGATCATGGCGGATATACGGCCGGAACTGAGGTAGGCGCCTTTTGAGCCCAGGGTGATGATCACATGATCGCAGCCTGCATCACGCAGCTTCTGAGCAGCCTTTTCGGCCGACCCGGGGTCGCTGACTTTTATGCCGGTCAGCAGCTCCGCCTCGCTTTCATTTGGCGTGATAAGGTAAAGCCTGGACAAGGTTTCCCTGCTGAGTTCCTGCGCAGGTGCGGGGTTCAGGATTACCCGCGCACCTTTCCGGGCGCTTTCATGTATGACATGGGCAACAACATCTACGGGGATTTCGAGCTGAACCAGTACGAGATCGTCCGGCTTAAGATGCGTCAATGCACGGTCGGTATCCGCTTTTGTAAGCGCTGCATTGGCGCCGGGTGCGACGGAAATCGAATTTTCTCCCCGCCCGTCGACATTAATCAGTGCTACGCCGGAGGGGAGCCGGGGATCTGTGGCGACGTAATCTGTCAGGATATTTTCTCTTTTAAACTGTTGTACGGCTTGTTTTCCGAAAAGATCGTTGCCCGTTTTCCCGACAAAATAGACGTTTCCGCCGAGACGGGCAGCAGCTACGGCCTGGTTGGCTCCCTTTCCCCCGGGATTCATCAGGAACTCTCCCCCGATCACCGTTTCTCCCGGGGCCGGCAACTTTTCCGATTTTACGACCATATCGGTATTAGAGCTCCCGATTACATAAATGAGCTTATCGTTTGACATTTTGACTCAGGCAATTGATGTATTTCAAAATTATATCAATTAAAAGGAATAATATCACCAAAAAATATTAATCTGGATATTTCTAAAATGATATATTTTGCATTATATATGACTTTTATATACTATATATTTGATAAACAGAATATATTTTGGCTACTTCTATGCTGTCAGTCCGGGAATTATTTGATCTTATAAAATCGCTTAATAAAACCGAAAGACGTTATTGCCGTATCGGATTGGAGGAAAAAGGAGCGGAGACTGCCTATTTTGAGCTCTATCACCGGCTGGAAGAATCGCCTTTCTTTGATGCGGATCTGGAACTGCAATTGAAAGAGCGGTTTAATAATCATCAACTGGAGATCACCAGGAAACATCTTGGTAAATTGCTCCTCCGTATATTAAACAAATATCATCTTCAGACCGACAGGGAGAACCTGCTATGGGAGCGTTATGCGAATGCGAAGCTGCTGTTGCAAAAAGGTTTCAGCAATGCCGGGCTGCGCCACATTGCGCTTGGAAAGGCCGCTGCGCAGGAGGCAGGACATACCTATTTCTTTTCGATGTTCTGTCGTCTGGAGTTGGATCACGGGACACGGCAGAAATTTGCCGACTGGGAAGAAGAGCAGGTCGTAGCAGTGCATGAGAGCGTGCGGGAAGGTATGAAAGAGGAAGAAGCTGCCAGGGAACATGCCGCTTTGTACGAAATACTCCTGTGCCGGTACTGGAAAAACGGCGTAGTCCGGAATTTCAGTCAGACTGCCCGGCTGAACGATATCGTCCTGGAGGAGCACCAGGCTGTACAGAACCAGCGGAAGGAAACATTCAGGTCGGGACAACTGCATCTTCATTTTCAATCTGTTTACTTTATGATGACGGGCGATCCCGACGGAAGCCTGAAAGCATTTTATGCGCTGGACGATTTTTTCCAGGCCCACAGGCATGAATGGATGGCCGACCCGCAGAGCTATATCAGGTTTCTCCAGGACGTATTGGAAACACTCAGGAGATTTGGTCGTTTCGAGGAAATGCCTCATTTTACAGACCGGCTGAACAGCTTGGATGTTAAATCAAAATACCTGAAAGCCAAGATTGTACTTTTATCGGCGGAACTGAATTTACACGTAAATCTTGCCCTGGAAAGCCGTCCTGACGATATAGTGATCCCGGTGTTTCCCGTTGCAGTACTGGATCAGGCGCCACTGCAGGACGTTATTCAATGGTGGTTTACGACTGCCCGGGCATATCTTTTTAAGAAAAATCACCAGGAATCCCTCTCGCTTGTCAACCGGCTGCTCCGGCTGCCTGCTGCCGAGCTAGGGGCCATGAACTACTCCAAGATCCGGATGCTGAACCTGATGGTGCATCATGCCATGCAGAACAGGGATTACCTGTTTTACGAAATCCGGTCTTTCGAGCGGAAAATGAAAAGTGGCGGGACCTGGCATTATACCGAAAAGCTGGTCGTTGACTACCTGAAGCACTGGCTTGCCTACAGGCCTTTCGCCAGGAAAATGAATGCGGAGAGCCTCAACGACCCTTATGAGCAGGTAATGGTTTCCGAACTGGGGTTGAGGAGATGGTTGAAACTGGGGTAGGAGAGAAATTGGAATACCACAGAATGGGAAACACTTCCATAAGAATATGAAATGATGCCGGATCGTTACGGGATTCCATATGACAACCGCTACGTATTCAGGGATATATTCGAAAATGACGTCCCTGGAAAACAAATCCGCAAACGGATAGCCTCAGACACCCTCTACCTGTCTATTTTCATAGAAGATATATTATAATTCCCGGGCAGACATTTTGAAAAGAAAAATAATAACTATATATTTAGTTGTATTTGGTTTGTATTAGCTTGGATATGGGTAATCCACTATTCGGAAGGGCTTAAAAATCAGAGAACCAGGGTTCTTTCATCTTAATCGAAGTAGCAATGATCTTTTCGGTCTTTATCTGTATTTCTTCGTTATTTCCGGGAGAGGGTATGTTGTCTGATACAATCAGCACGCCTGTTGAAGTCCTTATCAAAGGAAACTGTTTTGATTTTGCTACCGGCCGACTACTGAAGAGTAGTATAACGGTTTACTATGGCAGTAACTCCGTACTCAGGGAAAGCGATGATGCGGGCCTGTTTAATTTCGGTTTGCCGGATACCGTTACAGAAATTGCCTTTGAGAGCAACGGATACAAGTCGGTAAAAATTCCGGTTAACCTTATGAAAAGTGAGGAAAATACGGAATTCGATATTGCAATTCCCTTGGTTTCTGCAAGCACTCCCCAATTGATCAGAGGGTATTCTGAAAAATCCGGGACGAATACTGGTCCGATGAAGGACAAAATAACCGAAGTCGAGTTTTTTGTGAACGATATTTACAACGGTTTACCCTTGGATGCCGGAATTTGCCTGGTTAACCGGGCTGATAATGAAACCCGGTGTATTGAGGTAAAAAGCACAGAATCGCCGCCGAGATTGAAGATTAGTCTCCATGATACCTTGCGAGTAGAAGTAAATGCTCCGGGATACGACCGTTATGCGGGTTCTTTTTTTATTGCAACACCTGTCGACGACGGGCTGATCCGCTATACGATAAGGCTGACAAGACCGCCTAATATTTTTTCTGTGTCTTTTGGTGCTTCTGAAGACAGGCGTCTTTACTGCATCATGAGAGATGAATCCCAGGATACTCCTAATCCTGGGAAAGAGAAACGAGAAGTAAGGGATTGGATACGGCAGCACTCTTCTCTTGCTTCCTTCAATTTTCTGAAGGAAGAAGGAAAAACCTGGGTTTTGATACAAGATGTTATCCCGGCTTCCTACCATCTGGGGTTTGTCAGTGATAACCAGCCGCTGTTTGGCAGTGGTGAACGTGTTGTGCTCAAACCAGGTCTGAATTTAAAAACCGTATCCTTACGGCTCCCGGCGCTGAACCGGGATGTTTTGCTAAAGAGCCCGGCAATGGACAGTATGTTTTGGGATTCGGCCACACTCTATTTCGATCAAAGTCAATATGTGCTTTCAGAAAGCACAAGACTAAAGCTCGATTCGATTGTCGGTTATCTGCTTGGACGAAAGGAAATAAAAGCTGAGATCAAAGGGCATACAGACAATGTAGGCAGGGCGGAGCTTAACCAGATGTTGTCAGAACATCGGGCGAAAGTGATCAGAAGTTACCTGATTCGTAAAGGCGTAGCTGACCACCGTGTACATTTTTCCGGTAAAGGCTCCCGTCATCCTGTAGCTCCCAATGACATAGAGGAAAATAAAGTCAAAAACCGGAGAGCAGTTGTGCATTTCTCTTATAACTGATTTCAATATAAAGAAGATGTAATGGAAACTCTATGGAAAAAGAGCATCTTGAAAGGAATAGGAGCGGTTTTAAATCGCATAGCGACGCTCCTTGTAGTCTTTACCTGTATGAATCCGGCGTCAGCATTCCGGGTAGAATCCCAAAATACCCACCCGGATGGCTATAATGATTGGAAAAAGAAGTATCAGAGCGTCTCGGAATTCGGAGATGTCTGTGTTGTTAAGTCGATATATAGTTTCTGCGACGAATACGACACATGGCTTGCGGATAAAAGCGGGAAGCTTCTCACTCCGGCATATCGCGATATTGGCCCGTTTTCAGACGGCAGAGCAGAATTTGTGCCGAAAGAAGGTCATAACGGCTTAAAAGGGTTTCATGGCTATATCGATAAACGGGGTAAGGTAGTTATCCCGCCTGTATATCACGGTGCAGGAGAATTCAGGAACGGGAAGGCATGGGTCATATATCCTGCAGACAGCCTGTATGGTCTTTCCTTTATCGACACCTCGGGGAAGGTGCTGCACCGTTTGCCGGTAGAGCCGTTTTCCGAATCTCTGAGGATAAACAGATCGACTTCGATTAATGCCTGCAACAAGGATTGTGCCGAAACGCTGTTTTGGTGGGACAATGGTAAGCTTGTGATGCTCTATTCCGAGCTGAGCGCCTATACCATCAGGCGTATTGCGGAATCTGAAGGTATTTATGTGCTCAATTATTCGGGAAAGTTCGGCTACATCGACAAGGAGCATATTTTAAAAACCCCGGTGGTTTTGGATTCCGTAGATTTCTCAGGAAAATACTCTTACGGCAGATTGCAGAGGGTCATGTACAAAGACAGGTACGGATTTGCCGACCGGAAAAGCGGTGAAATAGTCATAGCATGTCAGTATGAAGATACCAAGCCGCAAAATAAAGGCTTATTCTGGGTAAAGAAAGATGGGAAATGGGGATGCATAGATTCGGCGAATCGTGAGAAGATCCCGTTTCGGTTCGATTATTCCGGAGGATTCGCTGATAACGGACTGGCTGCTGTCCTGGTGGATGGGAATTTCGGCCATGTTGATACCACGGGAAAATTTACAACACCCCCCATATACGATAAGGTTTCCTACTTTAACAAAGGATTAGCTATGGTAAAAAGAGGGAATAAATACGGGTATGTTGATAATTCCGGCAGGTTACTGATTCCTCTGAAGTTTGACAGGGCTTCCCCGGTTGAAGGTGAATTCGCAAGGGCAGAGCGAATGGGAATGACTTACCTGGTAGGAGAGGGAGGGAGCGTCCGGCTGACAGGGCTGACGCAGTTGGGAACCACCGTGCTGCTGATCATCCTGCTGGCGGTGTTCCATGCATTCTACAGGCGGCTGATACTGAACAAACGACAAGAGTATTTATAATTGTAAAACTGTATCATCTACCTTGTTTGAAATGGCTTGGTTAATCAGAAACCATATGAGAAAATCCTTTTGCCTGGCTATCTTTCTTTGTTTGCTGACGGTAGCATGCTCCTTTCTTAAGGGGGCAGCCCGGTCATCCGGGCCGCCTCGCCCGAATGTGCTTTTTGTGTTTGTCGACGACTTGCGCCCTGACCTGGGGTGTTATGGAAATAAGGAAGTGGTATCGCCTTACCTGGATGCATTTGCCCGGGAATCAGCCGTTTTTACCCGGCAGTACGTCACTGTTCCTACCTGCGGAGCTTCCCGGTACAGCCTCCTGACCGGCAAATTGCCCGCAACTATCGCGCAACTCCAAAACAGCGCCTTCGAAAAGCTGATGGCTCCAAACCTGCATACGGAAGCCCCGGAGTCGTTTGTGGACCTCTTCCGGAGGAATGGCTACCGTACAATAGGCGTCGGGAAGATCAGCCATGCTGTAGATGGATATATTTATCCTTATGACGGAGAAAAGAGCGGGCAATTGGAAATGCCCCAAAGCTGGGATGAAATGCTGTTGGACCCGGGAATATGGAAGACCGGTTGGAACGCGTTTTTCGGGTATGCGGACGGTTCATCCAGGACCAGCAGGAATGGGAATGCCAGGCCTTACGAATCGGGGGCGGTCGAGGATGAAGGCTACATCGACGGCCTCACCGTGAAGGTGGCCCGGGACAAGCTGGATGAGCTCTCCCGGGACGATAAACCTTTTTTCCTGGGAGTAGGCCTGTTCCGCCCGCATTTACCTTTTAGCTCCCCGGCAAAATACTGGGAGCTTTACGATGAAGAGAAGCTTTCTCTTACGCCGTCTCCCGAAATACCCCAAAATGTGAACCCTGCCAGCCTTCACGTGAGCGGCGAATTTAATTCTTATAAGGCAGGGGATGAAAAACCGTCGCTCCAGCAGCCTGTTTCTGATGCTTATGCCCGCAAATTGCGTCACGCCTATTATGCCAGTGTCAGCTATACCGACGCCCAGATCGGGAAATTGCTTCAAAAGCTGAAAGCGCTGGGCCTGGAGAAAAACACGGTTGTCGTCATTTGGGGCGACCACGGGTGGCATTTGGGCGATCATCGCGTATGGGGTAAGCATACCATTTTTGAACGCGGGGTACATAGCGTCCTGATGGTAAAATCGCCGGGTATGAAAAAGAAGGGAGTAGCCAGGCACGCGATCGTCAGCTCTATCGACATTTATCCGACGCTGGTTGAGCTTTGCAACCTACCCCGGCCTGAAGGTCTTGACGGACGGAGCTTTACACCGCTGCTCAGGCGACCGGATGCCGCCTGGGATAATGTTGCGTACAGCTATTTCAATAGCGGGATATCGGTACGAAACGATCGCTATCGCTATACCCGGTATTTCCGGTCTCAGGTACCGGCTATCGAGCTGTTCGACCACCAGGCCGATCCCTATGAAAATACCAATATTGCCGAAAAGTATCCCGACATTACCACGCAGCTTGACAAGATTCTGGAAAAGGGAAATACCCGGCTGTATGATCGTGCGAGGTAGTAGGATGGTCGATTATTCCACCGATTCTCTGAGTTTACTCTCCAGGAAAGTAGATAACAAACGATTTGGCAGCCGAAAAACGCTTTTATATTTTATATTTGTACAAAATGAACGAGATGGAAACACTTATTATTCGTAGTGAAGGTAAAAAGATAGAAGCTATTAAAGCCTTTCTTGAGGCTTTTGGGATCAGCTTTGAAATTAAAAAAGAGGATGAAGGGTACGATCCAGATTTTGTGGCTAAAATCAGAGAATCCGAAGAAGATCTGAAGGCTGGCCGTGTACGGAAAGTGACACTCGATGAAATATGGAAATAATCCTGACGAATAAGGCTGATACCGACTTACTATACTGGAAAAAAACAAATAGCTCCCAGACTCTTCAACGTATACGCCACCTGCTGGCCTCAATCATTATTAACCCTTTTCAGGGGATAGGTAAACCTGAAGCGCTCAAACATAATCTTTCAGGTAAATGGTCCAGGCGAATTGATCGTGAAAACCGGATCATCTACGAAATATTGGATGGTAAAGTGGTAGTACATTCGCTAAAAGGGCATTATTGAAAAGGGGTATTTGTTCTGCAGGGATTCTTCCTGTAAATTGCTCTTTGTTTATCGGAAGAGCAAGGAGCATTTATGAATACTGCAATTGGGTCGGCTCCGCTAGCCGAGCGCCTGAGACCCCGGAATTTAGATGAGTATGTCGGCCAGGAGCACCTGCTGGGAAAGAACGGGCCACTTCGCAGAGCCATAGAAAATAATATCATCCCTTCCATGATTTTATGGGGGCCGCCCGGTACCGGGAAAACCACGTTGGCACTTATGATCTCGGAGGTGGTGAAACGACCTTTTTATAGCCTCAGCGCTATTAATTCCGGAGTAAGAGAGCTGCGCGAGGTACTTTCGAGGCCGAGCGGCCTTTTCGCTCCAATACTATTTATAGATGAAATTCACCGTTACAACAAAAGCCAGCAGGATTCACTGCTCGGCGCTGTGGAGAAAGGGCAGGTGACACTGATTGGCGCTACTACCGAAAACCCTTCATTTGAAGTCAATTCGGCGCTTTTGTCGAGATGTCAGGTGTATGTGCTGGAAGGATTCGGAAAGGAGGAGCTAACCGCGATCGTGCATCGCGCATTGGAAAAAGACGAATGGTTGAAAAACAAGAATGTCACCATCCAGTCATATGATGCTCTTTTCAGGGTTTCGGGCGGCGACGGCCGGAAGCTGCTCAACCTGCTCGAGCTTGTAGTACTGAACCAGGGAGAGCAGAAAAAGATCGTAATCACCGATGAGCTGGTAATGCAGGTTGCCCAAAAGCAGATTGCGCGCTACGACAAGTCGGGAGAGCAGCACTACGATATCATTTCGGCATTTATCAAATCGCTCCGGGGCAGCGATCCCAACGGCGCCCTGTACTGGATGGCACGTATGATCAACGCGGGGGAGGACCCTGAGTTTATCGCGCGGCGAATGCTTATCCTGGCCTCTGAAGATATCGGGAACGCCAATCCTACCGCCATTATCATGGCTAACGAATGCATGCAGGCAGTAAAAGCGATCGGCTATCCCGAATGCCGGATCGTGCTTTCCCAGGTAGCGATTTACCTGGCCACTTCACCCAAAAGCAACGCATCGTATGAAGCGATCGGGAATGCGTTGGCTCTGGCCGAAAAGACAGCCCATTTACCTGTTCCCCTGCATCTTCGTAATGCGCCTACCAAGCTGATGAAGCAGATCGGCTATGGAAAAGGATATAAATATGCGCATAGCTACGAAGGTAATTTTGTCCAGGAAAGCTTCCTCCCGGAAGAGCTGAAAGGGACCCGGTTATATGAGCCGGGTAAGAATGCGCGGGAAGAGGAGATCAGGAAAAGGATGAAACACCTGTGGCAGGATTGGTATGATTATTAAAAATTAGTTGTATGCCGGAAAAAACCGAGGATCTCGACCTGGAAGGATTGGTCAGGCTTTTTGACAAAACACTTAACAAACATAGTTTTGAAAGCCTGAGGTCCCTGTTTTACAATCCTCCGTATAATATAGACGAAATAAGCGCCCGGCAGCGGGATTTACGGATTCTGATGTCGAAGAGGGATGTGCTTCAATCCTATACTTATACTCCCATAGACTTCAATGAGGTTTACCAGTTTCTGAATCACGAAGTTGAACTGCGGGAAACCGGGTTGGACCGGCTATTTTTTTTGAATACCCGGAATCCTGCTTTACCCGAGGGGAAAATTATACAAGCCGCCCTGTTTTTGAACAGGATCAGCCGTTTTCTGCGCGAGATTGAAGACCGGGCTTTTTCATCTTTCTTTAAGGAGAAAATAGCTTATCTGCAGGCTTTTTCCAGCTCGTTGAATACTATAAATTTGCTGGAAAGCTGGTCGGCTAAGAAACTGGCGGCATCGGATATTCGGCGCGCTAATAATCTGCTGGCGGGAAAAAAGGAAAGAAAAGAGACCACCCGCTTCTATGAATATTTCGTGCAGGTAGAAAGCTATATATCTATTGCCTTTTCAGTACCTGGCCTCGGCTTCAATTTTCCGGAATTAGCCGAAGATGAGCTCCGGCTGTCCGGCTGCTATTTTCCGCTGCTGGAAGACCCGGTAAAAAATGATTTTGTTAAAAGAAACAACATCGTTCTTTTAACGGGAGCCAATATGTCGGGTAAGTCAACTTTCCTGAAATCGGTTTCGGCATGTGTTTACTTCGGAAACCTGGGACTGCCCGTCCCGGCCTCCGAAGCGGTAGTTCCCATGATAGATGATTTTCTTCTGTCAATCAACCATAAGGATAACCTGAAAAAAGGGTACAGTCACTTCATGGCCGAATTGATGGATCTTAAAGAAATAATAATTAAAGCCGGATCGGGGCGGCGCTGTTTTGCTGTATTTGACGAAATCTTCAGCGGGACCAACAATTCCGATGCAGTCGAAATATTGTCTGCCACCGTAAACGGGCTGGGGGCATTTGACAAGTCCTTTTTCATCATCTCCACACATTTAAACGAGGCTGAACTACAAATAGCCGGAGCGGAGATCGATGCCTATCACCTCGAATGCAGACTGACAGATAAAAACCCTGTTTATAGCTATAGGATCAGGGAAGGATGGTCTGATATAAAAGTAGGGTGTATTTTGTACGAATCGGTGGGTATCAGCGCGTTGCTGCAGCCCCGGTCTTTTCCGCCCGGATTACCCCGGCAGTAAGATCTGCCCCGGGGCATAAGTCATATTTTTTGTTTCCCGCAATGAATTGTTTACGACTAAGCAATTTGTTACGGAGTATACCGAAAATCCGGTAAAGAGTAGGTGATTTCTTTCCTTTGAAACGTTATGGGCTTTTTCAACAACGGCCGGTTCAATCTGAGCATTTCGCTACGTTATATGCCGGCTGAGCAGGAGCTTGGCTTTCTGTGCCAGGTAGTGCAACAAGCTTCCAGAGTATTATTTGACGCTACTGACGGTCAGCATTCTATCGGGCAGGTACACTTTGCCCCTGATGGACTGGGTGGTGAAGACGCCGATATCTGGATTCACCCCGATGACGAGGTATGGCCTAATTCAACCGCCGCCAGGATCTGGTTTCGGGGGTCTTCACTGGATATGTCGCAGGACTTTATGCATCACCCGACTATTCTCGCGCATGAATTGGCGCACTATCTTTATGATTTGCGTGACGAATACAACAACGGGTCATCATGCCAGGGCGACATCACGACCGAAGCCTCTCTTATGGAGGGCTATAACTGGAATGTCAATTGTCGCTGGACTACCGCATCGGGTGCTGAATACGATACTTTTGCTGATTTTTTTGCTGATTTTACCACAGGTACGGCGGTGTTGCAGGCGGGCCGGCTGAATGAATTTTGCCACTCCGGAAACCACAACTCCACTGCTAACAACAACCAGAACAACCTTAATGGTAACCAGTCATGCTGGGATTATATGATTCCTAATCCCAATCATGGTGATATTCCGTACAACCTTACTCTTCCCGGAGCCGGGGGACCTGTACAGGCAGAGCCTAATCCCGGCCCGCCCGCGACCGTATGTGTTGAGCTGCTTAACGTACAACGTTACATGCTGGTACTGGATCGTTCGGGAAGTATGGCCGGGAAAAAACTTGAGCAACTGAAGGCCGGAGCGCACTTCTGGACCGATTATGTGCATACAGGTGAAGAGTTCGGGATCACTGCTTTTTCCTCCTCCGCAACTTTGACCGCAGGGATGTCGGAAGTGCCTGCGGCGGCGGCATCTCAGGTAATCTGGCGCGACGATAAGCATAATAAGATCAATGCGCTGACCGCCGGGGGCATGACCGGGATCGGGGATGCGCTGCGAATGGGGCTCAACGAAATACTCGCTGCCGGTTCAGCGTCTGCGCAGGTCATAATCCTGTTTACCGACGGATTGCAAAACGCCGGTTCAGAAACTGCAGAGCAGGTTTTACCGGATGCGGTGGCTGCGGGTGTACGTGTGTATACGATTGGTTTGGGAGCAGATCAGGATGTAGCGCTGCTTACTTCGATAGCGGCATCTACAGGAGGGATGTATTTTGGTATTTCGGATGAATTCCCGGAAGACAGTGCGGCAGACGCGGTCTCCGATGCGCTTGCGCTGGTAGCGGGGCACAGCCGTTCTAACGGGGCGGTTATGTCGTTCGAGGAAATAGATGGAGCTGCAGTAAGTCCGGTGGTTGTGCCGTCGATTACGGCAGTGCCATTCAAGTGGAACATTGTAAGAAGGAGGAGGCTTTTGCAGAAGCCGACGTTCTTCAAATTCCCGGTACATATTACAAAGGGAAGCACGCGCTGTACATTGGGAGTAAAATGGTATGACCGTGAGAAAAGATTTAAACTGAGGGTAACGGATCCTTCCGGAGCTGATGTCAGTGCGGGGCATAACGCAAGGTTTGTTTCGGGCCGTTACCCATACACGTTTTTTGAGGTCGAGAAACCTATGCCCGGCAAATGGACTGTTGAAGTACATGGAGAGATAAGCACTTCAAAATTCCGTACGATCGGGTTTGAGGTCAATCCGCAGATCCGTTTCGAAGCCAATGCAAAGCAGTACCATATCAGGGCAGGCGGGAAAATAGAACTGCGGGCAAGGCTCTTATATGGCTATGCTTTACCGGACGTAAAATTGCGGGCAAATGTATTGACACCGTCCGGCACAGTCAAAACCGTGGAATTTTATGAGAATACGGGAGCGGCAACAGACAAAGAGGAAGCAGCGGTTTATACAGCCTCCCTTAATACACATCCTGCGGAACAGGGAATGTACATCGTACACATAACGGCGTCGTCCAGGAAGAAAAAATATGAAATTAAACCGGATGAGTGGTTGTCCCAAAAGCCGGGCTATAATGGAAGCACGATCAAAATAGAAACACCGGCGACAGAACGCCAGAGAACGTTCACTGTGGTGGCCAGCCGGCTGGGCGATTGCGCCTGTGATGAAAAGGACCGTGTCATTCCCGGTTACAACATTAAAGGAGCGTGGGTGCATCCAAAGCAGAGAGACCTGGTGAAGCGCCGGAAGGAAAAGAACAGGTAACAGCGGGGGGGACAGCCCGGATGATTAACGGCCTTGAAAGCTACCGATGGCTGTGGTGGAATGTTTGGAACCCGGTAGGTTTCCATATTCCACCACAGCGATTATCCCATAAGACGGCTGTTTATATTTATCGGGCAGCTTTCATTCCTCCACCCAATATTCTCTAATCTTCCTTCTCAAAAAGGCCACGCTTCTTTCCAGCTGATCCATTCCGTCGACACCGTCCTCGATGCTGATCCAGTTATCGAAGCCCACACGCTTTAGTTCTGTGAAAATAGCGTCGTAATCATTAAGCCCTTTCCCGATTTCCCCGTGGCTCAGGCGCTTGGCGTATCCCTGGGCGCCACCTTCCTCCCTGCGAAGATCTTCGATGGTTCCTTCTTTCAGGTAACGATCACTGGCGTGCATGGTGACTACGCGATGAGATACTTTTTTAAGCAGCTCGATCGGGTCTTCGCCGGCCAGGTAGGTATTGCTCGGATCATAATTCACACCGAAGTTGGGGTGGTGGATCTTATCTACAAGCTTCGAGAATATATCCATTTTCTGGGCGAATTCAGGATATTCCCAGAAGTCGTCCTTGTAATGATTTTCGATAATCAGCGTAACGCCCTTTGACTGCGCGTAGGGCAGGCATTCTCCGATACATTCTGCCGCCAGGTCAATACCTTCCTCGATCGAAAGCTCCGGTCTTTTCTGCCCGGAAAGCACCCGGCAGTAAGATCCGCCCAGGGCATGGGTCATGTCAATCCAGAACTTTTCTTTTTCGATCTCGTTTTTCCTGAATTCGCGGTCCGGGTGTGTAAAATCGGGAGAGCAGCACATCATCGGGATGGACTTCCCGTGACTTTCAACCTGCTGGCGGAAACCCGCCCAGTTGCGGTCGTCGGCCATTTCCAGGAAGCCGGCGTACCATTCCAGGCCGTCTATATCCAGTTTAACGGCTAATTCTATCCATTCTGACAGTTTCATGGAACCGTCCTTGCACAGCGCGTGCATAAAAGCCTTTGGAAAGGCGGCTAATCTAGGCATTGCTTTAAGGGCTTTTTTTTGTTATTCGAGGAAAACACTCATGTCTTTGGGTGGGTTACGGCCGATAAGCGGGTGCTGCTCCAGCTCGACAACCTGCGCGCTGATGGGCCCGCTTTCGTCGGAAAGCCAGTAAATGGCCGCCGCTGCTATCTCTTCAGGACGAAGTATACGCCCCGCAGGAGCCACTATGTCGGGAAGCCTGGTTTCCCAGTCATCCGAAAAGCCCTCTTCTTTCTTAATGCGGATTTCATTCTCGGTAAGTACCCATCCCGGGTTGATCTGGTTGACCCTGACGTGATTTTCCCTGTTCAGCGTATCGCCCAGATTGCGCGTCAGCGTCTGAAGAGCCCCCTTTGAAATACTGTAAGCCAGCAGGTTAGGTTCTCCGCAGTAGGCGTTCACCGACCCGATGTTAAGAACGCACCCCCTGGTTTCGGCCAGGTAGGGGAGCGCTGCTTTTATCATTGCAAAAGGTGCCAGTGTATTGATTTCCAGGATGTGTCTCAGGAACGGCAGGTCGGTCGTATGAATGTCGGACCCTTTAACCAGCGCGGCGTTATTTACGATGGCGTCCAGTTTACCGAAGCGGCTTACCCCAACGGCCACCAGTCGCTCAGCCGCCCCTTCTGCCGTCAGGTCTTCGATATGAAGCACTGCATTGTCATTGCCCAGCTCGCTGACCAGCGCCAGGCCGGGAGCCTCATCCAGGCCATGGATGACTACCCTGGCCCCTTCCCGGACGGCCCGCCGGGCAATAGCTTTACCGATACCGGTGCAACTGCCTGTTACGATGATGGCTTTATTCTCTAATCTCATGGTTGGTGATTATCCCCGGGGTGGAAGCCCCGGGGTTATGCAGATGTCGCCCCTGAGGGGCTGTAAATGTGTTGGGATGTTGCCCCCCCTGAGGGCTATTGCAGGTTATACGGGGCGCAGAACGCTCTTCACAACCTCACCATGATGCATCTTTTCAAATGCCTCCTTCCATTCCGTAACAGGCCACACACCGCCGATAATAGGCCTGACGTCCAGCTTACCACTGGCAAGGAGTGCAATTACCCTTTCCCAGATGGGCCAGTTATGGCTGAAGCTACCCTGAAGGGTTACGTTTTTCTGAACGAGAGGGTCCAGGTTAAAGCCCAGGGGCTGCGGTCCCCAGCCGACTTTAGAAATATGACCGTTCGGACGAATCCACTGTAAGGCAAGCTTTAACGTAACGCTGGCACCCGCGGCGTCAATAATGCAATCGGCACCCAGGCCGTCGCGCTCGAAAGCCCATTCGCTGGCATCGCCTATTATTCCTTTTACACCATATTGTTCGGCGATGGCAAGCCTTCCGCGGTCGGCTTCCAGCCCCACGATGGCTACGTCGCCCCCGCAAAGCGCTGCCATAGCGGCACACAGTATACCGATGGTACCCGGCCCGAGTACGATTACCCGGTCGCCCGGTTTGATGTGGGCATTGCTTACTACTGCGCTGTAAGCCACACAGCAGGGCTCGGTAAGACAGGCCTGCTCAAACGGAAGCCCGTCGGGTACCTTATGGAGTATCCTGGAAGGAACCCGTACAAACCGGGTCATCGCGCCGTTTACACCGTAGCCGAACCCTTTCCGGGTTGGATCGAGGTTATACAATCCCTGGCGGGTCATAGGGTTATTATGATCGATGATGGCCGCCGTTTCGCTGACCACCCTGTCGCCTTCCTTCCATCCTTTGACATTTTTGCCGACAGAATGAATGTACCCGCCGAATTCATGTCCGAGCACAACCGGGTAGTTTACCGGCCAGCTATGATCGGCCGTCCATTGGTGAAGGTCGCTGCCGCACACGCCTACGTTGGCAACTTCCAATAATATATCGTCATCTCCGAAATCGGGACGTTCTATTTCCCGCAGCTCTACAGAGCCTTTTTCAGGTGCATAATTTACAACTGCCGCTGATTTCATGTCTATTAATGTATTTTTTATTGGATTATCGTAGATCCGCAATGCTTGCTGATTCACGCCACGAATTCACCTGTTTTTTTACGTTTATTTAATATGATTTTTTGTTCTGTAATCCGCAAGCCTTGCGGATCTACACAGCAGCGGATCTACGACCTGCCGCCGACTGCCACATCCCCGTAAGCATGTATCTTTTCACAGATAAGCCTCAGCGACGCTTCAAGGTCTCCGTCAGCCGTTTTAAATGCGTCGGCATCGATGGTCAGAGGAGCACCTAGCACCACGAGCGGAGCGCCGAATTCGGGGCAACGGATGGCCTGTTCGAGCGTGAGGCCGCCAACAGCCTGCACCGGGATATTGACAGCGCCTACTACTTCCTTCAACTGATCGAGAGGGCTCGGCATGCGCAGGCCTTTTGCAGCTATTCCTCTGCGCTCATCATATCCTATATGATGAATGATGTAATCACAGCCAAGATCTTCGAGCCATTTGGCTCCCGCGACCATGTCCTCGCACCCGAGGTTATCGCCCATAACCTTTATGCCGTAATCTTTTCCAGCCTGCACTACGCAGTGGATAGTTTCTTCATGCGCCCTGGCCATTACTACTACATGGGTAGCTCCGGCCTTGGCCATCATTTCTGCTTCAAGGTATCCGCCATCCATGGTTTTCAGGTCGGCAACGATGGGTACTCCCGGAAATGCTTCGCGCAGCTTGCGTACGCCATGAAGGCCCTCCGCCAGGATCAGGGGAGTTCCTGCTTCGAGCCAGTCTACGCCGGCGCGCATGGCGAGGGCGGCGGTTTCGAGCGCTTCGTCGATATTGGTCAGGTCAAGGGAAATCTGGACAATAGGTTTCATTTGATAATTAAAAGAAAGAAAAAATGGAATAAAGAATTGGGAAATGATTAAATGGTTAAAGCTTTACAAAAATATTTTTTCTATACATCCATAGGCATGGTAAAAAGCATATTCCCACAAAAATAATTGCAAAAATCATACTGGAAAGCCCGGGTGACAGGCCAAGCCCGGTCATCCAGTCGGTACTATGTATATTGATCGACTTTCCGCCGAACTTTGTCAGGTAAAAAAACAGTGCAAAGATGTCTGCCAGGACGTAGGCGGTGATGGCGTTCGATCCGAAAATGACACCCGCTTTTGCATACCGGGAATAGCCTTTGATATCTACCAGGAAAAATGCGGCGCCGAGAACGAGGAAAGCAAAGCCCGACGTGACCATTACAAAAGAGCTTGTCCAGAGATTTTCATTGACCGGAAATGTAAGTCCCCAGAAATAACCGACCGCTGCCATGCCGATGCCTGTGGTCATCAGCCATGCCGGTTTCTCGTTTTCCTGCAGGCCGCTTCTTAAAATCCTCCCGGCCAGCATGCCCGTAATACAGGTTACAAAAGAGGGGAACGTGCTCAGTATACCTTCCGGGTCCCAGGTACCCTGCCACATCCTGCCCGGCAGGTACCGGCTGTCTATCCAGGCTGCAAGGTTAACTCCGGGCTCAAGCATTACTTTACCATGCCCGGGCGTCGGAATGAGCGTCATAGCCAGCCAGTATGCCATCAGCAGCACGACACCCGTCCACAACTGCTGTTTCCAGTCCGTATAAAGGAACAGGAATGCGCAGAACAGGTAAACGATCGAAATCCTGTGCAACGTGCCTGTCCACCTGACATCTCCGAAATTGAAATCGGGCAGCAGGTTCAGGAACATTCCGACAGCAAATATTTTCAACGCGCGGAATATTATTTTTTTGTGAAATGAAGCTCTTGCAACTCCTCTTTCAAGCCGGGGTGCGAACGCAAGTACGATCGAGGTGCCGACAATGAACAGGAAAAAGGGCGCCACGATGTCGGTGAAGGTGAGCCCGTTCCAGGCAGAATGCCTCAGAGTAGGGAAAACATACGCCTCATTTCCCGGAAAATTGACCATCAGCATAGCTGCTATGGTATATCCGCGCATGCTGTCGACAGATATCAGCCTTTTTAAAGAACTCATATGTTGATTGGCTCCTGACGTATATTTAAGCTTTTTTGGTGATTGTTTTCCAACCTTAAATAACATGTATAAATCAACATGTCGGGAATGGTATTTTTTATACGGTAGCGAGTATTAATAGGGCTATTAACCAACAGCTATATATTTATGGAATATAAATTTAAGATCAAGTTTTTGGGAATTCTGGCACTCCTGGCATTCGGATGTACGAGGGGTGGAGAAGAAAAAGAGAATGCCGCCACACCTATACAGGTATCCTGGAAGCTTATCAGTAATTTTGCGGGGCCTAACAGTACTTTCGAGGCGAGATTCCGCTTCCATAATGAAAGTGACAAGGAGCTCACCGATAAAAACTGGGCGCTTTTCTTCAATATGCAGCCGCGACAGATATTGCCTGTAAAAACTTCTCAGCCGGCTGTTTTGACGCATATTAATGGCGATTGGTATAAAATGACGCCCGAAAGCGGGTTTAAACTGGCGCCCGGCGACTCTGTCGATATACATTATTGGGGGATCGAAGGAGTTATCAAAGAAGTAGATGCGCCGCTCGGGCTATATTTTGCATTTTACGATGATAACGGGCAGGAAACAGGAGTTGCCCAGGTAAACAGCTATGTCATCGAGGAATTTACTGCTAGGGAGCAGCTTCTGAGAGGAGATACGGATAAGCTGGAGCCTCATTCGGCCGCTGCTGTTTACCGGCGGAACGAGAGCATGCGTGAGGTCCCTGCCGCGCAAACCAGTAAGATTATTCCTACCCCGGTTAGTTTCAAGCCCGGGAAGGAGGGATATGTGCTGAAGAATAACTTTTCTGTTTCTTATGCGGCCGGTCTGGCAAGTGAAGCGCAGTTTCTGGGCAGCAGGTTCAATTCGGTAGCAGGACTTGCCTCTGAACTGAAAGAAGGAACGCCGGAAGCCGATATTTCGCTCAGCATCGATCCGTCGGCAGTCGGGAGCGGCGCGGCGGAAGCTTACAGCCTCACCATCGACACCCGCGGAATAAGAATAACAGGTTCGGATGCACCCGGGGTTTTTTATGGGATCCAGAGCCTTCTCGCGCTTCTTCCCCTCGAAAACTGGCAATCCAAAACCGGCTCGGCCAGCTTTGAAGGAGTTTCGATACAGGATGCACCCAGGTTCGGCTTCAGGAGCATGCACCTGGATGTAAGCCGTAATTTCCAAAGCAAGGAAACCGTACTCCGGGTACTCGACGTATTGGCTTTTTACAAGATCAACCACCTCCTGCTGTATGTCACTGAAGATGAAGGATGGCGTGTCGAAATCGACGGTCTTCCCGAGCTTACATCCGTAGGCGGCCAGCGGGGGCATGTGGCAGGTATGGAAGCATTGGGGCTTCATCCCGCATATGGCTCAGGGCCGGTTCCGAATGAAAAAGGAAAGCACGGAAGCGGATATTATACCCGCAAAGAGTTTATTGAAATCCTGAAGTACGCCGCGGAAAGGCATATCACAGTCATTCCCGAGTTGAACTTCCCGGGACATGCGAGAGCTGCCATCAAAGCGATGGAAGTTCGCTACGAGCGGCTTATGAAGGAAGGGAAAAAAGAAGAGGCCGAAGCATACCGGCTTATAGACCCTGACGATAAATCGGAATACCTGTCAGCCCAGTTTTATAAGGACAACGTAGTAAGTGTGGCCAGAGAATCTACCTACAGGTTTTACGAAAAGGTAGTTGACACCTACATCGAAATGTATAAGGAAGCAGGGCTTACGCTCAGGAAGTTTCATACCGGCGGCGATGAGGTGGCAGAAGGCGCCTGGACCAAATCTCCTCTTGCCCAAAACCTGATGGCTTCCGATAAGTCGATAAGAGACCCTAAAAATCTTCATATTTATTTTTTCCGGAAGCTGCTTCCTCTCCTTAAAAAAAGAGGTCTGGAGGTGCACGGCTGGGAAGAAGTCGCCCTTGAGAAAAACAG
>CAZLTN010000058.1:0-32175 GCA_964562455.1 uncultured Cytophagales bacterium
CCGGCGCCTCGCGGGGATCGGGCGGTGAAAAGCTCTACGGCATGTACTGCGCGCCCTGTCACGGGGCAGACAGGAAGGGAAACCATGACGGGTCATACCCATCCGTACTTTCGCTCGAAAGGAAAATGACCCCTGCGCAACTGACGGAACTATTCAAAACGGGACGGGGTATGATGCCTTCTTTTTCCCATATCTCGCAGCAGGAACGAAAGGCCATTTCCGATTTTCTCTTTCAAAAAACCTCTGATGAAAAGGTAGCGGTATCACAGAAAAAGGTTATCCCTTTCCAGCAAACGGGTTATAACCGGTGGTACCACAAGGGCTATCCTGTAAGCACTCCGCCCTGGGGCACGCTTACGGCCGTCGACCTGAACACCGGCGGGCACAAATGGCAGGTTCCGTTGGGCGAATACCCTGAATTAACTGAAAAAGGTATCCCGCTTACCGGCACCGACAATTACGGAGGACCGGTAGCCACAGCCGGAAACGTGATTTTCATTGCGGCCACCCGCGACGAGAAAATCAGGGCTTTCGATCGGCGCACCGGTAAAAAACTCTGGGAGCACGCGCTGCCCGCTGCCGGGTATGCTACGCCGAGCACCTACATGATAAACGGACGGCAGTACGTGGTGATCGCCTGCGGCGGTGGCAAGCTCAATACGAAATCGGGGAGTAAATACGTGGCATTTGCTCTTTCGGAATGAAAGTTCCCTGCAAGACTCGGACCTTCGCACCGGATCACTAATTTTGTGCCATTAAAGGCAAAATACCTTTCAGGCGTATATGAAGCTGCTCGATGTACAACTGGCGCCGGAGATCGCGCTGGACCAGGAAAAATTTGAAGAATTTGTCAGGAGAAAATTTTCCGTCAAGCCAGGAGAAAAACTGGAAATCCGGAAGATAAGACAATCGATAGACGCCCGCTCCCGGCAGGTGAAAGTTTCTATAAAAGCGGAGGTATTTATTAACGAAGCCCTCCCCGACCTACTGATTACAAGTCAGTTGTATGGTGACGTATCCCGGGCCAGGCCTGTTATAATCGTGGGCGCCGGGCCCGCAGGTCTTTTTGCGGCACTAAGGCTGATCGAACACGGGCTGAGGCCCGTCATTCTCGAACGCGGAAAGGATGTGCGTTCGCGGCGGCGGGATCTGGCAGCGATCAATAAGGAGCATATCGTCGATCCTGATTCCAACTATTGCTTCGGCGAGGGCGGAGCCGGTACCTATTCCGACGGTAAGCTTTATACGCGTTCCAACAAACGCGGCGATATCAAACGGATCCTGGAGATCCTGGTCAGGCATGGAGCCACTGAGCAGATACTGATCGATACCCACCCCCATATCGGCACCAATAAGCTGCCGGTTATTATACAGGCAATCCGTGAAACCATTATTAAAGCCGGCGGAGAGGTCCATTTCGACACAAGAGTCGAAGAATTCCTCGTTGACGGCAACCGTTTGAAAGGAGTAGCCACTGCGGACGGACGCGAGTTCACAGGTGCCGCCGTAATCCTGGCTACAGGCCATTCTGCCAGGGATATTTTTGAAAGACTTCACCGGCAGAATATCCTGATCGAGAGCAAGCCCTTTGCGATGGGGATCAGGATAGAACATCCTCAGACACTGATCGACCGCATCCAGTATCATTGCAGTACAGACCGGGGCCCTTACCTGCCCGCGGCCGCGTACAGCCTGGTGACCCAGACCAGTACCGGAAACACTCAAAGGGGAGTGTTTTCTTTCTGCATGTGCCCCGGGGGATTCATTGTTCCGGCGGCCACTGCCGCGGGAGAAGTGGTCGTCAACGGTATGTCTCCTTCGAGACGGGATTCCGAATTTGCGAATTCCGGCCTTGTAGTGGCAGTTACGGAAGAAGATGTAAGGCCCTACCTGAGAGATTACGGCCCTTTGGCCGGTATGGAGCTCCAACGCCGGATAGAGCAGAAAGCGTGCAACGTAGCCGGAGCGACCCAAACGGCCCCTGCACAGCGGGCACTCGATTTTGTACGCAATAAACAGTCCGGAAATATTCAGCGCAGCTCCTATCAGCCGGGCCTTGCGCCGGTTCCTCTTGAAGAATTTCTCCCGGAATGGATCACGTCCTCACTACGGGCAGGCCTGGAAGATTTCGGTCGGAAAATGAAGGGTTACCTGTCTAATGATGCGATCCTTGTCGGGGTAGAAAGCAGGACTTCGTCGCCTGTCCGCATTCCCAGAGATCCGGATACCTGCGAGCACCCCCGGCTCAAGGGCCTGGTACCCTGCGGAGAAGGGGCCGGCTATGCAGGCGGGATCATGTCCGCGGCAATGGACGGGGAACGGTGCGCGGACGCAATTACTAAATACCTGTTGTAAGCAGGGATGACCGGGCTGCAATCTTATTTCTTCCTGGGCTTACGCGCGGGCTTGTCCGCAGGCTTCTCTCCGGGATCAGCAATGGCTATCGTCCTGAACACTCCTGTCTTTACTTCGCTGACCAGCTCGGATACCATTTGGGTGAGCTCGCCTTTAAACGTATCCAAAGCATATTCTCCTTTTTCGATCAGACGGAGCTTCCGCTCCCATTGCCCCGTGAGCTCAGCGCTTTTGAGAAGCTCATTCTGTATCGTATCGACCAGGTCTATACCTGTTTGTGTAGCGATAATGTTCTTCTTTTTCTTCTCGATATACTTCCTCTTGTAAAGCGTCTCAATAATATTGGCCCTGGTAGAAGGCCGGCCTATCCCATTGTCTTTCAGAAGTTCCCGCATCTCTTCGTCTTCGACCTGCCTGCCCGCTGTTTCCATCGCACGCAGCAAAGTCGCCTCGGTATAGTATTTCGGAGGGCTGGTTTTGCCGTGATGAATACGGGGTTCGTGCGGGCCGGTTTCTCCCGCCTCAAAAACAGGCATTACTTTTTCTTCATCATCTTTTTCCTCCTTTTTATCGTTGGCATACAGTACCCTCCACCCCGGATCGAGCACCTGCTTACCCGTCGCCTTGAATCCGACCTCCCCAACTTTGCCCATTACGGTTGTATTCGCTACACGGCATTCAGGGTAAAAAACAGCTATAAAACGCCTGGCAATGAGATCATATACCTTTTTTTCGTCGGCTTGCAGTGCAGCCGGATAAACCCCGGTCGGGATAATAGCGTGATGATCGGTCACTTTCTTATCGTCAAATACGGCCTTCAGCTTTGGAATGGGCCCACTCAGAAGCGACACGGTAAAGTTTGAATAAGGAGTCATCTGCTCCAGTATGCCGGACACCTTAGGGTGAAGGTCCTCCGACAGGTAAGTGGTATCTACACGCGGATAAGTGATCAGCTTCTTTTCGTAGAGATTCTGGACTAGCTTCAGCGTGTCGTCGGCAGAGAAGCTGTATTTCTTGTTAGCCTCCACCTGCAGGGAGGTGAGGTCGAACAGACGGGGATTTCCTTCCTTACCCTCCTTTGTCTCAAACGATACAACCTCAAAGGGGTGCTGTACAAGATAGGCAATCCCTTTCTCGGCCTTCTCCAACGATTTCAGGCGTTCGATAACAGCCGTAAATTCGGTATCCCTGTACAATGTTTTCAATTCCCAGTACTCCTCTACGACAAAGGCGTTGATCTCTTTCTGGCGCTGGACGATCATAGCCAGTGTGGGCGTCTGTACCCGCCCGATGGAAAGCACTACGCCTCCTTTTCCGTACCGGGTGGTAAAAAGCCTGGTGGCATTCATACCCAGAAGCCAGTCACCTATGGCGCGGGCGCTTCCTGCGGCATAGAGGTTGTCGTATTTCGATGCTTCGCGGAGCTTATTAAAGCCTTCCTGTATCGCCTGGGCGGTAAGGGACGAGATCCAAAGACGCTTCACAGGAGCCTTGCATTTTGCTTTCAGCAGCACCCAGCGCTGGATCAGCTCACCTTCCTGTCCGGCATCCCCGCAGTTAATCACTTCTTCACAGTCCCTTACAAGTGTTTCTATTACAGAAAACTGTCTTTCAACCCCTTTATTTTCTATAAGCTTTATACCAAAGCTGGGCGGGATCATCGGAAGCTCTTCTATCCGCCAGGTTTTCCAGCGTTCGGTATAGTCGTGCGGCTCTTTCAGGGTACAAAGGTGTCCGAAAGTCCAGGTAACCTGGTAGCCGTTTCCTTCATAATAGCCTTCCCTGCGCTGCTTTGCTCCCAATATTTCGGCTATATCCCGGGCTACGCTGGGTTTTTCTGCAATACATACTTTCATAGTTCCCTCTGAAATCGGGGTGCAATTTGCAAAAATTTGAGGAATGCCTGCCGCACAACGTCCACCCGTCCAGAGAAAAAAGGATATTCGGATAAAGCGCATCCCCCATGGGGCGGAGCAATTTTACCTGTATTTTTACCGTCCTAAACTAATTCAATTATTAGACAACTCTCAGAAAAACAGGCAAATACCTTATGATACAAATAGACGGAGCCCTGATACGAAACCTGATCCTGCACCGCGCAGGTTCTGAAGATGACAACAGTATTATAAACGATACCCCCGTACAAATCGCTGAAGAAGAGGAAGCTATTTTCAAAAAAACACTCCTTAAGCCTTTCACCTCCCAGGCCCAGACATATGAATTCAAACATGAAGTAGGCATCGGGTATAATGTACTGTTCAACCTGTTGAAAAATCTTTTTGAAGAAAAAGAAGACTTCGTCACGATTTCAAAAGACATCCTCCGTCACCTTATTGCTTCTTCTACCCACCCTAATATCAAAAGCGGGGACCTCTTCGTGGCCAAATTCGACGGGATTAAAATCAATAACCGGGAGCTCGAGGGAGTAGGCATCTATAAATATGAGGACAAAGAAAGCTTTATCGAAACGTCGGTATCAGGCAGTGAAGTCGGCTATGCTATCCGGAAGGGCATCGGGAGCAAAAAGCCCGATAAGGCCTGCCTGATCCTTTTTACGGAAGAGCCATATACCATCCTGATCATAGACAACAATGGCGGAGACACTTCCTACTGGCAGGAAGACTTTATCAACCACCGGCTTAAAAATGATCATGTCAACAACACGCATCACTTTATGAACATGGCAAAAGACTTTATTGCCAATCGTATTACCCAGGATTTTGAAGTGACAAAAGCCGACCAGATCGACCTGCTCAACCGTTCGGTAGATTATTTCAAGAAGAAGGAAATCTTTGATAAACAGGAGTTTGAAACGGAGGTTTTCTCCGACCCGAACGTGATCGGCGCCTTCCAGCATTTCGACCAGGGCTACCGGCAGGAGAAGGAAATCGAGATCCACGACAAGTTTGAGATCGCCCAGCAGACGGTTAAGAAACAATCGCGCATTTTCAAAAGCGTGCTGAAGCTCGATAAAAACTTTCACATTTATATCCACGGCAACCGCGAGCTCATCGAGCAGGGAACGGATGAAAAGGGGCGGAAGTTTTACAGGATTTTTTATGAGGAGGAGTCGTGATGGGGGAATGTCACTGCTGAGCGGAATTATTTGTATCTTCACATGAACAAACGCTGAAAAAATGGTTACGAATGAATTAACCGACCAATTGGCACTTTTTTTCGAAGATAAACCTGTAAAACGGGCTTTCCTGTTCGGCTCTGCTGCCCGTAAAGAATCTACCCCTCAGAGTGACCTGGATATACTGGTTGATCTCGATTATGAAAACGGGGCCGATTTCTTTACCTTTTTAGACATGCAGGAACAGCTCTCCGTATTAATTGGAATTCCGGTTGACCTGGTAAGTTCCAATGGGCTATCGGAGTTTATTAAACCGATAATTGATGAGGAAAAGAAGTTAATCTATAAAAAAAAGCTGGCTTACTGATAAAGTTCGTCTCCTCCATATCCGGCAGGCAATCACTTATCTTGAGTCTTTTCTGACAGAAAAAAATAAAGAAAGCCTTTATGAAGAGCCGCTATTGCGATTTGCGGTCGAGCGTCAGCTTGAAATCATTGGAGAAGCTGCCAACAATTTGTCTGATACAATTAAAGTGGCTTTTCCGGAGATAGAATGGAAAAAAGTCGTCGCCTTCCGAAATTTTATTGTACACGAATACTTCGGAGTAGATCTTGAATTAATCTGGGACATTCTCGCAACAAAAATAGGCCCACTGAAACGGACGGTACATCTGATGTTGAATTATGTGGAAAACCAATTGTCTTGAATGACATAGCAACCGCGACCTCATCGAGCAGGGTACAGATGAAAAGGGGCGGAAGTTTTACAGGATTTTTTATGAGGAGGAGTCGTGATCGGACAACGTCCGTTTTTGCAATTTTCAAATGTATATTTGTTTATTGTTGCGACAACCGATACTTTTAAGGCTCATATCCTGAAAACCAGTTGGCAGGTAGAAATACACATATTGACCGGGAACTGCTGGAGTTGGTTGCCGCCGGCGACGAACCTTCCTTCCGGGTATTGTATGATCGTTTTTCGGCGGGGATTTATCGCACTGCCTGCCGGTACCTGCGGAATGCCGAGCTCGCAGAGGATATCGTGCAGGATACCTTTCTGACGCTTTGGGCAAATCGCGGAGGTATCAGTAAAATTGACTCTCCCGAGAATTACATTTTCATATTGGCCAGGAATCAATGTTTCAGGCTGCTGAAAGACAAAGCCATTCTCATCAGTTCGGAAGAAGAATTCTTCACCGATCTGAGCGAGGAGCCTGCCGACGAGGAAGATGAACGTTTCGCCCAGATCAGCAGGGCGATAGACCGCCTTCCCCCGCAGCAGAAGAAAATTTTCGAGATGGCTAAGCTGAAGGGGCTGAGCCACGAGAAGATCTCGCAAGAGCTCAATCTTTCTCCCAGCACCGTCAACAATCATATTACAGCAGCGTTCCGTTCTGTCCGCAGTTACCTGAAACACCGGGCATCGGAGGTATTTATTCTCTTCCTGGCGTTTTTGAAGATCTGAGAGAATACCAATACCGTGTCTGCGTCTTCACAGACTACTCCTATTCGCCTGCTTTACCACTTTAAATCCTTACAATCCTTTTCACAAACCGTTCCGGTCTGTGAAGACACGACCCGGGGTTGAGAGACCAGTTTCCCCATAACCCGGAATTGAATTTTCAATTTTTTTTCTTCCGACTAGTTACTGATTTCAATTTTTTACTCTTTAAACACAAAAGAGTATTGTTATTTTTCTAACCCTGTCAGGGAGCCGATATGGAAAACGGGCAAGCCGAATTTGACAAACTACTCCGCCGCTATCTGGACGGAACATCCTCAAAAGCAGAAAGGAAGCAACTGTACGAGCTGATTGTACACGGAGATTTCGATGAAAAAATAGAGCAGGACGTGCTTAATTCTCTGGAGAACGAAGCTTATCGCCCCGATTCCGCTTCCGAAACTGTCAGGATGAACAAATTATACGAAGGAAAGATTAAAAATGAAATCAGCCAAGCCACAGCCCCCCCTGAAAAAAACGAACCCGGTTCGCGGACCTATTTCAGATTTTGGACAATAGCCGCTTCTTTTGCCGGATTGGCGGTTGCAACTGGTCTTTGGTATACTTCTCTCGGTCCTATGCAGGACACACCGCGGCCTTCAGTACAGATGGAGCTCCAGGCGTCCGTACCCCAGGCATCTATTACCCGTTTTTTGGATAAACAGCTGGTTCATCTACCCGATGGCAGCACAGTACTGCTCAACGATGGCGCCGAGCTGACCTACGATAACGAAAGTTTCGGGAAAGTTACACGGGAGGTTAACCTTCAGGGAGAGGCATTCTTCGATATCAGGCCTGATCCGGCCAGGGTTTTTGTTGTAAAGAGCGGGGAAGTAAAAACAACGGTGTTAGGTACAGCCTTCAATATCAAATCATTACCGGGACACAGTGAAGTGCAGGTTACGGTGGCGAGAGGAAAAGTAAGCGTAGGAACTGAGTCCGGGACGTACGATTTGCTATTGCCCGATCAGCAGCTTACCATCAATACATCTAATAACACGTACCTGAAAAAAGACCTGAAATCGAGCGTCGCTACCGAATGGCAAAAAGACTTCCTGATATTTGATGATATAGCGGTGGGAGTCGCTGCGGAAAAATTATATCAGAAATTCGGTGTGAAAGTGGGTTTCAAAAACGAGAAACTGAAAGACTGCCCGGTAACGGCATCCTTTCTTTATAACGAGAACCTGGATCATATCCTGGAAGTAATCAGCACGATACATGACTTTCGCTATTCTTATGTGAGCGATGGCTCTGAAGTGATGATCGACGGAGACGGAACTTGTAACTAAGCCTCTGAACTCTATAAAAATGGAAAAGTATATAGATGATAGTTAGCCCGGAGGCACTCCATTTTCATAAACGAAAAGCCACCCGGCTGGTCCCCGGATGGCTTATAAAGCGTTTTTAAAATCTATTTGGAAAACCTTAAAAACTACGTAAGTTATGGATTTATTCTTTACGGAACCTAATCGTTCCCGGAGGAAGGCGGTTACCCGCTTCTTCCGAAGCCCTGCATTTAGATTTATGATAAGGGTAAGCTTTTGTTATGCATTACTGGTCATGGTCAGTGTTCAGGCACTGTGGGCTGACCCGGCTAAGGGCCAGAACCTGGAAAAGCTGGAGCTGACGCTGGAACTAAGGAACGAGCAGATTACCTCTGTTTTCAGTAAGCTTGGTAAGCTCACCAACCTTCAGTTTGCCTATAACCGCAAGGAAATCAGCCCCTACTATGTGAGCCTGCCAAAAGGAAATTACTCCGTTAAGGAGATTCTCGAGAGAAGCTTAAAAAACACCCCCCTCAGCTATAAGCAGTTGAACCGCAGCATTGTGATTTATCCGGTCAAAAAGGCTGTTCCTGAACCTGAACCGCAAGCTGCGACATACGAAGCTGCGGAAATGACCCCCACCTTCAAAACCGTTCGCGGCACAGTCCGCGATGAAAAAGGAGAACCGCTGCCAGGCGTGACAATCCTGCTGAAAGGCACCCAATTGGGCACAACTTCCAACAACGACGGCTCTTTTGTACTCGACGTGGATGGAGAGAATATTGTGTTGATATTTTCTTTTGTAGGTTACTTGCCCCAGGAGATCCCGGTGGGCAACCGGAGCAATATCGAAGTCGCGCTAGAAGTCGATAATAAAACGCTGGAAGAACTTGTCGTGGTAGGATATGGCACGCAGCAGAAGAAAGACCTTACCGGGGCCGTTTCTATGGTGCAGGGCGAGGAGATCGCCGCCCGGAAAACTACCCAGATTTCCCAGGCGCTGCAGGGTTCGGTACCGGGTGTAATGGTCACTCGTAGCAGCAATGCCCCAGGGGCAACCGCCCAGATCAGGGTAAGGGGTATAACGACGATAACGGATGCAGGCGCTAACCCGCTGATCATCCTGGATGGTGTTCCCATAGACGATATTAATCACATCAACCCAAACGACGTCGAGAGTATATCAGTGCTCAAAGATGCGGCCTCTGCTTCCATTTACGGATCACGCGCAGCGGCAGGTGTCATCCTGGTGACTACCAAACGGGCGAAAAGCGGCAAAATCAGCTTGGATTATACCGCAGAATTCGGTCTTGAAAAACCTACCCGGATGCCGGAATATGTCGGGGCGCAGCGTTACCTGCAGTTGACCAACGAACTCAGGTGGAACGACAATAACAACAATGCCAACGAATACCCTACCTATGCAAAAGATATGGTAGACAACTACCTCCAACTTAACCGCGAGAAACCCGACCTGTACCCGATCACGGATTGGCGGTCGATTCTGATGAACAACTCGGCTCCCCGCAGCAGTCATATCCTCAGTATCTCGGGGTCAGGTAAAGCGATCAGCTCCCGCGTCTCATTTGGCTACGACAAAATCGGCGCGCTCTATGATCATCGGGATTATCAACGGATAACGGCCAGAGTCAACAATGACGTTACGATCAACAAATTTTTATCAGCCACTGTCGATTTCAACTTCAGGAGAGTTATGGCAAAGCAGCCTACCGTAGATCCTTTATACCGGATCGGGATTACGGCACCTATCTACGCCGCTCAATGGTCTGACGGACGGGTTGCTGCAGGAAAAGACGGGGACAATATCTACGGAATGCTACATCACGGAGGCTTTATTGACTCCCTATACTCGCAGGTAGGAGGCAAAATAGGGTTGGATTTCAAGCCGATCGAAGGATTAAAAATTTCGGGAGTACTATCACCTTTCTTTAATTTTAACAAGGTTAAAAACTTCCGGACGAGGGTCCCCTTTACCGCTTGGGATGACCCCAACCTGACAGCCGGTTATCTGAGTGGCTACAACCAGACCAACCTATCGGAAACACGCTTTGACAACTACCGCTATACAGCGCAGTTTCTGGCCAGCTATGACAAACAAATCGGAAAGCACGGATTGAACCTCCTGGCGGGATACGAATATTTTTATGCCTTTAATGAAAGACTCGATGCTTCCCGCAATCAATACCTGCTCAGCTCCTATCCCTACCTGGATTTAGGTCCGTTGGAATTCAGAAACAACGGCGGGTCCGCGTTTGAAAATGCTTATCGTTCCTGGTTCGGACGCGTAATGTACAATTATGACAGCCGCTACCTCTTCCAGGCCAATATCAGGTATGATGCTTCTTCCAGGTTCGCACCGGGGTATCGCTGGGGTGCATTCCCGTCTTTTTCCGCAGGTTGGGCCATTTCCGAAGAATCTTTCATGAAGGGGAATATCTCCAACTGGCTATCTTATTTGAAGCTCCGTGCCTCCTGGGGATCTCTTGGCAACGAGCGGATAGGGAATTACCCTTATCACTCGATACTGTCTTTCGAAAACAATTCCCTCTTTTACCAGGGTAACAACATTGTCTCGGCCCAGTCTGCCGCTCAATTCCAATACGCCATCCGCGATATTTCCTGGGAAACCACTTCCTCTTTTGATATAGGGCTGGACGCCAATTTCTTCCGGGATCGGCTAAGGATAGTTGCTGACTATTACAAAAAAACCACCCATGATATGCTTCTTGAGCTACAGATACCCATGTTCCTGGGATTTGATAATCCTAATCAGAACACCGGGAAAATGTTCACTAACGGATGGGAGCTCCAAGCCGGCTGGAATGACCGCAGAGGTGATTTTGGCTACTCAGTCTCTTTCAACCTCTCTGACTTCAGGTCTAAAATGGGTGATTTGGGAGGAACCGAATTCCTCGGCGACAAAATCAAAATCGAGGGCAGCGAATTTAACGAATGGTTCGGATACGTTTCGGATGGGCTTTACCAGACCCAGGAAGAAGTCGATAATTCGGCAAAGCTCAATGCTAATGTCAGGCAAGGCGACGTAAAATTCCGTGATATCAGCGGCCCGGATGGTAAGCCTGACGGAAGGATTTCGCCCGAATACGACCGGGTACTGCTTGGAGGATCATTGCCAAGATTAATGTATGGAGGGAATCTAGGGTTTTCTTACAAAAACTGGAGCCTCGGGATCGTGATGCAAGGTGTAGGAAAGCAAAATGCCCGCCTTGGTTCACATCTGGTCAGGCCACTCCTGGAAAACTGGGGGAATTTCCCGGCTATCCTGGATGGCAATACCTGGAGTCACTATAACTCGGCCGAAGAAAACCTGAACGCAAAATATCCGAGATATACCAACACATTGGCAGGAAATAACTATGCAATGTCAAGCTTCTGGATGATCAACGGGGCATATTTCCGCTTGAAGAACATAAATCTTGGATACAATGTCCCCAGCCATCTGACCAAAAAAGCCGGTATCCAGAACCTGCGGCTCTATGGGACGGCAACCGACATTTTTGCGCTTCATCATTATCCAAAGGGCTGGGATCCGGAAATGGATTCCTTTGCCTACCCGATCACAACTTCCCTCGTTTTCGGGGTTTCTGTTCAATTCTAACCGAAGATATGATCATGAAAACAAAAATATTTGCTTATTGCCTGATAACCGTCATACTGGTATCGTGCGGCTCACTGGACTTAAATCCGCTCTCACAGGGCTCCAGCGAAACCTGGAACTCGAATGCTGAAGAGATAGAAATGTCGCTGAACGGGCTCTATAAAGATGCCTTCTGGATGGTAGACAGCGATGAATGGACTGATGATCACAACTACCGGGATGCCCTTACGGAGATTACCGGAGCGACCCTTACCGGACAAACCAGCTTTATCCGTACATGGTGGCTCAATACCTACAAGGCTATTTCAAGAGCGAACCTTGTCATCAACAGCGTTGACAGAGCTGCGGGTGCGCTTACACAGGTTCAGCGGGACCGTTACCTGGCTGAAGCGCGGTTTCTCCGTGCAAGCCAGTATGCGAGGCTGCTTTCCCATTTTGGAAATATTGTATATACTGATGAACCGCTGGATATACAGCAGGCTCTCCAACTAAAGCAATCACCGCCCCAGGAAGTACTGCAGAAAATCTACGAAGACTATGACTTTGCAGCTGCTAACCTCCGGGCCAGCTACGCAGCTTCCGAACTGAAACGTGCCACGTCAGGCGCCGCACTTGCCTTGAAAGCCCGCATAGCGCTCCAGATGGGAGATTGGGCTACTGCCCGTACTGCTGCCAAAGCGTGTATTGACCTGGGAGGATACAAGCTTCACCCCAACTTTGGTAACCTGTTCCTGACTGAAACAAAAAATTCAGTTGAAACGATATTCTCACTACCGCGTTCCGTCGCATTAGGCGTGACATTGGGCGGCCGGCAGGATTATGTGCCACGCCTTGGCGGAGGATGGGGCGCTAAATATCCTTCCTGGGAGCTATTCGCATCTTTTTTATGTACCGACGGTTTGCCCATTGATAAATCGCCTCTTTTTAATCCTCAGCAGCCGTTCAAAAACCGTGATCCGAGATGTACAGCTACCGTACTCGAGTTTGGTATTCCGCACCTGGGTTTTATCTACCAGCCTCATCCCGATTCGCTGAGAGTCCTGAACTTAACCACCAATGCGCTCGTCACAAACAATGACACCCGTAGCAATGCTCCGTTTGCTTCTTTTAACGGTCTGATCTGGAAAAAAGGAGTTGGCCAGGACTGGAGACAAAATGGCTGGTCGATAGAGCAGGAAAAGATTATTATTCGTTACGCCGACGTACTACTCATGTATGCTGAAGCCGGGATTGAGTTGAATCAGATCGATCAGTCTACCCTTGATGCCATTAACCAGGTAAGAGCAAGAGCGTACGGTGCGGCGACGGGAGAGACATCGAAATACCCGGTAGTGACCACGACCAACCAAAGCGAGTTGAGAAAAATTCTCAGGATCGAACGCCGGATGGAATTTGCATTGGAAGGAATGCGGTATATGGATATTATCAGGTGGAGGCTGGCCGAAAAAGTGCTCAATCTTCCTGTTTACGGAATGCTGGATCCTGAGGATCTTCGTCAAAAGGTAGTACGACCCGGCCTTTGGTTTTTCCCTCAAACTCCCCCGATAGACGAAAATGGGACGGCTGATTTTTCCGGGATGTACAATGCAGGCCTGATCAAGCAATCGGTAGTCAGAAAATTCGATGCTACACGTCAGTACCTCTGGCCTATTCCTACCCCCGAAGTACTTACCAGCGGATTAACCCAGAACCCCAACTATTGATGATAGTGAAGTTGAAAAGCAACGTTGTGAACAAGTGCTTTTTCGCCGGCATTATCACTGTTCTCCTGGCCGCAGCTACTCAAAGCTACGGCCAGGAATACCTGAAAATAAGTGGCGTATACCCCCACCTGACTGCCTTTAATGAAGGAGACGGTATCCCCTGCGACGGCCGGGTGGGCAACGGGATAGAGATCGGTATCGGAGCCGTCGTCCCATGGGCCGGGAAGCTCTGGATGATTACCTATTCCCCGCATTGCCCCCAGGGAAGCTCTGACAAGCTATATGCCATCGACGAAAAGCTCAATATGGAAATCAGGCCTGAAAGCGTAGGCGGCACACCCGCATGCAGGATGATCCACAGAGAATCTGAACAGTTGATCATTGGCCCCTACCTGATTGATAAGAAGGGAAGTGTCAGGGTAATTCATCCTTCGAAAATGCCCGGCCGGCTTACTGCGGTTGCCCGCCATCTGAAAGATCCTGCGAACTGGGTCTACTTTCACGATATGGAAGGAGCACTTTATGAAGCCAATGTACACACATTGGATGTAAATAAGCTGTATACTTACCCCATACCCGGATGGCACGGAAAAGGAGGGTACACCTCGCAGGGAAAACTCGTGCTGGCAAATAACGGCGAGCGCCAGAACTGGAACCTCAACGCTCCTGACCTGCAGGTAGGCGGCCCGCCGAAAAACGACGAGGAAATGGGAGTACTGGCTTCCTGGGACGGAAATACCTGGGAAATAGTCGAAAGAAAACAATTTACCGACGTTACCGGTCCCGGCGACATTTATGGTGCTCCCAACGATAAAACTCCTCTGTGGAGCATAGGATGGGATAAGAGATCGGTCCTCCTGAAGCTGCTCGACAACGGGAAATGGCGTACCTTCCGGTTACCCAAAGCTACCCATACTTACGACGGACGAACAGGAGTATATACCGAATGGCCGCGTATCAGGGAAGTAGGAAATGGAAAATTCATGATGGATATGCACGGCATGTTTTATGATTTTCCAAAAACCTTTTCCACTCAGAATACCGGAGGGATAAAGCCGATCGGCAGCCACCTGAGGTATATCCCGGATTTCTGCGACTGGAACGGGCAACTGGTCCTGGCTACGGATGAGACGAGCATGCTTCAGAACCCTATGGCCGGACGATCCCAGTCCAATCTCTGGTTCGGGAGGCCGGAGGATCTTTCAGAATGGGGCGGTGCTACCGGTTGGGGCGGAGTCTGGGCAGGCGACGATCTGAAGGCCGGCGAATACTCTGACCCATTCCTGGTAAAGGGATACCAGAACCGGGTACTTCATCTTGCTCATGAAGCCGGAAGACCTGTCAGGTTTACGGTGGAAATAGACAAGACAGGCAACGGGAAATGGGAGACTTACAAAACCATTTCTGTTCCCGCTACCGGTTATGCTTACTTCCTTTTTCCAAAAAACCTTGATGCGGAATGGCTCAGGCTCAAACCCGGCACAGATACAAAAGCCACCGCCTTTCTCCATTTTCAAAGCAGCCGGAAAAGCAGTGGCGACGAACGGAAATTATTTAGCGGCCTGGCAGACGCCGATCATACAGGAGCCGTGGTGCACGGTATGATCCGACCGGCAGCCCACAATAAAAACCTCCAGTTAGTAGACCTTTCCAAGCCTGATTTCCCGCGGTATTTTGAAGTCGACGAGCGCCTGAAATTCTTCATCCCGTCAGAAAACAGAAGAGATGAAGTTCTGGAGGTCTGCGAATTTAAAAAGGAATTTGAGATCGACGAAGCGTCTGTTATCGTCAGTGATAAATCAGGCACCTTCAGGCTACCCAAAACTTCCCCCGTTTACGACAAGCCTTTTAAACAGGGCTGGCCGCGGGACAGGCGGGAGCTGGAATCCGAACGCTATATGTTCAATGCGCACGGTACCTTTTACGAAGTCCCGCGGGATGCCGGTTTTTCATCTATGAGGCCCATATCGACACATAAAAAGCAGATCGGTGATTTTTGTACCTGGAGAGGACTGGTTGTGCTGACAGGAGCAACGGCTGACGCTAAAGCCGACGGGCATTTCTTTGGCGACGATCAAAAAAGTACCGGTCTATGGTTTGGAGCCGTTGATGATCTCTGGAAACTGGGCAAGCCCCGGGGAGAAGGAGGCGTTTGGAAAAACTCGCCGGTAAAGGCCGATGAAGCGTCTCTTCCGTATCTTATGACGGGATATGACCAAAAGAAGATCAGCCTAACCTCGGATAAAGACGTAACTTTCAGAATTGAAGTCGACGTTGATCACAGAGGTTGGCATACCTACCTGGAAATTCCGGTAAAAGCCGGTACTACCTGGGAGCATACTTTCCCGGAAGGCTTTAATGCGCACTGGGTAAGGGTGACATCGAACCGGGATTGTGTAGCCACAGGATGGCTTATTTATGAATAAAAACAGCTATTAAATTAATTTATCATGCGTTTCAAACTCTTTGCCGGAGCAGCTCTTCTTTCCCTTTCCTGCTCCACCCAAAAACAGGAATCTCCTTCCCTGCCGCCTTCCTTCAGCGGAATCTATCCTCACCTGGCCATGTACAACAGCCAGGGAGAGGCAGGTACCGGTGCCGTAGTACCCTGGGCCGACCGGCTCTGGGTAGTTACTTACGGGCCGCATGTCCCTTTCGGTTCGGACGATAAATTGTATGAGATCACACCCGATCTTCAGCAAATTGTAAGGGAGGAAAGCATCGGAGGTACACCGGCCAACCGGATGATCCACAGGGAAAGCAACCAGTTATTTATTGGTCCCTATGCTATAGATGCCGAAAGAAACGTACGGGCGATCCCTTACGACAAGATGCCGGGCCGTCCCACAGGCAACGCCAGGCACCTCACCGACCCGGCAGGAAAAATCTATTCCGCCTCCATGGAAGAAGGTTTCTATGAGGTCGATGTAAAAACCCTGGAACCGACCCTTCTTTATGAGGACGGGAATGTAACCAATAAAAAAGGAAAGGATACTTCCGCCAACCAGGCAACCGCCCTTCTCGACGGCGCGCACGGTAAAGGCGTCTATTCCGGCCAGGGCGTGCTGGTGTATTCCAACAACGGCGAATCAGGGAAAAAAGCGCTGGAACAGTTTGATATCGAGTCCGGGTCGCTCTCCGAATGGGACGGCAAAAACTGGAAAACGGTACGCCGCAACCAGTTTGTGGAAGTCACCGGTCCCGGCGGTATTTACGGCAATACTAACCCCGAAACCGATCCGATCTGGACTACCGGGTGGGATCACAAATCGGTATTGCTCGGCGTCCGGGATTCGGGCAAATGGTCTTTTTACAGGCTCCCCAAGGCAAGCCACAGCTACGACGGCGCCCACGGATGGAATACCGAATGGCCACGGATACGGGACGTGGGCACTCCTGAGAACCCCGATTACCTGATGACCATGCACGGCCTGTTCTGGAAATTCCCGGCAACGTTTACGTCCGCGAACTCTGCCGGTATCCGCCCCCGCTCAGCCTACCTCAAAGTAATCGGCGACTATACCCGCTGGAGAGATCAGCTCGTGTTCGGATGTGACGACTCGGCCCAAAAGGAGTTTTTGAACAAGCGTAAATTAAAGGGCGGTATCGAAGGTCCCGGACAGTCTAACTCCAATCTTTGGTTCACCTCTACTGAGCAACCGGATCAGCTCGGCCCGAACACTGCCGAGGGGGCAGTCTGGCTGTCGGAGAACGTACCCGCCGGGCAGGCCTCGGAACCCTTCCTCTTTACCGGGTGGGATCAACGCTCCGCCTGGCTCGCCAACGAAGGGACGCAGGAGGTAGAGTTTGTGTTCGAAGCCGATGTAAAGGGTAACAACCAGTGGACGGAGGTGCACAGGACAAAGCTTGCAGGTAAAAGCGAAACAAATATTGTCTTTACTTCCAGCCAGAAAGGCGAATGGGTCCGGGTAAAAACGGACAAGACTACCAAGGCAACGCTGCACTTTTCTTACACCGATACCAGCCGATTCAAATCAAAACAAGACAGACTGTTCACGGGGCTGGCAGGCGCTGCCTCGGCTACCTACCAGGGAGGCCTGCTGTATGGGTTGGGAAATAACCGTCGCGTGCTCGGCATACTGGCCGGGAATATTTCCAACGGAAAGTTTGAAGAGTCGGGCTACTATGAGCTTGACGGGACCATGAAGCTTGTCAGGAAGGAAGACGACAGCACTGCTACGTTTATCCGCGAGAAATTCGTGATCCCTTCCAACGTTGTGACGGTTGAAAGTTCTTCTGTGCTGGTCGTAGACGATAAAGGCCGGAGGTGGAGGCTGCCATTAGGCAACCCGGCTCTTACGGATCTGACCAACCGCGCCGCTACCAGGATATGCCGCGAAGTCGCTACAGAGCGCGACCTGCTCAATCTCCACGGAACTTTCTATGAGCTGCCGGCCGAAAATGCCGACGGATTAGCCAAAGTAAGGCCGGTAGCCACTCACAACCTGCCGATCCACGACTACGCTTCTTACAGGGGATTGCTCATCATGACAGGCGTCGAAAACGGGAAAAGCAATAATTCAAGAATTATCCGTTCGGAAGACGGTGCCGCCAGCGTCTGGGCAGGTACGATCGACGACCTCTGGGAATTCGGCAAACCCGTAGGCGAAGGCGGCCCGTGGAAAGACAGCCGGGTTAAAGCCGGCGTGCCGTCAGACCCTTACCTGATCGGTTTCTACGATAAGAAAAGCCTGAAGCTTTCTCACAACAGCCCCCGGGCCGTCACCTTTAAAATACAGGTAGAGCCCATCGGTCACGGCCCGTGGATGAACTATAAAGAAGTGTCGGTCAAAAACGGCGAAACGTTTGAATTTACTTTCCCCGAAGGGTTCCAGTCGCGATGGATACGGTTTGCAGCCGATCAGGACTGTGAAGCGACGGCGTGGCTGACCTATAAGTAGGCCGGGCAGCCCTCCCACCGTCTTCGGACCGGGTCGCGTAGACGGTGGGAGGGTGATATCCGGTCTCTGACGGGTTTAATCGCCACAATAACCGGTCAGAGACCCGCCTTCACGATTCCTCCGCCGGAGACGGGGAAGAGCGGGGGAGGGTGATGCCTGGTCTCCGGCGGGGATAATAAAAAATCTTTTTGGTCTAGTCTGGTTTGTCTTGCTTCTTCAAAATTATTTATATTTTTGTTCAAAATTCAGATCCAATACAATCGCCGCCCGTCAGTGAACCAGGAGTATACTATTCAGGATAAAGCCAGGATGAAATATCTGCAACTGGCGGAATCGATTATCGCGCAGATCAAAAACGGGGAGCTCAATATCGGCGACCAGCTCCCTTCCGTCAATCAATTGTCATCGGCATACGCGATGAGCAAGAGCACGGTCCTGATGGGCTTGAACCATTTAAGTGAGAAAGGGATAATAGAAGCGGTATACCGGAAGGGATATTTTGTAAGGAAAAGCAGCGTAGACCACGATTACCGTATTTTCTTTCTCATGGATAAGATTACGGTTTTTAAGGAAGAGCTCTACCAGGCCTTTTTCAACCGGCTGAAAGACCGGGCCGACATCGATGTCTATTTCCATAATCATAACTACCGGATCTTCGAAAGGCTTATCCTTGAAAACCTTCATAACTATACGCATTTCGTGATCATCCCGATACTAAAGGAAGACGTGACCGGGACGCTCAACCAGATACCTCCCGACAAGAGGATCATCCTCGACTACAACCAGGAAGGACTGACCGGAAACTATTCGGCGGTTTACCAGGATTTTGCCGGCGACCTCTATTCGGCCCTCCGGGAAGTACGCGACCGGATTGAAAAATACCGGCGCCTCGTGCTCGTGTTGCCGGATAATATCTATTACGGGCATCTTGTCAGGCAGGGATTTGAAAAATACTGCAGTGAGTTCGGACAAGCCAGCACCATCATATCCAAAGTGAACGCGGATAACTTTGCTTCCGGAGACGTCTACATTACACTTAACCGCTACGATATAGACGATGTCAATATAATCAAAGAGATCCACAGGCGTAAGCTACGGCTCGGGAAAGATGTAGGGCTGATCTCCTATAACGATCTCTATATGAAGGAAGTGCTGGAAGGAGGCATTACGGTGATCAGCGCCGATTTTACCCGGATGGGAGAAGAGGCCGCTGCCCTGATAAATGAGAACAGGACTGCCAAAATCAAGAGCCCGAGCAAGCTGATTATCCGCTCGTCGCTATAAACATTTTTTATTGATCTGTACTGGTTTGTATTGGTTTGTTTTAAATTGTCAATATATTTGTGTCAGATATTATAAAAATAGACCGTTTAGTACAAAAAAATCAAATGTTGTAAGCTATACCGATTTTATTCATAATCTGGTTTGGTCTGTTCTATTTAAATGAAGAAATTATTATGAAACGCTACTGTTCCCCTGGCATCGTCTTTTATATCACCGTACTTGCCGGGATAGCCCGGGACTTGCCTGCACAGGAATCAGGACTGTTTACTACACCGCAAACCGTCGTCTCTCAAACCCTGCTGGCCCACAAAAACCTGGAAGGGAAAAACTACCTCGCCTTTCCTGCTTTGCTTCGACTGAGTGACGAAAAAGTGCTTATTACTTTCAAACGCGGCACATCCCATGGCTCGGACCGCGAGGCCGATTGTGACGCGCTCGTATTTAACACAGTAACCAACCGGGTAACAGATCATTTCAGGCTGGGGAGCATTCCGGCAAAAAAATTCCAACTGACCGTCCCGATGAAAACTGCCGACGGGGCCATCCGCCTGTATACCGATATGCAGAACCAGGGGCAGGACAACAAGAATTACCGCGAAGGCATGCATTATTCCACGCTGAAAGCCGACGGCAGGAGCACGGAAGAATGGAAACGGCTCCCGGAGATAGGCGGGATTGAATACGGATACCCGTTCGATTTTATAGTCGAGGGTAAAACCGTCTATATGCTGACCATGTCTTTCGGCTACCGCCCGGGCAGCACGTGGTCGGTTGCAGTGCTGCGCTCGGACGATGGAACGGCTACCTGGAAATTCGTAAAAGATATTACCGCAGCCCTGGGTGGAGGTCCCATCAACGAAAGCAGCTTCGTAAGAGCAGGAAGCGATTTTCTTATTGTCTGCAGAGGTTACCCCGGGCAAAGCACGCGTATCGCACGGTTTGACAAGAGTTTTAACCTCCTGAAGGTAGCCGACCTGACAGGAAGCGACAAGTCACTTAGCAATTACATAGGCTGGCCGCGTATTTTCCTGAGAGACGGACAGGCATACGTGCTGGGCAGGATCTGGCCTAATCTGCCCGGACAACCCTTACCTAACGGCATGAAGGATAGCAGGCTTGGATTGGTCCGCATAGATTTGCAATCGCTGACCGTAACAAACGTGTCGTTACTGGACAATGCCGACGGCCTGCTTCCTGTTAAAGACGCTTATTACGCAGCCCCGTATTGGCAGAAAACCGGGGATGAAACCTGGTTCAATACCATCACCTACCGCTCTGCCGGGGCGGCTGAAGCACCCGATATCATCCGTCTCGCTTTCCGGTGGGAAGAAGTAAAGTAATCTCATGAACAAATACCTGGTTTTCCTTCTTTCGGGACTCTGGCCGTTTAACGCTTGTACACAGACAGTTACAGAGCGGTTCGAACGGCTGAACGGCCGCCCGGTCTACATCGCGTGGGAAGGCGTAATACATGGTAAGCCCGTGCCTGTGCTGCTGGCGCTTCACGGGAGCGGCAGGTCAGCCGAAAGCTATGCCCCGGGCTCTCAGCAAAGCGTCCCGTTTTATGTCCGCCAGAGAGATCTCGCGTTGCAGGCGGGATATTTGTTCGTATCGATATCCAACGGAAAAGATACCTGGGGAACCGACGAGGGCATGAACGCGATCCTGGACCTGGTCCGCTTTGTGAGAAAAGAGTACCAGGTAAAAGAAAAATGGGCACTCTGGGCCAGCTCGGCCGGCGGCGTCATGCTGGGCCGTATTGTCAGGTACCACCCGGACCTGGTCTGTAAAGCGCTGGGCACATTTCCTGTCTACGACCTGAAAGACAGCTATCAAAGCCTGAAAAGCGCAAAGGAAGCCTGGGCGTCGGCAGAAGCCTTCAGCAAAATCGATCCCTCAGGGTACCCGGACGCCTTTGTCAAAATCCCTTACCTGGTCTTCCATGAAAGTGATGACAAGGCAGTACCTCTTGAGAGGCACTCGGAACGGCTCCGCAGGGAAGTAAATGCCCTGGGAGGGAAAATATCCCTGCAGGTAGTCGACGGTGGCCACAGCACTCAAAATTTCAGTCTCTATAACGATGATCTAATATTGAAATTTCTCGGCACACATTAAATTATTTTCCCTGTACTGTACTGGTCTGTTTTAGGTTCAACTAGTTTTTTAAACCCAATTTCTCAATATGATGAAACCAGCAGGAATACTCCTTGGAAAAGGATGGAAAAACCGGTCGCAAGTTCTTGTCATCGGTATCGTGATCTATTTATGCTGCCCGGGCGCCTGCTTTGCGCAGGCAGGCGACAGGCAGCAGGTATCCGGCAGGGTGATATCCTCCGGGAACGGTGAGGCATTGCCCGGCGTGAACGTGATGATGAAGGGAAGCACGACAGGTACGGTTACGGATGTTTCCGGGAACTACCGGATCGAAGTTTCGGGAAATAACCCGGTCCTGGTTTTTTCCTTTATCGGCTTTCAGCAGCAGGAAATCCCGGTCAACCGGCAGACAATGATCGATGTGAGGCTGGAAACCGACGTACAATCTCTCGAACAGGTAGTCGTGATCGGTTACGGATCACAGAAAAGCACACGCGTTACGGGAGCAATAGCCAGTTTGAAGAGCACCGACCTGGAAGAGCGCCCCGTAGGCCGCCTCGATCAGGCCCTGATGGGAAAGCTCGCCGGGGTACAGGTACAGCAAACCAGCGGCTCTCCCGGCAAATCGCTGGCGGTAAAAGTGAGGGGTACCAGTTCTATCAATTTTTCAAATACTCCGCTGTATGTGGTAGATGGTTTTCCCATTTCAGGCGATCTCAATAACCTGAATACCCAGGATATCGAGTCTATCGAAGTCCTGAAAGACGCCGCATCCGCCGCTATCTACGGCTCGAGAGGCGCCAACGGGGTAGTATTGATCACCACCAAAGCAGGAAAAGAAGGAAAGCCTGTCATCCAGCTCGACATATCACGGGGTGTACAGACACGTTTCAGCCGTTACGATGTGCTCAACAGGGACGAATGGATCGAATATGCCGTCGAAGAAAGAAACAACACCTGGATGCTGCAAGGCGGAAAGGCCTCCGATCCCAATTCGGCCAGGACCAACTCCAACTACTGGATAGACCCGGCCTGGCTGACCGATCCCGGTTCGTTGCCTGATAACGACTGGCAGGATATCGTAGACCGCACCGCGTCTGTATCGAATTACCAGCTTTCCGCCTCCGCTTCGACCGACAAATTCAAATATTACATCTCCGGTAATTATTTCAACCAGAACGGCATTATCATCGGGTCCGATTTTAAAAGAATGAATTTCAGGACCAACCTGGAATCGAAATTATCGAAGGTCGTCAACGTGGGAATGAACTTTTCCGCCGGAACCTCCATCAGGAACGACCCGCAGACCGACTGGAACGGAGGGCCTGTCAGCCGCTCGCATATCATGCCTCCGGTAGTCGGGATCACGCAGCAGACCGAAAGCGGCGGCTATTATCCTTATGTGCTTTCGGCACTCATCAATCCGCTGGCTATGCTCAACGAGTACACCAATGAAATCAAATCCAAGCAGTTCCTGGTCAATGCCTATGCCGATGTATTCCTGGGCAAAGGCCTGAAGCTGCGCTCTTCGTTCGGGACCGAGCAGCGTTCGGAAGAGACACTTTACTTCATTCCTAACAATATCAACCGCAACAACGGCGCCCAGGCTACCGCTACCAGTTCCGTTTTTGAAAGCTACCTTACGGAACACCTGCTGACCTACAAGCTGACAAAATCTTCCTGGGACCTCGACCTGCTTGGCGGGTTCTCCTACCAGGAGGCCAAATCGGGTAACTGGGCCCTGACCAAAAGCGGGTTTGCCGACGACGAAGTCCGTACCCTCAATGCCGGTACCGTCCTCAACTCAGGGAGCTCCGACAAAACACTCTGGAACCTGATGTCCTTTTTCGGACGGGCTAACTTCTCTTTCAAAGACAAATACATGCTTGCCGCCACGATCCGGCGCGACGGGAGCTCCCGCTTCGGAAGAGACAACCGGTGGGGATGGTTCCCTTCCGCGTCGGCCGGATGGCGCATCCTGGAAGAGCCCTTTATGAAAGATATCAGTTGGATATCGGAGTTGAAATTGCGTGCCAGCTACGGGATAGCCGGGAATAACAACATCGGCAACTTTGCCTCTATCGGAACGCTCGGGGCGGCCAATTATATAACCGGTACCGGTCAGCAAAAAATACCGGGCTATGGCCCTTCTTCATTCAGCAACACCATGCTGGGATGGGAGAAAACCACGACTACCGATATCGGCCTCGACCTCGGGATCTTCAGGAACCGCCTACAGGTAGGATTTGACTACTACGTCGCCGACACAAAAGACCTCCTTCTGAATGTACAGATCCCGGAAGTAACCGGCTATACGACCGCGCTTCAGAACATCGGCAAAGTCAGGAACCGCGGTGTAGAGCTCGAGCTCACCTCCCTGAACATCGACAAGGCCTTCAAATGGACTTCCAGCTTCAACATCTCGGCAAACCGCAACAAAGTGCTGGAGCTCGGGCCTGACGGCAGCCCCGTTTATGGTACCAACGAAGGTTACAGGGTTACGATTACGCAGATCGGAAAGCCTATAGGCAGCTACTATATGCTGGAGCAGGAGGGCGTATTCATGAATCAGGAAGAGCTGGACTCGCATCCGCATTACCTGAGACAGAATGTAGGCGACATCAAATACAAGGACTACAATAAGGACGGGGTGATCAACCAGGACGATATCCACATCGTAGGCGATGCATTCCCGGACTTTTTCTGGGGATTCAGGAACACCTTCTCCTATAAGGGATTCGATCTTTCGGTATTCATGGACGGCCAGCAGGGAGTGAATATCCTCAACATCGCCAGCAGGTCCAACATGCAATCCCGCCAAAACGTATGGGGAATGTGGCGCGACCGCTGGCGCTCGCCCGAAAATCCCGGGAACGGAATGGTGCCCCGCGCGGCCGTCACCGACAACATGACCACCGCATCCAGCTTCTGGCTGTTCGACGGTTCCTACTGGGCTATCCGCAATATCACACTTGGCTATAACATCCCTCCCGGGTTTCTCAGGAAAGTAAACTGGCTGAACGGGATACGTCTCTATTCCAGCGTGGACAACGTATTCATGCACGATCACTACCACGGCAATCCGCAAACCGGCAATCACGCGAATTCAAGCCTTACACCCAATATCGACAGCGGCACAAGCTACCCGCTGGCGACTACCTGGACTTTTGGCCTAAGTGTTAAATTCTAACCGAAAAAAGATGAAACGGATATTATTTGCAATACTACTGATCCAGTTACCGGGCTGCGATACGCTCGACCTGGTACCGGTTTCACAGAGAAGCGTAGAGGGATTTTACCGGACTCCCACACAACTGAACCAGGCAATCATAGGCTGCTACAACGGTCTCAGGAATGCCCTTGTTTCGCAGCAGTATTCCTACATGCTGACCGAATCACGCAGCGATAACACTTTTCAGAGCCTCGATTACAACGACGGCAACATCACCCGCTTTTCCGAAACCTCGTTCCTGCCAATACTGTATACGGCGTGGAGTAATTCCTATAACAAGATCCAGCGTTGCAATAAGGTACTGGAAGAGCTTCCCAACGTAACCCTGTCCGAAGACCTCGCCAGGCAGTATGAAGGAGAAGCGAAGTTTATCCGTGCGTTGCTGTATTTCGACATGGTCCGTTTCTGGGGCGGAGTCCCGGTCGTGACGACATCGCTCACCATCACCGAAGGGTACGCCGTATCGAGAAACAGCGTAGAAGAGGTATACCAGCAGATAGAGAAGGACCTGGCCGAGGCCGCACAGTTGCTTCCGGCTTCCTACGACAATACCAACCGCGGGCGGGCCACCAGGTGGGCGGCAAAAGGTTTCCTGGGCAAGGTCCTGGTTTACCAGGGCGGGTATCCCCTGAACAAAAACCGCTGGAGCGAAGCAGCCGGCATTCTGAAAGAAGTGATCGATTCAGGACAGTTTGAATTTTTCGAAAACTACGCGGCAGTTTTCAGGCACCAGAACGAATGGGGAAAGCAATCTGTCTTTTCCCTGATATTCAAATCGGGCGCGGAAGGCGAAGGCAACCCTTTCCCTACCCGGAATGCCCCCAATTTTATTTCAAAAAATGAAGTCCCGTTCGGCGGAAGCCCCTATCAACTGTTTTTATCCGCCGACCTGGTAGAGAGCTTCGAGCCCGGCGACCTGAGGAAGGACGCCGCGATCACATCCCAATGGACGCATACATCCGGAGAAGTCATCAAGACGATGCCTTTCAGCCGCAAATACCTCGACGGGCCCGTGGCGGCAGCCAGTGACTGGGACATCAACTGGATAGCGTTGCGCTACGACGACGTGCTGATGCTCTACGCCGAAAGCCTCAATGAAACAGGATACAACGGGAACGGCGAAGCTTTCAGCATCCTCAACCGCATCAGGCAACGGGCCGGCCTGCAGCCTAAAACAGCATCGGAAGTAAGCACCCAGCAGGCATACCGGCTCTGGATGGAAAACGAAAGAAGATTGGAATTCTGTTTCGAAAATCAACGATGGTTTGATCTTGTACGCACCGACAGGGCCCTGGAAGTCATGAAGGCATTTCTCAAAAGCTACGGGCTCGAAGCCGGCATGCAATCCCGCGACAGGTACTATTACCCGATTCCCCAGTCGGCTATCGATATCAATGCCAAGCTGGTTCAGAATCCGGGTTATGAATAACTCAACCGGTCACTTCGTCACATAAAAATCACCCCGGTCCCGGCGGCGTTTTCCTGCCGGGGCTACTTTAAAACGATAAAAATGATTTTAGTAGAAGCAGAGAATTTTGATAATTTAGGAGGATGGGTCGTAGATCAGCAATTTATGGATCAGATGGGGTCGCCGTTCCTGATGGCGCACGGACTGGGAATCCCGGTAGCAGACGCTACTACAAAGGTCCGTTTTGACATGCCGGGAACATACCACGTCTGGGTGCGTACGCGTGACTGGTCCGGTCCCTGGAAAACCGGCGAAAGAAGCGCGCAGGCCCCTGCCGGGGATTATCCCGGGCGTTTTCAGCTCAGCATCAACGGCAGTACTCTTGAAACCGTTTTCGGCACCGGTAAAGCCGACTGGCACTGGCAATACGGCGGAGCGGTAAGTATCCCGGAAGGGCCTGCCGAAATTGCGTTGCACGACCTGACAGGCTTTAACGGGAGATGTGACGCCATCATCTTTACCACCGATGAGGCTCCGGCCCTTCCCGACAACGGCCCTGAGCTTGGCTTGCTGCGCAGGAAGTTATCGGGCTTCGACGGGGAGCCGCTCAAAGCAGGGCAATTTGACCTCGTGGTGGCAGGAGGCGGCATCGCCGGCATATGCACGGCAGTTTCGGCCGCCCGGCACGGGCTGAGGGTAGCACTCATTCATAACCGGCCGCTTGTAGGCGGCAACAACAGCTCCGAGGTAAGGGTACAGCTCGGCGGGAAAGTCAACCTGCCGCCTTATCCCCGGATCGGGAACCTGGTCAACGAGCTGGATCCCCAACAAGGACAGAACGCACGGCCCGCAGCCGAATACAAGGATTACCTGAAGCTGGATCTTGTCCGGAATGAGGAAGGTGTGGAACTGTTTCTGAATACCCAGGTTACGGAAGCGCTGATGGAAGGCAACCGCATAAAAGGTATCGAAACCCGGCATACCAGGACCGGGCAACGGCTCTATTTTGAAGCCCCGCTGTTTGTGGATTGCACCGGCGATGCCAACCTGGGGTATCTGGCCGGCGCCGACTTCCGCGTAGGGCGTGAATCCAGGGACGAAACAGGCGAGTCGATAGCGCCCGAAGAAGCCGACCAGATGACGATGGGTAGCTCGGTCATGTGGTATTCGGTCGAGGAAGAAGGACAGAGCTTTACCTTTCCCGAAACCAGTTGGGCGCTGCAATTTACCGACAAAACAAGCCAGAAAGCCAGGAAAGGCGATTGGGATTGGGAAACCGGTTTGGGCAGGGACCAGATTAAAGAATTTGAATACATCCGTGACTACGGCTTGCGGGCGGTGTTCGGCAACTGGTCATTCCTCAAAAATAAAAGCCAGTTGCAGGAAGATTTCCGGAGCCGGCGACTCGAATGGGTGGCTTACATAGCAGGAAAAAGAGAGTCCAGGCGGTTGATGGGCGATGTGATCCTTCAGCAGCAGGACATCGACAACAGCACCGTTTTTCCCGATGCTGCCGTGACTACGACCTGGTCCATTGATCTCCATCACCCGAAAATTATCCCGGATTTTACGGACGAACCGTTCCGGGCACGGTGCGTAAAAACCAAAATAGAGCCTTATGCTATACCCTACCGGTGCTTTTATTCCCGGAATATCGGCAACCTGATGATGGCCGGCCGCAATATCAGCGTCACGCATGTGGCGCTTGGTACCGTAAGGGTAATGAAAACTACCGGAATGATGGGTGAAGTAGTCGGAATGGCCGCTTCTGTCTGTATAAAACACGATGCCTCCCCCCGGGAAGTATTTGAAAAATACCTAGATGAATTGAAAGATCTGTTAATAAAAGGCGTACCGCCGGTATATACCGAGGAAGAACTGACCGAGAGGCAGGAGTCGTTATGAGCTATTTTAAAATTCCCCTGCTGCTGGTATTCCTGAGCCCGTTTTTCTCTTCCTGCAGCAAGACGGATGATCCTGAAAGCAGTCGTGTTTCGGAAACCCTCCGTACAGAGGCAGTAAACGAGCTTAAGCGGGTACTGGATGATACCTTACGGTGGGAAAAGGTGCACGCCGCAGAATACCTTATGGAGCTTCAATACTCCGGTCAGATAGGAGAGATTTTTCTCCGGGAAGAAAAAGCAAGGGGAGAAGAGCCGTCTTACCGGGTAGGGATCTGGCGCGTGCTGGCGCAGGTACCTGCATTATCTGCCGGACGTAGCCAATGGACAGAACGTATCTACGACGTTTACCGCGACATGCGATCGCCAGACCGCGCCCAGGCAGCAGAGTCGCTGGCTAAGCTGAAATATCCTTTTACGCCGGTTGAGGAAGAGAAGGACCCGGTCGTGAAATTGCTGGCAGAATGGGCAGGTTCGTACCGTTCTCGGGAAGCAGCGGAAATGGCGGCAAAGAACCTGATACGGCTGGTTACGTCAGATAACCCCACGCCCCGCGAAAGAAAGCTCGCTGCCTATGCCCTGCGCCACCTTGGTTCCCTGAGTTATACGGAAACGAAGGAGATCGGTAACCTGGCACTGCTCGAGCCCGATAGTTCTGAAGTCAAAGTTTATCTGTTAAGCGCAGCGCTTCACCATATGCCTGCTGATAGCCTGAGCCGTAATCACAAAGTTTATGACGAGCTTGTAAGGCTGGCGTCCGGCGGGAACAAGGCTGTACGATATGAAATGGCACACGCCCTGGCCGCTAAGGGTACGCCACACGATATACCTTTGCTGACCGGTTTTCTCAAAATCACCGGCGACAGCGGGTTCACTACCGCAGAGCAGGCGGACATCCGGGTGGGCGCATCTTATGCGCTTCTCAGGATCGACCGGCGCATAGTGCCGTCGCTGTCATTGCCGGATTGGGTGGTAATAGCAGCTTACGGCCTTTTAATGCTATGGATAGGATGGTATTACTCCCGGCGAAACAAAACAAGGGAAGATTATCTCCTGGGCGGGCGAAAAATGAACCCCGTAGCGGTCGGTATTTCATTGTTTGCGACTTTGCTCAGTACGCTCAGCTATCTCTCCTACCCCGGCGAGATGATCAAGAACGGCCCGGCCATATTTGCGGGGATGTTTGCATTGCCTTTTGTCTACTTCGCAGCGGGATGGTGGCTCATTCCGCGGATCATGAAAATGAATGTCACCAGCGCCTACGAGATACTCGAGCGGAGATTCGGGCTGCCTGCGCGGATGATGGCGACCTTTATGTTTCTTTCGCTCCGGTTCCTGTGGATGGCGACCATCATTTATGTAACGGTGGAAATAGCGCTGTTTTCGGTGGTTCCTTTCGACAAAGCCTACGCTTTGCCTATCGGCATGGTCCTGATGCTGATTACGATCGTATACACGGCAATGGGCGGACTTAAAGCCGTAGTAGTCACGGATGTGCTCCAATCGGTGATATTCCTGGGCGGGGCGCTGATCAGCATCCTGCTCGTATGCTATCATTTCGGCTCTTTTACCTCCTGGTTTCCCGACCGTTGGCCCGCTTCGTGGGATCCGCCCCGCTACGGCTTTGACGCCTGGGAAAGATCTACGGTAGGCAACGCGATGCTCATGCTGTTTGTGTGGTACATATGCACAACCGGCTCCGACCAGATGGCCATTCAGCGGTACCTGTCAACGAAAGACATCAAAGCGGCAAGAAAATCGCTCGGCGTGTCCCTGTATACGAACCTGATAGCCAAATGCCTGCTGGGGTTGGTGGGACTGGCGGTGTTCGCTTTCTTCCATCATAACCCGCACCTGCTTACGGACGGTAAAACACTTCAGGAACAGGCAGATACGCTGTTCCCGAGGTTTATACTGGTAGGACTGCCGGTGGGCCTGTCGGGGCTGGTCATTGCCGGGCTCCTGGCCGCGGCCATGTCGAGCCTCTCCTCGGGCGTCAACTCTGTATCTTCCGTTATCTCCGAAGATATCGTACAGCGATTCAGAAAATCCACGTCAACCCGGGAAGGCCTGCTGAAGCAAGTTAAGCTGTTGTCCTACCTTACCGGCGGCTTCGTAATGGTGCTGAGCATATTCATCGGGAACGTGGAGGGCAATCTTTTCGATGTGGTCACCAAAGTGGTCAACCTATTCGTCGGCCCCCTGTTTGTGCTGTTTTTCATGGCTTTGTTCGTCCCTTTTTCCACCCAGGCCGGCGCCATACTCGGAGGTATTACCTCGGTTATAGCTGCCTGTGCAGTGGCTTTTTACGGCGTCTTCGGCGTTACGGTATTCTGGATATTACCTCTTTCGCTGCTGGTGGGAATAGTCTCAGGAACACTCGTCAGCTTTATAGAAACGAATTTTATCAAATCAAAAAATCATGCGGAATAGCAGGACACTCGCCAAGTGGCGGGCAGGGAAGCCGGTGTTAGGCACCACCCTGCACTTTAACGATCCCTCGGTATACGAAATGGCCGGCCTGCTGGGCTTCGACCTGCTCTGGATGGACCTGGAGCATCATGCCCACAGCCTGGAAACAGCCGCCAACCTGATGAGGGCCGCCCGGGTAGGCGGCGCCGATATCCTGGCCAGGCCGGCAAAAGGCGAATTTTTAAGGGCGGCCAGGCTGCTGGAGGCCGGCGCCAACGGTATTATCTATCCCAGGTGCGCAACTGCGGAAGAAGCGGCAGAGCTGGTGCAGAACCTAAAATTCCCGCCTATGGGTATACGTGGCCTTGATGGCTCGGGCGCCGACATGCCTTACGGGATGATCCCGCTGACGGACTACCTCGAAAAGGCCAATCGCGAGACTTTTATCCTTGTACAGGTAGAAGACCCCGCCGGGCTGGAAAACGCGGAAGCTATCGCCGCAGTCGACGGGGTCGATATGCTTTTCTTCGGGCCGGGAGACTACAGTGTACAGGCGGGGTTCCCCGGGGACTTCGAAAATCCCAAATACCACGACGCAATACAAAGGGTGGCAGGCGCCGCAAAAGCCGCAGGAAAATGGTGGGGCACGCCTGCTTTTTCTCCGGAGCATGCCCAAAAGCTGCTCGACATGGGTGCAATGCTGGTAACCCGGGCCGGCGATATCACACTGCTGCGAATGGCCTTAACGAAGCTGAAAGAGGATTTCAAATCGCTTGGATTTACGTTTAACGACGATTTTTCGCGAAATTCGGGGCTTGGGTTGTAGGGGTCCCGGGGTTTGCGCGGAAGAGCAAAACGGTCTCCCATTTGTTTACTTTATCTGATATAAAGGTCGAATATATTATGTTTTTATAGCTAATAAAAATATAAAAAGAACGACTACAGAAACGAAAGTGGTCATTATAGCATATCCTTCTTTTTCCTTCCTCGACCATTTTCCATATTTTTTAAAATATTTTATATATTTATCATCTTTAAAAACATATATATAGGATATAATTGCAGATATAAATGCACATAAAATAGCATATAAAAACGATATATCGATATTTAATAATATTAATAATGAAATAAATAATAGTGCCATTCCACCGCATAATGCACCACCTGCGACAGTTGTACTTAACCCAAATATATTATCACCAAAAGCAATATCAATTTTTTCTTCGATGTTTATTCCTAACTCCCTATATCGTCTTTTTTGAAATGGAAATTTATGTATTAAATTAAAGGGGTTTATTTTTTTGGCAAATAAATGCAATTTGGGTATTGTTAAATTGATATAGATTTCGTATCTTTGGGCCAAAAGAGATTATGAA
>CAZLTN010000059.1:0-31972 GCA_964562455.1 uncultured Cytophagales bacterium
TCTACAAACGACGGGTTGACCTGGTCGAGCGTCATCCTGATGCTGACCTGCTTGCACATCTTGTCGCGCAGTTCGGTAAGCAGGGAGACACTGAGAGGTTTGAATTCAAACTGGTCCTCGTTCCGCCACCGGTTCTGCACCTTGCCTTTGATATAGAGAAAACGCCCGGTTTCGATGTAGTTGCCGAACTTTACAAATTCTTCTCCCATAAGCAGCATTTCGATGCCGCCGCTATAGTCTTCAATTTTGAAAATACGCATTGGGTTGCCGTTTTTCATGGTCTTGTCGATTACGCTGCTGACAATACCCGCCACGTTGATCTCCTTGCCGAAATAAAGAGGCGTTTTCCGATCTTCCGGAACCTCCAGCACCTTATCGAGCGTGCAATTGCAAAAGCTGTTGAGCTCCAGCCGGAAGCTGTCGAGCGGGTGCCCCGATATGTAAAACCCTACAACGTCCTGCTCGTAACGAAGCTTGTTGATATCGCTCCAAGGTTCGATAGACGGCGCTTTCGGTTTGGGAAGCATGTCGTCGTCGTTCCCGCCGGGACCGCCGAACAATGAAACCTGGGCCGACGATTTGCTGTTGTGATAGTTGTTTGCGTAGCGGATCAGCTTTTCTATAAACGACGTGTTGTCATCGTCGGTGGTTTCGAAAAACTGGGCCCTGTGGAGATCTTCGTAGCAGTCGAAGGCGCCCGCATACGCAAGGCTTTCCAGGGTTTTCTTGTTGACCGTTCTCAGGTTGACCCTCGTGATAAAATCGAAGATGTCCTTATAGACCCCGTTTTTACTTCTTTCCTCGATAATGCTCTCAACCGCTGCGTCGCCGGTACCTTTTATTCCTCCCAGCCCAAACCTGATTTCTCCCTTTTTGTTAACGTTGAACTGCCTGTCGGATTCGTTGATATCGGGACCTAACACCGGCAGCGACAGGTTTTTACATTCTTCCATAAAGAAAGTGATCTTCTCGATGTTCCCGAGTGAGCTGGTCAATACCGCCGACATATATTCGGCTGTAAAATGCGACTTCAGGTAGGCGGTCTGGTAGGCCACGAAGGCGTAGCAGGTCGAGTGCGACTTGTTGAATGCATAGGATGCGAAAGCCTCCCAGTCGGTCCAGACCTTCTCCAGCTTTTTGGCGTCATGCCCTCTTTCCTTCCCGCCGTCCATGAACGAACTCTTCAGTTTGTTCAGCACTTCTATCTGCTTTTTTCCCATCGCTTTCCGGAGTGTGTCGGCCATACCTTTGGTAAAGCCCGCCAGCTTTTGGGAAAGGAGCATCACCTGCTCCTGGTAAACGGTGATACCGTAAGTATCGGCCAGGTACTCTTCCATATCGGCCAGGTCGTAGGTGATCTCTTCCCTGCCGTGCTTCCTGTTGATGAAGTTGGGAATATAGGCGATCGGGCCCGGACGATAAAGTGCGTTCATGGCGATGAGGTCCTCGAAACGGTCCGGCTTCAGGTCGCGCATGTACTTCTTCATACCGTCGGATTCGAACTGGAAGATCGCGTTGGTTTCACCGCGCTGGAAAAGCTCGAAGACTTTCTGATCATCGAGAGGAATGCTGTCGATATCGATATCGATGTTATGATTCTGTTTGATCAGGCGGAGCGCTTCCTTGATAATGGTCAGGTTACGGAGCCCGAGGAAGTCCATCTTGATAACGCCGGCATCTTCGATCACTTTTCCCTGGTATTGGGTAATCAGGAAATCGGAATCTTTCGAAGTGCTGACCGGAATGATTTCCGTAAGGTCCGAAGGGGCTATGATGATCCCCGCAGCATGAATACCCGTATTGCGGACGGTGCCTTCGAGCCTTTGGGCTTCCTGCAGAACCTGCGCCGACAGATCCGAGCCTGCGGCGACAGCCCTCATCTTTTTCACGTTCTCAAGCTCGTCGGGGCTGATCCCTTCTTTCCTGGTAAGGCTGCCGTCTCCTTCGAGCGGGGCATTGAAAATACGTTGGAGCGTCATGCCGTAGGTAGGCTTGTCGGGCACCAGCTTGGCGAGCGCATTGGCCTCCGGAAGGGGAAGATCCATTACCCTTGCTACGTCTTTAATGGACGATTTGGCTGCCATCGTACCGTAAGTGACGATTTGCGCTACCTGGTTATAACCGTATTTTTTGACCACATAGTCGATCACCTTTTGCCTTCCTTCGTCGTCGAAGTCGGTGTCGATATCGGGTAATGATACCCTTTCCGGATTAAGGAAACGCTCAAACAGGAGGTCGTATTTGACCGGGTCGATATTGGTGATTCCGGTGCAGTAAGCTACAGCCGACCCGGCGGCCGAACCCCTGCCGGGGCCTATGAAGACACCCATCTCGCGGCCGGCCTTTATAAAATCGGCCACGATAAGGAAGTAGCCGGGGAAACCCATATTCCTGATTGTTTGCAGCTCAAAGTTGATCCGCTCTTCGACGTGAGGCTCTATAGTCCCGTATTTTTGCCGCGCACCTTCGAAAGTAATATGCCTGAGGTACTCCCACTGGTTGAGCACGTCGGCAGGAAGTTCCTTGCCCCCGACTACCTCCGAAAGCGTATGGGTTTTGAATTCGTCGGGAATAGGGAAATTGGGAAGCAGGATATCCTTTTTGAGTTGCAGCAATTCTACCTTGTCGACAATCTCGTTCGTGTTGTCGAGCGATTCCGGTATGTCTTTAAACAGATCCAGCATCTCGCCGGTAGTCTTGAAATAGAACTGGTCGTTGTAGAATGCGAACCGGCTGCCTTTCGGGATTCCGCCTTCGTCGTCGAAATCTTTTGCCGAAGGCGTGCTTTTCTTATCACCGGTGTTGATACAAAGCAGGATGTCGTGGGCGTTCCAGTCTTCCCGGTCGACGTAATGCGAATCGTTTGAGCAGATGACCTTGACGTTGTATTTTTTTGCAAAACGCAGCAATACTTCGTTTACCTGGAGCTGTTCCCTTATTTCGTGGCGTTGCAGCTCCACATAATAATCCTCTCCGAAGAGGTCCAGCCACCATCTGAATTCCTTTTCTCCTTCAGCTTCTCCCTTTTTAAGAATGGTCTTGGGCACCTGTGCCCCTATGCAACAGGTGGTGGCGATCAGTCCTTTGTGGTACCTGACAATCTTATCCTTGTCGATCCGCGGGTATTTGCCATACATCCCCTCCATGAAGCCGAGCGAACAGAGTTTGACAAGGTTCTTATATCCCTCGGCATTTTTGGCAAGCAGCAACTGGTGGTACCTGACGTCTTTCTGCTCTTTCGTGAACTGCTTCCTGGTCATGTCCTCCACCACGTAGAATTCGCACCCGACGATGGGCTTTATCCCCTGTTTGTGCCCTTCCGCAACGAATTCAAATACACCGAACATGTTGCCATGGTCGGTAATGGCTACGGCAGGCATGTTATCCTGCTTCGCCTTCTTGAAAAGTTTTTTTATATCGGCAGCGCCGTCGAGCAGGGAAAACTGGGTATGGCAATGAAGATGGGAGAACTGCATGGTGTTTGTTGTGGTAATTATTTTATCAATCCTCTTCTTCCTCATCAAAGAAGATATAATTGAGGAAATCAGTATAAGGCTTGAGTAATTTTATGCCCTTCAGAATGTTGTCAGCAAAGTCAGGAGAAGCCACTTCCTTGTCTGAAAACTTATGCATGAAGAACAGTTGCTTTCTTTGGAGCAACTCTATTTCCGGGTGGTCTCTGGAGTAGCCCTTGGGCGCCGTTTTCAGGGTTTCTCCCCATACGTGCGGAAAAAAAGCCCTGAATTCAGCATTATTGATGATGCTTTTGAGCTGGTAGGCATTGTAATCGACCTCCTGCCTGTATTTGGTTAGTTGCGCGGGCGTCGCTTCCCACATCCCTCCGCCAAGGAACGATTCGCCATGAGGCTGTATGTGAATGTAATAATCGATCCTTCCGGAGTTCCTGCCGCCCGGCCCGATGGCGGCCGACAAATGGTTTTTATAAGGCGCTTTATTCTTCGAAAACCTGATATCCCGGTTGATCCTGAAAATACAGTCTTTCACTTTCGTGTTCCCCAGTTCCTCGAAACGCCCGACTTCGGCGATCAGTTTTTCAACGAGCTGTTCCAGGTCTTTCTTTGCTGTGTCGTAGCGGCTGCGGTTCGTCCTGAACCATTCTGTGTTATTGTTTTCGGCCAGATCCTTTAAAAACTGAAGTGTGGAAGCGTCTAACATCTTTAATCTGAGCTGATTTGGCGTTTATTTACTTAAACAGACTGAAAAAGTCTCTCAATTTACCGATTTTTGCACTCCGTTCCCTGAAACACGGACGGATAATTTGAGGTCCGGATTATTGATAGCAAAGACCGGCTGCGGGCCGGCTAACATTTTAACATAACCTGTATGGCAAGAGTTCTGACCGGGATCCAAAGTAGCGGCCGCCCCCATCTTGGGAATATTTTAGGGGCTATTTTGCCGGCGATCGAATTTTCGAAAGACGAAAAAAACGAATCTTTTTACTTCATTGCGGACCTTCATTCGCTAACCACCCTGAAAGACGGGGCAACAAGGGAAGAATATGTGAGAGCTATAGCGGCCACCTGGCTGGCTTTCGGATTTGACGCTGAAGCAAATGTTTTCTGGCGGCAATCGAGAGTGCCTGCCCATACTGAGCTGGCCTGGTACCTCAATTGCTTTACGCCTTATCCGATGCTGGCCAACGCGCATTCCTTTAAGGACAAATCGGAGCAGTTGGAGGATGTCAACGCCGGGCTTTTCACCTACCCGGTGCTTATGAGCGCGGATATTCTTTTATACAGCGCCAACTGGGTGCCTGTGGGAAAGGACCAGAAGCAGCATCTGGAGATTACGAGGGATATCGCGTCGTCTTTTAACCGGCAGGTGGGGGAGGAGATCCTGGTTTTGCCCGAACCGAAGATCGACGAGCGTATCATGACGATCCCGGGTATCGACGGGAGAAAAATGAGCAAATCGTACAATAACTATATCGATATTTTCCTGCCTGAAAACGAGCTTAAGAAATCGGTGAGGAAAATTGTCTCCGACTCTACCCCGCTTGAAGAGCCCAAGGACCCGGATAAAGACATAACGTTTCAGCTTTATTCGCTCATAGCCGATGCAGGCCGGGTGGCGTCCATGCGGGAGCGGTACGAAGCGGGAGGGTACGGCTACGGTCACGCCAAACAGGAGCTATTCGAGCTGATCCTTGAAAAATACAAAGGACCCAGGGAGATTTTTAATCACTATATGAAGGAAACCGGCGCGCTGGAGTCTATCCTGCAAAAAGGTGAAGAAAAGGCGAGAGATATCGCGGAAGATGTGTTGTCGAAAGTGAGAAGCAAACTGGGCTATCGCTGATGGAACTGTTCTGGCAAGGGGTATCGGACTGGGATCAGCAGTTGTTCCTGGCGCTCAACGGCATTCACAGTCCGTTTTCGGATTTTCTGTTTAAATGGATCACCTATAAATATACCTGGACACCGCTATACTTGTATCTTTTCTATGTGATCTTTAAATCCTACCGGAGGGAAGGGGTAGCGATTATCCTTCTTTCGCTGGCAGCCGTGATTTTAGCCGATTATTTTGCTTCGGGGATTATGAAGCCCTATTTCGCCCGCCACAGGCCTTGTCATGACCCGCTTATCGGCCACCTGGTCCACAATGTGGTAGGTTGCGGGGGGAAATTCGGTTTCTCTTCTTCCCACGCTTCTACCTCATTTGCGCTCGCAACGGCTTTTTTTCTATTTACCCGCGAAAGAATAAAGAGAATGAAATGGATGTTCCTGTGGGCGGCTGTCTACGCTTACAGCAGGGTGGCGGTAGGGGTTCACTATCCGGGAGATATCTTTGTCGGTGCTGTTGTAGGGGCGCTTACCTCTATTATTATTGTTCGGATATATTTCTATTTACGTCAAGGCATTGGGATAAAAACTAATTAGCATTAACTTTGCGCAAATTTTCCTACACAGGATGGGCTCTATTAATACAGTAAAAATTTTTTCGGGCACGCAGTCCGAGTACCTCTCCAAGAAGATAGCTCGTTATTTTGGAAAAGATCTCGGTGGCTATACGCTCAGAAAATTTAGTGACGGAGAGTTGTCGCCGAGCTTCGAGGAGTCGATCCGCGGGTGCGACGTATTCCTGATCCAGTCTACTTTTCCGCCGGCAGATGGCCTTCTGGAGCTGCTGCTGATGGTAGACGCTGCGAAAAGAGCTTCCGCTCACCATGTAACGGCGGTCATACCGTATTTTGGTTATGCGCGCCAGGACAGGAAAGATAAGCCCAGGGTGGCGATAGCAGCCAAAGTAGTGGCCAACCTGCTTTCTGCGTCGGGTGTAGACCGCCTTATCACTATCGACCTGCATGCAGGACAGATACAGGGTTTCTTTGATTTCCCGGTAGATCACCTGGAAGGAACCACGGTTTTTGTACCGTTTATAAAGGCTTTGGGCCTGAAAGACCTGCTGATCGCCTCGCCCGATGTGGGAGGAGCTGCCAGGGCAAGAAATTTTGCAAAACACCTGAACGTAGACATGGTGCTTTGCGATAAGCACAGGAAGCGTGCCAATGAAATTGCCTCCATGCAGGTAATCGGTGATGTGGAAGGGGCAGACGTCGTACTGGTGGATGACCTGATCGATACCGGGGGGACGATCTGCAAGGCGGCTGAGATTATTCTGGATAAGGGGGCAAACAGCGTAAGAGCCCTTTGTACGCACCCGATCATGTCGGGAAAAGCTTACGAAAATATAGAAAAATCTCTCCTGGCTGAACTGTTTGTAACCGACACCATTCCGCTCAAATCGGACCTGGGCGGGAAGATCAGGGTTTTGTCAGTGGCTGAGCTTTTTGCAAAAGCTATCGGCCGTATACGTGATCACGAATCTATTAGTTCCTTATTTATAACTCACGAGTAGTTTTGTTTTAATTATTTTTAGTTTAAATTTATCATTGTAATGAAAAAAGTAGAGATTGTAGGGTATAAAAGAGCGGATCTCGGTAAGACGACAGCGCAGAAACTTCGTGCAGAGGGATATGTGCCGTCAGTATTATACGGAGGAGCTGAGCAGGTGCATTTTTATGCTCCGGCTATTCTTTTCCGTCCTTTGTTGTTCACCCCCGATGTTTATGAGGTAACCCTCAATATCGAAGGAAGCCTTCATAAGGCTATTTTACAGGATACTCAGTACCACCCGGTAAACGATGCGCTGATCCATTCGGATTTTCTCGAAATCGTTGACGGGAAACCTGTGACTGTAGATGTACCCATCAAATTGACCGGTACTTCCGAAGGTGTTATCAAAGGAGGTAAACTTAATCAGAAATTGCGTAAATTGCGGGTCAAAGGTCTGGCTCAGGATATTCCTGACTATGTGGAACTTGACGTAACATCCCTCGGCTTGGGTAAGTCACTGAAGGTAGAGGCGATAAAAGCGGGAGGATTTGAAGTGCTGAGCTCGCGCAACATTCCGGTGGTATCTATCGATATCCCAAGAGCGCTCCGCGGTACGCTTCGTGCAGAGTAATTATTTTTCATGGCTAATAGATTCAAACGTGCCGACCATTGGTCGGCATTTTTGTTTTCAGATAGAGCCGGTTATTGAAATTTATTTGGGGATTTTTGTATTTTTATAAAATTTTGAAAAGCGATTGATACCTGTATTAACCCTTTTTGACTATAGAAATGGAGGAGGTCTTCCCTGACGATTCTTTACTGGCCGGACAGATTAGCGCAGGGAGTGTAGAGGCTTTCACCTTTCTATACAGGAAATATCACGGTTATCTCTACCATTTTTCCCTGAAATTTTTGAAATCGCCGGAGCTGGCCGAAGAAACCGTACACGACGTATTCCTGAAAATATGGGAAAACAGGAAGGAGCTGGATCCGGCGCGATCTCTGAAGGGGTATCTTATCAAGACATGCCGGAATCATGTCCTGAACCTGATGAGCAGGGCGCTCCGCGAGCAGTTGTGGAAATCCGAAGTATTGTCTGCAGGCTCCGGCCAGCATATGGATACCGAGAATGCTATCGTTCTGTCCGACTATGAAAGGCTGGCAGAGGAAGCGATTGCAAAACTTCCGCCTCAGCGGCAGAAGATTTTCCGTCTCTACAGGCTGGAAGAAAAAAGCCTCGATGAGATAGCCGAAAGCGAAGGCATTTCCAAGGGAACTGTCAAAGATCATCTGCTGAAGGCTACCCGCCAGATACGAAGCTTTATGCGCCAGTATAGCGGTATACCCATGGAAATGGTAGTGCTCTTTGCGCCGATTGGTGTTCAATTGCTTTCGTAACTATTCTCCTATTACGATCGGTTCTTACACCCACCCGAATTTTTCCATCAACCGGTCCCGCTGGCTCCTGGATACCGGAATGTTCTGGTCATTGTCCATCACCAGGAAGCAGCCTTCCCCTCTCACAAACTTTTTGATGCGGTTGATGTTGATCAGGTACTGGCGGTGTATGCGCAGGAAATTCCATCCTTCCAGCAGCTCCTGGATCTCGCGCAGGGGCTTTAATACGAGGTGCTGCAAGCCGTTGTCGAGATAAAACCGGGTATAATTGTCGTCTGACTTGCAATACAGTATATCTCTGACCGGTACGAACGTCACGCCGTTCTGATAGGGCAGCGCGATGCGTTCGGGCAGTTTCTCCGGGCTGTCGAAGTATTGCTGCCTGAGGTGCCGAAGGCTTTTGGACTTGGTCGAATGGCCTTTTCGAGCCTTGCCTACCGCTTCGATCAACTCGCCGGCATTTACCGGCTTCAGCAGGTAGTCGAGCGCACTGTACCGGAATGCCCTTATAGCGAACCGGTCGTGAGCCGTGACGAATACAAGGGCAAAGTCGATATCTTCAACGGCTTCCAGCACCTGGAAGCCGTTCAGATCGGGCATTTCAACTTCGAGGAAAACAATATCAGGCCGGAAACGGTTGATGGCTTCGATACCCAGGTTGCCGGAAATACATTCGGCAAGTACTTCCACTTCCGGACAATGCCGCGCCAGTTGGGAGAGTAATTGAGCGGTATCGTGTTCTCGGTCTATAATGACTGCGTGAAGGGGCATAAACAGGGGGGCAAGGTGGATTGTGTTTACAGGATCAGTTTTTTTCCATTGATCGCAATCAACCACGGACAGGAAACAGGTATGAACATAAATTTTCAATTGAAAACTACCTATACGTTAGCTTACAATCCAGCTCCAAAGGGTGAACGGCTTGAAATAGAGGGTAGCGTGCAGGAAAAAGGGAGTGGCTCGCATAGAGCCGTCCGCACAGGGGGATATTTCCCGAAAATATACGGGTGGAAGAAGGACTCAATGTTAGGCTGTTGTAAAAAAACGGCGGGATCCGGCTGCAGCCGGATCCCGGATCTCCGACTCCGCATTACCTGCTGATCACTACCCGGTGCGTTTCGGTCGGGCTATTTTTACTGTTGATCCGCACCAGGTAGATCCCGGCAGGCAGGTGGCTTACGTCAAGAGAAGGGCCATCAAGGTCATTCAGGAGTTTTGCAGGCAACTCTCTTCCGGCAAGACTAATGATCGTTACAGAGGCGGTTTCGCCGGTGTTCGGCAGGTTGAGCCTGAGCCGGTCGGAAGCAGGATTAGGATAAACGCGGGGTGCGCGTGCCGATGCGTCAGGTACCAGGCTCCTGACGGGGCTGTAGGTGAACGTGCCGTCAAAGTCGGTCATGCGCAGGCGGTAGTAACTGATGTGTTGATTGGTTGATGTGGCGATGTGATGATAGTTCGTAAGCCCGGTGCTTTCGCCGTTGGCTTTTACTTCCCCGATTTTTTGCCAGGCTTTGGCGTCGGGGCTGCGTTCGATGTCGAAGTGGCTGGTGTTGGTTTCCGAGGTAGTGGCCCATTGGAGCAGGGCGGTACCGGCTATTTCACCCGGGGAGACTGTAAAGTCGGAAAGCCTTACAGGTAGCGCGCCCTCTGTGTCGAAAATCGCCCACGGCGAAAACTGGGTGATGTCCGTGATATAGGCCGAATAAGGACCTGCCCCCGATGCCGATAAGCCCGAAGCTTTGGTTTCCCAGGCAGTGCCGTTGTGCCTTGCGATGGTCAGGTTGTCCCTGTTGAAACCTGCCGACTCGTCCGTTTCGTTCCAGGTAAAAGTCACATTGGCCGGGGTACTGGTAGTACTGCTGATATTCCATTCCACACCTACATTTTTTGAGGTGAGGGGTGTATGAGTAAACGTGTTTTTGACACCTACCGAAATCTCGGCATCGGCCGTATATTGCAGCCTGATATTGACCGGCGTATAACGCCCGGCAGTCCCTACCGGGAAAAGCTGGTTGACTACGCTCTCTCCTGAAATGTATCCATATTTCAGTGTGAGCTTCCCGGTGCCGTTCGTAACGAAATAACCTGAGGGAGGGACTGTGGTTCTCAGTCGTAGTATGTTCAGGTTATAATCCCCCAGCTCTACATTCCCTCCTCCGAGGGTAAAGTCGTTCATCGTTACCGGGCTCGCCAGGACAATATTTCCATTATTGCAATTGCAGGTGATACCGGTTACCGTTCCGCTGCCGCCGATGGTTTGATTAGCGGCCATCCACGAGGTGCAGTAAGGCTGCTGGTTACTGACGCTGTAGGCCCCTTCGCCACCAAAGAAAAGAACCCTGCCGGAAGCCATCTGCAGCGTATTGGTGTTATTGATGAAATTACCCTTCACAACCAATCCCATTGTCGTTGGGGTCGGTGTATAAGTTTCTTCGCCGACTAAAATTGTGTTGCTGCCCGTCAGGGTGAGATTGCCGTTGATCCGGGCGAGATCGACGGAGCCTCCCGACAGGATCATCGGTTTGAAAGGGCCGGAACTATTCGATAGATTATTGATTTCCACATTGCCTACCTTGTTGAAAACCATGCTGAAATAATAATAAAACGAGGGGCTTATGTTCACTCCCGCAAAACTTGACGTAGCACCTGCCTTGCCTATCCGGATCAGGCTGTTAGGGCCGAAATTTCTGAAGCTTACCCCCTTATAAGACCCGGAATTGCCGAGTACCTCGACAGTGCCGCCGGTCACATCGCCTTCGTTGACATCCAGCGATACCAGGGCTCCCAATTGGTAATTACCTCCGCATCCGCCTCTTTTTACCCGGACGAGGCCATTGCTCATTTTGAAGGTGCCGCTTCCGCTTTTGTTCATAACGCCGCCAACGTGCAGGGTACCGCCGGTGATTTCGAGTGTTCCGTCTATCTGCAGGAAATATAGCCCGCAGGGCGCCAGGCCCGTCCCGTCCCACTGAGTTTCGCCTACGGTAAAATCAAAGTCGCTGATTGTCAGCTTTCCCGCGGCACCGATTGTCAGCGACCCGCATTGTGCGCCTGCGCCCACCGATACATTATGATCTACCTGAACGATGTCGGTAACCAGCGGCACTTCATTTGCCGTCCAGGTCGAAGGCTCATGCCAGGGGCCGTTCTGAGCGGTAGTTTTCGGATGTTTCACGACGATCTCTTTCGTCGCCGGTCCGCTGCTGCTCCCGCATCCGTTGGTAGCCGTTACAGACAAAGTTCCCGAAGTAGCGTCAGGTGCAAAGTATGCGCTGACACTGTTTGTCCCCGCCGGGGTAAACGTCACGCCTGTACCCGAATAAGACCATGTATTGTCAGGTATGCTTCCGTAGTAGCTGGCAAAGTTATAGAAATAGGTCTGAGTCGAACCGGCCAGCGGGGTGTCGGAGGTGCCGGTGATTGACGTGATTGCCGGCAGGTCAGGATGGAAGTAAACGTTGAAACTTCGGTAGGGCGTGTTCCCGCAAGGGTGTACTGCATAAACCCTTACGGCGTTGGCATTGGATCCCGGGCCAAAGGAAATTTCCGCAGTAGAAGTTCCCTGGCCGGTAATGGTGACGTCCGTAGCCGGAGATCCTGAGTTTACCGCGCTCCAGACATACGAAGTAGCGCCAGACACATCCGATGCGGTAAAGGTATAGGTGGTCGACCGACACAGGGAAGTAGTGGGACCCGTGATTACAGGCGCTATGGTAGCGGCAGCTATCGGTGTGAGGGGTATCTCGTTGCTGTAGTGATCTTCGTTATAATAGGTATAGAGACGCATTTTATAGCCTGATCCCGGTGGGACCGAAATGTAATTCAGGGTGCCTCTTTTGAAAACCGGGTGGGGGCCGGGAGGGGCCATGGCGCCTATGCTCCCTACCACCTGCAGATTGTCCCAATTGCCGTTCGCATCGGAAAGCTGGACGGTAACGAACGGGTTCTGGGTGACAAAATCCGGACCGGCTACGAATTCGACATAGTTCGTGATACCGGAACAAATATAGGATGTGGATATATTTTCGTATCCGTTGGGGCCGTAATACTGTTTTGAAATACCGACCAGTTTAAAGGGGCTCAAGCTGGCCACCCCGTAGGTGGGTACGCTCCAGTTTGCCGTGCCGTATGGAGGCTGGTTGGCTACGGTTGTCAGAGTTGAAGTGCTGTAAACAGTGCAGTTGCCATCCTCGCAGCCCTTCAGCTCCCATTGGGAAGCGCCGGCATTGTAGTTTACACTCCATTGTTTGCCATCATGCTCGCCGGCGTACTCCGGGTATCCACCGGTGGTAGTCGTTCTGTTGATCGTGACTTCAGTCCCATTCAGCATAAGAGGGATCGCGCTCGGTACCTGTGCCTTCATAAAAGCCGGGGCAAGCAGCATTAGGAAAAGGATAGATAGTTTGTTCATATGAATTGGGGGGAAAGGGGTAAAACAGTGAAAAAATGGACAGTACATCCGCGGTACAGCGGGGATTAAAGTTTCCTTGTTGATCGCAGCCGGCTGGGGAGAGGGAAACACCGGCTCCCGGATTTTTTTCAACTGCTGTGGAAATTATAGAATCCCCCCGCTGAAAACCAGCAGGGTTGGGTGAACCGCATGAAATAGTAGGAGACGCGCCGGGAATGAAGGATGAATATTTTTTTTCAATACGAGCATGTCTCCCGGTCGTGTCGATTGTATTAAGGTTGTAAAAAGAAAAAGAATGGAACCGACTCCGGATCGTATAGAAGAATTGATTGGCAAATATCTCAGGGATGAATGTACCGATGAGGACAGGTACGAGTTGCTTTTTTTACTGGAAAACCCCGTTGATCTCAGGACTGCAGAGGTTATCATGGATCGGGAAGCTTTAAAGGTACTTCATTCCCGGCTGGCTATGGACACCCGTGTGTCGGAGCGAATCCTGGATAAACTAAGGGAGGGCATCAGTAAAAATGAGGCGAGAATAGTACCTTTTTACCGGTCGGCATTTTTCCGGATCGCAGCATCTTTTGCCGGGCTGCTGATCCTTGCGGGGCTGGGGTTCCTGATTTTATCAAAAAGTGAAGTACAGCGGGTAGCGACCGAAAACGGCCGGAAGCGTACCGTGGTGCTCGAAGACGGATCACTGGTAACGCTCAACGGCAATTCGTCGATTTCGTTTAATATGACCGATTCGGCGAGGGAGCTTCAGCTTGACGGAGAGGCTTATTTTGACATAGCACATGATGCGCGGAAGCCTTTCTACGTAAAGACGTCGAAAATCCAGATCCGGGTATTGGGGACAATTTTCAATGTGAAATCATATGAAAACGAAGACCGCGTAGAAACCACCCTGGTTAAGGGGAAGGTGACGGTGAAAAACCTTGAGAGCGAAGGGAACGAGATCGAAATGCTACCCAACGAACAGGTCGTATTTCATAAGGGGACGGCCTCTCTGGTCAAAACCAGCACTGAAGCGGAGCAAAAAACAGCCTGGCGTTCGGGGAATTTTTTCTTCGAGGATGAGCCGGCCGGGGTGATATTCTCTGAGCTGGAGAAATGGTATGGTGTGAAGATCATACTTGATGAAGAGCAGAAGGACTGCCGTTTTAGTATGAACGTTGGTGAAGAAAGCATTGCTGATGTGCTTGGTTTTTTTGAGAAAACCACAAGTATGAAAGTAGTTGATCAGGGCAACACATTCAGGCTGGAAGGAAAGCTGTGCGAATAATTCGCGATAAAGCCGCAGGGCTTGCGGCTTCATCCGGGGGTAATATCCTGGTTAAAAGATCATTAGATTTTATGCAGATGAAAAAACCTTTAAACGACGTTTCCGGAGCAAACATGTAGCTTGTTGTCACCGTTCCCGACAGGGAGTTGTTCAGAACGGTATTAAAAAAGGATGCTGCCTGTATCTCGCCAAAGATTAGGAAGGCAGCATCCGGATTGATCAAATTAGTTTTCACCAATTCTATGTAAAAGTATGAAAAATACTTTATTCCGCATTTTTTGCCCGCCGGACCGGGTGATTCGTTTCAATAATAAATGTAAAGGTATGCTGGCGCTGATCTTATTTTTATTTCAGGTGCTGCCGGGACAAAGTAACGGGCTCGCCAGAGAGACTAAGGTATCGATATCGGTGAAGTCGGTAGCATTGAAAGATGTTTTGCTTGAAATAGAGCGACAGAGCCAGCTTCATTTTTTTTACAGCACCAGTCAGATTAATTCAAAAAAGAAAGTAAACCTGGACCTCAGCGGTACGCTCGAGCAGGTGCTCGACCATCTTTTTGAAGGGACGGACATCGCCTGGCAGATAGAAGGAAGACAGGTGTTGCTTAAGAAAAAAGGTAGCAAAGAAGGCAGGTTGCGAACGTATAGCGACACGCCGTTGAGGGAGAACGATATGCCGTTGAAAGATAACATACTCTCGGGAGCCCCTTTGGAGCCGGGGCTTATCCGGCATGTGCCTGATCCTGTTCTTCCCGACCGCCTTATAAAAGGGAAAGTCACAGATGAAACGGGAGGGGGGCTTCCGGGCGTAAATATTCTCATCAAAGGAACGCAGCAGGGAACCGTGACGGATGCAGAGGGTAAGTTTGAGCTAAGGGCGCCTGATGAGCAGGCTGTTTTTGTCTTCTCGTTTGTGGGTTATGTTACCAGGGAAATTGCAATAGGAACTCAGACTCTCCTTGACATATCACTCAGGGAAGATGCAAAGGCACTTTCAGAAGTGGTAGTAGTAGGCTATGGTGCACAGAGAAAAGTTAACCTGACCGGGGCAGTCGATGTTGTTTCGGGAGATCAGCTTGCAAACAGGCCTGCTTCTAATATGTCTTTGCTTCTGCAAGGAGCTTCTCCGAATGTCAATATCAATCTGAATAGCTTTGGCGGTGAGCCGGGTGCTTCACAGACCTGGCAGATCAGGGGCGTTGGTTCGATATCGGGCAATACGACTCCTCTTATATTGATAGACGGGGTCGAGAGCAATGTCAATTACCTCGATCCGGAAACAGTCGAAAGCATCTCCATCCTTAAAGATGCGTCCGCTTCTGCCGTTTACGGGTCAAGAGCCGCTTTCGGTGTCGTCCTGATCACTACCAAGAAAGGGGCGCAGGATCAGCCCACAAGGATTGGCTACAATAACAATATCTCGTTTTCGGTACCAATTTATATTCCCGATATGGAGAGCTCACTGATTTATGCGACCGCCTTTAACCAGGCTGCTACCAACGCAGGTTTGACTCCCACTTTCCCGGCCGAGCAGGTAGAGCGCATAAAAGGGTTCATCGACGGGACTTATCCTTACGAATACAATCCCGATAAGCCACCTTACAGCCTGTGGCGGGGGCGTTGGGATGGAAACGCCAATTATAACTGGACGAGAGAATACTACAAAAAATATGTAGTCCAGCAAAAGCACAACATTAACCTGAGCGGAGGTGACCGCCGGAACCAGTTCTATATCAATGCCGGTATTTTTAACCAGCCGGGCACTTATAGCTGGGGGGATGACGGGTTTAAACGTTATAACATCCTGGCTAACGTGAAGTCGAAAGTTGCCGACTGGATTTCTTTTGATTTCAGCGGCCGTTATGCAAGGACAGAAACCGACGCTCCCATTGGAGTAGTCGGCCTCGAAAGGACCTATACCTGGTCACAGTTCCTTGATTTCTGGCCTACCATGCCGAAATACAATATGGATGGCAGTCTGGCGAACCCTATTATGCTTGCCCTGGAGCAGGGAGGGCGCATAGTAACGCAAAATCATGACCTGTGGATGAACATAGGTACTGAGATAGAGCCTGTAAAGGGATGGAAGACTAATTTGTATTATCGTTATAATTATCGTTGGGGCTCAGAGACCAGGAATCCGAAGCCGGTATTTGTACAGATACCTAATGGAACGGTTGGAAATATCGGGGAAGCCGCCACGGGTTATCGTTCCATACTCAGCCAGGGGCAATATGATATAATTACAGCGTATACAGCCTATGAAAAGCAGCTTGGAAAAAACTATTTCAAAATACTGGCCGGTTATGAGAGAGACGTCAGCTCTAATCGCGGGCTGAACGGCTACAAAATGAACCTGATTACACAACAGGTGCCTTCTATCCGGACCGCCACAGGCGATTTTACGCTTGACGACTGGATGAACCACTGGGCAACTCAGGGGATTTTCGGACGTTTCAACTACAACTACGATGAAAAATACTTATTGGAAGTAAGCGGCCGCTATGACGGGTCTTCCCGTTTTGCGCCCGGACAGCGATGGGGGCTGTTTCCGTCTGTTTCCGGTGGGTATAATATTTCCAAAGAAAAATTCTGGGCGTCGCTGGCGCGTCATGTAAATGCTCTGAAGCTCCGTGCCTCCTATGGTTCCCTTGGGAACCAGAATGTGGCTAATTACCTTTACCTGCCTACCATTCCGATCAGGTATCGTCGCAATGCAGATAATTATGCAGATCCCGGCTATATCATAGGAGATGAGGTGCCTTTATACGCCGAAGCGCCGGCCATGGTTAGCGACAACCTTACCTGGGAAACCATTACAACGTTTGATGTGGGCCTGGAAGCTGCTTTTTTGAAAAACCGCCTGGAACTCGTGTTTGACTGGTACAACAGGACTACATCTGATATGCTGGGGCCATCGGTACAGCTTCCGTCAGTGCTGGGAGCTTCGGTTCCGCCTACCAATAATGCCAGGTTGTCGACCAAAGGATTTGAGTTGTCGGTTGCCTGGAGAGACCGTCTCTCCTCAGGGTTTAGCTACGATGCCAGGTTCCTGCTGAGCGATAACAGGACTACAATTCTGGAGTATCTCAATGAATCAGGTTCTATATACGGCTGGTACAAAGGGCGCAGGCATGGTGACATATGGGGACTCACTACCGATCGTATCCTGCAAATTGCCGGGGAAAGTATGCCGGATCAGTCGTTTTACTACAACAAGTGGGGCCCCGGCGATATCGTTTTTAAAGACCTGAACGGGGACGGTGTGATTAACGAAGGAGCCCGTACAATCAATAATCACGGAGACCTTTCGGTCATAGCCAATACAACTCCCCGTTATTCTTACGGTCTTACCGCAGGATGTAGCTGGCGCGGGTTCGATATGAGCATGATCTGGCAGGGGATTGGCCGGCGCGACCTTGTGCCGGGACAGGGTTCGGAATATTTCTGGGGCCTTACCGCAGGAGCAAGCAGCTCTGCCGTTTTCAAGGGCGGCTATATGCTTGATTACTGGCGTCCTGCCGATGAAACCAATATACTGGGCCCGAATACGGACTCCTATTTTCCCAAACCTTATTTTTCCGCAGAAAGAGCAAAAAATATCCGCGATCAGAGCCGGTATGTGCTCAATGCTGCGTACGTCCGGCTTAAAAACCTTCAGGTAGGCTATACGGTCCCCGCTACCTGGCTGAACAAGTTCCGTCTGAAAAGCGCGAGACTTTATGTATCGGCTGAAAACCTGCTAACATTTTCCCGCCTGCCCCGTATGTATGAGCCGGAAACTGTTGTGGCTTCAAACCCGCGTGATGGTGGGGTAGATATGGGCGAAACATATCCTATCAACAGGATGTTTTCGATGGGTGTCAATTTTACATTTTAATTCCTGCTAATTGTTTTTTGATTCGGTCAGATATGAAAATATTCAAATCAATTCTCTGGTCCCTGTCCGTCTGTACGCTGTTTGCAGCGTGCCAACAGGAAGAATTCCTGGACAGGTACCCTCTCGATGCAGTCACCGAGCCGGTTTTCTTCAGGACGCCCAATGACCTGAAGCTGTACGTTAACCAATATTACAACCGGACCAATTTCCCGGTTACGGATAAAGTAAGGGGAGATGCCGGGACTGACGTTTACCTTACCGAGAGCGCTATCAATCCTCGCTTACATGGTATACGCACAGTCAATAGTGCTCCTTCTCTGAATTACACATCGGTTAGGAGCGTCAACTATTTTTTCGCCAATTACAGGAGAGTAGAGGCTAAATTCGATGATTATAAGCAGTACCTGGGAGAAGCACACTTTTTCAGGGCTATGTTTTATTACAACCTGCTGCGCACTTTCGGCGACGTGCAATGGACAGATAAGGTGCTGACTTCCGAGTCGCCCGAGCTGTATGAAGCAAGGACGCCGCGTAGTATAGTAGCCGGTAAGATCATTGCGGATCTGGATACGGCTGCGGGTTACCTGACGGCAGAAAAAACCAACGGATATACCAGGATCAACAAATGGGTAGCGCTTCTTTTTCAATCCCGCGTAGCTCTTTACGAAGGAAGCTGGGAGAAATATCACGCCGGAACACCTTTCGGCGTGGAAGGTGCCGATCCGGGTAAATTCTTCAGAAAAGCAGCGGAGGCGGCCGGAGAAGTGATGGCTTCCGGCTTATTCGATATTTATGGCACAGGAAACCCGGATAAAGATTATGTCGACCTTTTTGGTTTGCGCAGCTATGCCAATAATAAGGAGGTAATATTCTGGACCAGGATGGATCTGAACCTGGGTATTCACAGCCATAATAAGCTGTATGGAATGGAAACACCGGGAGGTTACGGGCTTACCAGGGAAATGGCAGATTCTTATTTGTGTACCGACGGTAAGCCGATAAGCCGTAGCGCCCTCTTTAAAGGACATGATAACCTGATGAAGGAGACTGAAAACCGGGACCCCAGGTTCAGGCAGACCATTTTTACACCCGAGGCGCCGTGGATGATAGAGCAAAACGGTACGGTGAGAAGCTGGGAGGAGGTCTACAGCAAACTGTATACAAACTCTACTTATTCATCGGGTACAGGTTATATGCGTCGAAAAGACTATAACCCGTATGTCGTTTACCATCACCTGAATTTCGAAGAAACGCCTTCGATTCAGTTCAGGTACGCAGAAGTGCTGCTCAACTATGTCGAAGCCAGGGCGGAGCTCGGAACGATAACCCAGGCGGATATCGATAACACCGTGAAAAAGTTGCGTGCGAGAGTCGGGATGCCCAACCTGGAAATGAGTGCGATAGAGGCTGATCCGGCGTGGGATTTCCCGGCACTTTCGCCTTTGATCAACGAAATACGCCGGGAGCGTAGGGTTGAGCTTGCGTTGGAGAACCTGAGATGGGACGATATTGCACGTTGGGCGGCGGCAGACGAGATTATCGTCAACAAACGTCCCCGGGGCGCCTATGCTGCCCAGTTTAAAAATCCGCCCGTACTTTCTGTGGATGAAAAAGGGTTCCTCGATCCTTATGCAAAGGCGTTGCCTTCAGGCTATGGTTTTAAAATTGACAGGGACTATCTCGATCCTATTTCAATCAATGAGCTAACGTTAAATCCGGCTTTAAAACAAAACCCGGGATGGTAATCCACGTTGTTGTATGAGCATACTTTCAAATTTTATTTCTGTACGCCGCTGGTCAGATTTGACAACATGGTATCTGGCATTGATCCTTACGGCAATCGTATTAATGCCTGTCAGAGCTCAGGAGGTCAAGGTTCTTACCAATGAAGAAAATGAGTCGCGGATAGACGCCTACGAAAAGGAACTGGAAAATTATCTTTTGCGCTATATGATCGACGGTTATGACGCGCGCGCCGCGCTCGCCTGGCAGCGGGATTACAGCAGTCCTGATGCATTGATTAGAAGCGTAGCGCCAAACCGGCTCCGGTGGGAAAAGCACGTCATCAAGCCTCCAGTCCTGAAGAAAACCGGAGAAATGAAGAGAAAGCCTTACGAGCTTCTGGATGTGAAGGGAGAATGGCTGGAGCTTCCCCTGGGTGATATTTCAGCCAGAGCGGTAATTGCTTATCCGAAAGGAGCAGTAAAAGGGCGCCCTGTTCCGCTGGTCATAGCCTTGCACGGTATCGGCAGCGGGCCGGAAACTCCTTTTGAAAACGGAAAAAGCTATCACGCTTATGCAAAAGCGCTACTGGATGCAGGTTTTGCAGTACTGGCGCCGCTGAACATGCGTACCATACCCAGGCGCAACAACATCGAGCGGCTGGCCCGGCTGGCAGACGTAAGCCTTCCGGGGATAGAGCTGGCACGCCTGCAACATCTTTTGGATGTGGTACTGGCCGACGAGCGGATAGATGAAAGCCAGGTGGGTGCCTGGGGTGTTTCTTTGGGAGGAATGGCTACGATGTTCTGGATGCCGCTGGAGCCGCGAATCAAAGCCGGGATAGTGTCTGCATGGTTTAATCACCGTATCAATAAGATGGTGGTATCGGATGAACGGTATAGCAGTTTTACAAAAAATAACGAGGAGCACGCGTACTTTACCGGCTGGATGAGTGAGTTCTCCGACCACGACGTGGTTTCCATGATATGTCCGAGGCCTGTTCAGATACAGCATGGAAAAAAAGACGGGATTGCTTACTGGCCCCAGGTAGTTGAGGAGTTCGAACGCTCGAAACTGCATTACGAACGTCTGGGGTTAGGCGACTGTATAAGCCTGGAACTGCATGACGGCGGACATGAGGCGCTGGCCGCGGAAGGCGTACAGTTCTTTAAAAAATGGTTTCAGGGCTACAGGCCCTGAAAAACATCTGAGTGGGATAGCTCGAAATAAAAGCGGTGGTACAGCGCCCTGGTCAGGCGATTGTACCACCGCTTGTTGTGTACAGACGGTGTTTTTACTTCATTTTACTCAAATGCTCAGGCTTCCTCCTTCAGCAAATTCTTCTGCTTCAAAATCCGCCCGATTACTTTCAGGTCGTGTTCTGAGTTGAATATGTTAAAGGGAAGGTACAGAAACTGTCCGCGTGAAATCACGAGAACAATCCCTTCTTTGTCCTTGTAGGCGCTCTGGATCTGCTCCCATTTCATTACGCCGCCTTCTTTCTGGTTGATTTTCATCAGGATCTGGCGGGGATCGATCTCGTACTGGTATTTCTCGAACATCGGTTTATACTGCTCCAATTGCGTGATACCCACGAACTGGATTACCCAGAAAAGTATGTAAAGCAGGACGCCAATGACGATGACAACGTAAATCCAGATATTGGGATAGGCTTTGGTAACGTTCAGGACAATGTTACCGATCAATAATGCGAGAGGTATCAGGGCCCACTTAAGCTGCGACTGGAAAAGGTGCTTCAAAGCGAGCCGCGTATATTTTTTTGTCGGAAGAGCGTATTTTTTTGTACGCACTGCCGTCGGGTTGGAAGGGATCTGGTATATAGGCTGATGCTTGTTTACAGGTACTTTAGCCATTGTTTTTACTGGAAATAGGTATGAGCTTCGGGCAGTCAGCTGTCAGCGCACAAACCGGGAATAAATTAAAACTATGATACTTTCGCAGCCGGAGGAGCAGGCTCCTGCCTGCCTGGAACGATTAACGGGACAAAGTTATGAAAATAAGGTCGATTCTTCAGAAAAACACTTAATTTGTAATTTCGATTTTAAACTGACGGCGGAGCTGCGGACGGCAGCAATGTTGAGCAGCGGCGTGATTTATGGGTTTTTTATTTCCGACATTTCTCTGGGGGTTACTTGCGGTATCGGTTCCGCTGGCGATTCATCTGTTTAATTTCAGACGCACAAAGAGGGTACTCTTCACGAATGTCTCTTTTCTTAAAGAAATTGAAACCCGGAAGAGCAGCTTCAGAAGGATAAAGCATTTGCTGATCCTGCTGGCGCGTATGCTGGCCATTGCCTGTCTTGCTCTTGCTTTTGCTCAGCCTTACCTGAAAAAAGACGCCGGCCTGGTTGATTTCCAGGGCGTGAAAAGCTTTTACCTGGACAACTCGTTCAGTATGCAGAACGAGGAAAATAACAAACGTTTTATCGACATAGCTACCGGAAGCCTGGACGAATTGCTGGGTATTTATAGCAACCTGACGTCGTTGCAACTTGTCACCAATGATTTTTCACCGGAAGAGCACAGTGTTTTTACTGCCTCCGGCCTGCAGGACAGGCTTACCCGTATGGAGCTAACGCCTGCTTCACGGACTTTCCGCGAGATATACGGTCGTCAGAAAAGTATGCTGGAAAATGCTTCGCCGGCGGGGAAAAGCGAACTGTACTGGATCAGCGATTTCCAGAAAAGCACGGCCGGCGACATTTCCAAAATCGAAATCGATTCTTCCGATCATCTGACGCTCATCCCGGTACAGGCCGAAGCAGGCAGGAATATCTACGTAGATTCGGTATGGCTGCAGACGCCTTTTTTACGCCAGGGGCAAAAGAACGTTCTGAATGTCAGGATACGCAGCTCGGGCAATGAACCGGTGGAAAACCTGCCTGTGAGGTTGATCCTGAACGACACGCAGGTTTCGGCATCGTCTGCGGATATACCGGCTAACGGCGCCGAAAACGTGTCATTCGATTTTATATTGGGGGAGGAAGGTTACATACGCGGAGTTGTGAGCTTTGACGACTTCCCGGTTACGTTCGACAACCAGTACTATTTTGTGCTGAATGCGTCGCCGGTAATCAGGGTCCTGCATCTTCATGCCGGTGCGGCCGGCCTTTCGAACCCGGTAAACCGTGTCTACCGCAACGACAGCCTGTTTCATGTAACCAATTCGAATGCCGAAAATGCGGACGTCGGGCAGGTATCGGTTTCCGACCTGGTCATACTCAATGAAATAGAACGCCTTCCGCAGTCGCTGATGTCAGGGGTCGTCGATTTTGTGAACAAAGGAGGTACGCTCATGGTGATCCCTCCGGGGAAACCCGACGTGGCGTCCTATAAAGTTTACCTTGAGCAGATGGGTGTGTTCGGGTTGGATCAGTATTCAGGAGATGCGGTCCCCCTCAGCGAGCCCGATGCCGGGATCCCTTTTTTTCAGGATGTTTTTGAGGCTTCCCTAAAGGCCGGCGGACAGGTGAATATGCCTTCGGCCGTGAGTGTGTGGCAATGGGCTAAAGCAGGAAATACGCTGCTGTCATTAAGAAACGGTCATCAGTTTTTGTCCCAGGTAACGGTGCGCAGGGGTAAACTGTACCTTTTATCGGCACCGCTGAATGTCATGGGGGGCAGCTTTTCACAGCACGCACTTTTCGTACCGGTCATGTATAAAATTGCTGCATCGAGCGCCAGGGCGGAAAAAACGGCCTATTCCTTTGAAGACAGGGCAATTGAGCTTACTGTTTCGGATGCGGGGCCCAACACGGTTTTTAAGATAAGAAACGGAGACACCGAAATTATCCCTATACAACGCCTCACCGGGAATAAGCTTGTACTCGAATTACCTAAAAAAGCAGAGCTGTCTGGTCAGGCGCTTGAGCCCGGCTATTTCAGCCTGGAAGCAAACGGAAAAACCGAAAATCTACTGGCATTAAATCTTGGCAAAACGGAATCGGAGCTGGAATATTATAGTGTAGAGGAACTGCGCAGGCAATTTGCAGGGAAAGAGAATGTCACCGTTTTTAAAAATATTGAAGACAGCGATCTCGGTGAAAAATTTGAGAAGTATTCGACCGGTACCCGCCTGTGGAAATATTTCCTGTACGCGGCGCTTGTATTTTTGTTAGCCGAGATACTCCTTGTGCGATTGATGAAGAATTAATAGAATTATATTTGGGGCTTAATTTTATGAAGCGCTTCCGGGTTCCGGATGCCAATAACAGTAACTATGTCGGCTAAAAAAGAAAAAAATATCGAGTTCCTCTACAACTACCTGAATAATGCTTCACCGACAGGTTTTGAGGCGTCGGGCCAGCAGATCTGGCTGGATTATCTGAAACCTTATATCGACGAGGTCATCGTGGATACTTATGGTACCGCCGTTGGAGTAATAAATCCGGGACAGGACTATAAAGTGGTAATTGAAGCTCATTCCGACGAAATCTCGTGGTTTGTCAACTTTATTTCCGAGGATGGCTACATTCATGTCCGGAGGAACGGCGGGTCGGATGCGGCTATTGCTCCTTCCATGAGAGTGAATCTTCATACGGATAAAGGCCCTGTACCAGGGGTTTTCGGATGGCCGGCCATCCACGTGAGAGACATTGCGAAAGACCAGGTTCCCAAGGTGCATGAACTTTTTATAGATGTCGGTGCGACAAAGAAAGAGGAAGTCCTGTCGATGGGGATCCATGTTGGTACCGTCGTGACATTTGCGGACGGGCTTACCGAGTTGAATGGCAAATATTATGTCGGGCGCGCCCTCGACAACAGGATAGGAGGTTATATGATCGCAGAGGTAGCGAGGCGGCTGAAAGAAAAGAAGAAAAAGTTACCATACACACTCTATGTCGTCAATGCAGTCCAGGAGGAAATAGGCCTGAGAGGGGCGGAGATGATCGTACGCCGTCTGAAGCCTGACCTCGCCATCATAACCGATGTTACGCACGACACCCAGTCGCCGATGTATAACAAGAAGGAGCAGGGAGACCTGCGATGTGGTAACGGTCCGGTGATCTGCTACGGTCCTGCGGTTCAGAATAATGTAAGGGATCTCCTGATCAGGGTGGCTGAGGAAAAGAAAATAGCTTTCCAGCGGCAGGCTGTCAGCCGGTCTACAGGGACTGATACCGATTCATTTGCTTATGCAACCGAAGGAGTGGCATCGGCTCTTATTTCGCTTCCGCTCAAATACATGCATACCACGGTCGAAACCGTACATAAGGAGGACATAGGCAATGTTATCGACCTGATTTACGAAGTATTGCTTGTGTTGCAGGGAAATGAAGATTTCAGGTATATCCGGTAGAAAGTAGTACAGTATTAAAAACGGGTTGTACGAAAAGGGAACATGACGTTGATTTCCGACCCTTCCGGCAAAAAAGATTTTTCGGAATCGCCTCCGATGCGGATCGTATCGTTGTGCCCGCCTTTGACTGAGCTTTTATTTGACATAGGCATGAAGGAAAGGGTAGTGGCAGTCTCGAAGCAGTGCCGTTTTCCTGAAGTCCGTGTAAATGATACGGAATCTGTAGGTGGTAACAGACGGCCTGACATTAAACGCATCATAGAGCTGAACCCTGACTTCGTCGTACTCGACTCGCGCGATACGGATGAGGCAGTGGTGAAGTTTCTTAAAGATGAATTCCCCGTCTGGAATTCATCTGCTAAAACGGTGCTGGAAGCTGTTGAGGAGATACGCGAGCTGGGCCGGATTACGAATAAATCGGCTAATGCAGAATGGATCGCCGCTAAAATAGAAACCCGGTTTGCCGAATTCCAGGCGAATTTTAAGATGCCTGAAAATACAAAGAAGGTTGTTCTTTTGGCTAATTATAAACCTTGGACAGCCTATGGAGGCGGGACGATAGCTACGGAGCTTCTCGGGTACATAGGGCTCGAAAACGTATTTGCTTTTGAAAACGGAATGTGTTCCCTCGAAGGGAAGAAGATTCCAGGCGGACCTTCTACGTCAATCCTGCTGTCAGAAGGTGTCTATAGTTTTCATAAGCGGCATGTGCCCGTAGTGAACAGGAAATTTCCGGGTTCTCCTGCATACCTTGTCAGCGAAGACCTGGTCACCTGGCAGGGAAGCCGTCTCTTAAGGACGCCGGGCTACCTGGCTGAACTGCACAGCCTGCTGTCCTGATAGCAGGCTGTGCAGTTCAGCAGGACATTTTCCTTACCCGGTTTTCATGGCGCCCGCCTTCAAAGTCGGTATGAAGAAAGAGATCCAGGCTCCTGATGGCGGTTTCAAGGGGTATAAAGCGAACCGGGAAACAGATGATATTGGCATCGTTATGCTGCCTGGAAAGGGGCGCTATCGCCTCATCCCAAACCAGCGCCGCCCTGATCCCCTGGTGTTTGTTGGCGGTCATACACACACCCTGGCCGCTTCCGCAGAGGAGCACTCCCTTGTCTACCTCTTTATTCTCAACTGCCAGCGCTACCGGATGGGCAAAATCCGCATAATCAGACGATTGGTCGCTGTACGTTCCATAGTCCGTTACTTCGTAGCCGTGCTCGTTAAGCCAATTTATAATAGGTTGTTTATAAGGGAAACCGGCGTGATCACAGCCGATTGCTATTTTGATGTCCATGCTTGTCAGGCTTTGCGGGTTCAAAAATGAATTGCTATATTAAAGAGTAACAACATTTTTTTGTTTTATTGCTATCTGAATACAAAGTTAGCTATTTTAACTGACGAGCTTACAGAAAAGGAGGGTATTCCCAACTCAGATTTTTATTTATAAAATATGGAAAAGAAAAGTACGGAGAACGGAGAAGCTATGGATCTGTCTCTGTTGAATGTAGCTAACCCGGAAGATGAGCAGCGGATCCGGAGCGCTTTTGCCGAGAGGAACTGGAGCGATATTAAAAGCTCGGACTCATGGGTTATCTTCAGGGTAATGGCCGAATTCGTGGAAGGGTTTGATAAGCTGGCCAAGATAGGTCCGTGTGTAAGCATTTTCGGGTCGGCCCGCACCAAAGATGCGCATAAGTACTACAAAATAGCCGAGGAAATCGCAGCCAAGCTGGTGCGTAAAGGCTATGGAGTCATAACAGGCGGAGGACCGGGTATCATGGAAGCGGCCAATAAAGGGGCCAGCAGCGAAGGCGGGAAGTCCGTAGGCCTGAACATCAAGCTACCGTTCGAGCAGCATGGAAACCGGTACATAGACCCGGATAAATCCATCAACTTCGACTTCTTTTTTGTCAGGAAAGTTATGTTTGTCAAGTATTCACAGGGATTTATTGTGCTGCCTGGAGGATACGGTACGCTCGATGAGCTCTTTGAAGCCCTTACCCTTATCCAGACAAGAAAAATAGCGAGATTCCCGATTGTGCTGGTGGGAAAGGGCTATTGGGAAGGCCTGGTAGACTGGCTGTACGATACAATGGAGGTGAAAGAACAGAATATAAGCCCGGGTGATATCAAGATCATGAATATCGTGGACACGGCCGACGAGGCTGTGGATGTAATTGAAAGGTTTTATTCCAAGTATCTGCTGAAACCTAATTTTTGAGAACAAGGGCAAGCTCAATAGTCGCCCAAGGAGAGTAGCTCTTCGGGACTGCAAGTCCCGAAGAGCTTCACCGACCATCTCCACATCATCACATCACTACATCATCACATCTCCACATCATCACATCACTACATCTTGTACCCGTCAATGAAAAGAACGTTCTTCCACTGTCATAGGGCCCGGGTGCTAATTTTTGCTTTCGCATATCTTATGATCGGAACAACCTGTGTGGATGGACAAGCCGGTATATGGAGCAGGCAGGATACGCTGCGGGGAAGCATTACGCCGGAGCGTGAATGGTGGGATCTCTCTTATTATCACCTGTATATAAAAGTGGAGCCGGAGTCGAAGAGTTTTGAAGGTAGCAACCTTGTCAGGTACAAAGTATTACGCCCGGGCCGAAGCCTCCAGATAGACCTGCAGGCCCCTTTGAGCATACATCGCGTGGTACAGGATGGTATGGAACTTCATTTTGAAAAAGACGGAAATGCCTGGTTTATAGAGCTTCAAAAACCCCAGGTACCGGGAAATACGGAAGAGCTGACGGTATTTTATAGCGGGAGACCGAAGGAGGCAGTACGGCCGCCATGGGAGGGTGGTGTTCAGTGGGTTCGTGACAGTGGCGGAAAGTGGTTCATAGCTACCTCTTGCCAGGGGGTAGGGGCAAGCTCCTGGTGGCCTTGCAAAGATCATATGTATGATGAGCCAGACAGTATGAAAATCAGCGTGAATGTCCCGGAAGGTATTAAAAATATATCCAATGGCCGTCTCGTAGCGGTCGAGGATCCGGGAGATGGTACCCGCACCTTTCACTGGCAGGTCAGAAACCCGATCAATAGCTATGGCGTCAATGTCAATATTGCAGATTATACAGGCTGGCAGGAAGTATTCGAAGGTGAAAAAGGAAAGCTGGACGTGAGTTACTACGTATTGCCCGAAAACCTGGAACGTGCAGAAAAACAGTTTGTCCAGGTGCCTCTCACGCTGAAGGCATTCGAGTATTGGTTCGGGCCTTATCCTTTTTATGAAGATGGTTTCAAGATAGTAGAAGTGCCTTACCTGGGTATGGAGCATCAAAGTTCGGTAACCTATGGAAACCGGTTTGCAAACGGCTATCTCGGCCGGGATCTTTCAGGAACCGGCTGGGGGCTCAGATTTGATTTTATCATTATCCACGAAAGCGGCCACGAGTGGTTTGCAAACAACATTACTTACCGCGATATCGCTGAAATGTGGATTCATGAAGCGTTTACAAGCTACTCGGAGTCGCTCTACCTGGAATATCATTTCGGTAAAAAAGCCGCGTCGGAGTACCTGATCGGAACCCGCAAAACAATTCAGAACCAGGCAAGGATCATGGGGACATTCGGCGTAAATAAGAGGGGTTCGGGCGATATGTATCCGAAAGGGGCTAATATGCTGCATACCATCCGGCAGATCATCGATAATGATGAAACCTGGAGAAAGATCCTCCGCGGGCTCAACAGGGAATTTTATCATACCACCGTAAACGGTAATGACATAATCAGTTACATCAACCGGGAGAGTGGAAAAGATCTTTCCCTGGTCTTCAAGCAGTACCTGGAAGATATCAGGATACCGGAGCTCGAATATATGTTTAAGGGTAACGCACTCTATTACCGGTGGAACAGGGTGATAGATAGTTTTAGTATGCCGGTTAAAGTTACACTGGGCGGTCAGGGGGAAGTATGGCTTTACCCGGTAGCAAACACCTGGAAAAAGCTGGCGACCGGGCAAAACACACTCACCCCTGATCCTGACTTTTATATTTCTGTAAAATCGTCGGGAACGGCAAACTGATCACGACCAGTTTTTCCGTAGAAAGCGCAGCCAGTTTCCGTGCATTACCTTTTCTATATCCGGGGCAGAATACCCGCGTCTTGCCAGCAGATCAGGGAGCTTCTGAAGGTCCGCGATCGTTTCAAGATCGTAAGGAGATTGCTCTTTCCCGAACATACCATCCAGATCGCTGCCGATCGCAATGTGGTCAGCGTTTCCGGCAATCTGGCAGATATGATCGTAGTGGTCGATAATTGCTTCCAGTGGGGCGCCGTCTTTAAAAGGATCAGATTTGCCCCTGACCCAGTTTGGCACGATCATCCATACGTCGAGGGAGCCACCCATCACCGCGTCCCGCTCAATCAGCCGTTTGATCTGATCATCGGTCAATTGTCGCTGATGGTTGACAAGTGCCCGGCAGTTATGGTGGCTTGCCCATACCGGTCCTTTATAAATGGAAAGCGCCTGATCGAAGCTTTCGTCTGTCAGGTGGGTGACATCCAGGATGATACCCAGGCGGTCCATTTCTTTTAACAGTTCTATTCCGGAAGGATGCAGCGGGCCGCTCATGCCGGTTCCGTCGGCATACCGGCCGGGTCCGTAATGTGCCGGTCCGAGCGCGCGGAGCCCTTTTTCGTAGGCCTTTTCGAGGTAAGAAAGCCTGACAAGCGAATCGGCGCCCTCAAGGCTCAATATAAACCCGACAGGTTTGGTGTGGTCAGGAATGTTTTCGTCCTCCCAAAGCTTCAGATGTGCTTCCAGTTGGGAAAGATTTGTAATCTGGACCATCTGACCTTCCTCCTCCATGGCTTTGTACCAGGCGAGCTGCCCCTGGCTTTGTGCCCAGGCCTGCTCCGGTGAATGCCAGCCCGGCAGGTTACTGCCTTTTTCTACATAGCGGGCTATTTGAGTCGCTACAACCAGGCCTATCTTGCCTTCCCTTAGGGCAGGTAAAGAAACGACGCCTTTGGCGCGGTCCAGTTTGTCGCTCATTCCTTCTTCACGGCTCCTTATTTCGGTTACCGGTTTTGTCAGGTCGCGGTTCCACTCGAGCGCATTCATTGCGATATCGAGATGGGCATCGATAGTAAACATAATTCTTGGATCAACAGGGTTTTTCAGGCTATAGTAGCCTTGGTTCAACATGGGCCCAAACCTAATGATATTATTTCAGATCCGGGCTATTTCCGTATAAAATAGAAAAGCTGCCCATCCGGGCAGCTTTTCTCCATCTGAATGCTATATATGTATTGCTTATGCAAGTTTCACATTCACGGCATTAAGACCTTTACGTCCCTCCTGCAGATCAAAAGTGACTGCGTCGTTTTCACGTATTTCGTCTACCAGCCCGGATACGTGCACGAAGTAATCTTGTCCTGATTCTGTATCCTTAATGAAACCATAACCTTTGGTATCATTAAAGAATTTTACTGTTCCTTGATTCATTTGAAATTTTGAAATGATGATATATAATGACACAAAGGTAATGTAAATAATTGATTGACAAATATTTTTTCAAATAAGCTTACAATTTCATCGTTTCGGCCTTTCTGCCTACTTTTGGATCTTAGTTACACAGATCAATGAAAGAACAGATATTAATTATTGATTTTGGGTCACAGTATACCCAGTTAATCGCACGTAGGGTAAGAGAGCTCAACGTCTATTGCGAGATACATCCCTATAATCACTTACCTGAGATCGATTCGTCGGTCAAAGGAATTATTCTATCAGGAAGTCCCTGCTCTGTGCGGGACAAGGATTCGCCGCGTCTCGATCTGAACGGTCTGAGAGGACGGCTGCCTTTACTGGGAGTATGTTACGGCGCCCAGCTCCTCGCGCATATAAGCGGCGGAGATGTGCTCCCTTCCGCTCATCGCGAATACGGAAGGGCTATGCTCGATATAGATGACGAAGATTCTTCCCTTTTTGCAGGCGTACCTTCAGGATCCCAGGTATGGATGTCGCACGGTGACACGATTGTGCGGATTCCCGATAATTTCAAAATCCTTGCGTCGACCGAATCGGTAGAGGTAGCTGCTTTTAAGATCAGCGAGGAGCTGACTTACGGCATACAGTTCCATCCTGAAGTGACGCATTCCGAATTTGGAAGGAAGATACTTGCAAATTTTGTAGAAAATATCTGCGACTGCAGCAGGACCTGGACTTCTGAATCGTTTGTCGATTCGACTATCAGGGACCTGAAATTCAGGCTTGGAGAGGATAAGGTCGTAATGGCGTTGTCGGGTGGGGTTGACTCCACCGTGGCTGCTACCCTGATACACCGGGCAATAGGCGACAACCTGTATTGTATTTTTGTCGATAACGGCCTGCTCAGGAAAAATGAATTTGAATCGGTATTGGCTTCCTATGAGAATATGGGGCTGAATATCAAAGGAGTTGATGCCAAAGAGCAGTTTTATAACGCGCTGAAAGGGCTTACCGACCCGGAAGCAAAGCGTAAGGCCATTGGCAAGACATTTATCGATGTCTTTGACCAGGAAGCCCACCTGATCTCCGACGTCAAATGGTTGGGACAGGGGACTATCTATCCCGATGTCATCGAATCGGTTTCGGTAAAAGGTCCTTCTGCTACCATAAAATCACATCATAATGTGGGTGGGCTACCCGATTTTATGAAGCTGAAGGTTATCGAGCCGCTGAATACCCTTTTTAAGGATGAGGTGAGAGAAGTGGGGTACGTGTTGGGGATATCCCCGTCGATTTTACAGCGGCACCCGTTCCCGGGGCCTGGGTTGGCTATCCGTATCCTGGGTGATATAACCCCGGAGAAGGTAGATATTCTGCAGGAGGTAGACGACCTGTTTATCGGCGGATTGAAGAAAAGTAATCTTTATAACGAAGTCTGGCAGGCCGGCGCGATCCTGCTCCCGGTACAGAGTGTAGGTGTAATGGGAGATGAACGGACTTACGAAAATGTAGTGGCGCTCAGGGCCGTTACCTCAGTCGACGGGATGACTGCTGACTGGGCTCACCTTCCTTACTCTTTCCTGGCCGATGTCTCCAACGAGATTATCAACAAGGTAAGAGGAGTAAACCGGGTGGTATACGATATTTCTTC
>CAZLTN010000060.1:0-31753 GCA_964562455.1 uncultured Cytophagales bacterium
GAATCCACGCTTCCTGCCAAAAGAAAATACCGGATCGCCCAAAACAGGATACCTAAAAATATCGTCTTCTTATAACCCAGGCTTCTCAGGATGAACGGTAGTAAGATCAGGCATACAACGTCCGAAACCTGCGCAAGAGACATTTTGGCCGCCGAATAAGTCCACTGTAGCTCGGTAACATATAAATTCATGTTTACAAAGTAGAAATACAGGGGAATACAAATCAGGAACATGCACAGAATAAAAATAGCGAAGGACGGCTTCTTCATAAGTGCAAGCGCGTCGAGACCGAGGATATTGCCCAGGCTAACATCCTTACCGGTCTTCTTTGGAGGTGTATGGGGTAGAGTAAGGGAGAAAAGGCCGAATAAAACCGAAACAGCTCCCGCCAGGTAGAATTGCACCGCCGATTGCTCACCTTTGAAAAGAATGCTAAGTGTCAGCCCCCCGGCGATCCATCCCACAGAGGACAGCGCTTTGACACGCGGGAAATCACGCTTTTGATCGGTAAGGTGGTGTAATGAAAGAGAATTTCCCAGCGCTAATGTGGGTAAAAAAGTAGTACAGTACACAATTAACGTGGGATAAAACGATCCGAACGTTGTCATGCCCGGAAGCAGGAATAACAATACGCCTCCTAAGATCCCGAGAAGGGCGAGAATTTTTTCGGATGCGAAGTACCGGTCCGCAAGCAGGCCTACAAAGAACGGCGAGATCATTGCACCGATAGCGAAGGCTCCATAGGCCAGGCCGATTTGCGAGCCGTCGAACTGAAGCGTCTTACTGAGGTATGTCCCCATACTTACGTACCATGAACCCCAAATGAAATACTGGAGAAACATGAAGGCGGCAAGTTTAATTCTGATTTGGGTTTGGGTTTGGGTTTGCATCATCTTTGTAAATTAGTTTTAACTATCTTATAAAAGAAAAAAAAGATGTTAAAATACTACGTATCCTCTCCTCTGAGACAGCAAAAACTCTAATCACCACCTGCAGACTGTTTCGAGATAATTTCAACTTCTGATTTCCCTCCGCATAAACAGATAGTACGACCAGGCAAAACAAAAAACCGTTGCAGCCAGCAACCCGCTAACCTGCGGCCAGACAACCATTAAACTTTCTTTAAACGGAAGCACGGAAGGGATAGCCCCTGCCATCTGTTCCATGGTAAGCGGCCCCAGGCTCCGCACCGAAGGCATCAATAGTGTAGTAGTAGCGTCGGAGTAAAGCTGACTGGGGGCCAGGCGAAGTAAATTAAGGATCAGCTCATTGTACCTGATCACAGCCAGTTCTGTAAGCATGGCCTGCTTCGGTATAAATGCCTTAACCACCAGGTTGATCACAATCTGGTAAAAAACGGTAAAAAATAACCAGACTCCGATTGCCGTCAGCGCCGAAGTAGCCGTCTGTTTAAACGCAATTGAAAACAAAATGGATAAGCTCAGCCAGAAACCTACGTAAATAACGCTTATCAGGACAAAACTAAAAATACGCAGTATCTCTGCAGGCTCGATCAAAACCCCGGTCAGAAACAACCCGGCGCCAATCATCAGCAAAGCGAGCGCTGCAAAAAGATAACTTACAATGATTATGGCGCTCACAAATTTGGCAAGGATCAGGTTATCGCGATATACCGGCTGAGCCATCACGCGAATCAGCGTACCGTTATTCTGCTCCGAATTGATCGCATCAAAGCCCAATGCGATCCCTAGCAGCGGGCCGAGGAAATTCAGGAACACATGAAAGGGCGGCATACTGCCGTCGGTAGTAGTCAGCAATTTAAGGTACAGGAACATGCTTTCCGGATCCTGCGCATTTGAAACTGCACCTTTTATATTGCTTAACGACACATACAGCGCACCGAAGAAGGTCAGGATAACCAGGGCCAGCAATATGATAAACCGCCAGCTCCGGATATGATCAGCCACTTCTTTGGCCACCATCACCCCGAATGGAGCAGAGGCTCCCCGGGAGCCTTTATTTCCTGTTGAAATACCCATGGAAAATACCGCGAGGCTTTTCATTTGTATTGTCTTGGGTTAAGTTGTTTTCAAAGTATTTCTGATAAATTTCATCCAGCCCGATCTCCTTCTTATGGACGCCCATTATATCAAGTCCTTTATGTACAAAGAAGCGAACGATATCGGGCGTTATATCGGACAAACAGGCTACGGTAACAAGCGTTTCCGCAATATCTGTTTGCGCTACATCTTCCATGCTCCCGAGCTCAGCCGCGTGTTCCCAGGGCAATGATAGCGGTTCCTTCAGGGTTATGGTCACCGAGTAAGTTTCGTTGGCAAATAAGCTTTGCGAGAGTTTGCTGATATCACCCTCCAGTTGCATTTTACCGCCGGCGAAAATACCGACCCGGTCGCAGACCTGCTGCACCTGGTGCAAATGGTGCGACGACAGCAGCACCGTTAACCCCTGTTCCTGGCTCAGTTGACGGATAAGTGCAAGAAACTCCCTGACACCTGCAGGATCGATGCCCAGCGTAGGCTCGTCAAGTATAATTACTTCGGGACGCTTGATCAAAACTTCAGCCAGGCCCAGCCTCTGTTTCATTCCCCGGGAAAAAACCGACGTTTTTTTATGTATTGCGGCTCCCAACCCGATCGCATTCATCAGGTCCAGGGCGCGCTCATTCGCTTCACCGGCCGGGATACCGTTTAGTTTACCAGTGTAAACAAGGTTTTCAAGGGCTGTCATGCTATCGTAAAAGCCTACGCTATCGGGCATATAGCCCACTTTTCGCTTCACCCCGATCGGATGGGTGGTTGCATCCACGCCGCAGATCATTGCCTTACCGGAGGTTGGTTCGGTAAGCCCCAGCATCATCAGGATAGTCGTCGTCTTTCCTGCGCCGTTCGGGCCCAGTAATCCGAAAATTTCGCCTTTCCCGATGGTCAGGTTCAGGTTATCGACGGCTTTCAGAGAACCATAGCATTTAGTCAACCCCTTCAAATCAATGACAGGATTTTCCATACTATTCTATCTTCTACCGTACTTACTGATTAGCCTGTAAACCAAACCGATAGCTGCTAATATTACCAGGATACCGAACCAGCCTGACAATATCGAAGTCTTGACCGTAATCCGGAATGATGCGTTGGAACTGGCGTTCTGATTTTTAGCCGTAAACGTAGATACGTAGTCGCCGGCAATCGTTTTGTCGGGCACCCTGACCGTAGCCTTTACATCGACCGAGCCGGCAGGATCTATACGTTCGATTTTAGAGGGCTCAAAAGTTACCTGCCATTTGGGAGGGGTCTGCGATGCCAGCTCTACATCCGTAAGAAGTAATGTCCCGGTATTCTTTACCGTACATACAATCTCTTTTACACTGCCTTCCGTGACATCTTCGCTAAGCCGCCCTGAAGGTGTCGTAAGCTCGATTCCGTAGGCTCCTTTGAGTACGGCCTCCAGGTTAAGCATAAGCGTGTCGCCGGCCGAAACTGCCGTAACGGGTATCCCGTACTTTTCCGGCTTCGAATAAGGGCTCGCATTGATCTCTATCGAAACTTCCTGCGTTTTCCCCGCCTCAAGGAGCACTGAAGTCACCTGGCTTCCCATTGTCCGGAAGGTAGCAAACCATCCCGGAGGCAGCTTTGCGCCCAGAGCATAATACCTGGATTCTGCCGCCGCATTATAAAGTGTCGCCGAATAACGGAATGTTTCGTTCGCGGCCGCTTCCAGGTTAAACAAGCTGGCTTTAAAAGAGGATTTCTGATCGGATTTAGCTGAAGTCTGAGCTTGTAGATTTGCGGAAAGTCCGATCATGAACATCAAACCGCAAAAAGAACGAAAGTTGTACTTTTTGAAAATTGAACAAGAAACTGACATAATCTAACAAACAAAAGTTATTACTAAGTTTTATTTATTAAAGAATGACTACAAAGTCTGCGTTCAGACCTTGAGTTAAAGCTGCTGGCAAAAATAAAAAATGAGAAAATTTTGCAAAAAAAATCAGCACAAAAAATTAACCAGTGAAGCTTATTTCCAGGGATGAGCCTTCTTTACCGGAACTGATTTCCAGCCGCCCGTTCAGCCGGGCTGCCCGTTCCGAGATGGACTTCAGTCCCAGGCCTGACCCGGCCTTTACCTTCTGCGGGTCGAACCCTTTCCCGTTGTCACTGATATGCAAAACGATCTCGCTGCCTTTTTTGTAGAGAAATATATTCACCACACTGGCTCTGGCATGCTTCAGAATATTGGTGACGGCCTCCTGGACGATCCTTAGGATTTCTACCCGCTGGTTAAGACCGAGACTACTTACAGCGTCGCTGTCGATTTCTATTTCTTTGGCGTAACGCGTATCCGGCAGCGTTTGGGTCAGCTTTTCTACCTGTAGCTGAAAATATCCCCCGGCACCCTCTCCGGAATTATCGTGCCAGTAGTGGCTTTTGTTTCGGACGGCCTGGTATACCTGCTCCATCTGTTTCCGCACCTCGGTCAGCTTCCGGCCGGCCTCCGGTATTTCCGCGGCGATATCGCCTACCTGGTAAAGCAGCGCCGCCATCGACGCCGACAGTCCGTCGTGCAGCTCAAGCCCAATACGTTCCTGCTCTTTACGGCTAGCCTGCCGCTTCTCCTCTTCCAGGATGGCGATCTGAAGATTTGCTTCCTGGTTCAGCAGGGCAACGATTTCAGCAGACTTTCGCTTTTCCCGCCTCATCCTCAGGTAGGCCGCTATAAGGCCTCCCGCCGCCAGCACCGAAATAACTACAATCCAGGCTGTCTGGCGCTTTTTCTCAGCTTCTGCACGCTGTAATGCGATCTGGCTCATTTCAGAAGCCGTATGCGAATAAAGCAGGTCATCGAGCTCATTCATCATTCCGGCATACAACCCGTCCTTGTCTTTTCCGGCGGTGACCATGATATCGTAAGCTTCTTTGTAATGGCCCTCATTCGCCTTAAGACGCGCTCTGAACGTATTAAGCATGCTATTGTAATCCTCGGAAATGGGCGGTGTAGCTGCGAACCGTTCCAGGTAAGCAGCAGCGTTTGTATTGTCTTTGATTTCGAGGTAATACGATATCCACCACTCCAGGAGATTGTACTCTCCTGCTACCGAAACGTATTCGGCCAGGTTCTTTTCCTCGTCCAGCAACTTACGGGTTGCCAGGAGCTCCGTCTTTGCGCCGGGATAATCCTTAAGGAAGATACACTTGAAATAGCGCATACTGTTCAGCAGGATCTGGGTCATGGCGACCTTCTCCCTGTCGTCGCTGATCAGCGGTTTCAGCTCGTGCGAAAGCCGCTCAGCAGTCTCAACTGTATTCAGCACTTCAGTAGTATCGTTCAGCTCTGTGTAAGGCGTTATGATGATCGACAGCAGGTGCATGGCCTTGAGTGCCTCATCAGCCGACACTTCGCCGGTTTTCAGCGATTCGGGGTAAGCCCGTATCAGATCCGCTTCTTCTTTATAAAAAGTTGCAGCCTTGGTATAATTCTTATTTTTTATATAGAACATGCACTTCGTGAAGAGCTCGACCAGCGATTTCCGGTCGGGATCACCCGTAATCTCGCGGGATACCTTTTCAGAGAAATAAATCGCCTCTCCGCCTTTTCTTTGCATCAGTGCATTGTTCATAAAATGCTCGAAATAGTTGATACGCTGCATTCCGAACTCCTTTTCGCTCCAGGCTATATCTTTAAAAAACGACAGGTGCCCTTCCAGCTCCTTCCGCTCGAAATAGGTGCCGCCGGTAAAAAAACTGATCAGCAAAGAGTCCGCCAGGTGCAGGTACCGGGACTTTGAAAGCTCTCCTTTTTCATATTGCATTTTCAAAACCCCGAACTGCTCTTCAGCCGGTGCTGCACCGCGTTCCTGACCATATGCCTGAAAAAAAACGGACAGCAGCACAAAGGTCTTCAGGGCTTTCCGGATGATTGTATACATGTTCTTCTGTAGAATGTTTTTCGATTGCCTCCTTCCTGCTATATCCATTTCCGTTCACGCGCCAGCACCACCAGCTCAGCTATACTGTTGCAGTTGGCTTTGGCCAGTATTTTCCGCCGGTGCGCCGCTACGGTATGCCTGCTGATGTTCAGCTTCCCGGCTGTAATATCGACCGTGAGCCCGAGGGAAGCCATCTGCAGGATCTCAAGCTCCCTGTCGGAAAACGGCATCTGCTCTACTCCGGCATTCTGTGCAAGAATATCCCGCAGGTATCCGGCCACGTACTTCCTCCCGCCGGCTACTTCTCTTATGCATTCTATTACTTCCGGCGATCCGGAATATTTGGAAATAATTCCGTCGATCCGGGGATGCTCCGCCAGGTTCCGGATCAGGACCGGGCCGGTGACTACGCTTACAATGATGACCCGCGACGACCTGCACATCCTTTTCACATCCGTAACCAGCGGCAGAGCCGTCTTTTCTTCAAGATAATAATCCAGGAAAAAATAGCCGGGGGTATCATAGGGGAAATTGATCAGATAGTGGATCAGGTCGGTTTCATTACTGAACGTATGCACATCCCGGAAAAGTTGCAGGTTTTCCAGCATTTTTCCGAATGAGTCTGCAAAAAGCTGATGATTGTCAAAAACAACAGCTACGGAATTCTTTATCTTTTTAAAAAACTGGGCATGTGTATCCGCCATTTTTAATAGACCGGTTGACCATTAATTTGTTACACCGGCAAAAGTAGAGGTTATGGCAAAGGATACAAGCAAGTCAGGAAACACTTTCTTCCATTGATTGCATTACCGTTCTCAGCTCAATAATATTATCGACTCCTACCTTCTCCATTAATTTCCTTTTTAAGGTGCTAATGGTCGATATTTTTCTATCCGAATCCCTTGCTATATCCGAAACTCTCTTTCCCCGTATCAGCGCCTTCGCTACGCAGAGCTCGGAAGGGGTAAACGGTTTCGATTTTATGCCGTATTTTACTTTTGCACTTAGTATATCTTTATGATTGTCCAATATCCATTCCACACCTTCATAAGGAATAAATCTCTGTCCTTCATATAACCTGCTCAGGCAGGTTTTTATGTTATCAACAGAATATGAAATAGATACATAACCCCATCCGCCTGCACGAAAGTATAACGGCATTTCCCGGTAATCAGGGCTGCCCGTATCGAAAACCAGCAGCCTTGATTCCGGATGTACGCCGGATATCTCCCTGATAAGGTCCAGGGTGAAATTTATCGCATCTTCTTTAGATATTGTTATAACGACGATATCATAATTCAGCTTCCGGGATAGTCTATCTTCTAACGGATAGCCGGTAACAGCAACTTTGTTATGAGGCAGTTCATCTTCTATCAGTTTCCTGATAAAAGTACTAAGCATTGGATACCGGTCATATATAAGAATTTCCACTATTACATTTTTAGGTAAAACGACTATAGAAAAGTTTTGACCTATAAAGTAAAAATAGTTCTCCGTTTATACCTATAAACAAGCTATATCCATCTTACTCAGACACAGATAAATAGTCAATAATAGTCTATACTAATAAAAAAATAGTTCAAATATAATACATGCAAAAATCGTCCGGCGCTTCTACTTCCCGTCAGGAAACACGAAGGTCACACTGTTTAGCTTGCCTGTAAACCTGAACGGGACTTTATAGGTATCCGCAACCGGCGTCAGATCATCAAAACCAAGGTTCAAACCTTCGTGATACGACGGGTTGGGAACTGTAGCTCCAAAATTCTCTTCGCCGACCTTCCTGTCTCCGATAAACAGGGAAATTGTGCCCGATTTATCTCCCGAATACTTCACGTCTGCCAAAAGTTTCGAGGTCCCAAGGGGTACCTGCTCTGAAGAAGTAAGCGTCACACTATTGTCTGTTGATATAGTATAAGTAAACTTCAGGCGGTTGTTCTGAATATAAAAGCTAAATCCTCCCTCTCTTCCTCCTCTGGAAAAAAGGACTCCTTCAGTACCTTTGTCCGGCAATACCACATCTGCTATCGCCCTGAAATCCCGCTTGTTGGATAACGGACTGGCTACATCAGGAATAGTGGGGGTACCGGCATAAAGTTTCACCTTCTTTAACCCGTCAAATGCAGTGATGCGGAGAACCGGATCCGACAGGTCTTTCAATGGGAAAACATTGTATTTCTTCCCCTCCGATTCAAACAGCTTTTTCAACTCTGCCAGTTTTTTGGGCTCTCTATCTGCAAGATTTACCAACTCGTTATAGTCCTCATTGAGGTGATAGAGCTCCCAGACATCTTTCTCAAAATCATCGCCGGCCTTATGAAGCGTACCCGCCTTCCATCCGTCATGATAGATCGAACGTGTGCCTTTTACTTCAAAATACTGCGTTATATGCCTGGAAGGCGCCGACCGGTTGTCGATACTATAGGCCAGGCTCACCCCTTCAAACGGTTGTTGCGGATAGCCGTTGATCGAAGGCGGTGTCTTAAGCCCTGCAATTTCCAGCGTGGTAGGCAGTATATCGATCACATGGCCATACTGATGCCGTACTCCCCCTTTGTCTTTTATTTTTGAGGGATAGAAAACAATAAGCGGGTTTCTTGTCCCGCCTTCGGTATTGGCATCCTGCTTCCATTGCCTGAAAGGCGTATTGGTAGCGGCAGCCCAGCCCAGGGGGAAATTATTTTTACTGTATTCTGTCCCGATCAGGTCGATATCCGCCAGAGATTTCGCAAAAATAGCTTCTCTCGACAAGCCCGGGCCATAGTTATTTACAACACCGTCGAGCGTACCTTCTTTGCTTCCTCCGTTATCGCCTACCGAAACAATGATCAAGGTGTTATCCAACTGACCAAGTTCCTTCAAACTGTTTACGATCCTTCCTATTTCACGGTCTGTGTAGGTCAGGAAGCCCGCGTAAGTTTCCATCAGGCGGGTATAAAGCTTTTTCTGGTCAGCCGACAACGTGTTCCAGGCTACAATCCCCGGGTTCCTTTCCGGAAGCCGGGTCGACTCCGGGATGATGCCGAGTTTTTTCTGATTGGCTATTACGCGCTCCCTGTAAACATCCCAGCCTTCGTCAAACGTTCCTTTGTATTGATCTATCCACTCTTTAGAGACCTGGTGCGGTGAATGGGCGGCGCCCGGCGCCAGATAGAGGAAAAATGGTTTTTCCGGGCTGACAGATTTCTGTTGGGCGATATAACTGATTGCTTTATCGGACAGCAGTTCGTTGAAATGCCTGCCATCCTGCCGGTCAGGCACACGGGTAATATCCTCCCAAAGCTCGGGGTGCCATTGGTCAATACTCCCTCTCGCGGGAAACCCGTAGAAATGGTCAAAACCCCGGCCGGTAGGCCACCTATGGAACGGCCCGGCCGGCGTAAGGTCTTTGAGCGGTGTAATATGCCACTTACCCAAAGCAAAAGTATTGTACCCGTTTTCTCTCAAAACTTCGGCGACGGTCGCCTTTTCAAATGGTATCAGCGCGTCATACCCGGGCGTCCCGATAGCGTTGTCCGGGAAAAGCCCCATGTGTACAGAGTGGTGGTTGCGGCCGGTCAGGAGCGCCGCACGGGTAGGCGCGCAAATCCCGATCGTATGAAAGTTTGTGTAGCGGAGTCCCTGGCTGGCTAAAGAGTCCAGCACCGGCGTTCTGATAAGCCCCCCGAAGCTTGATATGGCTCCAAAACCTACGTCATCAAGTAAGATCCAAACGATATTGGGGGCGCCTCCGGGAGCTTTTAAGGACTCAGGCCACGATTGTCTGGTTTTCTCGACTGTTGCGCCGATATCCCCTTTAAAAGGCTGAACCGGACTGTGTTGCGAATATCCCGGCAGACCGGCAAATATCAAAGCAGCGATTACTGATAGCGTTATACGTTTCATTCCCATCCCGGATTTTGTTTTAACAAAGGGTTATTGTCCAATTCCGCCTGCGGGATCGGATACAGATAGTTTTTTTCAGTTGTGTTTGTTTTTCCTGCTTCGTGCAGGTTCCGCACCAGGGTTCCCTTGCCCGAAGCATCTTTCTGACGGATCAGGTCAAACCATCTCGAGTATTCAAAGCATAATTCCAGCCGGCGGTCAAGGTAAACGGCTTCGCGGAACTCATCTTTGGTTAATCCCGGTTCAAGATCAGGAAGCCCGGCCCTTTTACGGACTATGTTAAGGGATTTGTAAGCCTTTGCAGTCGGGCCATTCAATTCATTCTCTGCTTCAGCATGGATCAGCAATACATCCGAATAGCGGATAATATGAACATTGGCAGCCGATTGCGCCGGTGTGCTAAGTACATCCGGATCCCACAATTTATTCCAGAACACTACCGAATCACCGGGAGCCAACGGGTTGGTAAACGCGATCCCGTACTTCCGGCCATTTGACGGACTGGTAAAATTGCGGACGAAAGTAACATCACGGCGCTTATCTCCCTGAGCATACAGCTTATAAATACTGAAATAAGGGTCATTACCTTTTTTATAGTAACGCACCATATGCGCATAGTTACCTGGTAAACCCGGAACGCCCGACATGATAGTTCTGGAGCTCTCACTGTTTCCCTGCGCCATTGAATTGGATTTGAACTGCGCAGAAAGGATATGTTCGCTGTTATTCTTATATGCGGGCAGGAATACTCTTGAATAATTTTCCTGCAGGGCGTACCCATATATACCTTTACCTCCGTCGGCAGGCGAAATTACCTCTTCGGCGATTCTGACCGCTTCCGCATAGTTAGCAGGCAGGTTCAGGGGCAACGATGCCTTGGTAAGATAAACCTTTGCCAGAAGCGCCTTCGCTGCACCTGCGGTAACACGGCCTATATCGGGAGAGGAATAGGATGCAGGTAAAGCTGCTGCCGCTTCTATAAGGTCTTTTTCTATCTGGGCGTATACTTCGGCAGACGGAGTCCGCGCAACTGCGTAATCCGCGGCATTTACGAATTTCTGGTATCCGGTTATCAAAGGAACGTCGCCATAAAGACGCACCAGGTTGAAGTAGAACAGTGCCCGCAAAGCCTTCGCTTCTCCCAGCAATCTCGTCTTCAATGTTTTATCAAAATCTATTTCCGGAATTTTTTCCAACGCTACATTGGCGCGTTTCACCGCTGAGTAATGCTGTTGCCAGATTTCAAAAACACGGAGATTAGTCGAGGCATGGGCCAGCACGGACAGCGACCGGACATCGGGATTCGTTGCTCCGGGGCCCGGATCCTCATCGTCTCCGGCCATGTTCATCCCGGTATTAAACAATACGTTGTAGGGAGTTTGCCCTGGTTGTGCATTGAGGAAAAAATAAACCGCGTTGACCGCATTGATCGCGTCCTCACGTGTTTTATAATATTGGTCTTCTGAAATGAAGGATGACGGCTCTTCCCGGAGGAAATCTTCGCACGATGTCAGCGTCAGCGCTGCAAGAGCCCATATGAGCGGTTTGATGTACGTTCTCATTCGAATAATAATTAGCCACCGGCTTCCTGTTACCGGCCGGTTCTGATTGCTGATATCTGATTTAGATACTACTTAAAAAGAAAAGCTAAGACCGGCCTGCCACGATTTGGCGTTGGGATAGACGCTATTATCGATCCCCTTGCTGATCAGGCTCTGTTCGTTACGACTCACTTCAGGGTCAAAACCGGTATATTTCGTCCAGGTCGCCGCATTCTGGGCCTGGATATAGAAACGCAGGTTATTCAGGCCCAACCTTTTCAACACGAACGATGGTATATTATAACCAAGTGAAATGTTTTTCAACCGGATATAGCTTGCGTCTTCAATAAAGCGGTCGGAAATTGTAATGGCCGGATCAAGATAAGCTGCCTTTACATCGGTGTCCGTATTGGCGGGCGTCCAGCGGTTCAAAACTACATTTGAAGCATTGGTATACCCTGTGCCCAATTCCAGCCAGGCCCGGTTTGTGTTATAAAGCTTCGCCCCGAATGCTCCCTGGAAGAACACGGTCAGATCAAATCCTTTGTAAGAGAAGGTATTGGTTAACCCTAAATTAACGCCGGGCTGATTTGCTATCAGGATGCGGTCATCAGCCTGTGTGATCTGCTTGTCACCGTTTATATCCTTGTACTTCTGCCCGCCGGGATTTTTGTTCTGCTGGGGGGTCAAAGCATCGTCGCCCTGCTGGATTATACCGTCTGTCTGGTACGCGATGAACGATCCGACCGGGTAACCTACCTTGAGAATAGATGGCTGCGAAATAACAGGGATGATGTTATCGACGTCATCTCCCAGGCTGAGTATCTTGTTGGTATTCCGTCCGAAAATAAAAATAGTATTCCATTTGAACTGATTCACAAGGTTCCTGGAATTGACGTACAATTCATAGCCTTCGTTTGACACCGCGCCCAGGTTCTGGTAAATAGAAGCTGTCTGCCCGCCCGTTAAGATTGCCAGTCCGGAAGTACCCGGCACAATCCGGTCGAGCAGGAGATCGGTTGTTTTTTTGTAATAATAATCCGCTGTCACGCTTATCCGGTTGTTGAAAAAGGCCGCATCTATCCCAAAATCAAGCTGGAATGTCTTTTCCCAACTAAGGGCGGTGTTCGGTATGGTCGTGGGTGCATAGCCGGATACGGTCGTATTGGAGAAATTGTAGCGGAAATAGCCCAGTTTTGAAAGAGAACTGTAAGCTGGAATGCTCTGGTTACCTGTAGATCCGGCGCTCAGTCTGAGCTTAAACTGGTTTATTTTGCGGAAGTTTTCGATAAAGAACTTCTCGCTGCTCAGGTTCCAGCCGATCGCCGCTGAAGGGAAATAGCCCCATTTATTACCTGCCCCAAACTTTGAAGATCCGTCGGCACGGAGCGTCGCCGTAAACAGGTAGCGGTCATCATAAACATAATTCACGCGGCCGAGCCATGAAGCCAGCGACCAGCTTTCTTCCGACGAAGAAGGAGTCTGATTGGTAATGCCGAGGCCGAGGTTATTGTATGTAAAAGCGTCGCTTGCAAAACCCGAAGCGGCGGCTACCGTACCTTCTGTTTTTGACTCCTGCGCTGTAAACCCGCCGACAAAATTAAGACGGGATTTCCCGAACTCTTTGTCGTAGGTAATCGTATTCTCATTCAACCAGTTAGAGGTAAACCGGGTTCCTACGTAAGCAAGCCCCTGAACAGCCAACCCCTCGTAAGTACTGCTCGGCAGGTACCTGTTTTGTTTGTTGTCAATAATGTCGGTGCCCAACAGTATTCTTGCTTTCAGACCCGGAATAATAGTATAGTCCAGCGACGTGCTTGCAAGGATCCGATTAATATTCGTGTTGTTAACCTGGTTAAACAAAGAGTTGATGGGATTTGCCAGACTTGATTCGAACGGGCTCACCACTACGTAGCTCCCGTCTTCCTGAAATACGGGTAATGCAGGAGGCGTTTGCAAAAGATTTGAAACGATGTTTTCGGGAGCGACTTTCGCTTTCGAATTGCTCGCAGTTATATTGGCGCCTAATGTAAGGTTAGACCGCAATTCATGTTCCAGGTTCAGGCGTCCTGAAATACGTCTGAAATCTGTATTCCGCAGTATACCATCCTGTTTGAAATAGTTACCTGAAAAGGCAATCCTGGTTTTGTCGGTTCCTCCCAGGAACGACAGGCTGTGATTCCGGATGGCTGCGCTCGTGAAAGCTGCGTCCTGCCAGTCTGTTCCTGCTCCGGTGGTATCAAGTGAATAACCGACAGTCGCTGGAAAAGAAACCGGTCGGCCTGTATTGATAGCAGCATCTTTACGCAATTGCCACCATTCTGCAGCATTCAGCAGTGGAATCGTTCTTATTACACTCTGTGCCCCGTAAAAGCCGTCATATGTTATGGTCGATTTGTTTTTTGTTCCCGATTTCGTTGTGATGATTACCACCCCATTGGCCCCCCTCGAACCATAGATAGCGGTGGCAGATGCATCTTTCAATACTTCAATCGACTCTATATCGGCCGTATTAATAGTCGACAAAGGGTTGATTTTCGGCCCGTTGGTGACACCCGCGTCATTCACGCCGTAGTCGTTGTTAATCGGAAAGCCATCGATTACATACAGCGGATCTGAACCTGCGTTGATAGAATTGTTTCCCCTTACCTGGACACTGACCCCTCCTCCGGGCTGGCCCGAAGTTTGCGTAACAACTACTCCGGGAATAGTTCCCTGTAATAAACGTTCAACCGAAGCAACCGGCTGCGAACGTAGTTCCAGGGGAACCGACGCTACCGAACCGGTGATGTCAGACCTCCGTTGCTGGCCATATCCCACCACAACCAGCTCGTTCAGGTTGTTGGCGTTTTGCAGTACGATATCCAGCGCCCCGGCAGGCAGCTTAGTTAATACAATTTCCTCGGATCGAAGACCCACAAAGGAAAATGTCAGCGTAACCGGAAATTCCTTTATTGCTATTTCATACTTGCCATCCAGATCGGTAATGGAGAATATACCGGCTTTTTGACTCACAATATTCGCGCCGGGCAGGAGCTCTCCCGAGGCATCCCGCACACTTCCGTTTAGTTTTTGTTGCGCATAGGCGCGGCCGCTGATACCCGCCAAAAGAATTATGGCGAAATACCAAACCTGTTTGATTTTCATTTTCCGGGCAAAGTTTAATTCTCAGGATAAATACTTTTATCCCGTAGACTTAGCAGAATAATACATTAAAAATTTCTCTACTCGATGACTTTCGCGATCAGCTCGTCCTGCGAAACCAGGCCGCTCTTTATCCAGATGACTTTTCCGTTTTTATAAAGCAGCAGCGTCGGCAGACCTTTTACCTGCAGGTCTTTGGTAAGCTTCTTGTTTTCATAGGCTTCGATCTTTACCACTTTCACCTTTCCCGAAACCTCCTTTTCGAAACTTTCCAATACAGGATCGAGCCTTTTACAACCGGGACAATAGCGGGAAGTAACATCCACCAGGACCCATTCGTCTTTTGCTACAAGCGTTTGGTATTCATCGATGGTCAATCCCTCTCCTACCGTAGATACAACGGGCTTCCCTTCTCCGATCCATTTGCTGAGGCCGCCCGGGATTTCATATACCCGGGTGAACCCTTTTTGATCCAATTGTTGTGCCAGGCGCCCGCTACGACCGTTTCCTATTGAATAGACAAACACCGGAAGGTTTTTGTCCAGCGTAGCAGCCACTTTCTCAAAGCGCTCTTCCGTGTCAACATTGATAGCACCTTTGATATGATTCTGTTCGTATTCCTCGGCCGACCGCGCATCCAGCACCTGTGCCTTATCACCGGCTTTGTCAAACACCTCCGTAAATTCGTCGAAAGACAAAAGCGGGCGCCTCTCTGATTTTTCAGCAGGCTGCGCAAAGCCCGCAACAGCCGCAAAGCAGCTCAAGATGAATAATAAAAATTGGAGTTTCATGTTCTATTGATTTTAACGTATTAATAAGAATCGGACTGTCTGATCAAAAATTCGATGGTCTTACCTGCTAATTTGTCCGTCAGATACTCCCCCCCGGGGCTTAAGGTAAACTGCAACTGCCGCACATACATTTTATAATTTTATATACTTAATCTACAGAATTAGTAGGCAAATAAATAAAACAAGAAATTCTTATTCAATAAAAACTACCAGTAATCGGAAACCGTACCATACAGGCCAGATTAATCCCAAAAAAGTACCATTCATTTCTTTTTTTATCTCCGTGGGCGCTACTAATCTCCATCCCTGAATCCCGTCTCATCCATGTATGAAAAAGATTTTTTCATTGCTACTACAGCCTTACATGAGTAAGTGGTGATATTTGCAGGTAGAATGAATCATCATCAGCCCATGGAAGTTATCGAACTCATGCTGTTGGCAGTGGCCTACACAGGGTTGATCGTCTCCCTGACACTCGGGATAATCTGTTATAAGCGACATATTGAATCGCTGGAAACACTTGCTTTTACAGGATCATTACTCTTGCTGATTATCGCTTTTTCCCTATCTCCCCTGTTGACGTCTGCATTCGGGACAACTGCTTCCGATGTTTCCATACTATTGTGTATGGTGATAGTAGCGTCGACGACTTTGCTGAACACGCTGGCCGAAAGAGAACACACTATTTCAGCTAATCTAAAAAAAATGCATATCCGGGTAAGCCTGCTCCTTTTTATGACCGGGTTTATCGCCTGTTTCACAGGTCACATTCGATACCTGCAGTGGCCGGTCGTGTTATTTCTGGTCAGTTCGGTTGCCGGCTCTATGATCCTAATCAGGGTGACAAAACCCCGGAAAATATATGTTCACCTGGAGAAGTCTAACCGGATCTTTGCTGTCGTCTTTTTAATACTGATACCGCTTTATTTTACTCTCCAATACGGTTTTGGGGACCAGTACCATAACCTTAAAATAGGGTTCATCCTCCCTTTTGTATTCATTTTGCTGAGTACGAATAAAATTTACGACGACCTTAAACGGCTGGCAGTAATCAGGGGGCTGTCAGGCCCTGGAAAACCTGCACTGACAAACTACGGACTAACGGAGCGGGAGCGCCAGGTAGCGGATTTACTGTTAGAGGGGGCCAGTTACCAGGCAATTTGTGACCGGCTCTTTATCTCTATCCCAACGGTAAAAACGCATAGCAGCAACATTTACAGGAAATGCAGTGTCAGGAACCGGGTCGAACTTTTAAAACTCCTGAGCGACTGATACACATTCCTCATACATTTGTATGAAATAGCCTCTGGTGGCGGATTCCATACTTTCGACTGATTGTGATGGTTTTGAGGCCAGTATACTTTTGCGCTGAAATAATCATTCAAAAGCAAAAGTATGTTGAAGAGAATCCTTCTGGGGGTTTCGATGCTTCCGGCCTTTCATTTGTCTGCGCAAGACACTATTTCCGCCAAACCCAAAGAGCGACTGGACTTTGCCCGGACTTACTTCGAAGCAGGCGCCGTTGGCGCCCCGTCATTTAGTGGTAAGCGCATCGGGGATAATCAAGTAATCTCATTTAAACAACCGGCCGCCATAAATCAATATCTTACCTGGGGGGCTTTTCACTTCTGGGGACGTGCAGAATTCTATGTTACCTTTCCTCTTGATCAATTGAACCTTAAAAAAAATGAAGATACCGATTTTCGCCTCGATCATTCAGTAGTAACCGGCGCCAGGTATTATCCCTGGGCGGTAAAACAAAAGAAAATAGCTCCTTATCTGGGGATCAGCTGGGCAGCGATGGATTTCCGGCAAATCATCAAACCCGATGAAAATCAGCCTACGCTTTCAAAGGACTTTTTGCTGAAGTATGAAGCGGGGGTTCTGTACAGCCACCGGAATTTTGGCCTGCGCCTGGGTGTACATTATTATTCTGACGCCCGATGGGACTATCCGCTCAGCAAGACGGTCAAATCAGTCATAAAAACGCCTCCTGTAAATCTCTCTCTTGGGCTGCTTTATGCTTTCGATCTATCCCGTGATAACAAAAAGGAAACCATCGACCGATGGAATGACTATCCAACTACTTCAAAACTCTCTTATAAAGCCGAAAGATCCGGGGCATTTTTCGTAGGGATAGGCCCCTCTATGTCTTTTTCGCTTGCCGACTCAGAATACAACCGGAAGGAATTGCCCTATCTGAAAAAAAGACTGGTCTCAAATAACTGTCTGGATGCAGCGCTTGGTTACCATTTTCACAAAGCGAATTTATTTACCGCGTTTTCTTTTCGAAATCCAAAATTCGTAACCGAAGGATATGGCGACAGGCAAACTATCCGGAAACACTCACTAGCCTTTGAGGTAAACCGTTTTTTAACTGACTATACCGGATTCGCCCCCTTTGTGGGGTTGAACGTAGCGTATGAAAAGATAAAATACAGCCAGCTGGCGGATGGCCGGCAGAAAAGCGTTGACTACAGCTCAAGGTTGGAACCCGGTTTCACATTAGGTTGGGATATCGTACCGGGCAAGACGGAAGAAGCCCTGATCCTGAGAACAAACCTGAGATGGTATCCTTTTTCAAAATTCAGGATAGAGGGCCAAAAATTTGACTTCAGCCAATTGGAATACAACCTGATACAGGTCGTGTTTTACCCGGAAAGGTTAAAAAAGAAGAGATGAAAGGCGGAACCGCAAAACCTCTCAGAATAGAATAGGCCTTCCTGTTTGATTATTGGTAAGAATATTCAGCGTCACCTTTCAGGTACTAACTGAATAAGATTAATTTCGTTTTCTGAACCCAGCCTTACCCTGCTGAGGAAAGTACCCGCGCCCTGCGAAACAAAAACAGGCTTACAACCTGCTCACTTTATGAATGTCCTTCACGTGAATCACGTTTCTTTCATATCCGTTTTGAGACACATAAATCATCGCATGTGCTACCTGCTTCATGGTATTGTACATAGAGGGAAAAAGGGTTCTTATTACCGGAAACAGCCAGGAGATATATTTGTAGTAGCTTAAAACATGGTGTTGGCCCGCTGCCGGCTTTACAAAGCCGATCCGGAATCCGAATGCCTGCTTAAACGGAAGTTTTGCCAGATCATTTTCGGTTTTGCCCTTTACCCTTGCCCACATCATTCTGCCTTTCTCGGTGCTGTCCGTCCCTCCCCCGCTCACATATACAAAAGACATTCCGGGATCGGCCCCTAAAGCTTTTGCGAAATTCAGCGTAGTATCGTAGGTTATCTTCCTGTATTCTTCCTCCGTTTTTCCTACGGCGCTTACGCCTGCACAGTAAAAGCAGGCATCATATCCTTTCAGTTTTTCGTCGTCTTCCTTTATTGACAGGAAGTCTGAGATGACGTACTCCTTTAGCTTTGGGTGCTTTTTCCCTGTCGGCTTCCGGCTAACGCTCAGTACTTCTGTTATGGAAGGATGGACCAGGCATTCTATCAAAACACCCTCTCCGATCATTCCGGTTGTCCCTGTTATAATTACTTTCATTTTCTTTCACCGGATACTTTGAGGGAGCAAAAATATGGCATACATTTGCATCTTACAAGTATAGACTATACTATATACTTTAACTTTTTTATAACCGGGAAGAAGAGCAATGCTGATTAACGAATTATCGAAGCGGACAGGCGTCACCATACATACCTTAAGGTATTACGAAAACCTCGGGCTGATACAGGGTAAAACCGATGAAAACGTCAAAACCAACAACTACAGGAATTATGACGAAACCGTGGTGGAAAGGATCGGGATAATTAAGGGCGCCAAGGAAGTAGGCTTTACCCTTTCGGAAATCAAGGAATTAATGAACACCTGGTTCAGCAGTACCTCTACTCAAGAAGAAATACTATCCTTTTTTGAAAAAAAGGTAGCTGAGATCGATGATAAAATCAAGAAGTTCAGACAGATAAAAAAGCTTCTTGAAGGGGTTATGAAAGATATTGAACAGGGTGAATGCTAAGCTGTCCCTTACGCTTTTGTCCTCGACGGTCACATGCATCTTTACACATTGGTTTTTGTAATTCTGCTTATCTCGGGGCTGTTCCTGATCTGGGGGGCTGCCAACCAAGATCCTTGCATTCCTGGCGAGCCTGGTTGCTACTACCTTGCCTGTAACCGGGTTCTGTATCTGGTGGGGACGACGGAGAAAAAGCCTGTCAACTGAGGTCGGACACCTTATTCCATTTTTGACATTTCCGGATCACCTCCGGCCGGACCGTACCATATCCCGCCGCCGAAGGTGACTATAAATATCTTTTCCGGGTCGCGCGGATCGGGTTCTACCCGTTTACCCCACTTAAAGTTATAGCCTTTAATCCTTTTCCACGACTTCCCGGCATCTTCCGACCGGTATGCAGAGCCGTTGAACCCGCAGGCGTAGAAAGTGTTTATACGCGCGTCGTAGGTGATGTCGTGAATATGCTGGTCATGTTGCAGTACGTGCTGCCAGGTTTTACCGTCGTCTTCGGAAATGAAAATCCCGCCGCCGGTGTCCGGGGAAAACCTGCCGTTCGATTTACGGCCCCAGGCCGAGAGGATCAGCCGGTGCGCGTTTGCAGGATCGACGGCCAGGCTCGTGGGACCATTGGTGCCGCGGGGTAGCCGGACTTCCATCCATGACTCGGCTCCGTCGACCGACCGGTACAAGGCACCGTCGCCTGCTCCCAGGCTGCCATCTTCGCTGCGCCGGCTCACGACCAGGAAGAGAACATTGTCCTCTTTTCGTTTGAAAATACGCCATGCAAAAGGCTCTTCGCCCTCTATGCCCTTATTTTTCGGCTTCCAGCTTCTGCCGCCATCGACGGACTTAAATACACCCTTGCCGAAAACGCAGACATATAATGTGCGGCTTTGGGGGTCACTTTCAGAATCGACCAGGATATGCGTCATAGCTCCCTCTCCGATGTCGCTACTGACCGGCCTCCAGGTTTTACCGGCATCTTCGCTGAGCAAAATGCCGCCCTTGTAGCCTTTCGTACCATTTTTCCGCCACATTTTCGGACGCGGCAGATCGTGCGTCCCGCTCATAGCCGCCCATACCCGGCCTTTTACCCCGGGGTCAAATTCGAGCCAATAAGTACTGTTGGTCCAGGTTCGGGGCACGCCGTTATCCCGGGTAGCACTTAGCCAGCTTTCCCCGCCATCGCGGCTTTCCATAAGTCCTATATCGGTATTGGCAATAAAAACATGGTTCTTGTCAAACGGATCGAAAACAACGGCATAGCTCGTCGTCACTTCCAAACCGCGCGAAATCCAGCCGCCACCGGGCTTCTTCTGCGTGTAAACCTGCTCCCAGCTTTTGCCGCCATTCTGCGTTTTGACGGTACGCCCAAAATCGGTAGCATAGCAAATGTCCGGGTCGGTAGGCGCCACGCCTATCGAAAAAGGATTCTCGCCCCATGTAGGGCCGAAGCGCTCGGTAATCCATTCGGTTTCGAAATTCGGGGAAGGAATAAGCCTGCTTTTGGTCAGGTCGTCTTTCCAGACCAGCTTCCAGGTTCGTCCATAGTCCTCGCTCCTGGCCACGCCAATGCAGGTGGTGTCAGCGTGGACTTTCAGGTTTGCGTACGATACGTACAAGACATCCGGGTGCAATGCGCTGGTAGCAATGCTCCGCCATTCGGGCACTTCGGCGCCTTTCATCGCAAAGCCGGTCAATCCCGCCTGCCTGTTCTCCCAGCTTTCGCCGCCATTGCCGGTATAAAAGATACCTGAGCTTTCCGGGTTTGAATTAAAGTAAGACGTACCTGAAATGGCATAGATAATAAAGCTTTTGCTTTTGCTGTCAAAACCGCCTGTAAACTCAGTCAGCACTTTTACTTCAGGATTTCGATTGATTTTCCAGGCACCTTTCTCCCGTTTTGTAATTGCGTTTTGCCCGCAAACGTAGATCGTCCTGTCGTTGACGGGCGAAGCGGGATGAATAAAAATAGCTTTTGTCAGCCCTGTCAGTTCATGTTGTTTCCGCCAGCTGGCGCCTCCGTCGCCGGAGGTGTAAAAAGCGGGCCTGCCATCAACGGAAATGGCTGCATACAGCTTTCGGGAATCAGCCGGATCGACCGAAAACGCTTGTACCATTCTCACAGTACTATCTTTAGTCACGATCTTTTCACTGGCATGATCACCCTGCGAAACAATGCTGCTTACATCGGAGGCAGCCGGATAAAACAGCGACCAGGTGTTTCCCCGATCGGTGCTTTTGTATAAACCGATCGAATTAGCATAAACCGTGTTGGAGTCCGCCGGATCGAAAACGAAGTAATGCACAGGCCCCTTGAGGTTAAACATCCGCCACGATTTCCCGCCGTTGCTCGTCACAAACGAACCCGTCATGTCACAGGCTACCATCGCCCGGCTGACATTATGCGGGCTCACGGCAGGATAAAACATTGCCCCTCCCCCGCCAAATCCGACAAATCCCCATTGATGGTCCCGGTCTTTTGATTTCCCGGAACCGGCCCGCTCCGTCACCGGAATACCGTGCCAGACACTCGACCCGAAAGTGTTGATGTAGATTTTTTCAGGGTCGTTCCGGTCAAGTGAAATCCGCTGGCCCCAATGGAAATCGTAGCCTTTGACCCTGTTCCAGGTTTTCCCGTAATCGTCGCTCCGGTAGGCGGCGCTATTGAAAGTATTGCAGTACAGCCGCCCTGGATGATAAGGATCAGCCGTCACATCGTACACATATTGTTTTTTGTCAAAAATGCTTTTCCAGGTCGTTCCGCCATCTTCCGAGAGGAAAATGCCACCCGGAGTCTCCAGTTTCCTGTTTCCACCCGTTGCCCGCGCGACGTCGCCGCCGACCAGGTCGCTGAGGTCAATATCCGCCCAGCAGGCCAGGTAAAGCCGGTCGGGGTCCTGCGGATCATGTTCAATTCCATTCGGGAAAAGCAGGCCGTCCGATACGTCCAGCCTGACCCAGTGCTCGGCCCCATCTGTCGACCGGTAAACAGCTCCCGGATAAAACTCACGGCCTTTCTGACCGTTTTTGTGCGCCGGCGCAGCGCTTACGGTCAGGAAAAGCGTGCCACTACCCGTGCGGGTCAGTTCAAAAGCGCAGGTATTTTCACCGATCCCGTTATTCTTCAATTGCCAGGTCTTGCCATCGTCCGTGGATTTGAATACCCCTTTGGAATATACGCTGACGTATAGGGTGCGCTTACCGGGCTCCGAAGCCGGATCCACGATAATACTTGTGGCAGGCGAGTCCATTCCCATGCCGTCGACGCTGGGCTTCCAGGTTTTACCGCCGTCAGTAGAGACGCATACGCCGCCTTTCGCCCTTTCTTTCCAGGCCGGATGACGGGTCATTTTGCCCCGCGGAAAATCGTGCATACCCGACCAGACCGACCATACTTTCCCCTTCACTTCCGGGTCAAATTCCACCCAATAGCAGGTATTGACCCATTCCGAAGGCACGCCGTCTGCTGCCCGCACCCAGCTTTTGCCGGCGTTGAAACTATGATGAAAGCCGATGTCGGTATAGCTGATCGCTATGTGACTGCTGTCGAACGGGTCGAAATGGACGCCGTAGCTGGTGGTTACGTCGAGCCCACGGCTTTTGTAGGAGCCGTCAGCCTGCGGCTCGCTGTAAATCTCGCGCCAGGATCTGCCACCGTCCGTAGTCTTCATCGTCCGGTACCAATCGGTGACGATCGCCACGTTTCCGTCGAGCGGGGACACGCCTGCGTCCATCAGCCGGATGTATTCGCCGCCGAATGCCTTCGCCGTCCAGGCGTCCTGCAGGTTAGCGACGTCGGTCCCGTCTTTCACGCCATACCGGCCCGAACCTCCCCCGCCCTTCCAGACCCAATCCCAGGTCTTACCGGCGTCGGCCGATTTCAGAGCCCCATACCAATACACCAGTTCATTACCCTTTTTCTCTTCGTAGCGGTTCGTTACCAGGTACACTTTCCGGGCATCGAATTCGGCGCAGGAAATCATGGAATAGCTGGGTTTGATCCCCGCTTTCACATTGGTAATAAATGCGTTATCGCTTCTCTTCCACGTACTCCCGCGATCGTCCGAAACCCAGAGTTCGCTATGCCCGAACTCTTCCCGGATCTCCTGCGTGGCATCGTGATGCAACGCGTAAAGCAGCTCTTTCCCCCCTTTCGATTCGCTGCCGGCCGTAAAAGAAAACGCCGGGCTCATTGCCTTAGGAAATGCCTTTTGGGTGACCTTGTGTGTGTTTTTATCAAAAATAAAAATGGATTCTGCAGTGAAAATAACCAGTTCGTTCCTGGCTCCGTACGCATTGGTATACAAATACTCAATCCGTTTTCCTATATCTTTTTTCTCCCAGGTTTCGCCGCCATTCACAGAATAAAACAAGAATCTGCCCATTCCAAAATATAGCGCAGAAGCGCGTACCGGGTCGACGCGAATACTTTCGATCTGCCCTTCCCCGGGCTCATACAGGGAGCCGGGCCCTGTTTGAACCCTGTAAGTAGCATGGTCGCCGGAGTAGGATGCGGCCTGTATATCTGATTTTTTGGGAAACAGTTGTACCCAGGTTTTGCCGCCGTCGGTGCTCCTGTTCAATGTACCGGACCCTATGTAGACAATATTGGAATCGGCAGGATCGTAAGCAAAGCTGCTCGCACCATTCGGAAAATTGATCTGATCGTAAGAGTTGCCACCATCCTTCGTTAGGTAAGACCCGGTCATATCGCATTTGAGCAGGAAGGCAGAAGTACTGTGATAGGAGAATGTCGGAATGAAAGTTGCGCCTCCGCCGCCCGGCCCGATCTTCTCCCACTGCGGCTTCTGATTTTTGTCTGCAGGATCGTCAGGACGGATAAGCCGGAACGCAAGCGTGCTTCCAAGTATAGCCAGTAAAAGGACGGCTTTCCATAGTTTTTTGAAATGCATACCCGAAAATGAATTAAATGGCCGGAATAAAGAAACGGAAACGGCAGCCTTACGGCCACCGTTTCCAATGCTGCACCAGGATTAATAGCCGGGATTCTGGCCTATCGCTTTCGCATCCAGAGCCGGAATGGGCAGCAGGTAATCGTTCTCATCGTAACCCTGCGCATTGTCAGGCAGGTTGACCTGCTCAAGAATGCGTTTCCTGAGCACATCGAAATAGCGGTCATTTTCGAAGCAAAGCTCATAGCTTCTTTCGTCGATCACTTTCTGATCAAACTGCGCCTTGGTCATGGCCAGCGTCGCACGGGCTTCCAGGCCGGTACCCGCATTGGCGCGGTCGATGATCATATTCAGGCGGTCGACGGCGAGTTGGGTAGGGCCATTACCGGCCATATTGGCCGCCTCGGCATAGATGAGCAAAATATCGGCAAATCGAAGGAGCTTCATTTCAATACCCGAATCGCCTCCTCCGACCTGCTGCTCATAAGTAAGATTAGGCATGTTGTACTTACCGATGTAAGGTACGCCGTCGGAAGATTTGGACCAGTTGATAATGGGCGCCGACGTATCATATATATCGGATGTAAAATCGAGGAGCAGGTAATTGTGCTTCCTCGGCTGCTCGGGATAAACGTTCGATGCCCAGTAGATTTTCACCTGGCCGCCGCTCCATCCGTCCATTTCGGAGGGCGCCCAGGCATTCCCCGGCATATAGGGCGTTTGTGGCGAGGAATGGAATGCTAACATCACTTCCATGTTATGGTTATTGGATGTTTTAAATACATCCCGGAAGTCGGGCAGCAGCTCATACGGGCCGTTGGTGATCACGTCGTCGGCCATATCGCGTGCCTTGGCATAGTTTTCAGTCTGGTTGAGCGGCGCCGTGGCGCGGGTGAGGTATACTTTCGCCAGGTATCCTTTTGCGGTCCATTTATTGGGCTTTCCGGGGGCTCCGTCGGTAAAGTCTCCGAGGTGCCCGGCCGCAAACAACAGATCGGCTTCGAGCATGTCGTATACTTCGGCAATTTCAAGCCGGGATTCCGGTGTGAGCGGCGTAGAAACAGGATCGGGTGTGTCTTCGGTGATATAGGGGATTTTACCGTAGAGGCGCACGAGCGTGAAATAATTGAACGCCCTCAGAAAGCGTCCCTGCGCAATCACCCTGTCGATATCCTCCTGCGGGTTACCGGCAAGGCTTCCTCGTTTCACTGCGTTCAGAACTGAATTGACATTGGCAACGGCCTTGTAATGCCAGCTCCACAAATCGTTGAACGAAGTCGCGGCAATATCCAGGCTGGTCCCTTCAAATTGCCCGTCCGGGAAAGCCGGGATGTTCTGGTACCCTCCCCATTGAACGAACAACGCGTTCATTGAGCCGGCATAGGCAGCTTCACATTGTGCTACGGTAGTATAGAAGTTCTGGGGCGTTGAAATCCCTTCCGGCACCTCTTCCAGGCTTTGGCAGGAAAAACCACCAGCTATCGCCCATATAACTACCAGACTTCTGACTGTATATGATAAGTTCTTTTTCATGCTGGTGCTTGTTAAAATGTTAGATTGACGCCGAACATAAATACTTTGGCAGTGGGATAATTACTCAGATCGATACCCAGCCCGCCGGCGCCTCCGGCGTTGAACGAGCTCACTTCGGGGTCATACCCGGTATACCGGGTCAATGTAAAAAGGTTGATCGCCGTCACATATGCCGCCAGTCTTCCGGCACCTATCTTGCTTGCAACGGCCGATGGAATCGTATAATTGAGCGTGATGTTCTTCATCCGCAGGTAAGAACCATCCTCGACCCACCGGCTCGACCTCTGATCGACGCCTATTCCTGACGTCTGGTTAGATCCCAGGTCCAGCAGATTACGCTCCCGCGTGCTCAGGAATACGGGTACGTCGGTATCCTGGTTGCCCGGCGTCCAGCGGTTTTTAAGGTTGGTACTGAGGCCGTTCGACGGGTTTTCCGTTTTAATACGTACTGCATTAAAAATATGGTTACCATAGCTGCCCTGGATCAGGAATGTAAGGTCGAAGTTCTTATAGCTGATGCTGTTGTGCCAGCCGTATATAAACCTGGGCGACGCATTTCCGATAACCTCCAGGCCGTCGGCGGCACGGGTGATCTTACCGTCTCCATTCACATCCTTCCATTTAGCCTCACCGGGAGCCTGTCCCATTTTCCGGGCCTCCTCTCTTTCGGCTTCACTCCAGGTACCCAGATTTACATACCCGCTCATCTGGTCGACAGGCTGCCCTACCTGCAGGTATTTCAGGGAAAAGCCGCTCCCGTAGATCTGGTAGCCGCCGCCGGTATTGGTGCGGATCGCGAGGGGAGCATCATTGAGCAGGGCCAACACCTTACTCCTGTTGAAGGAGATGTTAAACGAAGTATTCCAGCGTAGCCTGGTGCCCGAAAAAGGCTTGCCTTCCACCGAAATTTCAAGTCCTTTATTTTCAATCGAGCCGACATTGGAAAGGATGGTGGCAAAGCCGGTATAGGCTTCCACCTGCTTATTGAGCAGCAGGTCTTTGGTTTTCTTCCTGTAAATATCCACTGTCGCCACGAGCCTTTCGCCGAAGAAGCCCAGGTCCATTCCTACGTTGACCTGTTCGGTTGTTTCCCATTTGAGGTTAGGATTGGAGGCCCTTCCGAGCTGGAAGCCGATATTCGGTATGTTGGTGCCATCGTAAGGGTAATTAAAACCGGAGGCTACGGTAGCAAGCGTCTGGTAAGGCTGAATGGCCTGGTTACCAGTCTTACCCCAGCTTCCGCGCAGTTTCATGTTCGAGATAACGCTCACGTCTTTTAGAAATTCTTCCTGCGAGATTCGCCAGGCCGCAGCTGCGGAAGGGAAAGAGCCCCACTTGTTATTAGCACCGAAAACCGAAGAACCATCGGCGCGATAGCTGGCCGTGATCATGTATTTCTCGTCAAATATATAGTTCACGCGCCCCAGGAAAGAGTTCAACACCTGCTTGTACTGCGAGTTATACCGCTCATTAATCTGCGATGCGCCGCCCAGGTCATTGATCCCTGTGTCGTCGCTGAAAAAGCCTTGTGCGGAAATAAACGAGCTCTTGGACTGTATCAGTTGCTGTTCCGCCACACCGGTGAGCGTCAATGCATGTTTGTCATCGAACACATTACTATATGTCAGGATGTTTGAATTCTGAAAATACTGGTAGCTGTTTTCAGCCAGATTGCCCATGCCGCTTACGCCACGTCCGGGCTGGGTTTTGGTACTGTAATAACGCTGCTCATTGTTGGAGTTGATGCTGCCCGCTCCGGTAACCCGCAGCGAAAGCCCTTTCAGCAGCTTGAAATCAAGGAATGTGCTAATCTCGTTGGTAATGTTATTCTTCTCCGCTTTGGTTTCCAATGCCGTGGCTACCGGGTTCCATACGTCGTTGTCGGCATAGATCTTGGAGCCGTCGGGGCCGCCTTTCAAAGCCTTTGTATTGTAATTCCCGTTGGCATCGTACACAGGGGTGATCGGGTCGAACCGGGCGACGGTATTGATCACCTGCCCAAGGATATCTCCGAAGCGCGTTCCTTCTCCTACAGGCGGCACATTTCCCCTGTCCTTGATCAGGTTCAGGTTGATACCTGCATTCATCCAGCTGGTAACCTTAAAATCCAGGTTGCTTCTTAAATTGTAGCGGACATACTTGGTATTCAGCACGATTCCCTGCTGGTTCATATAACCCGCCGACACGAAGTACCGCGCAGATTCATTGCCGCCGCTCACCGACAGCTGGTGGTTCTGCATTTTGCCTTTCCGGTAAATCTCATCCTGCCAGTCTGTACCGCCGTTGGCGTCCAACCGGGCGATCTGTTCGGAAGAAAAAGGCAGCACCGGCTCGATGGGAGCGCTGGGCGTACCGTTTTGGGTTGCGGCCCAGTCGTTGGACTTCCGTGCATATTCGCCCGCATTCATCAGGTCAAGCTTATGGCCAAGCGACTGTACACCCATACTGAACCCGTAGTTGAAGACAGCCTTACCGGACGCGCCTCTTTTGGTAGTAATCAATATAACGCCGTTAGCTCCGCGCGCTCCGTAAATCGCCGTGGCCGAAGCATCTTTCAGGACTTCCAGCGATTCGATGTCATTCGGGTTGATGGTCGATATATTCACCCCCTGAATGCCATCTACCACCACCAGTGCATTGTTGCCGCCGGTAATAGAATTGCCGCCCCTTACGCGGATCGTGGCATTACCGCCGGGAGCTCCGTCTGTGTTCTGCACCATTACCCCAGCGGCGCGGCCCTGCAACGCCTGGTCTACACGCTGCGTGGGCAATCGCGTCAGATCAGCACCTTTTACCGAACTTACCGATCCCGTCAGATCCGACTTTTTCTGGGTGCCGTATCCAATTACCATTACCTCTTCCAATGCCTTGGTATCGGTTGTCATCGATACGTCGATCTTCCTTTTATTGCCAATTGCCACTTCCTGCGAGAGGTATCCTACAAATGAGAACACCAGCATGTCACTTTCCGAGGTCACGCCTATGCTGTACGAGCCATTGGCATCACTCGCCGTCCCACGCTGCGTACCCTTGACGATCACGCTCACGCCCGGCAGGCCCTCCCCTTTTTCGTCTGTTACCGTGCCGCTGATCATGATATCCGGCGGGGCTGCTGCAGGTAATACGCCCGCCGGATCAGTGTGGTCGTCTTCCGCAGGTGGCGAAGGACTCACCGACCGGTGTAGAAGAATGGATCCGTCCACCAGCCGGAAACCGATATTCATAGGCTTCAAGGTACTTTCGAGCACGAACGCGAGTTTCTGGTTGTTGTGATGAACGGTTAGTTTCCGGTGGGCGCCGATGGCCTTGGAGCTGTAAACAAAATCGACGCCGGTCGATTTTTCGATAGTACTTAAAAACGTGCTCACATCCGTTTGGTCGAAATGGATCGTTACGATCCGTTCCAGCAGGTTTTGCGCATGAGTGTCGTGCGCCTGAATGGCGCTCATAAAAACAACGGCCAGAAAAAGTTGGCAGACGGAATGTTTCATAACTACCCTCAGCAGGGATCGACAAAGTAAACAGTCTTTCATACTTTTGAATGTTTGTTAAGTTTTATTTAGGATCTGGCAAAAAAAGTCCTGTCACACCCTTAAACGGGCGTTCTGAAAGGAAACAGGAAGTGCAAAGAATCCGGTCCCATCGCCAGGGTACGGATTTCATTCAGGGGAGCCGGACAAAGGTTAACACATATCTAACAGGGCTAAAATGGCTTATTGACAGCCTTTTCCCATAATCAGAATCTTGGTCCCGCGCACCTCGTAGCTTCCGTTAATCGTTCCGCAAAGCAGCTCCAGCTTGGTATACAGCGACTGGTGCGTCAGATTCCCGGTAAAAGGGCAATGGCTCAATGACTCCTGCTCCAACTCTATTTCCATGCCATAAACAACTTCCAGCCGCCGGATCACATCGCCGATGGGCGTATCCATGAATTCGAGGGAAGGCGCTGCGGCTTTCGCTTGCGCCGGAACCACAATAGGCCGCGGATCGTCGGCAAGGCCGGTAACAAACTGCTTGTTATCGGGAAAATAGGTCGCTTTCTGATTGGGGTTCAAAATCACGCCGCGGTTTGGATTCACGTTGTTAACGTCGTTTGCCGGCCAGTACACAGTTACTTTCCCACTTTGAACGGTCACCTGGATAGGTTGCCGCGGATCGTCTGCACGAATCCGGAATGTCGTGCCCAGTACTTTCGTAATGATATCGCCGGAATAAACCAGGAACGGCCGGCCGGGATCGCGATGCACATCGAAGCTGGCTTCTCCGAGCAGGCGTACGTCGCGGTTCTTCCTGTTGAAGGCTTTGTGCACGGCCAGCCGCGCATCCGGTGAAAGGACGATGCAGCTTCCGTCAGGGAGCGTGATATCCTTCGGCTTACCTGTTTCGTTCACATACTGCGTCCAGTCGTTCTGCTCTACCCTGGCGACAAGGGCTTTCTGCCGGCTGAACCAGTCCGGTAGCGGGTTCTCGTTCCGGCTCAGCCCGACTGCAACGGCAATCAACGCCGCTGTTCCGCAAGCCGCCAGCGCCACTCTCCGCCACAATGGCCGCACAAACGGTTCGGAAGACGCGGCATTTTCCAGTGCCTGAGGCTGAACCTTTCGCCAGAGCTTTTGCTCTACCAGCACCCATTGCTCCTCGGTCAAAGGGATTTCAATGGGCTCTCCCAGCAATTCGTACCATTGCTCCACCAACCGGGCTTCCCCGGGAGTGCAGGCATTCGCTTCATAACGAGTCAATAAGTCAATAAGGGTAGATCGATTCATTATTTCGCGACATCAGATGGTTCTCAATGATATAGTGAGAAAAAACGGGAAGGACCGTAAAAAATATTTGCATTTATTTGAATAATTAAAAACAAATACTAGTAAAATCTGAAAAATCTTGAAATAATTAAATTGCAAAATGCCCTTTAACAAAAGAAAATATCATTCCCGTCCTCGTCGTTCTTACGACGCGGCAATCCCACGCAGATCAGGTTAAGGCCTGTCGGGCGCAAAGGATAAATGCAGCAACTTCAGGAAGTAAAAATAGCAGCGACAACCGTGTAGGCCAGGTAGTCTTTCAATTGAAACCGCAGCAGGCGCAGAGACTGCGTGATATGGTATTCTACAGCCCGGTCGGTAAGCCCCAGCTGGGTTGCTATTTCGGAAATGGAACGATGCTCAAAACGGTTCATCTGAAATATCAGCCGCGTTTTATCAGGGAGCATATTGAGTGCATTTTCCAATGCAACCGACAATTCGGCCAGGCCGACGCCGGTGTCGGCCAGTTGGTCGGCGGCCTGCTCCGAAGCCTCGCCCAGCTCGGCCCGGGCATTTACCAGCTTCGCTTTGATAAAGGCGATCACGCTGTATTTAAGGGCAGTTTTCAGGTAAGCCTCCGGGTTTTCAATCAGGGTCTTCTGCCGGTTTTCCCACAATTTCATAAAAAGCTCCTGAACCATTTCCTCGGAAGCGACCTGGCTGTTGGTTTTCCAGTAGGCCATGGAAAACAGCGACCGCCAGTGACGCTGGTAAATGGCCTCGTAGGCCTTCGCGTCGCCCGTAAACAGAAGCCTTCCCAGCATTGCATCAGGCAGCGCGGCATACAGATCGCTATTCGTCTGGTCAGTTTCTGATGTCATGACAAGGCCGGATCTTGTGTTACACTTACATCCAAATGGGAGCGAAATATAGACAAAAACCTATGCGAATCATAACTTGCCATAATAAACCATACAGGGGACGGTTTGAGCTTGAAATCAGCATAAATATAGGCTGTAAGGCGAATTGACCGTGCTTCTGCCTTACCATTTCGTTTACTGCTATATCGTAATATTACAGCACGAACCGACTGACGGCATTCCGGGGCCAGACCGGCTATATGATTCCCATAAAAAATGGGAAACCGGAAGCCGGGGAACGCTTTCGGCTACCCTGTACCATCAGCGCGTAAAAAAGGTGGTGAACAGAGTCAACTGCAGATTAAAGCATTTCATCAGGAGCCAGAGATTTTGTTACAACTCTCCCTTTTTCGGTTACATTTTCCAGCTCTTTGTGTTAGAGCTTTGCATTATCAAAAAT
>CAZLTN010000061.1:0-31660 GCA_964562455.1 uncultured Cytophagales bacterium
TTGGGCTGAGCATTTCGCTGTCCATAGCACACCACTGTAACCAGAAAGAAACCAACGGTTAGAAGTTTGCTTTTCATTAGTCGGGAAATTTAACTTTGTAAGATCAAGTTTAGAAGGAAGATATTCACCGGGACCGGCTCCCGAGGAATTAGCGGCTCCGTCCCATATATTGAATTTCTCTAAGAAGAGCCCTCAGGCTTACCACGACGTCTTTGCGTGATTCATAGAGGTTATTATACTCGCCCGGGTCTTCTTCCAGGTTATACAGTTGTCCCGGTGGGTTTCCCGGCTGGGATTCATAGTACCAGGAATGTGGGGACATTCGGATGTATTTCTTTTCGTCCCAGTCATATCCTCCTCCACCTTGTCCGGAAATAAATTTCCAGGGGCCCCGGCGAATCGCAAACAATCCTCCCTTCCCGTCAACCACTACGCTTTCGCGAATAGGCCCTTCGGCTGGTTTTCCACATAGCTCTTGCAGAAAGCTGAAACTGTCCTCTCCGGCGTTCCAGGGCAGGCAAAACCGGTTCAATTCCGCCATGGTAGCCAATATATCAGTTGAAGCAAGCAATTTATCTGACACCACGTCCGCAGGTGTTATGCCCGGCCAACGAACCAGGAACGGAACGTGCACACCTCCTTCCCAGACTTCTGTCTTCTGCCCTGAAAATGGACCGTTAGGCCTATGGCCATTGTACTCTGGATTCCTGGTGCTCTGAGGATAGCGCACTCCGCCGTTATCACTGGTGAAGATCACCATGGTATTTTCCTTTAACCCCTTCCGTTCAAGGGCAGCCAGGATCTCGCCTACCGACCAGTCCAGTTCATTGATCATATCACCATATATTCCTATTTTGCTGGTACCCCTGAAACGATCGCCAGGCGTCAGAGGGCCGTGTACGTTGCGATGCCCCACATAGAGAAAGAAAGGTTCGCCGGCCTTCCGTTTATCAATCCAGTCAACTACTTTGCCGGTAAGCGTTATGCCTAGATCTTTGAGTGCATACCTGGAGTTTTCATCACCGATAAACCGGTGAGAAGGTACGGGAGGAGCCATTCTTTCCAGATAGGATACCCCATCTTTGAAACGTTCGTCAAGCTGAATTTCCATTCTCTTGTCTTTTTCAAGTCCTACCACGTGGTAATTTTCGATATATACCTGGGGAGTTATGCCTACATGAGGCACTCCCCAGAAGTAGTCAAAGCCTGCTTCCAACGGGCCAGGCTTCAGGGGCATATTGTAGTCGGGACCGGTAAGATCGTTCCATCCTGGGGTCCCGGGCGATCCGAACCCCAGGTGCCACTTGCCCAGCAGGGCTGTAAAATAGCCCTGGCTTTTCAGCAGTTTGGGCAGCGTAAGCCGTGTAGTGTCGATCAACATCGGGTCGGTAGCCCATATTGTCAGATGCCCGTTCCAGGTACGCCAGGCATATTGACCGGTCATGATCGAATACCGGGAAGGGGTACAGACCGAATGGGGAGAATAGGCATTGGTAAACCGTATCCCTTCACGGGCCAGGCCGTCGATGTTAGGAGTCGAAACCTCGGAAGCCCCGTAACAACTAAGGTCTCCATAACCCAGGTCGTCGGCAAGGATCAAAACGATATTGGGTTTGGTATTTCGCTGACCGTAGCCTCCTACCATAATAAGAAGGAAACCAAAGAGCAAAAGTCTGCTTTTCATAAGCCCGGGGATTTAACTTTTTAAGAGAATTTTTTCTATTCATTAAGGCAGGGCGAAAGCTACTACCTTGTTACCTTTTTTTGTTCCCAATTTCGTACCGCCGCAGGCTATTACCACATATTGCTTTCCATCGGCTTCATATGTGCTCGGCGTAGCAAACCCGGCTGCGGGCAGCTGCGTCTCCCAAAGCAATTGTCCGTTTCGCTTATTGTAAGCCCGGAAAATACCATCACGCGTGGCAGCGATGAACAGCAACCCTCCTGCAGTCGTTACCGGGCCTCCATAGTTTTCAGTACCGGTAAGCGGAATCCCCGCAGCTTTCAATTCGGGAAACTCTCCCAGTGGATTCTTCCACACCTGTTTACCGGTGTTCAGATCTATGGCTGTAAGTGTCCCCCAGGGAGGAGAAATGGCCGGGTACCCCTTGCTATCCAGGAACTTGTTGTATCCCGTTGTCTTATAGGGAAGCTGCGGCTTTCGGGATGATTCACGCCCGGCACCACCCGTTACTTCCTGTTTTTCTTCTCCTAATAAAAAAGAGATCAACGCCTGTTTTTCTACCGGCTTCAAAGCCGGAAAACCGGGCATCATACCTTTGCCGTTATTAACAATCTGCCTGATGTGCTCCCGGTCATGGCGCTGACCGATGTCGGCTAGTGAGGGGTACCCGCTTAAGGCATTGCCTTTCCGGTCAGAGGCATGACACGCAGCGCAATTCAAAGCATAAACCTGCTCTCCGGCGCTGAGATGAGCCAGTTCGCTTTGTTTCGGGGCGTCGGTCATGGTCAGGATCCAGGCCATTTCGTTAGAATTCACATACAGTATTCCATCAGGATCAACTGCCGACCCACCCCACTCGGCCCCTCCGTCGAAGCCTGGAAAAACAAGTGTTCCCCGCTTGTCCGGAGGGGCATAATATCCCTTTTTTATGCTTCTCAGCACAGTTTTTAACGAATCAAGATCGGAACTGTACGGGTTCAGATCATTTTCGGTAAGTGATTGCCTGGCAAAAGGCTCCGGAAAACGGGGCCTCGGTTGAGTCGGCCAGCTCGCCTCTCCCGGCAGCGTACTTTTTTCCACCCGAACTTCCTCTATCGGGTACAACGATTTGCCGGTGATACGGTCAAACACGTAGAGGTGTCCGGACTTGGTTGTCAATGCTACGGCGTCGGTTTTTATGGATTTTCCGTTTCTTCCTCTCTGGCGGACTGTGACCAGGTTGGGCGGCGAAGGCAAATCCCGGTCCCATATATCGTGATGTACAAACTGGTAGTGCCAGATCCGTTTGCCTGTTCGTGCGTCCAGGGCCAGCAGGCAATTGGCAAAAAGGTTCTTACCCTTTCGATTACCTCCATAAAAATCATAGGCTGCCGAACCCGTAGGAACATAAAGAATACCCCGGTCCCGGTCGATGGCCATGCCTGCCCAGTTGTTTGCGCCTCCGACTTCCGTATTCTTCCAGGCATCCTCAGGCCAGGTTTCATAGCCGAATTCACCCGGATGAGGAATGGTATGAAATACCCAGGTCAACTCGCCCGTTCGTACGTCAAACGCCTGCACATAGCCCGGGGCAGCGTCAGCTCCTTCCGACAACCGCATAGGCATCATAATCAGGTTTTCGAAAACTGTTCCGGGAGTATTGGATATAACAAACTTGTCCCTGGCCTGCTCACCCAGGCCGGCGCGAAGGCTGACCCGGCCCCCGTCACCAAAACCGGCAACAGGCTTTCCTGTCAGGGCATCCAGTGCGTAAAGCCACGACCTGCTCGTAAAAAGGATACGGGAATCACCTCGGCCGTTTGTCCAATATGTCACACCACGGCTCGTACTTGTGCCCGATTTGATCTTGTCGCCGAACCGCCACAGCTCCCTGCCGGTAGCAGCGTCCAGGGCAAATACCTGCAGCGCCGACGATACACCGTACAATATGCCTTTCACCACGATGGCATTCATTTGCATTTGCCCTGAATCAGGAGCAGCGTATGTCCACGCCACCTGGAGCTGTCGCACGTTGCCGGTATCGATCTGGGTAAGGGGAGAGTAGTGATTGCGATCGGGGCCACCCAGGTATTCGGGCCATCCGGCGTCACCGTTCTCCCGGGAGCGTGAGAAAAATGCCGCAGAAAATGCGACAATAACGAATAGTATTGAAAGACGGACCATATAAATTATAAAGTGATCTTTTAGGTTGTTTTAGTCGTCGTCCAGGCAGAATGCAAGGTATTTGCTACCCGATTTGGTATTGAGCTTTCCTCCTCCGCAGGCAATTACGATATATTGCCTGCCATCGACCCGGTAAGTACTTGGTGTGGCATAACCCGCCGCCGGCAGCGCATGCTCCCAGAGCACTCTTCCCGTTTTACGATCGAATGCCCGGATTTTTTCATCCCGGGTAGCTGCGATAAAGATCAGCCCTCCTGCCGTAACCACAGGTCCGCCATAGTTGTCGGTTCCGGTCAGGGGAATGCCTCTTTCCGTCAGCTCCTTATATTCACCTAACGGAACCTGCCACCGGTGCTCTCCGGTGTTCAGGTCGATAGCCGTCAGCGTCCCCCAGGGCGGAGCGCTGACCGGGTAGCCTTTGTGGTACCAGCGGTTGTAGCCTGTGTGCTGGTAAGGAACCTCCGACGGATTTGAAGAGACTGTCACCTTCGTGTCTGTCGGTGTATCGAAAAGAAAATCCATGATTGCCTTTCGTTCCTTATCGGAAATATGAGAGAATGACGGCATCATACCTCGTCCTTTCAGCAGCAATTGGTTAAGCTCTTCCCGGGAGAGCCTGTTTCCTACATTCACCAGCCCCGGATACGAGCCATCATGATTGCCCTCCCGATCGGCCCCGTGGCAGGCTGCACAGTACATTTCATACAGGCCTTTTCCTCCGGCGCTTCCACCGCTGCCCGGCCGTTTTCTCTTGGGTATGAGCGTCGTATAGACCGGGATTTCTTTGGAAGGCACATACAGTATCCCTTCCGGATCGGTAGCAGCACCTCCCCATTGTGCTCCCCCGTCCGTACCGGGAAAAAAAATCGTCATTTTGTCGGTAATAGGGATATAAGGGGAGCCTGTACGTGCATTTCGGAGTATGGCTGTCAGTGAATCTCTGTCGGCGACGAAAGGACTGAAATCCTTTTCTGTGAACGACTGCCTTGCAAAAGGCGCCGGCTTTTGGGGAACAGGCTGTGTAGCGCTGACGTGTTCTCCCGGCATGGCATCCTGCGGGAATGCTGTTTCCTTTACGGGGAATACGGGTTCTCCCGTGACCCGGTCAAATACGAAGGTATAACCTTGTTTGGTAACCAGCGCCACCACGTCTATTTGTTTCCCATTGCGTTGAACCGTCAGCAGATTGGGCGGGGCCGGCGGGTCACGGTCCCAGATATCATGGTGCACGAGCTGGTAATGCCAGAGTTTCCTGCCCGTGGACGCTTCCAACGCCAGCAGGCAATTGGCATACAGGTTATCGCCTTTCCGGTTGCCGCCAAAAAAGTCGTGCGAGGCAGAGCCCGTCGGGATGTAGACAATCCCCCTTTCCCGGTCGATGGCCATTCCCATCCACGGATTGGCCGCCCCGTGCCGCAGCCTGGGCTTTTCCGGCTGCCAGGTTTCGTAACCGGGCTCACCATCTTCGGGGATAGTATGAAACGTCCAGACCAGGCCGCCGGTACGGACGTCATACGCCCTGACATCGCCCAGAAGAGCAGTTTCAAATTCGCCTACCCTGGCGCCTGTGATGATCAGGTTTTTGTAAATGGTATTGGGGGTATTGGACCGTACAAAATCATCCGATCCGGGGCGCCGGATACCTTCTTTCAGGTCGATCCGGCCTTCCGCTCCAAAGGTTTTCACTGATTGGCCGGTCCGGGCGTCCAGCGCATGCAGCCATTGACCGGCGCCGAAGAAAATGCGTTCGTCCGTTCCATCCGTCCAATAACTGACACCCCGGCTTAGTGTTCCTTCATTGTCTTCAAGCCGGGTTTTCCACAGTTCCTTTCCATTCGATGCGTCTATTGCAAAAGCTTGTATATCGGCCGATACGCCGTATAGGATACCGTCGATAATGATAGGGTTGCATTGCATCTGGGTGCGGTTGCGGGCTGTATCGGCGCCTCCCGATTCGTATACCCATGCAACCTTAAGCCGGTCTACGTTCGCGGTGTCGATCTGATTAAGTGCCGAATAGTGGCTCCTTGCGCCGTCGCCGTGGTATTCAGGCCAGCCGGTATCCGAAGGTTGCAGATAACCCATCCGGGTCAGGAACTGATCTACTATATTGATAATCTGCCTGTTAAGTTTTTTGTCCGTATTGTAAAAACCATGCTTTTGTCCGGCGAACCGGTGCAATTCGCAGATATTGCCGGCGGCCAGCATTCGCGCGCAGAATTCTTCCGCGTTACCGATCGGTACGGTCGTGTCGCTTTCGCCATGAAATAAAATGGCAGGCGGGACTCCGGGATGTACGTGATCTACAGGCGACAGCGCTTTTGCTTTGTCGCCCAATCGCTCGTAACCATAGCCCCCTTCCGTTGTCCTCGTCACGGGATTGAACAGAACCAGTGCAGCGGGTTTTGGGCTTACACCGGTGTCTTCTCCGGGTTCATTGATATGGTCCAGCAGAGCAGCAGACAGCGCCAGGTGTCCGCCTGCCGATCCTCCGGCCGCCACGATCTGATCGGGCCGGATTCCCAGGCGTGGCGCGTTTATGCGTACCCACCGCATGGCTGACCTGGCATCCTGTACGGCCTCCACAGGCGTAGTGTTATGCCTGTCTGAAACCCTGTAGTCAAAGGCAATGGTTACCATACCCCGGCCGGCAAAGTAATGACAGGCCTCTTTAAATTGCGTCACAGCCCCTCTTGCCCAACCGCCTCCGAAAAAGAAAACCATGGCCGGGTAATCTTTCCCTTGCCGGTACCCGGGCGGGAAGACAATGCTTGCCCGCAGATCGGCAGTGCCGGCGCTTTTATAGATTTCCACCTGCGCACCGGGCAAAATACGCTTCGCCAATTGCAACGTATCCGGGTTTTGCGCAGTTGCCATATGTCCGCACGCACAACATAGTAAAAGGGAATTGTATCCCGCTGCCAGAAAAAAGGCTTTTTTTGTCTTTATGGACATGATTTGGAAATATATCGGGTACTTAGACAAGTCAGGATAGCAGAACTACTTACTAGCATATTAAAAAAGTGCTTTGTTATGGAAACCGGCGCAGTCCTACTCTTTCAAAAATCTCAGGCTATGGCTCTTCCCATTCCGGGTGATTACGACCGTATATACACCAGCCGGAAGCCCTGAAACATTCAGGCGGGTTTCGGATCCGGTTTCCTTTCTTACGCGGCCATTGGCATCGTACAAAACAACCTGTTCGACCGGACCGTCCATCTGGATATGAAGGACGTCGGCAGAGGGATTAGGATACAATACAATATCCCGGATAACGTCAAAGCTGGCACTCACCAACCGGCTGTAAGAAAAGGAGCCGTCCAGATCCACCATCCGGAGGCGATAGTAGCATACGGAGGATAATCCCGCCGCCTGATCCTCAAAACTGTAGCTTCGGGGCGTTTCGGATGCCTTGCCTGCCACGACTCTCCCTATTTCCGAAAACTGTCTTCCGTCGAGACTCCTCTCCACCCCAAAATAGCCGCTGTTCATTTCGGAGCTGGTCGTCCAGGTAAGCTGCACGGTGCTGCCTTCGCTTTTCATCGCTTTAAAAGTTAGAAGAGATACGGGTAGAGTAGCTGTCACTTCGGCTATATTTGAATAGCGGGATTTGCCTTCTCCGTCAAAGGCATATACCCTATAGGCATAGGTACCCCCCTCATCTGCGGTTACATCGGTGTAGGTCGTACTATTCGCATTTACAGTAGCCAGGTCCTCAAAAGTCTCTCCGGCTGCTATTCTGGCATCTTCTCCGCCTGAGAGCGTTTTTCTCTGAATTCTGAAATTGGTTTCGTTGTTGGAGTTATCAGTCCACGTCAATACGGGTTGGTTACCGCCCGAAACAAGAAGATTCGAGGGAGCTGTAAGATGATCGGTATAGACGGTTAAAGAGGGTCGCGTGGCGGGATTAGTAGCCTCCTTGCTTAGTACGGTAAACAGGATAGTCTCCAATACGCCGATTCTCAATGAAATCACCCCTCCTTCCTTACCCTCCAATAAATCCGTATCCAGATCGACCATATTGTTGCCCGCTACCGGATCCCAGGTATGCAGCATTCCCAGGGAGGTAACCGGCCTGTTATTCCACGTAATTTCCATTTCCTGCCAGCTATTGTCTTCCATTAAATCCAATACTGCGGTAACGGGATTGGCAGTCGGACCGAAATTGGTAGTGGTCGTATTCAGGAAAAGAGAGGCGCGCCTTATCGGAGCCGTAATACTGCTCAGGCTAAATTTCAGAAATGCCTGACGGGTAGCAGAGTTGGTCGCTCCTGCCCAATTGATATTCATAAAACCTTTTGATCCATAATTTTCATTCATATAGGATGTTCCCGCGCGAACGTCAGCGTCTGCCTCTACACCCAGCACGGTGGCATCCATGGCTACCAGCGGCAGCGTTTCCACGGTGGCGACCGCTTCCGCCGAAAAGCCCGCCAGGTTAAAGGCCACCAGCCTGTATTCATAAGTCGTTTCGGGGGTTAAACCGCGGTCAGTGTAGCTGGTTGTATTTGCAGGCAGGTTATTTTCAATTACCTGGAAAGTCCCTCCAGGAATCTCACGTCTTTCGAGTTGAAAACCGGTCTCATTGGTTGCATGGTCGGTCCATGTCAGGGTCAGCTCTGTCATCTGGATCAAAGACCCGGTCAGGTTGTCGGGGGCGTTCAGACCGGAGACTTCCTCCAGCTCCAGGTCGTCGAGCAATAGCTCGGAAGTACCGGTATTGGTAATGACGATCTGGTTACCGACGATGGCTTCAAGCCCCGGTATGGCTACTACTTCTGTTTCGTCGCCATCGAAATTGGTATAGGTACGTAAAATTTCATCGTTCAGCTTCACTGTCAATGAGGGAGAACCTGACCCCGACACGTTGCGTACTTTAAAGCGGAGCATGGTAACAGGCCTGGCCAATGTCGTCGAGAGAGATCCCGCGTTATCGGAAGCCAGCCCTATAAACACGGCGTCGTCGGGCTTGACGCCTGAAGAGCCCGCCCGGCGGGCCTGCGTGTAGGTCCATGCAATCCCCTGCTCGCCCGTAAACCCACCGTCGCCGAATGTATTGTTGAGGGAAAGCTGGTTAAACGATTCAGTTACCGTAGGGGACATCAGTTCCAGCAAATTCGCTTCCTTCCTCTCCCACAGATAGTTGATCCAGATGTCTTTCAGGAAATTATACCCCAATGTAATTCCGGTAGGCTCTGTATGCACCTTGATCTCGCCATTTGAACGCCCCCGGTAGCCCGCCTTATATTTATATAGCACATCTATGGATGCAGTTTTTATCCGGCGATCTATATCCCGGTGAGCCGGGGTATTTCCCCACAGGTTCAATGCGCGCAGTGTTGTATATGTCAGGATACTGTTATTCCAGCCGTCGTAGGTGTAGCGCACCGAGCTTCGCTCTCCCGACCCGTCGCTCCCCTGTAGTTCATTACACATGCCGTTGAGCCCGGTCATAGGTGAAATCCGGTTGTTGAGGACGTATGCCTCTCCGCTGTTTGATTTGTTATGGACAGGCCCGCGATACATACGCTCGGCCAGCGCCTCATAGATCGCAAAGGGATCATATTGTATTTCCTGTCTCGGCGTGCCGTAATAACTGGCAAAAGTAAACGGATGGCGAACTCCGTCGGGCTCTACAATGTTTCCGCCGAGCTTGGCAGTACCTCCTTGTTCCATAAGCTGCTTCATAATGGCACGGCCTTCCTCCGTATTTCCATGAGCGTAGGTCCATCCGAAAACAATATTGGTAAAACCGAGAGTGGCAAACGTAGAAAGCCAGCTGTCATAATTAAAGCCTGCAAGCATCGAATTGACTGCCGATGCTCCGCCAAAATAGTGGTGAGCAGCGATCATGACGCCTACATATCCTTCCTGGATATTGGGTGCACGGGTCTTCCTTCCTTCAAATACACCTAGAAGGCAGCGTTCGGGATCATTGTTAAAGTTTTGTATATAGTTCCCGGCTACAGTCAAAGCCCGCATGAGCCAATCGCATTTGTTGACCTCGGCAGGGGTGAGCTGCTCCCAGACAGCAGGCGTGCGTTTCGCTAGTACCAGGCTCTGGGCCAGGGCATTGTCTGTCCAGCCTAATATCGTTCCCCTGCAGGTCGGCTCGTTCCCTCCGGCAATGACATTCCGGATCTGGGCCAGCAGCCGGTCGACTACGACTGTATTTGAAGGCTGGTGATAGGCCACAAGGGCAAGGTAGTTCATCGCTTTACTACTTTCTAGCGCTCCGTAAGCAAGGTATTCCTGGTTGGTAGCTGGGTCGGCCTTCCAGCGCGCCAGGCTGGCGCCGAGCGCCAGGTTTACTATTTCGGGCGAAGGCGTAAAGGTTTGGCATAAGCTGCCAAAAGAAAAAACAAGTATTGTTAAAAGGCTAAGTATCAGCTTTTTCATTGCATAATCGTTAAGAAATGAAAAGATTTGAAATCGTATTTATTCAAATGACTTTATCTCGTTTTTCCATCGATCGACGAAATCAAGCATTTGCCCGATCGTGCCGGGGTGCTCGCCGGCCACGTTTTTCTGCTCGGCTGCATCCTGAGCCAGATTGAACAGTTGCGGAGGTGCATTATTTTGCGGAACCATTATTTTCCAGTCACCCATGCGGGCATATACAGGCGCGGTTTTTCCGCCCTGCCAGAAAAGGACTTCATGAGGGCTCCTTTCAGTTTCCCCTGCCAGAAACGGCAGCAGGTCCACGCCATCCGTCTGTAGGGGCGAACCTTTCGCCAATACCCTGAAGGTTTCATAGAGGTCCAGCGTGCTTACGGGTTTTCCGTAGGTGCTACCCGGCTTTAACACGGCCGGCCACCGAACGATAAACGGAACCCTGATGCCGCCTTCAAGAAACTGTGCTTTCCTCCCGGAAAACGGACCTGCCGAACCTACGATGGTGCTGTCCCAGTCCGGCGGCCAGTTAAATGCCGGATAGTTCCTTCCCCATTCCGGACCGTTATCGCTTACAAACAACACCAGTGTATTTTCGGCTATTCCCGATTGATCGAGTTGACTGAGTACTTTACCGATGTTCCGGTCCATCGAATAAATCATGGCGGCGTAAAGCGCCATTACTTCCGGGACCACATCGCCGAACCGTTCTTTCAGTTCAAGCGGGGCCTGCCAGGGAGAGTGGGGTGCATTGAAGGCCAGGTAGAGAAAGAAAGGGTCTTTTTTCCCTGATCTGGAACTTATAAAGCGAACGGCCGCATCTCCGTGCGCATCGGTCATATAGGGGGTTTCCTTTTCCCGGCTCCAGCCATGCCGCATCGGCTTATACAGCTCCCCTGTCAGCTTTCCTCCCGGCCCGGGAAAGTAATCCGCCGCCCCGTTAATTTCATTGAACACCTCGTCAAAAGCGATTTCCGGCTGACGATTGACATGCCACTTGCCGATATGCGCCGTGTGATATCCTGAAGAATGCAGCATTTGCGGCATCAGCATATAATTGTCGGGAATACGCGCCCCGGGACTTGTAGAATTACTGTAAGCACCCATGCGTTGCTGATATTTTCCGGACATGAGGCCGAGGCGGCTTGGTGCGCAGGTAGCAGCCGACGCATAACCGTCGGTACAGCGAATACCCTCCGCGGCCAGCCGGTCTATGTTTGGAGTAGGTGCCAACCGGCCACCGTAGCAGCCGGGATCTCCGTATCCCAGATCGTCCGCGACAATCAGGATAATATTAGGCCGGGAATGGTTTTGAGCATAGGACCGGCAAATAGCCCCCCATCCGGCCAGTAAAATCAGGCAGGTAATCCGTTTCATTGTATCCGTTGGTTTCAAAACAGGCCGCGGATATGCTTGTTTCGGCAAAGCCGCAAAAAGCACATCCTGCAACCTGCCGGGCGCTGTCTTATTGCCACCCGGGATTTTGTTCGATCTGTTGATTAAGATCTATCTCAGCCTGAGGAACCGGCCAGAGGTAATCCCTTTCGACGAATTTCTTTTTGTAAAATACCTTCAGGAAGCGATAGTCCAGGACATCGTGATTCATTCCGAAAACAGGGTCATCGGTATGGGCGGTCTGCCAGCGTTTTACATCGAAGTACAGATGTCCCTCGAACAAAAACTCTTTGTAACGCTCCAGCCATATGTTCTTTCTCATCTCATCTTTAGAGAGTCCTGCAGGCAGCGCTGCTACCCCGGCCCGCGCCCGTACCTGGTCGACGGCAGCGTACACCTCTGCAACCGGGCCACCGGTTTCATTCAAGGCTTCTGCGTACATCAGCAATACATCGGCGAAGCGGATCAGCGGATAGTTCATCTGCGAATCTTCCCGGAAGAGGATATGTTCATCGCCGGTAGTCAGGAATTTGCGTATCAGGACCTTCGCATCGGAGTTGTTCGTGCTGTTAATGGCAGGAGGTGAAGCGCTGGCATACGGGGCATAGGGGAAATATAATTTATACGTGATGTTTCCCGCTCCCAAAAAAGTAGCTCCAGGCATGATAACACTCTTGTGGAGCCGCACATCCGCATTTGCGTAAGCGGTCTGGTACCATTCCATCAAAGCTGTTCCATGCGTGACGTCACTCGTAAAATCAGTCCGCTTAGGCATAGCGGAGACGTCTATGGGGCTTCCGTCGAGGTTTGTAAAAATGCGAAGCAAATGAGCGGGCATACTGGCCCTGTCCCCTCCGTTGACCTGGACCGAACGATGCCCGTACCACCGGTCAAAGGAACTGCCCATTCCCTCCTGCTGCACATACTGAAGCTCAAAAACAGACTCAGCATTATTTTTGGTAGTAGTCTTAAAATTATCTCCGTAGTCGGCCATCAAGCGATAGCTAAAAGGCGACTGCAGGAGTTTTTTGAATTCACCTGCGGCAAGCTCCCATTTCTTTTCAAAAAGGTAGGTCTTTCCCAGCATCGCGATAGCGGCGCCCTTCGTTATTCTTCCTGCGTCGGCAGGAGAAGTATAAGAAACCGGAAGACGCAGGGCGGCGTCCTGGAGATCTCTAATGATAAAGTCGGTTATTTCGCTTTCATTGCTCCGGGGCAGGTACGTTTCTGTAACCGGGGTAGGCTTATCCAGCAACACCAGTTTGCCAAACAGGTTCTTCAGGTAGAAATAGCAAATGGCACGGATAAACTTTGCTTCACCGATCATACGGTCGCGAAGTGCTTCCGAAACCTTTTCGTTGTTTTCCATACCGGCGATGATATCGTTTGCGTAGATAATCGGCCGGTAGAATCTCCTGTAATTGGTAACGATATTGGCGTCCCGGGCGGTAGCAAGGCTCTGCGAATGGGTCATTCCCCATGTAGGACGGCTGTAGTCAAATCCATCCGGCCCCAGGTTGGTGATATAATTGTAGAACTCGGCCTCGAAGGTGAGATTGGCAAGCGTGCTGTATGCCCCGTTCATAGCCATCAGGGCATTTTCATTCGAATTGAAAATGAGGGAGGACGAAAGGCCGTCATATGGCGCCCTGTCTAAAAAGCCATCATCACAACTGGTATGCAATGCCAGGAGTAGCAGGAATAAATATGCTTTATTTTTCATTTCAAGTCTGGATAAAAGATTAAAAACTAAGGCTGACCCCTACCGAAAAGGTTTTGCTTAAGGGGTAGGTCTGGTCTGCCCCGTCTTCTGTAGTCACTTCCGGATCCATTGTAGGCCATCCTGTGAAGGTGAAGTAGTTTTCCATATTGGCAAACACCCGAAGCTTGCTGACGCGTGCCAGTTTGGCCAGGTTCGACGGCAGCGTATAGCCTAATTGAACGGACCGTATTTTCAGATAAGCTGCGCTGCGCAGGAAGTAGTCTGATACCTGGTCATTTTTAGGATTACTGAAATATATCTTCGGGATAGTAGTACTGGGATTCTCCTGCGTCCAGGCATTCAGATATTCCTGAGGCCATTGATATCCCACCTGATGGTTCAGGGAATACAACGATCCGCGCAGATAACGGTCCCATTTACCCACTCCGTCAAAGAAAACGTTAAAATCAAACCCTGCGAAGGATGCACCTGCTTTCCCGCCGTAAGTATATAGCGGGATCGGGTTGCCTTTCAGAACCCGGTCGTTGTCGTTTATAACTTTGTCCCCGTTAGTGTTCCTGTAGAGGAAATCTCCGACGCCGGGTACGGAGGGATTGAAAGTAATACCCTGGTTAACAAGACCTTCTACTACAGAAGGATCCTGTATAATCTGCTCTACCTCCCTGAGCCAATAGACACCGATGGGTTGTCCTTCCGTCCAGGCCTGGCTTTCGCCCCGCGCTTCGATCACATTTCCTTTATACTTGACAATCCTGTTTTTATTGTAGCCGATATTTGCCGCGAAATTCAGCGACACTTTGCCAAGGTTCACGAGGTATCTCAGCTCCGCCTCCAGGCCGGTATTCTTTACTTCAGCAGCATTGACCCGGGGCGCCCCGACCCCTCCGTTGACAAGCGGAATAGGAAGATTAGCCAGGATGTTATTGGTAAATTTATTGTAATAGTTCAGATCCAGGTTAAGCGTATTGAAAAGACGGATATCGGCTCCTATGTTAAGCACGTTGGTCGACTCCCAGGTGATGACGGAGTTCCCGAAGGAATTATAGGAAAGTCCCTGTACTATGTTTCCGCCGAAATTGTAATTGTTTGCCTGGTAAAACTCCTGCCATTCGTAGTTCCCGATCCCGTTGTTGCCCAGTTTTCCCCAGGATACGCGCAGTTTCAGGTCGTTCACCGTCCTGCTTAAAGGTTCCCAGAAGTCTTCGCCGGAAACCATCCATCCTGCCGATACGGAAGGGAACAGCCCCCAGCGCTTATCCGGGGCAAAACGTGAGGATCCGTCATAACGCATGTTGGTTTCCAACAGGTATTTCCCTTTATAATTGTAGGCAAGCCTGCCGAAAAAAGACCTCAGGCTAAAATCATTGGCGCTTCCGGAAGCCTGAGGATCATTGGCTGCGGCATCGAGGACCGGAGTATCATAGCTGAGCAGATCGCTCCGCGAGGCTACAAGGCTTTTTGTAAGGTAATATTCCTGGTTGAAGCCTGCAAGCGCCTGTATGGAATGCCCTCCCAGTGTTTTTGTATAATCAGCGTACAGGTCATATATCTGCCGGTGGTTTCTTGGTACCCGGTTAGCGAGTTGAAAGCGGGAGCCGTTCGTACGGTTGATCCCTACCTGGTTGGTCTGGAAATTCCATTGGTCCGTATAAATCTGCCCCTCCCATATATCGGTCAGTTTAAAATCTGAGAAATAACTTCCTGTAACCGAAAGGCCTTCGAGTGGCGTAAGTACGGCAAACACTTTACCTTGTATCTGGGTACCCTTGGTTTCGCCCCGCTGGATTTCAAGGTTCATTAGTGTGTTGTTCGATCCTCCTTCTCCGTCGATGAGCTGCCCGGAGCCGTATCTTCCGTCAGGATGCCTGGGTACTACGGCAGGCGTGGTAGCCCGCATCCACAAAAACCCGTCACTGACGCTGGCGGGACCGGCCTTTGTAGAAATCAAGGTGAGGTTATTGCCGAATTTAAGCCATTTGTTTACTTTATAGGTAAGGTTATTCCGGAAATTAAGGCGACGGAAGCCTGTATTGGGGACGAGCCCGTTATCCTTGAAATAGTCGACCGAAGTATAAAAATTGATTCTTTCATTGCCCCCGCGCGCTGAAAAATTGTGATTCGTCACCTTGTTTTTCTTAATCAGGGCGGTAAGCCAGTTGGTATTCGGATAGTAGATGGGGTCTGTTTTAGCCCCTTCACGCCATTCGTCTATATATTGCTGCGGGTACCTGTCAGCCATCCCCGAATTGCGCATCATCATATTGACCAGCAACATATAGTCGGGTGAGTTGTCAACCAGGTTCGCTACCTGGGCAGGCGTTTTCCAGCCGATAAAATTATTATAGGTGAACGTCACTTTTCCCTGCGTATCGTTCCCTGTTTTTGTTGTAATCAGGATAACGCCGTTTGAAGCCCTGGAGCCGTAAATGGCAGCCGATGCGGCGTCCTTCAGAATGGTCACGGAGGCTACATCATTGGGACTCACCGAATTGATATCCGCTACCTGGCCGTCGATCACAACCAGGGGTGCGGAGCTGTTGTTCAGCGAACCGACACCGCGGACGTTCAGGGAGGAATTGTTATTGTCGCTTGGAAGGCCGTTCTGCTGTTGTACCCGGATACCTGAAGACATACCTGCCAGCATGGTAGACACATTCGTCACCGCACGCGAGGACAATGCTTCGTTTTCGAAGTCTATGCTGGATACTGCGCCGGTCATGTTGGCCTTCCGCTGTGTTCCGTAGCCAACCACCACTACTTCCTCAAGGGACTTGGTGTCGACCTCCAGCTCCGTATCAATCTGTGTCCTGTTGGCGATCGTGATCTCCCTGGAAATATACCCTACGAAAGAAAATACCAGAATGGCATCGGGTGTCAGCTCGCTGTCGCTCAACGTTAGTGCGAATCTCCCGGCCGGGTCGGTTATAGTTCCTTTCTGGGTACCCTTCAGCAGAACGTTTACACCGGGAAGAGGCTCCCCGCCGGCTTCCGTAACCGTACCTTTAATGGTTTTTACAAGCAGTTCTTCCGACCCCGGCAAAGCGCTTCGGGGCTCCTCATCCGCTGTTGCCGCGCTTTTGGAAATAATAATATACTTACCGCTAACGGAATACTTTAAACGCAGAGGGTCCAGCAGTTTACCCAGCACGTTTGCCAAAGGCTCATCCACAACTTTTACACTCATCTTTTCCTTCGGCACGATCGCAAGATCATAGCTGAATTTTATATCGGTTTTTTTCTCGATTGCAGATAATACTGTTCTGAAATCCTTATTCTCTACCCTGATCGTAACCGATTTCAACAGCGCTTCCTGGGAATATGTATTTCCGGCCAGGCTGATTCCCAGCGTCATAACGACCAGGAACAAATGAAAACAGGTAAACTTTATCATAACTACTAGAAGCTGAGCTGGCAGTCGACTTTTTTTCATACTTTTGACTGATTTTGTTTTTCGTTCCAACAAATGAATAGACAAATCACCTCTTCCTTCATCCGTCCGCAAGTAGGTGAAGGAGAATGAAAACAGGCTGACGGTGCTGGTAACATCGTCAGCTTTTTTGTTTGTCCCGGTTATCCGGCAAATAATTGATCTGGTTATCCTGACATAGCTTGATCTTGTTTAAAAGTTACCTGACTTCTATTATAATCCTGGCGTCTACAATGTTGTAGGAAAGCTCCATCGTCTTACAGATCACATCCAGTTTTTCCGTAAGCGTTTCATCTTCAAGACTGACTTTCAGCAACCGGCCGGCAAGCAGGTCACGGTCGTAAATAATTTCGATCCCGTAGGCCTTTTCAAGAGTCGAAAATACTTCAGGCAGCGGAGTGCGGTCAAAGTCGAACTCCTTTTTGTCGGTATCGCCCAGGATCACCGGGTCGGGGACAATCATCTTGTTGAACTTTTCCAGCTCATTCGAGAATTCCGCCTGCTGGTTGGCCATTAGTACCAAACCTGACATTTGCGGGTTTTCGCGGGCTTTTTCGAAGTCTTTTCTTTCGAAAACAGATACTTTTCCTGATTTGACCGACACCACCACTTTTTCGGAATTGTCATGTGCTTTTACCCGGAAGCTCGTTCCGAGCACCTTAACCACTGTTTTATTTGCGAAAATGACAAAAGGTCGCTTTGGGTCTCTTTCGACGTCAAAAAAAGCTTCTCCATCAAGGTAGACTGTCCTTTCACTTGTTTTTAAGCTTCCGGAATAGCTCAGCCGGCTGCCTTTCTCAAGGCTGACCACACTCCCGTCTTCAAGCGCAATTCTCAGTACGCTGTCGCGATTATTCATGTACCTGGTCACGGCGCCCATCTCCGTAAAATCGCCGCCGGGAGAAGCTTCTCGGGTGGTTATCAGGGACGATTGGGTACCGGGCCAGAAAAGGTAAGCCGCCAGCAATAAGACCGACGCAGCCGCAGCATACCTCCAACCAATCCTGTAAAACAGGGACCGGTTGCGTTTCCCGATGTGTTTTTCGACGTTCGACCAGATCGTATCAGCCATCTCACTGTGCGAACCAGCCGGCGACCCGCTCCTCAGTTGCTGCACAAGCTCCCTTGCCGCCAGGATCTTATCAACCTGATGGGGATGTTCCTCCATATATCTCCCCCAAAAGTCCTGGTGGCTGCCGTCCGTCACCCACTTTTGAAAAGACTCGTCAAAGGCGAAGTCCTCTATCCCGAAATTGGAAAAATCTTTAAACATTGACGTTTTGTTACATGCATATATACACAGTGTAAGCAGTCGCCATTTTTAATCCATTTTTTTCTAACTTTTTTCAGATAACTGTAAGGACGGGATACGGGCAGGTGAGAAGTAACCGCTGAATGCGATATCCCGAAGAACTTAGAAAATAACAAAAAGCTTGAAACAGTAAAAGAGGAGGAGCATAATGTCCCGCAGGTTTTTAAGGGCCGTGTAGATAAACTTACAGGCCGACTGGTAGTTCACCCCCATCAGATCGGCCACTTCCTCGTTACTCATTTGCTCAAAATACCGTAAATGAATAGCCTCTTTCTGTCGTTTGGGAAGCATCTCCAATGCTGCATAAAGCTTGCGGGACTGCACAACACCGGCCTCTCTCTCCAACAAAGCATTCTCGAAATGGTCATCATCTGCATAATATCCCGCTTTTTCAAGATCTTCCGAATTACTTTGCCTGAGGTGCCGTACAATCTTATACCGGAGCGACTTCATCAGGTAATGCCTGACAGATCTTACCTCTGCCAGGCTCTCACGGCTATCCCATAATTCCATAAAAAGGTCCTGGATACAGTCCTGTACAATTTGCTCTTCTCCGGAAATTTTGAATCCATACCGGATCAACTGCTGGATATGGTCACGATATATGGATTCAAACGCGAGCCTGTCTCCCGTTTGAAATGCCCGCCAGAGCGCCTGGCCGTCGCATGTGCTTACGTCCTCCGAAAGAGCCTTGCCCTCCATTTGATATCTGTGAATTCCTTTCCGGCAAAGGTAGCTAGTTTAGCTATAAATCATAATTTTTTACCGAAATATCCTATAGAAGTACGCCCGCTTATCTTTACGCCACCACGTTCCGGCTATTCCCTTCCTGAAAAGCCTTCAGATTTCCTGCCACCAGCGTCATCAGCCTTTTCCTCGCTTCAAAAGAAGCCCAGGCGTTGTGAGGGGTTATAATGCAGTTAGGCGCCTGAAGCAGCGGATTACCGGCTTTCGGGGGTTCTTCCGAAAGTACGTCAAGGCCCGCTCCTGCTATTTTCCCGTCGCGCAACGCCGCAGCCAGGTCCTCTTCTGCTATCAGGGGTCCCCTTCCTGTGTTGATCAGGAAAGAGGTCTTTTTCATTAAAGAAAGGCTTTCCGCATTGACGATGCCTTCTGTTTCGGGGGTCAGCGGACAATGAAGGCTGACGATATCGCTTTGTACGAACAATTCCTCCAGGCTCACGGAATGAATCCCCGGAGGGAAACCTTTGGCTGCGTTTTTCCTGTAGGCACTGACTTTCATACCGAAGCTCAGGGCAATATTTGCTACGGCCTCGCCTATGCTCCCCAACCCTATCAGCCCAAGAGATTTACCGTTAAGCTCCACCAAAGGAGACAATGTATAGCTCCAGTCTTTAGCCGAAGTCCATTCGCCCCGTAGCACGGATTGACTATGCAGCTCTATATGATTGGTCAGCGCCAGGATAAGGCCGAAAGTATGTTGCGCTACCGAATTCGTGCTGTAGCCGCCGACATTTGTGACTGTGATGCCGAATTCTTTAGCTGCCTCCAGATCTACATTATTGACGCCTGTCGCGCTTACTCCTATATACTTCAATTGCGGTAACTGAGCCAGGGTTTCCCGGTTTAGCCTCTGCTTGTTCACAATAACGGCATCCGCTTCCTTTGCTCTACCCGCTACTTCTCCGGCAGGGGTTCTATCGTACACCGTGAGGTTTCCCAGCTTTTCCAATTCAGCCCATTCCTGATCTCCGGGATTCAGTGTGTAGCCGTCTAATACAATGATATTCATGATTTGATGATGTATTGATGTGATGATGTGATGATGATATTCCCGGCCTGCGCAGCCTGATCTATCCGACCTCTCAACGGGTCCGAAATTACGCCAGAAGAATGTAAAATGAGCAAACTAATTTTAATATTTCAATAAATCAGGTAACTTTACAATTGGTATGCTTGCATACTATGTTCTGTATCGATTTCATTTGTATTTACCTTAGGCTACAACTTACAGTATATGAATGCATACATCATTTCGGGGTACCGCACTGCAGTAGGAAAGGCGGGCCGGGGCGGGTTCAGGTTTACAAGGCCTGACGATCTTGCGGTACATGTCATCAGCCACCTGCTGAAGGAAGTACCCGCTCTCGACCCTAAAAGAATAGATGACCTGATTGTTGGGAACGCAGTTCCGGAGGCCGAGCAGGGTATGCAGATGGGGCGCTATATCTCGCTTCTGGCTCTCCCCGAAAACGTTTCCGGCATGATCGTCAACCGCTATTGCGGATCGGGCGTTGAAGCCATTGCCATTGCCGCTGCCAAAATCAACGCAGGCATGGCCGACTGCATCATTGCGGGAGGAACCGAGTCAATGTCCCTGGTTCCGGTCATGGGTTGGAAAACAGCGCTTAACTATGAGATCGCCCACACCAATCCGCAGTATTATCTGAGCATGGGGTTGACTGCTGAGCAGGTAGCAAAGGACTATAGAATCAGCCGGGAGGCACAGGACGAGTTTTCCTATCAGTCTCACCGGAAGGCGCTCGATGCACAGAAAAATGGCCTGTTCGACAGCCAGATAGTGCCGGTATCCATTAGTGAAACCTATTTTGATCCTGCTACCAATAAAAAGAAGACGAAGGAATACACAGTAAATAAAGACGAAGGCCCGCGCGCAGATACTACCCCGGAAGCCCTCGGGAAGCTCAAGCCTGTTTTTGCAGCCGGCGGAAGCGTGACGGCAGGTAACTCTTCGCAGACTTCAGACGGAGCAGCCTTTGTGCTGGTGATGTCGGAGAAAATGGTGAATGAACTGAATCTCAAACCTGTAGCACAGATGCGTGCCTATGCTACGGCCGGAGTCGATCCCCGTGTAATGGGAATCGGACCCGTAGCAGCGATCCCATTGGCCCTGAAACAGGCCGGAATTAAGCTTGCGGACATCGATCAGATTGAGCTGAATGAGGCATTTGCCGCCCAGGCCCTGGCAGTAATACAGGAAGCAGGGCTCAACCCGGCCATAGTTAACCCCAACGGGGGAGCAATTGCACTAGGCCATGCGCTTGGCTCAACCGGAGCCCGCCTTTCGGTTCAGCTTTTCGACGAAATGCGCAGAAGGGAGCAGAAATACGGCATGGTGACCGCCTGTGTAGGCGGCGGACAGGGAGTTGCCGGTATTTATGAGATGATGTGATGATGAGTTGATGTGATGATGAGCATCGCCACATCAACTCATCATCACATCACCACATCAATATCCTCCCCTGTATTTGTAGGTGCTGGCTACCTTGTCGATAGCTACGATATAAGCCGCTATACGAAGAGACACATTATACTTCTGCGAAGTCTCGTAGACGTGATTGAAAGCGTCTTTCATAATCCTGTCGGTTCGCCGGTTGATCCTCTCGAGCGTCCACTTATACCCTATCCTGTTCTGAACCCATTCGAAATAGGAAACCGTTACACCTCCGGCGTTGGCGAGGATGTCGGGCACAACCATGATCCCCTTTTCATTGATAATATCGTCTGCAGTCGCGGAAGTAGGCCCGTTGGCTCCCTCTACGATCAGCTTTGCTTGTATTTCACCTGCATTCCGGTTGGTAATAACGTCTTCCTTTGCCGCGGGCACCAGCACATCTACAGGCAGGCGGAACAACTCCTCGGCAGGCAGCAACTCCGCTTCTTTATACCCCTCGAGCGTTCCGTTGTTGGTGATGCGATAAGCCAGCGCAGCGTCTATATCTATCCCGTTGCTATTATAATATACACCTGAAATATCACTTACCGCAAGGACTTTCACACCCCTTTCCCGAAGCAGGGCGGCCGCATAAGACCCTACATTCCCGAAACCCTGCACCACGGCAGTAGACTTATAAGGATTGAGCCGGAGCTTTTCCATGGCAGCAAGCGCCGATACCATTACGCCGCGCCCCGTCGCTTCCGTCCTCCCCAGCGAACCGCCCAGCACCAGGGGTTTTCCAGTAACCACCGCCTGGACAGTCATGCCTTTTGCCTTCGAATATTCGTCCATAAGCCAGGCCATTTCTCGCGAGCTGGTTCCCATGTCCGGAGCTGGAATATCCTGGTCAGGGCCGAAAACATCGAGCATAGCGGTAGTATAGGCCCGCATCAGGCGTTCCATCTCTCCGGCCGACATCGACCTGGGATCGCAGGCAATTCCCCCTTTTGCTCCTCCGTAGGGTATATCGACCACAGCACATTTCCAGGTCATCCATGCAGCAAGCGCCCTTACTTCGTCGAGATTGACGTCAGGATCGAAGCGGATACCGCCTTTTCCCGGCCCAAGTATGGTAGAATGAATTACCCTGTAGCCTTCGAACGTGTGTATCCGCCCGTTATCGAGCGTAACCGGCAAACCTACTATTACCTGTTTCCTCGGGACCTTCAGGATGTTATACATCTCATCTGTTATTCCCAGCAACTCCACAGCTTTATCAAAACGCTGCATCATCGACTCGAGGGGATTCTCCTTATCTTTTATAGGAGCTGGCTCTATGTATCTCATAGCTAATAAAATATTGATTCAGAGCTTGTTGTAACTTCATTTATTTTTGAATACACACAAACTTACACTATTTGTTCAAATTTCCCACCTCAGCCCTCGCGCCCCAAAACATAACAATCCATATAAAATTTTACATTTGTTTAATCTACCCCGCAAAAAAATTCTCCGGCTCCTCCTGACCGGAAATTAATTTCAGCCTAAAGCCGGATCGACAAATCAAAAAATAGTTTCAATTATCTGAATCATGCCACTGAACCCTAGTATTTCCGTTTTAATATTTTACTTTTGCATCGGTTTCTGTAAAAGAGTTCGTTTTACCTTTAGTAAAGAGCAGAGTACTACTATGCAAGAAGAGAGATTAAGATATTCTGAGGAGGAGCTTAAGGAGTTTGAGACTATTATCCTGGATAAGCTGGAGGGCACGAAAAATGAGCTCAATTATATCAAAGAGTCGCTGAGCAAGCGGAACGATACCGGTACGGACAATACGGCCGGAACCAACAAGCTGCTCGAAGACGGGGCCGATACCAGCGAAAGAGAGAATCTCAGCCAGTTGGCGGCAAGGCTTCAGAAGTATTCGCTCCAGTTGGAGAATGCCCTGATAAGGATAAAGAACGGCACCTACGGCATTTGTGTCGATACCGGAAAGCTGATCCCAAAAGAGCGCCTGAGGATTGTCCCGCACACTCAGCAAACCATAGAAGCCAAGCTGAAACGAAAATCCTGAAAATTGAAAGTTGAAAGTTGAGAGTTGAAAATGGAGAACTTTCAACTTTCAACTTTCAATTTTCAACTCTCAACTTTAAACTAACATCTCCCTCACTCCCTATCATCCAGGTTCTGAAGCCTTAGCTTTAAAGGGCCTGCGGGGCGGCTTTCGTTGTGAAGGCGGTCGACCGATGTAAGAAAGTACTGGTAACGTACTCCCGGGCGCGCGCTCCCATCGACAATCCTGTTTTTACCATATGAAATTCCCACGATCCTGGCAGGGTCCGAATTGGTAGGTTTCTCATCGGCTTCAAACCGGTATAACACGTAATACCACGGAAGATCGTGGTCCCGGGCCTTCTCCGGGGTGTCCCACTCTATCTCCAGCATGTCCTGCTCATTTACGCTCGCGCTGAGGTTTCTGGGCATCAGGGGCGGCACGTCGTCTTTCCAGGGCATAGCAGGCACCAGGGCCGGGTATTGGTAAAAACCATTTCTCAGCGAATCGGTAATGCCGTATGTATTCCGTTTTAATGACCTTGAGCTGAAAAAGGCACTGCCGAGCGCCCCCCTTTCCCTGAGGAATCTCAATTGGTTGGGCAGCTCGATCTTGCTGTCCCAATTCTTGTCCGTATCTTCTGCTCCTACCCGGTATGCCGCGTGTCCTATATAAAGGTGTTTTCCAAAACTGTTGTCGATCCACCAATCGACCAGGTTTCCGTAGGGCACCCTTCTGAAGCCGAAAGAAAAATAAACCTGGGGTACTATGTAGTCAATCCAGCCTTCCTTCAGCCATTTTCTGGCATCGGCATAGAGATGATCGTAGGAAGTAAGGCCACCGGTAGTCTCCGAGCCTTCGGGCGTCTCCCGCCGGTTGCGCCATACTCCGAAAGGGCTGATCCCGAACTTAACCTTCGGATTCGCCTTCTGTATCCCTTCGTATACGGCTTTAACCAACTGGTCTACATTGGCCCTCCGCCAGTCCGCCTTGCCCGCATAGCCTTTCCCGTATTTACGAAAAGTTTCGTCGTCGTTCAAAACCTTGCCCGCTACCTGGTAAGGATAAAAATAATCGTCAAAATGGATCCCGTCGACGTCATAATTCCTGACCACATTCACGACTGACTCCACAATGAATGCCCTTACCTCAGGAATCCCGAAATCGAATAGCTTATAGCCGTCGTAGTCAAGCACCCAGTCGGGCTTAAGGTAGCTCAGGTTATATTGTGAAACGCTTGCAGAAGACTTGTGGACGAGCCTGTTGAGGTTCAGCCAGGCATGAAATTCCAACCCGCGGGAATGGCTTTCCTCTATCATAAACTCCATCGGATCGTAAAAAGGTGATGGCTCCCGTCCCTGCCGGCCGGTCAGCCATTCGCTCCAGGGCTCGGCGCTCTTGGCATAAAATGCATCACCGGCCGCTCTTACCTGTACGAAGACCGCATTCAATCCTGTGCTTTTATGAAAATCCAGGAGTGAACGGAATTCCTGCTTTTGCCGGTCGGGATGAAGATTCTTCTGGCTGGGCCAATCTATATTGTCAACCGTTGCTATCCAGACCCCCCTGAACTCCCGCTTGGGAAAAGACGAAGAACGGTCAGGAACATCTTCAAACCTCGACCTGCCGCTAAAAAGCGATATTAATAACGCAGGCAGAACTAAAGCGGATAAGGCAGATCTTAAAGACTTTTTTATATAATTGCGGGGCAATTTAACAGGCATTTACTGAACATCCGGAATAACTGTGTCAATTTAACCCCCTAATCTTATTCAATCCTAATATTTAGGTCAAATTTACCTCATATTGGGAGCCTTGACCCTGCCAAAACAGAAAATTACAAAAAAAAATGTAGGTTTTTTGCTATTATTACAAATAATGGTACCTTACTAACCCTTTTTAATGACTAAGAATTAACAAACGCTGAAAAATTTGGATCCTTTTGTAAAAACGCCTAAAGTCCATGTATTGTTCGAAGCTGCCTGGGAAGTATGCAACCAGGTGGGTGGCATATATACAGTTATTCGAACCAAAGTACCTTCTATGGTCGAGAAATGGGGAGAGAACTATTTTTTGCTTGGCCCCTATTTCCAGAGTAAGGCAGCATCCGAATTCGAACCTATCGCCGACTGGAGCGATTCCCCCGCCGGAAAAGCCGCCAAAAAACTGAAAGACAGCGGAATAGATGTACACTACGGCTATTGGCTTGTCACAGGTAAGCCTCGGGTGATACTCTTTGATTTCAGCGGGCTCCGTTCCAGGCTGGAAGGGGTGAAGTTCAGGCTTTGGGAGGAGCACAGGATTTCCACGCTGAATTCTGAAGACCTTGTCAACCAGGTGGTCCTTTTCGGGGAATGTATCCGGGAATATCTCAGGATCTATTGTGCCGACAATCATAAAAAACAGGAAATTTCCGCCCAGTTTCATGAATGGATGGCGAGCAGCTCGCTGCCCGAGCTCATGAAGAGCGAAACTCCTCTGGCAACGACGTTCACTACCCATGCCACGATGCTGGGAAGGTATCTGGCTCAGAATGTGGAGGATTTCTACAGCAAGCTCCCGTTTTTTGATTGGGAACAGGAAGCCCGGAACTACGGGATCGAAGCGCAGGCGGGTATCGAAAGAAAGGCTGCGCAGAACGCCCATGTACTGACCACGGTAAGTGATGTGACCGCACGCGAATGCGAGGTTTTTCTCGGGCGGAAACCAGACCTGGTAACACCAAACGGGCTTAACGTTCAGCGCTTCCAGGCCGACCATGAATTTCATAACCTGCATGTAAAATACAAGGAGCGGATCCATGAGTTTGTCATGGGGCATTTTTTCCAGAGCTACAGTTTTGACCTCGACAAATGCCTGTACTTTTTTACGTCCGGCCGCTTTGAATTCAGTAATAAAGGCTATGACCTTACCCTGGAAGCAATGGCCCGCCTAAACTGGAAGATGGTCCAGGCGGGGATGGACACTACGGTCGTATTGTTCATCGTCACCAAGCAGCCCTATCACTCCATCAACCCTGACGTGCTCCAGTCCAGGGCGGTACTCGAAGAAATCCACCAGACCTGCACCGCAATAGAAAAGCAGGTCGGGGAGAGATTATTCCTCTCTGCAGCTTCCGGTGACGATACCCGCCTTCCCGACCTTAACCAGTTTGTGGACGAATACTGGCGCCTGAGGCTCAGGAGGACGATCCAGACCTGGAAGACTTCCCGGAAGCCCGCCTTCGTCACCCACGACCTGATTAACCGGGATGCGATTGTCGATTACTGTGAAAAGGCCGGGCTGACAAACAATGAGCAGGACCGCGTCAAAATAGTATACCATCCGGACTTTGTCAATTATACCAATCCTCTTTTAGGGCTGGATTACGGCCAGTTTGTAAGAGGCTGCCACCTAGGGGTTTTCCCGAGCTACTATGAGCCCTGGGGCTACACCCCCCTGGAATGCGTGGTGAGGGGCGTGCCAACGGTTACCAGTGACCTGTCAGGATTCGGCGATTACATCATGCAGATCATGCGCGACTACGAAAACAGGGGTATCTACGTCATCAACCGGAAATCTCAGAACTTCTCGGAAGCAGCAGAGCAGATGGCCAGTATCCTGTTCCGGTTTGTGAAGCTTACCCGCAGGGAGCGGATCAGCCAGCGTAACCGCGTCGAAAATATCGCCGAAGTCTTCGACTGGATGAGCTTACGTTCCTATTACGATACTGCCCACGACCTGGCCCTAAGACGGAAAAAACCGTCGCCGTAGTCCCGGAGCAGGACAATAATATTTTATCGCAGAACAATACTTAGTCCTCTGCGTGTTCTCCATGCCTTAGTATTTTTACCACATAAAAGGCGGAAGAATGCTCAGAGTTACTTTTTTCGGCATAATCAGCCCCCTTAAAGAAGACCCACGCGTACCGTCTAGTCGGAACTAACTACTCGAAAGCTCTCAACATTTCCGCTTAATCCGTTGAAATCCGGGGGTTATCGTAAGGCCGATCCCACCGGATCTTAGCAGTAGGCCGATTCGTATCGGCAAAAAACTTTCCTTCAATTTTGACTAATTACAAATTACATCTACATTTGCCGGTGTTGTAATCAGTTCAGCATTTATAGAGATGCCGGAAATATTCTGCGAAGTTTATACAGGTACCAGAGGCAATGTATCCTCATTACTATGATTGGGCATTATTTAATAAGAAGAACGTTCCTGGCAGGTTTTATCTGCCTGTATGCACTCTTTTCCTCTTACGTTTATGCACAGACCGGTACTCTTAAAGGAACTGTGCGGCTTTCCGACGGGGCACCTGCTGCCTTTGCATCGGTAACATGCCGTCCCGCCGGGCTGCAGACACTCACAGATGAGAAAGGAGAGTTTACTTTTTCCGGCCTTTCCGCCGGAACCCACCTGGTTGCTTATAAAATGCTCGGGCACCAGAGTCCCGGAGATTCTGTACGGATACAAAGCGGGCAGACGAGCTATCTGACCGGGAGGCTGGATTTAAAGCCGGGTGAGCTGAATGAAGTGGTAGTGACAGGGCAATCGGAACCGATGACCCTCAAAAATTCGGTCTACCAGGTACGTACGATCAGCTCTGAAAGGATCAGGCTCCGGGGCGCCACCAACATACAGACCGTGCTCAACACCGAGCTCGGGATCAGGCTTTCCAACGATATGGCACTTGGTACAACGGACGTGGAGCTTCTGGGGATGTCGGGGCAGCGGGTGAAAGTTCTGCTCGACGGAATTCCGTTGCTGGACAGGGGTGAAATCAGGGAAAGCATCGGGCAAATAGATATCAACACTATTGAGCGTATAGAAATCGTAGAAGGGCCCATGTCGGTTATCTATGGAACTGATGCCCTGGCAGGGGTAATCAATATTATTACCAAAAAAGGCCGGGGAGCGAAAAGCCTGCATATTACCACAAGAATTCAGGAAGAAACCGCCAATGACGAATATTCATTCCTGAAAGGCGCCGGAGTACACAATGAAAACCTGAACGTCACTTTTCGTCACAGGCCGTGGGAGGTTTCCGCCGGTATAAGCCGGAACAATTTTGGCGGCTGGCAGGGAAATAACACCGGCAGGGCCAAATCGTGGATGCCGAAGGACCAATTGCTGGCCACCGCGTCACTCGGGTACAGGGCCGACAAGCTAACGCTCTGGTACCGGTTCAACGGAACCGATGAAGACCTGATCCGCCAGGGGAATATAGTGCTGGATGGAACTCCCCCTGTCCAGATGTTCACAGACCAGAAATTCACTACCTGGCGCCTGTTTCACCAGGTCCAGGCCGATTTTAAAGCAAATGACAAGCTGACTGTCAACCTTGCCGGGTCTTATACCGACTATTCGAGAAAGACTTTAACCACCAATACAAATCTTAACACCGGGCGCACCACCCTCAGCCTGGCCGATGGCAGCCAGGACAAAAGCAGCTTCGGCTCGGCATTTGCCCGTACAATAGTCAATTACAAGCTGAGCCCGGCCGTGCTTATAATGGGAGGCCTCGAATACAATTTCAACGATGCCACGGGTGCACGTATTGAAAAGGAATCGCCCGTTATCCATGACTATGCTGCTTTCCTTTCGCCGGAAATCAGGCTCGCCGAAGAGAAAATCAACCTACGTCCCGGCCTCAGGTTCATTCATAACTCGGTCTATGATGCGCCGCCGGCTATTCCGAGCCTCAATGTCAAGCTGGCGCTTTCGCCTAAAGCAGACCTCCGTATGGCCTATGCCAGGGGGTTCAGGGCTCCTACCCTGCGCGAACTCTATTTCTGGTTCTTCGACGCATCCCATTCCATGAAGGGCAACCCCGATCTGAAAGCTGAATCGTCTAACAGCTACAATGCCTATCTGAACCTGAACCTGGTGCAGACCAAAGACCTGAGACTGGAGGCCGTAGCCGGAGGATTCTACAACACATTCCGCGATTTTATCGACCTGGCCCAGCATCCCGCGGACAAGACTATATATTCCTATTTCAACATACATAAGTCAAAAACTACCGGAGGGAGCGTCAACACCAAGCTTTACTGGAAATCACTCCATTCCGGTATCGGAGTTCAATGGACCGGGATTTATAACCAGTTACATGCTTCCGAACTTGGGCTCGACGTTCCGGAATTCAACTGGACACCGGAGGTGAACGCAAACCTGGTCTATAATTTCTCTTCCATCGGCACCAGCCTGAACCTCAGCTACAAGTATACGGGCGTCAGGCCAATGTACCGGCTAGCAGGAGACGACGCCTCCGGGGGAGCTGTTCTCACCAAAACCGGGTCCTTTCACATGTCGGACTTCACCGTGAACAAGGTTTTTGGGAAAACAATTACGGTAAATGCCGGGATACGAAACCTGTTTAACGTAACCTCGCTTACCAACACTGCCATTTCAAGCGGAACCGGGCATAGTACCTCCGGACCGGTACCCATGTCGTACGGTAGGTCGTATTTTCTTGGGATTCAATATAGTCTTAACCGGGAGCTATAAACAGACGGCAACTTTCCAACAAGCAATTTTACAAACATTTAACAATCAATATTTTACCAATCTTATATTCTAATGAAACACTTAGTTGCAAAATTCTTTTTTGTGTGTTTGCTCGTGAGTTTTGTAAATGCCTGCAAAGAAGACGAGCCCCCTTTGCCGGATAACCTGCTGGCGTTTGAGACGGATGCTGCGGGTATTGAAGACAAACAGTCCGAGACTGATTTTACCATTACCCTGAGCCGGGCGGAAACCAAACCGGTAGAAGTCGTTCTGAATGTAACGGCGACGAAACTTTCCTATGACCAGGAGTACACCACTACTCCTGCGGCTACTAACGGCGAAATAAAGCTCACCATTCCTGCCGGTCAGACTTCCGGCAAGATCAAGGTAAGCAAGAAGGCCGGAGCTGTGCTGAACGGAGACGAAAAGCTTAATTTCAAAATTGCTTCCGTTACCTCTCCCATACTTTTAGGTACGAAAACCGAGTTTAACCTGTCTTTTTCCGCTATCGTGTCTGAAACCGGCTCGCTAATCGTGGCAGGTGCAACCGACGAATCACCGTACTTCAACGGGGTTTACGTAGACATGAGCGGCAACAAGATGACGGTAGTGCCCCGTAAGAGCTGGAACCTGGGATTTTATACAGGCGCAGAGTTCAGGGTAATCATCAACCCCGGATACCAGGGAACGGCCAAGGCAATCGACAAGACAGACCTTGCCAGCGTTACATTAGCCGATACAGCCAATGTTGAGCTTACATTTGCAATCGGTGAAGGAAGCCCCAGCCTGGTAGACGACTGGACAGGCGATATAACTAAAACCGCCATTGCCGAGGTATCTGCCACAGATGCCGCCAACAAAGTCCACCTCGTATCGTTTGAAGACGGTAAGGCAAAAGACAAATGGTATAAGGTTAAAGTAACCAGGAACGGTTCAGGCTACAAGTTGCAATACGCAAAGATAGGCGAAACGACTATCAAGACTCTTGATATCGTCAAAGACCCTGAGTACAATTTCATATTCGCTTCGCTTGAAACCAATAAGGTAGTCTCTGTAGAGCCGCGTAAAGGAAGCTGGGATTTTCAGTGGGCATACAGCACCTACAACTCGGGGTTGAATACTCCTTACTGGTTCCAGGACTTTATCCTGACCAACCATCTTGCAGGTGTTGAAGCTGCTGAGGTGATGATTTCTGCAACGGTTACCTACGCGAATTTCGCCAAATCCAACCTGACCGGTCTTACCTTTTCCAACAAACGCGATGCAATAGGCTCGAAATGGCGCTCTGGTGGTGGCCCGACTTCCGGACCTGCAGTGAGGTCAGACAGGTTTTATGTAGTGAAAGACCCTACGGGGAACTACTACAAACTGCGGTTTACATCACTGGGTGCCGACGGCAAAAGAGGACGTCCGGAATTTGAATATACGCTGCTCAAATAACCCCCGGATTGTGGTAAGATATTGCAGGAGGCGGAGCTTGTGCTCCGCCTCCTTTTTTGTCCCGGAGTTCCCAAATATCCATACATTTGCCCCATCGCACCATTTAACGGGTTTTAATTGAAAATAACTAATAAAACATCCCTGACAAGCGGCCCCTTTCTCATGCTGGGCGCCTGCCTCGCTTTTTCGGTGATGGTTGCCTCTTCCAAAATGCTGGGAAGGTATTATGACACTGCACAGCAGGTTTTCTTCAGGAATGTTACGGGAACGGCCTTTGTAATGGTCAGCCTGCTTCGTCGCCCCGCGCAGCACAGAGGCGGGAAAACTCTCCTCCTCATATCGCGAGGGATCATTGGAACCCTGTCCCTTTATCTTCTATTCTACGCGATCAGCACCCTGGGAATGGCGAGATCCATTACCTACCAGTATACGTACCCGCTGT
>CAZLTN010000062.1:0-31460 GCA_964562455.1 uncultured Cytophagales bacterium
TCCTCCTGGTATATGTTCAGGATAAACCGGCTTTCCTGGTAATTATAGGTCGAGTAGTTGTTGGGCATCGGGCCATACCACCACCAATAGGGCGAATAATTGTTATTGGACCGTATCTGCTGCCTGTCTTTCACATCGGTCATATACCGTACCACGATATCGGGATCACCCTCTACCATTTTATACCCTTTGGCTTCCATCACCTGCGTTACCGCATCCGTGAGCCGACGTTTGTTCAGATCGCTGCCCAGCAGCGGATCCTGTGCCATACCTTTTTCAGCTTCTACCCTGAAAGTCTTGAACTGGCGGAGGTTCACCGAAGAATCATAATCATAGCTCACCTGCAGCGATTTACTGCAGCCGGCAAGAAAGGCGATCATCAGTATCGGCAATCCCCATTTCACTATTCTATTTTTCATTGCTATTGCCTCTTTTTATTTTTGAAACTAATACGAAATCCAGCGCTCACCTGTTGCAATTTAATAATCTTACGAAGGAAGCACCTATTTATTATGACCGTTCTTAGCCTCCAATAGTTTAAAGCGCCGGCCTTCGTCAGTGCGTAATTAACAAATTTTATGAAACCGGCAGCATTTTTTACGAAATCCGCACTACGGTTTCCCGAAAACAGCTCCCGGCCTCCCTCGTTTCGGCCCCAGCCGCCAGCCGGTTTGCAGATGCAGCATCGGAACCAGTTGCACATGAAAACCGTGACGCTCATGGCTCAGGTCTTCATTCGCCAGTTCTGTAGCCTCTTCCTGGGTAGCAGCAGGATACTCCGGCCGGGCGCTGACCAGTTCCTGCCTCCGCTTCAGAAATCTCACTCCCGGGCCAATTCCAAAATCGACATAAAACCTGGACCGGGTCGATCGCAATCCGACTTTCCCGGCGACTATCAGACGCTTGTCGTCCCGGGTGTAACTATAAAATGCCCGCCAGTGCGTAAGTTCCGGAAAATGAAGCTTTTCGAGCCTTACCAATGCGCCTGCATAAACGGCAGGAGCTTTTTTGAAAGTTCTTTTGTAATCAAGGTTAAAACGGATCCCTCTTGCGCGGGCATTTCCCGGAAACTCATATTGCCAGACCCAGCCTTTTGAAAGGTAGGACACATCGAGCCCGAGGACATTTAAATTTCTCTGAAAATCCACTCCCAGGTTATAGTTTCGGAATATAAGGTTGTGCGGATCGGTACGTATTGCCCATTGCGCGTTCAGCTCTCCCGGAAAGGAGAACAGGGTCACCAAAATAAAAATCAGGACTCTCATCGCGCCGATATAAATGCTGTATGCTTTACATAAGACCCAAAAATGTCTTAAAAGGTGGAAACCCACAGGACTTTTATTTTCCGGAATTTAATTCATCTTATGATTAAGGCAACTGAAATAATTTTATGCCCCGGTGCTTCGTTGAATTTAACCGGATAGCTATCGGAGGGACTAATCATCACATCACCTAATCATCTAATCATCACATCACCTAATCATAAATGAAGTACATCCCAATAATCCTCCTTATTCTATCCGCTGTCTTCACAGGCTGTTCCTCGGGAAAACCCGTCGCCTACCAGTCGAAATGGAAACAGCATACGCTTTTCTACGAACAGTCGCCTACAGACGAAGTAGATATGAAATCGAGATTAAAATTCGGCGTTCAGAACAATGAGGACAAACTTTTTGTCAGCATTGCAACACGCGAATCCGACCTGATTTCGCGGATCATCAGCAGCGGCGTGCGCCTTTCTGTATCTCCCGACGGAACTAAAAAGGCTACAACAAAATTGCTTTTCCCGGTAGTGCTGAAGCAGGACCGCCGCGCCATACGCAAAATGGACCACGTGGATATGCTCGGTCCCAGCATGCAACTATTACTCGATACCTTCAACAAGGAAGCGCTCATTAACCAGGGTTCCGGCGACCGTTTTATCAACCTTGTCGATAACAATGAAGATCTCTATTGTAAAATCAATATGACGCCGGACGGAGAGCTCTCTATCGATTATGCGCTCCCGCTTGGGACCATCAACCCGGCAAATGCCCGGGAACTTACCCTGACCCTCCTTTTAGAGGGCGCTTCCCGCTCCGGATTTTCACCCGGGATCAGCGTAGGGATGGGGGCCGGCTCCTACGGTGGAATGGGTATGGGCGGGATGGGTGTCGGAATAGGCACCGGCGGCAGGAATTCGTACGGCAGCCAGAACGTCGAGCTAAAGCTGAATGTGGTCCTGGCTTCTAAGTAACCACAGTCCGGACAAATCGTTTCTTCCAGGCAGAGTAGTACGCGGAATTGCCGCTATTGGAAATAATTAGTATTTTCCCGGCAAAATTTTTCAAAAAACCCAATCCGTTATTAATTATCCGTCGCATGAAAAACTGGGGAGTAGACCTGGGAGGCACTAAGATCGAATGTGCCGTACTTGACAACCTCGATCACGAAAAAGTAATTATACGCAAACGCATTGCTACCGAAGCTGCCCACGGATACGAGCATATCATAAGCCAGATTAAAAAGCTTATCGATTCCGTAGCCTCCGAAATCGGTGAGACCCCGGAAAAGATAGGATTTGCCACGCCCGGTGTACTGGATCCCGGCAGCCGGACAATGAAAAACTCGAATACGACCTGCCTGAACGGAAAGCCGCTCGGAGAGGATCTGCGCCAGTCCCTGGGTGTGCCTGTCAATCTTGCCAATGACGCCAATTGCTTTGCCCTGGCCGAAAAGATGATGGGAGCCGGGAAGCTCTATCCTGATGCAGGAGTAGTATTCGGAGTTATCATGGGGACCGGGGTCGGCGGCGGCCTTATTGTCGGCGACCGTATAATCGGAGGGCTTCATGGCATAGGAGGCGAATGGGGACATAACGAGCTCGAGTTCAATGGAGATGATTGCTATTGCGGGAAAAAAGGGTGTACGGAACAGGTCATTTCAGGGCCTGCGTTAGAAAGATATTATGCCCGTGTAAGCGGTGAAAGCCGGTCTCTTAAGGAAATATTGAGCCTCAGCGCCGAAGGCAGCGATGTTCATGCCGAAAATACCATAGACCGGTTGCTTGAATTCTACGGCAAAGGAATTTCATCTCTGATAAACGTAATTGATCCTGACCTGATCATTATAGGCGGCGGGGTGGGCAATATCGACCTCCTGTACAAAGAGGGATATGAAAGGATCAAAAAATATATTTTCAACAAAGGAGTCGTATCCACTCCGATCGTAAAACCTGTGCTCGGGGATAGCGCCGGTGTTTTCGGTGCAGCGTTATTATAATTTTTTTTTCCTATTTTGTTAACCAAACCAAAACACCGATACAATGACTTCTAAATATACCCGAATGACTGTCACAGTTGTATACAGGATGTTCATGGCCATCGCCCTGACAGGTTCATGCCAGGTTTATGCGCTGGGAGAGGGAAAAGAGCCGAAACAGGAAGTTGTGGTTGAGGGCCTAAAAATGCCCTGGGCCGTTGCTTTTCTTTCCGACACAGAATGGCTTGTTACTGAAAGACTTACGGGAGAACTTCGCCTTATCCAAAGCGGAAAACTACATCCGGATCCTATCGGAGGATTGCCGGAAATCTGGACAAAAGGGCAAGGCGGCCTGCTCGATGTTGCGGCGCACCCCAAATACAAAGAAAACGGCTGGATTTACCTGAGCTATGCTTCGCCAAAAAAAGACGGGGAACAGGGCGAGGGCGCCAATACCGAATTTATAAGGGCAAAGCTCAAAAATCACGAGCTGACCGACGTCCAGGTTTTGTTTAAAGCCGTTCCTAACCGTCCCTCCAATCCCCACTTCGGCGGCCGTATCGTCTTCGACGGGAAAGGGCATATCTTCCTTTCGGTAGGAGAGCGCGGGGAAATGGACAAATCACAGGATCTGAAAACGCACCAGGGGCGAGTCGTCCGTCTTACCGAAGACGGGAAAGTACCTAAGGACAACCCCTTCGTAGGCCGGAAAGATGCCCTGCCCGAAATCTGGTCCTACGGGCACAGGAACCCCCAGGGACTTGCGCTGCATCCGGTTTCAGGCGTTCTGTGGGAACATGAACATGGCCCGCAGGGTGGTGATGAGCTCAATGTGATCGAAAAAGGGAAAAATTACGGCTGGCCACTGATTACTTTCGGGATCAATTACGACAACAGCGTTATCTCTAAAGATACAGCCCGGACCGGTATGGAACAACCAAAAACCTACTGGAAACCGTCTATTGCCCCCTGCGGAATGGCGGTCGTGACAAGCGATAAATACCCGGATTGGAAAGGTAACCTGCTGGTCGGATCTCTTAAATTCAACTATGTACAGCATGTGAAGGTAGACGGTACGAAAGTACTCGGCAGGAATACCGTACTTGAGAAAATAGGGCGGGTCCGTGACATCCGCCAGGCGCCCGACGGCTATCTCTATGTAGTGGTCGAAGGCGGGAAAATCATCAGGCTGCTTCCGGAATAGCAAAAGCCGGGAAAGGGCGTATTTGAATAGTACAGGTATTTATTTTCAGCCAAAACATTTATATTTTAGTTTGTTCAGTTTTGAAGTAACCGGCATCAGGGTGCGGTATGCCGATACCGATCAGATGGGGTATGTTTATTATGGCAACTATGCCAGGTACTACGAAATAGGCAGGGTCGAAGCGCTCCGCGCACTCGGTTTTCACTACAAGGAAATGGAGCTGTCGGGGGTAATGATGCCTGTTTACGACCTGAGCTGCAAGTTCCACCTGCCGGCCAGGTATGACGACCTCCTTGCAATAAATGTAAAAATATTGCGTCCTCCCTCAGTAAGAGTCTATTTTGAGTATGAAATAAGAAACCAGGACAAAGTATTGCTGAATACCGGCTCAACAACCCTGGTTTTTCAAAATATGCATACGGGTAAACTTTGCCAATGCCCTGCCGATCTCCAGGCAAAACTCAAGCCTTTTTTCCTGGAGGCCGGCGAGTGGCTGGCATAATGTTCCCGGCAAAGGACACTATGAAGCAACAGGAACCAGGATTCTTAGAGAATAAATATCTTGCCGGTGTAAAAAATTTCCTGCTTAAGGCACAGTTTCCCGGTACAGAAGTAAGCTGGTATGATGTATTGGGCAAATTTATAACGCGGCTTGTCAATTACGACATCGATCAGCGGGCTACGTCGGTTGCTTACGGGTTTACGCTTGCCTTGTTTCCCCTCATACTTTTCCTTTTTACCCTCATCCCCTATATCCCTATCCCTGATCTCGACACCCAGATCATGGGCTTTATACATGAATTTGTCCCGGCCGGGATTTACGAGTTTACCGAGCAGACCATCCGGGATATTGTAAGCCGCCCCCAGGCAGGCGTGCTTTCTTTTGGTTTTCTGCTGGCCATCTACGGAGCCACCAACGGAATGGTATCGCTGATGCGCTCTTTCAATATGCTGCACGGTAAAGCCGATAACAGGAGTTTTTTCCAGACCCGGGGTACCGCCATCATGCTGATGGTATTCATGGCAGTTGTGTTGTTCCTCTCTATTGTCCTTGTAATCGTAGGCGACGCCGTCATGGCTTTTGTCACCCGTCTGGAAATTCTGAATGACACCTTTACTGTCCTCGCCCTGAACCTGCTCCGTTATTTTATTTCTTTTGCTTCCCTGACATTCGGAGTAGCTATTATCTACAGGTTCGCCCCGGATGTAAAGCTCAAACTCCGGTTTATTAACTTCGGAACCATCTTCGCAAGCCTGTTTATACTACTTTCCACATATGGATTTTCTTTCTATCTGTCCAATTTCAGCTCGTACAACAAACTTTACGGCTCTATCGGCACCATAATCGCCCTGATGCTCTGGCTATATCTCCTCGCGCTGATCCTCATCTTCGGCTATGAAATAAACGTCAGCATCCAGGACGCAAAAAGAAAAAGGTAGTTGATGTGATGATTAGTTGATTAGTTGATGTGATGATTAGTTGATGTGATGATTAGTTGATGTGATGATTAGCTGATATATCCACATCACCACATCACCACATCATCACATCACCACATCACCACATCACCACATCATAAAAGCAGGAAAGAACAGGTTACACGAATTCTCCTTTCCTGCTAAATTTCCACATTAAATCAGGGATAGTACTAATTTACTTACCCGGACCGGATTTATACAAACACTAAACTGCCCCGCAAATGCGTATCCTGGCTGCAATAGCTTTTTTTTCTACCCTTATCACACTCCCCTCAAAAGCTCAAAATAAGGATGTCCTTAAATTTACTCCCTACTTTGTAGCTTCCGAAAGCTATGAGTCGGTCGGGGTAATGGATGTCAATAACGACGGTAAACCCGACCTGGTTTCCGGGGACTTTTACTACCTGAACGGCGGCGATCAGCGTACGATCTTCCGTAAACGTCACCGTATCGGCGATCAACCCGCATTCGGTGAATATTTCGACGATTTTTCAACTATCGCCATCGACGTTAACCGGGACGGGCGGATGGATTTCGTCACGGGGGGCTGGTTCGGGCAAGCCCTGCGCTGGGTTGAAAACCCCGGGAAGAATGAGGTCTGGCCGGTACATGAGATCGCAAAAGTCGGGAATGTCGAGACGGTCAGGGCATGGGATATAGACAATGACGGGCAATTGGAAATTGTCCCCAATACACCCAATTCCCCCCTGCACTACTACAGGCTCGAAGGTCCGGGTAAATTCGTTCGCTACGATGTAGGCGATTATAAGACTCACGGAATCGGTTTCGGTGATATCAACGGCGACGGAAAAGGTGACTTCGTAATACAAAACGGCTGGATCGAAAACAAAGGCAGCAACAAATGGGAATACCACGCGGATTTCGATCTGGGAAAGCATGCCAGCATACCTGTTATTGTTGCGGATGTGAACGGTGACGGAAAAGCCGACCTGATAGCCGGTAAGGCGCACGATTACGGCATTTACTGGTATGAGCAGCAGTCAGCAAAAAACGGTACGCGCTCGTTTACGAAACACCTGATAGACGATACCGCCTCACAATACCACGAACTGGTATGGACCGATATAACCGGGGACGGCAAACCTGAACTTATAAGCGGCAAACGTTATCGTGCGCACAATGACGGGGACCCGGGCGCGCAAGACGACGTAGGACTGTACTATTTTACCTGGGACGGGAAGAAGTTCACCAAACACGTTGTCGCTTACGGCCCTCCGGGTGTTGGGAAAGGGACCGGCATATTCATGCAGGTTGCCGACCTTAGAGGAAACGGGCGCAAAGATATCGTCGTCGCAGGCAAGGATGGATTATGGGTGTTTTTTAATGAAGGGCTCCAATAAGACCTAAAGTATCACCGGAATTGATCCGTTTTCCAAAATTTTCAGCTCATTAATATTGACCAAATTAAACCCCCATGTTTAGAAAAAGGCTGTTTTCTGCCTCCGGAATACTAACCTGCTTTTTCCTGGCAGCAACTTCTTTCCGGCTTTATGCGCAAAACCCGCAAACATTTCCTCCATTGGAATTCAGGCACCAGGACAGGATCGTTTTCCTGGGGAGCTCTATTTTCGAAAATGAGCTGGAAAAAGGCTACCTCGAATTTGCAATTACCAGCCGCTGGCCGGACCGCGACCTGACCTTCCGGAATCTTGGCTGGACGGGCGACAATGTCTTTGCAGAAGCACGCAGCACATTTTCCACCCCTCCTACTCCCTATCAGCAGTTGTTCCAGCAAATCAGGAATGCCCAACCCAACCATGTCCTGATTGCATACGGCGGCATTGAATCCCAAAAAGGGGAAGAAGGCCTGGGACAGTTTATTAAAGGGTTGGAGGTCATTATCGACTCGGTCGATGCTCTGGGTGCTCAAACTATCCTGTTGTCGACGATCCCGGTAAAGCTTGCCGGCAGCCAGGAGAACACTGTAATTCAGAATAAAAACCTCAAATTATACGCCGACGCCATCGCATCGTTAGCGTCGAAACGAAAAAAACGGTTCGCAGATCTCTATACACCGGTTGCTCAAAACGGAGACGATCTCTACCGTGATAACGGAATTCATCTGAATAACGACGGCTACTACTATCTCGCCCAGGTTCTCGAGCGCGCTTTCGGATGGCCGGAAAGAGCCACCAAAATAACGATAAACGCTTCTAAGCCAAACGCATCAGCTAACCAACCGGCCAGGGTCGTTCCTGGCAAAGACGGAAAAATCACGTTCATTCTTGAAGAAAATCTTCTGCCTCTTCCCGTAACCGCTTCCGGGCAGCCATCTCGCGAAGCTTCGGTCTCCATCCAGGTTAACGGCCTGAAAAAAGGAATTTATACCTTAACCGAAAACGGAAGGCAGTTGGTTACCGCATCTGCATCGGAATGGGCAGGCGGGATCGTGCTGGACCACGGCATTTCGCAGGTCCAGGCAGAAAAGATCTGTGACTATATTGTCAAGAAAAACGACCTGTTCTTCCAACAGTACCGTCCTCTGAACCGGACATATATCCTGGGTTTCCGCGCTTATGAGCAGGGCCGGCACAAACAAGGCCTCCAGGATCTTAACTTTATCATTACCTGGCTTGAAGGGCAAATCAATCTCCACAGGAAGCCGGTAGTAAAAACGTACGAACTTAGTCTCCTGAAATAAACTCAATACCATTCATTCTGATGAAACTGATCAGTATATTATCTCCCATCCGGGGACTGCTTATATTACCGGTTCTTCTCCTGACGACATCATCCGTCGACCGGAACGACCGGAAAGAATACCCCGCCGAAGACCCTAAAAAGGAGCTTGAATCATTTAAAATAGCAGAAGGATTCGAAGTTACGCTATTTGCATCCGAGCCGATGGTTGCAAAACCCATCCAGATGAACTGGGACGCCGACGGGAGACTCTGGGTAATAAGCAGTACCGCTTACCCCCACCTGAAAACAGGGGAAGAAGCCAACGACAAGGTATTTATCCTTGAAGACACGGACGGAGACGGAGTTGCTGACAAATCTACCATTTTTGCGGAAGGTCTCCTGACTCCTACAGGCATCCTTCCGGGCGACGGCGGAGTTTATGTTGCCAACTCTACCGAAATACTCCATCTGAAAGATACTGATGGCGATGGAAAGGCCGATACCCGGAAAAAGATCCTGGGCGGATTCGGTACCGCCGATACTCACCATTTGATCCACACTTTCCGCTGGGGACCGGAAGGAAGGCTGTATTTTAATCAATCCATCTATATTCACAGCCACGTTGAGACTCCCTGGGGCATACGCAGGCTGGAAGGCGGCGGAGTCTGGAAACTTCAGCCGCACACACTCGAGCTCGATGTCTATGCAAAGGGGCTGGTCAACCCATGGGGCCTGAGATTTGATAAGTACGGCCAGTCTTTTCTCACCGACGGAGCCGGGGGCGAAGGAATTAATTATGCATTCCCTGGCGCTACTTTTCTCACCGCACCGGGAGCAGAAAGAATTATCCGCGGTTTAAACCCGGGACAGCCCAAACACAGCGGGCTCGATGTTGTTTCGGGACGGCACCTGCCTGAATCGTGGTCGGGCAGCCTGATAACCAACGACTTCCGCGCAAACCGCGTCAACCGCTTCCAGTTGGAGGAGCAAGGGAGCGGGTATGCTTCCAGGCAGATGCCTGACCTGCTTTGGACCGATCATGTCGCTTTCCGCCCGGTCGATATCACAGTCGGTCCCGATGGAGCCATTTATATCGCCGACTGGTACAACCCGATTATCCAGCACGGTGAGGTCGATTTTCACGACCCACGCAGAGACCAGGAACGCGGCCGTATATGGCGCATCACGGCTAAGAACCGGCCGCTGGTTTCCAGGCCGAAGCTGTCAGAGGCCTCTGTAACAGACCTGCTCGAAGCCCTGAAGGTCCCTGAAGAGCTGACCCGTTCGCAGGCCCGCCAGGTACTTAAAGAAAGAGGCACCCAAAAAGTGCTCGCTCCATTGCAGAACTGGGTGAAAGATCTTGACCCTAAGAACCCGGAATACGAGAGATTAAAGCTGGAGGCGTTATGGGTGTACCAGGCGATCGATACTTTTAACGGTCCTTTACTGGAAAACCTGCTGGATGCGAAAAGCCACCAGGTTCGTGCAGCAGCTCTGAGGGCACTCCAGATCTGGTATAAGAAGGTGCCTGATTTACCGGCAAGGCTGCAGAAAGCTGTAAACGACGCTCATCCGCAGGTAAGGCTCGAAGCAGTGATCGCGCTCAGGGATCTTAAAAATACGGCAGCCGCCCGGATGGCGCTTTCGGCCCTGGATTACCCGATGGACGAGTTCCTGGATTTTGCACTGTGGCAGACGATCAGGGAACTGGAGCCCCAATGGATCAAAGATATTAAGGGAAATGCCAACCTGTTCGGCGACCCGGCGAAAGCTTCCTATGCACTGAAATCGGCAGCCAGCCCCGACGCGATTTCCCTGCTTACCCAGATATACAAAAACGGGCAGGTACCTGAGAAGTATCAGAAAGATGCGTTGTCGGCTATTGCCAAAAGAGGTAGCCAGCAGGATATGAATGACATCCTGGATGCAGCGCTGGCTACTTACCAAGGCAAGAAAGGAGATATATCTTCCGAGCTTGCTGCGCTTGAAGATGCAGCTTTAAAAAGAAAGATCTACGCCAACAGAAACCCGGAACGGATCAGGGAAGTTATTACCGGTAATGATGAGGCTTCGTCGATAGCCGCTATCAAGCTCGCGGGGGCGCTCAGGCTGAACAGCCTCAGTAAAGAGCTCAACTCACTGGTCACTCATCCCAACCGGGGTTACGCCAGGGCTGCGGTCAGCGCGCTTACCTCCATCCATGCCGAGAAATCAGAATCACTCCTGAAAGAGCTTGCCGGAGAAAAACAACCGATAGATCTGCGCCTGATCGCGGTATCGCAGCTTGCCTCCGTCAATGCTCCTGAAGCTGCTAAAATAGGAGTGTCATTACTCGGAAAAATTACCGATCCCGAGCAGGCAAGGGAAGTTTTTACTGCATTTGTCTCCGATCGCAGGCGTACGGCCGCGCTGGCTGAGGAACTTATGGCTACCCGTATCCCGGAACCTGTCGCCGTCGCTGCCAGACAGAACCTGCAGCGGTCGGTGCCCTGGAACCGGAGAAACGGAGATGACATCAAATTACTCATCCAGGGGCTGGAGGCTTCGGGAGGCGTGCTTCCTAAAGAACGTATGCCGCAGGATCTCGATGCAGGCCAGATAAGGAGCCTCGCTGCCGAAGCCCGCAACAGCGGTGATGCTGCCCATGGCGAGCTTGTCTTCCGGAAAACAGAGCTGGCCTGTCTTACCTGTCATGCCATCGGGGGGGCCGGCGGCCTGATCGGCCCTGACCTGAGCAGCCTTGGAACCAGCTCACCTGTCGAAACCATTATTAAATCGATTATTTATCCTACCGAGTCGATCAAAGAAGGGTACGAGCTCCAGAGGGTAGCGCGTAAAGACGGAAGCGAGCTGATGGGTTACCTCGTGAGCGACAGGCCCGGCGAAATCATTATGAGAGATGTGACGGGGCTGGAAGTTGCGATACCGAAAGACCACATCCGCGTAAGAGAAAAAGTACCCGGCTCACTGATGCCTCCCGGCCTTACATCGGGCCTTGACAAACAGGAATTTCTTGACCTGGTCAGTTTTCTTTCAAAGCTGGGCGAGTCGGGTAGTTTCAGGGTTCCTACCCAACGGTTTGTCCGGCGCTGGGAAATGCTTTCAGGCGGGGAAGACGATCTTAAAAAGATTAAAAAAGACGGGATCCAGATCGTAGCATCAAATAATAAGCTGGGATTCCAGTCTAATTACAGCGCAGTATCAGGCGCGCTTCCTATAAATGAGCTGCCGCTGCTGGATACCGGAGCCGGCAAACGCTACAGCTTCGCCAGGTTCCAGGTTGAGGTGTTGACCCCGGGACAGGTATCCTTTGGCTTCAACGATCCCAACGGAGTTACAGCCTGGGCAGACGGCAAATCGTTGGCTTTGAACGGTAACCAGGCGGGAGCCACACTTTCGCAAGGCCTTCACCAGGTGACGCTCGCTGTCGACCGTAACGTCAGAAAGCAAGGCCCGCTTCAGGTACAGCTTTTAGAAGGCGGAGCCCAGACAAGGCTGATTATGGGACGGTGAAAAAGACTGAAAGAGCTGCACATAAGAAAGCCTTCCGAAATCATATCGGAAGGCTTTGCTGTCGTCAGTATTCCAAATCGTTAATCTTTGCTACAACTTTACTCCTTTAACAGTTTCGATAATCCTCGCTGCTACTTTATAAGGATCTGCTGCGGAGTTAGGGCGACGGTCTTCAAGGTAGCCGTTCCATCCTCTCTGCACAGTTGCCAGCGGGATGCGTATCGAAGCTCCCCTGTCTGATACACCGTAGCTGAACTGGTCGATAGCAGCAGTTTCGTGCTTACCGGTAAGACGCAGGTGGTTGTCAGGACCATATACTTCGATATGCTCTGTAATGTAATTGCCGAATTCAGAGCATACTTTGTCATATACATCCTTGCTGCCGGCAGTCCTTAGCAGCGTATTCGAGAAATTGGCATGCATTCCCGAGCCGTTCCAGTCGGTAGCTCCAAGCGGTTTGCAGGTCCAGTTAATGCTTACGCCATACTTTTCGCCTATTCTTTCGAGCAGGTAACGCGCTACCCAGATCTGGTCGCCAGCTTCTTTTGCACCTTTTGCAAAAATCTGGAACTCCCATTGTCCTGCCGCAACCTCTGCATTGATACCCTCTACATTAAGCCCCGCTTCCAGGCAAACGTCAAGATGCTCCTCGATAACCTCCCTTCCGAAAGCCTTTGTAGCTCCTACCGAGCAGTAATACGGGCCCTGCGGAGCCGGATAGCCGTTCAGGGGAAAACCGAGCGGCTTATTGGTTTCAGGATTCCAAAGGAAGTACTCCTGTTCAAATCCAAACCAGAAATCATTATCATCATCTTTGATTGTACTTCTACCGTTGGAAATATGAGGAGTCTTGTCCGCATTCAGCACTTCGCACATCACCAGGTAACCGTTTTTGCGCTGAGGATCGGGATAAACCGCAACGGGTTGAAGAATACAGTCAGAGGAACCTCCGGCGGCCTGCTCCGTAGAGGAACCGTCAAAAGACCACAAGGGCAAATCTTCAAGTTTGCCACTAAAATCTTCCTCGATCTTAGTTTTGCTGCGCAGGCTCTGAATAGGTGAATAACCGTCCAGCCAAATGTACTCTAATTTATACTTTGCCATGTTCTTACTAAAAAATCAATTAGATATGATAATGAAATACGATAACAACACACAAATGTATCCCATAAATCCATTCATGCAAAATTTAATTTGTAAATATTTGAATAAAACAATCGAAAAGACCGAAAAACAATCAAAATTTAAGATTTCATTAAACAATATAACAAAATATTACAAGTTTATAATACCCATCATTTGACGATATTTTTATGTAAAGTCAAAAAATACATATCAAATTACACTATTTGTTGAAGTGTTTTATGTAAAAATCAGAATTATACATTAAAACTCGCAAAAAATTATTAATTGTGTTTTTATAAGAAAAATAAAAAAGATAAGTGTTATTGTCTAAGTTTGCAGGAGCAATCGTCAAATGGAAAGTCCGCTTTTTTACACCCCTTATATAAGTGAAGGGCTGCTTCCCGAATCTGAAGCCTATCACGTCGCAAAAGTCCTGAGGGCCAGGCCGGGAATGATGATCATGGTTACAGACGGGAAAGGCACCCTGCAACACGCAACCCTGAGGGAGGTCTCTTCAAAACGTGTTTCATTTCAGGCCTCCGGGACGGTCCAGGCTTCACCGCGCCCATATAAGGTACGTATAGCTGTTGCCCCGACCCGGAAACCCGAGCGCAACGAGTGGATGCTTGAAAAGCTTGTCGAATTCGGCGTAGACGAAGTATGGTTTATTAAAACCGCGCACACCCACCTGGAAAGCTTCGGAAGGGTAGTCAACCAGGACAGGATGGAAAAAATTGCCATTGCCGCCATGAAGCAATCGGGACAGTTTTTTCTGCCCGAAATCAGGACAGGCATTCCCTTGAACGAACTTCTGAAACACCCGCCGGGTACTGCCAGGTTCATAGCCTATGTCCCTGAAAAAGCCACTGCCGTACACCTGGCAACGGCTTCTTCCGGTTCTGCCGACACGCTGGTCTTGATTGGCCCTGAGGGTGACTTCACGAAAGAAGAAGTACAGGCGGCACTTAGCTCGGGTTTCGGCATGGTGTCGCTGGGTCCGACCCGGCTGAGGACCGAAACCGCGGCAATCGCAGCCTGCCACGCGGTTCATCTCGGACAACTTTAAAATACCCCGAAACCCTTTATCTTTGTGCTGAGATTATTACCACATCGATGACCAGCACTTTAGTTATAAAACCATCTCCCTTCACGCTGTACTGCCCTTCCCTCACCGAATACAGGAGGCGGGAAACCGTTACCGTTAACGTGGGCGATGTGCCAATGGGCAGCGACTTTCCTATACGGGTTCAGTCCATGACCACCGTCGATACCATGGATACGGAAGGATCTGTAAAAGAAATACGCCGGATGGTGGAGGCCGGCTGCGAATATGTGAGGATTACGGCCCCCAGCGTTAAAGAGGCGCAGAACCTTGACAATATCAGGAAACAGCTCCATGCTTCCGGGATAAGGGTACCCCTGGTGGCAGATATTCATTTCACGCCGAATGCCGCGGAGCTCGCTGCCAGGATAGTAGAAAAAGTCAGGGTAAACCCGGGCAATTACGCCGACAAAAAACGATTTGAAAATATAGAATATACCGATGCTTCCTACCAGGCGGAACTGGAACGCATCCGCGAAAAATTCACCCCGCTGGTAAGGATATGCAAAGAGTACGGTACGGCCATGCGGATAGGGACCAATCACGGCTCGCTTTCCGACCGGATCCTGAGCCGGTATGGTGATACTCCGCTGGGCATGGTGGAATCGGCCCTGGAATTCCTGCGCATATGCGAGGACTTTCATTATTATAACATCGTTTTATCGATGAAGTCCAGCAACACGCAGGTAATGGTAGAAGCCTACAGGTTGCTGGTACAGCGGATGCAGGAGGAAAATCTCCGCCCCTACCCGCTTCACCTGGGTGTAACGGAGGCTGGCGAAGCCGAAGACGGGCGTATCAAATCGGCGGTGGGCATCGGCACGCTCCTGGAGGACGGGCTTGGCGACACCGTGAGGGTATCGCTTACCGAGCCTCCTGAAAACGAAATCCCGGTGGCGCGCACACTCGTTGAAAGGTATAACGAAAGGATGCATCATAATCCCATAGAGCCGCTTACGACCCTGCCGATCGATCCTTTCAGGTATTCAAGGAGAATTACTTCGGAGGTGTACAACATCGGCGGACAAAACGTTCCGAGGGTAATCGCAGATTATTCCCGGATAAAAATCAGCGAACACAACGACCTTCGTCCCATCGGCCACTATTACCTGCCCCTGCCTGATAAATGGCGGATGAACGATCTCGGTGCGGATTTCATCTACACAGGAAGCCAGGCAACTCCGTTCATGCTTCCCAACGGTTTAAAAGAGATCCTGGACTACGAAGAATGGCTGGTATCCGGCGACCGGACCAATAAATTCCCCCTTCTGACTCCCGGCGAATGGGCTTCGGGCCGGGAGCTAAGCCCGGTTTTAAACTTCATCCGGGGAACGATCCACGAATTCCCGGAAAACTTTTGTGACTCGCTCTCCGGTATCCGTTCCGCGGTGCTGTGGATCCGTTCGGACAACACCCATGCCATGCCCGAGCTTCGCAGGTTGTTTTTCAAGCTCATGGAGCTGAACCTGAAAGTACCGGTTATTATCGAAAGGACGTACGATAGCGACCTGGGTGATGAATTCCCTCTTTATGCTGCCACCGACGTGGGAGGCCTGCTTGTAGACGGGCTGGGAGACGGCGTGATACTCCGCCCTGTTTTCAGCGATACAGACAAAGCCGGTATGCTTACCGCAGCCGAAAAATTCAACAATGTCGCCTTCGGAACGCTTCAGGCAGCCCGGACCAGGATGTCCAAAACTGAGTTCATTTCCTGCCCTTCGTGCGGAAGGACCCTTTTTGACCTGCAGGAAACCACTGCCATGATCAGGAAGCACACCGAACATCTCAAAGGTGTAAAGATAGGCATCATGGGATGCATCGTGAACGGCCCGGGCGAAATGGCTGATGCAGATTATGGCTATGTGGGCATGGGAAAAGATAAAATTGCGTTATATAGAGGACAGACTGTTGTCAAACGGTCAGTATCTTCAGCCAAAGCAGTAGAAGAGCTGATCCAATTAATAAAGGAAGACGGGCGATGGACGGAGCCCGAAAGCATTGCGTAGCGCCACAGGCCCTGCGGCTTCATATATCGAAGAATTATTATATCACAATTTTACATGAAAAGATATTTTGAACTTGGGGAAGTGTTCAGGTACATCGGAAGAGTATTCCGGAAAGACGATGGCAAATACCCCACCTCTTTCAACCTGAAGACAATGCACTGGATCAACCGGATTTCTATCCTCATGTTCCTGTTTTGCGTAATTGTTATGATCATCCGTGCTATATTGAGATGAATGTCGAGACCCTTCGGGATTTTTGTCTCGGTTTTCCCCACGTAACGGAAGATATGCCATTCGGACCTGAAACTCTTGTATTCAGAGTAGCCGGAAAAATATTTCTGCTAGTATCATTAGATAACGAGGTGTTTGGGTTTAATGTAAAATGCGATCCGGAGCTTGCCGTCACGCTGAGGGAAAAATATCCGCGCACGGTAATGCCGGGCTATCACATGAATAAGAAGCACTGGAATACGATAAAAGCCGGCAGCTCTGTGCCCGACGCGCTACTCGAAGAGTGGATCAGGCACTCCTATCATTTAGTGTTCAATTCTTTATCAAAGAAAACACGCGAATCCTTGTCATGATACTTCTTCTTTTTCTGGTTCCTGCGCTGTTGCTGTCCATCCTGGTTATCTCATTCCTGGTAGCCCGTACCCCACCTCTTGACAAACAAAGGAAAAGGCTTGCGGAAGGCGTGATCATGTTTGAAAACAAGCATTTTGAAGAAGCTTTCGCCTTCTTTGACAACCGCATCAGAAATGGGGAGAAGTGCTGTATGACCTACCTGTACCGGGGACTATGCCATGCAAAAAAAGACAATCTGAACTCTGCTTTGTACGATCTGACGACAGTACTGAGCTATGACAATTCGGTAGTAGAGGTTTATCTTGAACGGGGAAAGATATATTTTTCTCTCGGCGAGACCGATAAGGCGCTTCGTGAATTCGAACGGGCGGTATTTTATTCACAAGGCAAAAAACCCGATATCTTAAGATACCGGGGGCTAACCCTCATGGAAAAAGGGCAGTATTTCCAGGCTGCCCGATACCTGCGCAAGGCAGTAGAGCTGGGAGATGAAGAAGCCAATCACCTGCTGATGGCTCCTCCTTTTCATAACTCGCTGGGTTTCAGCAAAGATCCGTACAATAACTTCTAAGAAACCAGTTCGGGATTTCTAAAAAATGCTCAGGCCTCACCTTGAGCAGCCTTCTCCATTTCCTCCTTCAGGTCATCCGAGAGTTCTTTGCACAACTCCCCTATCCTCGCAGCCGCCTTCCTGTCGCCTGTTGCATTGACAAGCGTCTCCGAAATCCCCTGCATTATTTCTATATAGAAGCGCTTCATCTCAAAAACCTCCATTTGCTTTGTCCAGAGATCTATCTTCAGGGTCCCTTTATGATAGTGATCCCAAACGGCGATAGCTATCGCACGTGTGTCATTAATACCCTCATTGGGATTATCCGTTGCTTCCCAGTGAATATTTTCCGGAACCCTTTTGTCGTCAAGTTCTATATTGAACCGGATTTCTGATTTCATGTGAATAAATATATAATTTGAATTTCATATTTAAGCCCGATAGTTTCAACCAGGGGCTCGCCTCCCCTATTCCACCAGAGCCATTATGTCTTCATTGGTCAATGATTTAACAAACCCTTCTTCGGTAGTAATTAGTTCACTGGCTAAAGCCTTCTTTTTACTCTGCAGCAATAAAATCTTTTCTTCTACCGTGTTTTTGGTGATAAACTTATAGATAAATACCGATTTATCCTGCCCTATCCGGTGCGCGCGGTCTACCGCCTGGGCCTCTACCGCGGGGTTCCACCAGGGGTCGAGGATAAAAACATAGTCGGCCGAGGTCAGGTTAAGCCCTACTCCGCCTGCCTTTATAGAAATCAGGAATATCCTGACATCCGGGTTTTCCTGGAAACGCTGTACTTCCTCTGCCCTCTTCACCGTACTGCCATCAAGATAGGCATATTGTATGCCCAGCTCTTCTATCTTACGGCGAAACAAATCCAGGTGCCTCACAAATGAACTGAATATCAATATCTTATGATTTTCAGACAAAGCTGTCTCCATTTTATGAAATACGTCCCTGAATTTACCCGAATCCCCTGTGTATTGAGAGTCGATCATACGGGGATGGTTTGCGAGCTGCCTGAGCTGGCTGAGCCCCTGTAAAAGCACAATCTGGGATTTAGCAAGTCCCTCGTTTTCAATATGCTGAAGAATAAGGTTCCGGAACTTGCTTTTGGTCTTTTCATAAAGCTCTGCCTGGTCGTCGGTCATTGTCGAAAAGTGAATACTCTCCGTTTTCTCGGGCAGGAACTCCGCCACCTGCGATTTATGCCTTCTTAATATGAAAGGTTTGATCGTGGCATAAAGCCGCTGAATTGCTTTTTCGTCGCGGTTTTTCTCTATCGGGGCCAGGTAATTCTTTTGAAAAAAAGATTTGTTGCCCAATAACCCCGGATTGATAAAGGTCATCTGCGACCAGAGGTCCATCGCACTGTTTTCCAGGGGTGTACCGGTAAGGATGAGCCTGTATCTCGAATTGAGCTGCTGCACAGCCTGGGTAGTGATCGATCCCGGGTTTTTAATGGCCTGCGATTCATCCAGAATTACATAATCAAACCTGAACAGCCTGAGGATATCTATGTCGAGCCGTACAATGCCATATGAGGTCAGAACCAGGTCATAGTCCTCGAATCTCCCGGTTTTCTTTTCGCGTCCTGTGCCTGCGTAGACGAGCAGCCGGAGCGAGGGCGCAAATTTTTCGGCTTCGTTCGCCCAGTTGTAGAGCAGTGACACCGGCATTACCAGCAGGGAAGGTCCGCCCGTCCCCGATTCTTTCCGGGAAAGTAGCAACGCGAGCGTCTGTATCGTTTTTCCAAGCCCCATATCGTCCGCCAGGCAGCCGCCCAGGTGATATTCGTTCAGGAAACGAAGCCAGTCATAACCCGATTTCTGATATGGCCTGAGATCCCCGGTAAACCCTTCAGGGAGATCGTATGAAGTAATCTCTTCAAAATCCCGCAGTTTTTCAAGACGCCGGCTCATGGTCACCGATGCAAGACTGTCGCGACCGAGCGAATCAACCAGGTGGATATGATGCTTTTTCAGGCGGGTAGACGATGCGCCGTCGGATTCGATCAGTTGCAGCAGTTCGGAGTAATCGGAAAACCAGCTTTCGGGTATGATCGCTATTTCCCCGTTTGGAAGAATAAATTCCTTCTTTTGCTGGAGTATGTATTTTTTCAACTTCAGGAACGGGATCTCGTATTCACCAAAGAATACCGTAATCCTGACATCAAACCAGTCGGCTCCCTCCTCGCTGTCCGTGATTGAAACATTAATGGCAGAATCTCCAAGATAATAGACGTTACTGTTTTGCCCACCCTGAACGACCCTGATTTTCTTTTCACTCAGACGCTCCCGGTTCACCCGCAGCCAGGTAATAACCTCTTCTCTCGGCCTGCTGATCTGTCCCCAGCCCACATCAAGCCCCCATGAGATAACAGCGCTCCGCACATCTTTCTCCTGCTTATTGTCGCGGCGTATCTTATGAAGCACGTAGGTATCCCCTTCCCGGGTCATACTCACATGCCAGGGGGCAGCAAAATTATCCGGTTTGAACTCATAAGCGCCATAGATAAAGGAAAGGATGACCTGGATAGCAGGGTCGGCCCGGCTTACATCCGCATTACCGAACAGGTCTCCCTGTGAAGCGCCCGGGCTTTCGATCAACGTAAGGACTGCTTCCATGTCAAACGACTCTTTCCTGATTTCGTAACCTTTGGCTACGACCTCGTGCGAAGCCAGTAACGGTAAAATAAAGCGCTGGAGGTATTTCTCCTCCATCTCTCTCGGGATGGGTATAAACTTCTTGTTAAGAAACGGCTTCAGTTTCTTACCGTCGAGGTTTCCCTCAAAATGATAAAGCTTATCATTTACCAGAAGCCAGGCCGGAGATTCGCAAATCAGCAAAGCATTCTGATACTGGAATTCAAGCTTCTCCTCACCGTATTTCAGGCTTGGGAAATAATGGGTATTGGTCTCGTTCCTGAAGAGATGAAAACGGACTTTGACGGCATGCGGCATCCGCTCTACTTTTTTCCAGGCCGCATCACCGTCCTTACCGGAAATATACAAATGCTTGTTCTCCGATTTTTCCAGGATCCTGGCATTGATCCTTTGCACGTATTCCGTCAGAAGTTCCCTCTGCTGGGCGTCGCCCCGCTCGGGATCGAGCAATCGTGTAAAGAAATCGGCAGCGGAGATCTTGCGGGTATTGAATTTTTTCAGCAATACATCCCTCTGATACGAGTCTATCAGTTTTACGAGTTCGTAGTCCGTTTCATCCAGACCGGTAGCAAATTCGCCGACATTTTTCGAGGACACGTTCTGTGAAAGCAGCGTCGTGGCTCCGCTTTCATCCAACTGCACGATATAGGATTGAAAGAGATAGCCAAAGTTTTCGAACTGGAACAGCGAATATATAATCTGAAAAGGTTTATCTGGAGAGACGTTCATTTATACCGGCGTGTCGCTTCATTAAAAAAAGGCTTTAAATATAATACATCGCCGCAACAGGACAAACTTTCAACCTCCTTCATCATTTGTGCCGTCTTTCTACCTTTCAATTTCTGCCCTGCGAAGCATGTACAGGACATTCGAATTTGTAAACAAATAAAGAAAGTAAAAAATACCTCAAAAGAGCCGCAGGTTTATCTTCTACCTATTTTAAATCCAAAAAAGGGGAAAGACACTCAAAAGGGGCTATTTATGCCTGCGTCAGCTTCCACCCCATAAAATGCATAGTAAAACAGCACAATCGACTCGTTGTACTTTACCAAGAAAATAAATAATTAATTTTTAAATTCAAGAAAATATTCGATACCTTTACAAGTGTAAGTATGACCATTAAATCCTTTACCCGCAAATTCTATAAATCCTTACAGCAGTAATGGCACATGTACGTTATAAGCAGGAAGAAGAGCTGGAATTCTGGAACCAGTTCAGAAAGGGCGATGAAATAGCTTTTTCAAACCTCTACCAATCCTACGTTCACATTCTCTATCAGTATTGCTCCCAGTTTACACTCGACAAACCGCTTATCAAAGATTGCATTCACGACCTTTTCGTAGAGCTTTGGCGTAACAGGTCAACGATTGGCGATACTACTTCCGTAAGGTTCTACCTGATGGCTTCTATTAAGCGAAAGCTGGTGAGACATATCAATGCGTACCAGAAAAACACCAGCAATGAAGACATTCCTGTGGAATACTGGCACATCAATACGCCTTCGCATGAATCAGAGGTCATTTCGGGAGAAGAATACGACATGACCAACCATCATCTCAGTTCGGCTCTGGATCAGCTTCCCAGGCGCCAGCGCGAAGCCATTTACCTCAAATTCTACATGAACATGAGCAACCACGAAATAGCCGACCTGATGAAAATCAACATCCAGTCTGTCTATAACCTGGTTTTTGGCGCGCTGACTAATATGAAACGCCATATGTCGCTGGAGAAAATCACTCTTTGACAGAGCCGTCTGATACTTCTAACTACCAGGCATTTTTTAGACAGCCCCAACGGGATGGGTCGATCCTAAGGATCTACAGGTTCAGCCAGTAAGTGCACTTCAGCACCAGCGCCCTGTTCTTTACCCTGAAATTCTCGGGAAGATAATTATCCGTATAGACAAGGAAAATATCCGACGCCGGCTTGAAACGCCATTGGAACCTTGTGTTCAGGTTGACATTCTTTAGTTGGCTATTGTATTGCAAAAATGTAGTCAGGAAGAGATTATTCCGGAACGTTACATCTATACGAGGACCTATCAGCCAGTAGCTTACATCTTCTCCCGTATGCGGTAGCCGGATATTCGTATAGGTCCCGCTCAGCAAAGTTGCTACATAAGGCTGCACCCTGTGCCCCAGGTCCGCCTTCAGACGGGTATATGTACCATGATTGAAGTAGCCACCGAAACGACCGAGGAGTGAGTAGGTAAGTGTCCGCTGCGGTTCGGAAACGTATTCAAAACCGCCCGCATTCCAGCTATGCCTGCTACCGGCAGGTAAGGGTGTCCGTCCCGAGTTGGAAGGGTCGAAAGGCGCCAGCAGCCGTATAAAGCTATTCCCCGCCCAGAACATGGCAGTAGCACGGTTGCGGAGATTGAAGTGATATTGCAGAGTGGTCTCGCTATCCGAATTCTTAAAGTTCCTGTCCCAATAGCTTAGTTGGATCAGCTTCGGACCGTGGCTTATCAGCAATCTCGATTTCACAAAAAACAGGTATCCCATGCTGGGATTGATCTTCGCATATTCTCCTCTTTGTGCATTTGGGGTATATCCGACCTCGGCATTGTAACCCTCTCCCATATATTCATGTTGCCATTGCCAGAAGAAATTAGCTTTGTTATAAGCGAGATCGGCAGCGTGGACCCATCCTTTCGGGAACGGCTGCTTAACGCCCGGCGCACCGGCGGTAAACGACTTAAAAGCCATCAGCTTTCCTGTCCAGAGATTATTGGCTGACGCCAGGTTAAACTCCGCCCCCAGATTCCTGTTAAATTTGTTCACGTGGTGGTGAACCTGCTCGGAATATGCGATCGCCTGCTTGTTAATAGCCATTATCCGGACATTGGAGCGGGCAAAGACCTTTCGCTGTATCGCCAGCACTCCGTAGTTGGTCACAGGTGTCGAGTCCTGGGAGGCTGTCTGGGTATCGAGCACTCCTATCCTCCAGTTTTTATCTATTTTTCCGCTCAGCCGGGCCCCGAACTGGATCGGCATTCCCAATCCGATCCGCCGGGAGAAGAACGGGCGCAGGTTAGCATAACCGAAATTGGCGAAAATGTCCGCATTTTCCAGGAAAAACTGGCGCCGTTCGGGAAAAAACAACTCAAAGCGATCGAGGTTGGTTTGCTGTACGTCGACATCCACCTGCGAAAAATCGGGATTCACGGTAAGATCCAGGTTGAGTGAAGGCGTTATACCTACCTTGATGTCTCCGCCTATATCGGCACTCCTCTTCCACGGAGTATCTGTCTGGTAGTTTTTCAGTGTCCGCCCTGCCACATAGGGTATTACCGACACATTCAACCCCTGCTTGGGCGGCGGGCGGTCCCAGACCAACACTCCTGTATAGGCCAGGTTGGCCGACGCAAACTGGCGTGGAACGGGAGCCCACGACGATTTCTCTGAAATAGTAAGGTCAAGCCGGCTGAAGTTAACGCCCCATTCCTGCAGGCCGTCTTTATAACGGATGCTCTTAAACGGGATTGCCGCTTCCCATATCCACTTGTCTTCTTCATTCGTCACTTCGCTGTACCACCTGTTTTCCCAGTTGAGATCTACCGTCCCCCCATCCACCTGCTGACCGTCCCATGGAGCACCGGCTGCATTGGCCCCGAACGAAAACCCGTTTGTACGGTCGTCGTAAGGGTCCATAAAAAGCAGGAAATTATCATTCTTGTTAAAACTGAAATCTCTTTTTAGAGACTCCACCACCAGGCTCCCTCTGACCGGCTTGTGATTGACCACAAGGATATAAAGATTATGCTCGTCGTAGGCCATCCGGACGTCGGTCTTTGCATCTGCATAGCTCGTGTCCATAGGCTGCATCATAAAAAAATCTGACGCGATCTCGGTGGTGCTCCAGGCCGGATCATTTGCCAATCCGTCTACTTTAATCGGGGAGGTAGCTCTGAAAATATGATAGCGATAGTTGGCGTTGGGCTTCTGCGCTGCTGCCACGGTACAAACTACCGCTATCAAAACCCAGGCGCTGATGAATCTGCTTACCAGGTTCGGCAAACAGCGCGGCGGGAAGGTCATATAACTCGTTATAAGGATTTAATATACAAAACGATAGATTCAAGATCACTTTCAGAAACAATCCCCACATAAGAAGGCATCTCGCCGCTGTAGCCTTTCACATGTTTTACAGGGGGATCGAGAATGGATTCTTTCAGGTATTTCTCGTTCGCTACGACAGTCGATCCGTCTGTAAACTCACGTTTTTTCCCGATAATCCCCTTCAAAGGAGGGCCATACATACCATCGATCTGTTGCCCGGTGGAATGGCACCCTACACACGCAAGCTTCTCGAACATGGCTTTTCCATGCTCAACGGAAACAACTTCTACTATGCTTTCGGCCGCTTTTGCAATGGCAGCTTCATTCCGTAACAGGGTAAGGTCTACATTGTTGAAACCATAAGGTGCCAGCGACAGAGACTCTATCGTTTTAGGAGTAAACCAGAAACCGTCTTGCATAGACCTGCCGTCTTCAGCAGCAATCTCATACAACACTTCCATCTGCTCGGCTGTCTTCATATAAGGAAGCAGAAGGAAAACCGATTTTTTGTCAGCCGAAACATAGCTGGCCAGGACAGGTAAGGTCTCTTGCCCCGGAGTGCCGTCGAGTTTATAGTGCCCTGACCCGTATTCTTCGGTACGTAAATAATTCCATCTTTTCACGCGGTAGTTTTTCGGGTCGGAAGCCGATTCCGCATTCAGAGGCGAATCGAACCTGATGATAACACCTTCGGTACCAGCTTCAAATTTATTGGGGCGATAGCTGGGAAGACCGGTGTACCGGAGCCGCTGCAAAGCGCTTATACCATTGGAGCTCGATCCCCATAGATTGAAGCCTGCGATGTAAAGCTGCCCGTCTTTCGGGTTGACGGTTCCTTTGGAAGTAGGTGCGGCATAGGCGCCTTTGATAAAGCTGACCCCTCCCTGGATGGACTGGCTGGTCGTATCGAACAGCACCCTTAGTAACCCGGGCCGACCGAAGGAGAAATGGATAAGGTTTTCATTCAACGGCCCCATCCTGTCGCTCGTTATCCACGCCTGGCTGATGGCAGACCTGTCGACGTTATGAGGGATCCATGTAAGCGGAGGCGAAACTTTCGGATTGTCTTTACGGTGCAGCGTCGGGGGTACGCCGTAATATTCACCCTTTTTAACCAGGTAGAGAGGCGTAGAAGGCACAAAATTCCCCTGCTGGTCGGAAGAGGTCAGTACACCGGTTTTAGGATGCATCCCTATATAAGGCCCTCTGAACCCGGTAGCCACCACTTCCGCTTTAGTTCCGTCCTGCGATATTTTCAGGATACTTCCCGAGTGAATAGATCCTGTTCTGAATCCTTTCGCAGCAAAAGGCGTCAGCCCGGGACCGTTATTAAGCGCACCGCCCTTTGCAATATAGAAACAGTCGTCAGGCCCCAGCACCAGATCGGCAGCCCACTCCCGCGACTCGGACGACTGCTGCGCTACGTTCGAGAAATTCTCGTAGTAATCGGCCATACCGTCGCCATTCAGGTCTACCGGCTTCACGATACCTTCCCTTCCGAAAACATAGATCTCCCCTTTCCGGATCTCAATGCTCATGGGTTCATGCAGGCCGGATGCAAAGCGCCGCCATTTTATTTTTTTAAGGTCTTCCGTTATACCCTCAACGATCCATACGTCACCGGAAAAAGTCACTATTGCAGCCGTTCCGTCAGGGAAAAACGCAATATCAGCCACCCGCACATTCCGCTTCCATGGGTTGGGCAGGGGAAGTGTTACCTGGTCTATTACAAAATCTTCCGAATCGGCAGATAGTTTACCCTGGGTCAGCACCGATCCTTTCCAGAGCGTCGGCCCCCCCTTTTTTAAAGGCCGGAAATGCCACCGGCTTCGCTATGCCTGCCCTGGCTTCAAAGTCTGCTAATTTAGCCGCCGGTCCCATCCAGACCAGTACCGAAAGGCTGCGCTGCCGGGCTTCCGCCGGGACCGATACCGACAGGTACCGGTTATCGATTATATTGGTTTTTGCTTGTCCCCCAATCACCGCCACCGCCGTAACCGAATCCTTCTTAGCGCCGTGATATATATAAGATATCCTGTCTGTCACTTTAGCGTCGGTACCTTTTACGACGTCGGCAGCTGTAAGGAAAAGCTGATCGTTGCCCGAACCGATCTCAAAATTTCTCTGGAAGCCTGTTTCTCCCGAAAACCTGTCGGAAGTAACGAGTTCGTATATCTCCGTCTTACCTACCGAATAGCTCAGAACAGCCTGGTTTTTATACACATACACCCCGTTCCAATGTCCGTCACGCGGGGAAAGCGGCCCCCATACAGGAATATCCAGCGTATCGGCTGCTTCTCTGATGTCTTTAAAAACGGGGGCACCTGAGCTCCAGCCAGGATATAGCCCGGTCGCCAGCTTTGCCTTACCGGCTATTTCAGCGGTTTTGTTTCCTTTGTTATAGTAATCCCGGTAGGATACCTGAGGCATAAGGTACATAGGCAGGAAGTCGCCCGTCCAGGCAACCGTCCAGCGCAGCAGATCGGTATCAAAACAGACATAGCTGCTGTCGGCCAGCTTGAGGGCCAGGGTTCTTGCCGATACATTATCGCCAGGAAACGAAGATCCGAGCCTTCTCGCATCCATCGACGTAGGGATATAAGGAAAATCCTTCTCTACAAACGGCCCGAGCTCCAGCGCTTCAAAGTTGTTTTCCTTGATCAGCGTTTTTCCGCCGGCACATTGGGTAAGTACAACTGCGCCGGCTGCCAGGAATAAAAGCGACACAGTAATGGTAAACAATGATCTCAATGGGTTATGCATTCTTTGCGAAATAATGATAGAAACTCTGTAAGGTAAAATCCGGTCGCGGAGAAAACCCGTTTTATATTAACCTTCCGGAAGGGCCCGCATACTCAAAAAACCCTTAAAACCTTACTAACGCCCAAAGCTACCTTTGAAAGGTACAATATGCAAGGGATAAATCAGACAAGAGACGGTAAATTTTCTCTTTCACTCCGGTCCGGTTATCCTTCGTTTGCCTCCGCTTGTCACGCCGTATGCCCGACAATATCCCACCCGATATGAATGGGAGGGTGTTTCTTTTCCGGAAAAAGCGGCTTCCCTTATCATTTCATCCGTTCTGATCAATAAAACTTCACTATTGCTTTTCCCGACGACCATTTTTGAACCGTCAATCACGACTTTCTATTTACCGTACGGCGTCGGCAGTCGTAACGATCTTCTGTCCGATCAGCAATAAAATACCGCTCCCGGAACCAGGGCGGATGCCTTTTACAGGAAAGCAGGATGAACAGAAACCGGCACGCACGGAACAGAAAGGCTGAGATGACATATAATGATTGAGTAACAAAAATGATTGAGTAACAAAAAATAAAAGACTATGAAGAAGATAATTTCGGGATTGATCTGCTGCTTTGGCCTGGTTTCATTGAAAGCCCAGAACGTAGGGATCGGCACCAACAACCCAGAGGAAAAACTCCATATCCTAAACGGTAACCTGAGAATCAACCATGCCAGCGCGAACGGCGAAGTTCAGCTGCAGAGGGGCGGTGAAAACCGTGGCTATCTACAGCTTACGGGCGATAACGGAGAGCACCTCCGTATGGGGACTTATTACGGGGGAACGGGGAATGTCATTATACGTACCAATGGAGCTGACCGTGTCACGGTAAATCCGGCCGGATATATGTTTATTCCGGGACGCCTGGCATTAGGGTCGGCTGCGCAGGCAAATCATTCGCTGAATGTAGCCGGGAACTCCTCTTTTAACGGAAATGATGAACTGATCCATCTGAATGGTACAGGGACTTCAAGAATGATCCGGTTTTACCGCAGCAGTGTAGCCAAAGCCCATATCCAGCTTAGCGGCGACCATCTGGTCATCGGCAATTCAACCGGAAACGACGGCGGAAACCTGCGCCTTCACGGCAACCAGATCACCCTCGGCACGAACACGGCAGCTGCCGGCTACAAGGTAAGTATTGGCGGCAAAGTCATATGTACGGAGCTACGTGTGGAGCTGGCCAACAACTGGCCCGACTATGTATTCGAAGACGATTACACCCTCACTTCTCTCGAAAAAGTCGAAAACCACATCCAGGAGCACAAGCACCTGCCCAACATCCCTTCGGCCTCGAAATTATCGGAAAGCGGGCTGCACCTGGGCGAAATGCTGCGCCTGCAGATGGAGAAAATCGAAGAGCTGTTCCTTCACGTAATTTCCCTCAAAAAAGAGATCGATATGGTGAAGGCCGAAAACGAGACGCTTAAGGCATCGATCAAGTAGCATATGAGAAATATAAAATCACTGTAACATCTTTACCATGTTAATACGTCACCTTACTTTTCTCCTGCCGGCTCTCTTGTTTTTTTCGCACCTGGCAGCGGCACAGGAATCCCACCATGACTGTGGTACGCACGCTCCCGCCGAACGTCCGTTGGCTACTGAAGAACTGATGCGCAAAGCCGGCTCTGCCCGGATTGCCAATGAAACATTTGCCCTGCGTATCTTCGTCTATATATTTGCAAACGACAATGGGACTACCCAGGCTGCCGACGAGGCGGATGTGCGGCGCCAGATAGAGAACATGCGAAACTTCTATGCACCGCACAACATCTGCTTTATACTCGGAGGGATCGAAGTCATACCCAACAGCTTTCTCAACACGATGAACGCCGACAACTCAGTACAAAGAATCATGCTCGCAGCGATGGCGTTGGACAACTCCTTTACTATTTTTGTTCATAACCAATTATCAAGCAACGACGGCGGCCTGAATGGGTCAGCATACAGTATCCCCAATCATTTCCTGTCTATTTCCAGGGGAGCTATCTCCTCCACCACCAACCTGTCTACACTGACGCATGAATTCGGGCATTGCCTGGGCCTGCTCCATACGTTTGAAGATGCTTATGGCTTCGAAAATGTAGCCCGGTCGGGCGATTGCCGTAATTGTACCACGGCCGGTGACCTCATTTGCGACACCCAGGCAGACCGCGATGTAGATGGCAACGACATTAACGCTGCCTGCGAATACACCGGTGCACTAAAGCTTGACGGATGTTTTGCTATCGTCCCCATGGAGGAAACTAATATCATGACGTATGGGCGCAGGACTTGCCGGGATCATTTTTCAACAGCCCAGGGAGCGCGTATGGTCGCGACTATTATAACAAGTTATTCCAATAGAACGGCCGACAACACGCACGTAGTGTTGAATGGCAGCGTTACTTCAGGCGTCCGGAATTACTCCGCCCGTAATACTGTCAGCTTTTCCCCTTTAGGCAATACGTATACAGGCGGAGGTACAGCCCGGATCAATGCCTCCAGTCGTCGTGTTACCGTTTTGCCGGGTGTTCAGTTTACACCCAACGGAGGCTATGTACACCTGAAAACAGATGTTTTGTGTACCCCTTGAACAAGTGCTGATAACGATATATATCCATTCCATTTTTTACAAAGAGCATCACATGATTAGGATATACCCCGGCACTGTCGGGATCACGTAATCTGTAACAACAAAATCCCTAATTCCGAGCTATGAAGAAACAACAACTGACAGTCATTCTGCTGGCCGGCCTGATCGCCGCCCCGGTTTCGGCCCAGTTCCATGTGCAGAACGGCGCCTCATTCCACATACAGTCATCGACGCTGGTATCGATCGACGGCCTGGTGCTCCAGCCTTCGACCGCCCATACGCTGTCCAATGTGACCATCACACGCAGCGGCACCGCAGTACCGTCACAGATCCCCTTCGGACAGAGCATTTCCAGGGTCTACAACTTTTCCGCGCCCGTCAATTTCACCGGTACGCTAGGGATCAGATACGAAGATTCGGAGCTCAACGGTCTCACCGAGTCCTGGCTGCAGATCGCTACCCGGCCCAACACGGGCGTGCCTTTTGTAAATGCGACCAACAGTAGCGTGAACCAGACCGACAATTATGTGAGCGCTGCCTATGCGAGTGCGGTCAGCCTCGGCCAGGTTACCGGGGCGGCAAGAGCTGTATACACTTCGGCAAAAGCCTATCTTCAAGGCGCTTATAACGCTGGTTCAGGAAGACATAAGGACGTAACATCCGGCTGGGCCGGTATCATTACCGCCAATGCGCTTTCGCAGCCCTACAATTATACTGCCTTCGGAAACTACAACGGGGGTGAAAAGATGAACGCTTCGCTGGCTGGGCCCGATGCTGCCGACACCGACGCCTTCGACTGGGTACTGCTGGAGCTGAAGAATGCCTCCAACACCGTCATTGCCCGCCGAGCGGCGCTGATCCTCGAAAACGGCAATATCGTAGAAATCGACGGTGTTTCACCGGTGGCTTTCCACGGCCCGACCCATGGAAAATATTCGCTGACTGTACATCACCGCAACCACCTTTCGATCCGGAGCGCCACCACGCCCGACTTTGGTGCCACGCCGGTGACATTTGATTTCACCGGAAACCAGGCATCCGCCTACCAGAACCCGGCCATCACCACCAACGGGGCGATGAAAGAACTGGCACCCGGAAAATTCGGGCTATGGGGAGGGAATGCGAACGGGAATGGGGTGGTTAATTATGGCCCGCTACCCAGCTCCGACCGGGGCAACATTCTTTTGACTGTCGGAAATACGATCATCGGTACGCTTCCGGGCTACCATAGTCAGGATGTTAATTTTAGTGGTATTGTCAACTATGGACCTCTACCCAGCTCCGATCGCGGTTTTATACTCAATACGGTTTTGGGAAACTCTATAGTCGCAACCCGACAGGCACATCAATAAAAGTGGCAGACGTATCCCCGGAAGGATACTTATCAAGATACAATTAATATCCTTTTAAAAACATGAAATCTTTAATACAAAAGTTCGCCGCTACAGCACTGACAGGTCTTCTGGTCATTCAGGCACAAGGGCAAAACATTATAGAACTCGGGATTTTTAATACCGGCGACAACAAAACCTATGAAGTCAGGGCAAGACCGGTGAATGATTTTTCGGGTGATTTACAGACAGCATGGGTTACAGTTTCCATTCCTTCTTCGGCGGGAGTTCCCGTTTTTACGAACATTAACCTCGGAAACTGGGCGGTAGCAGAGACAAAATCCAGTGCCGGCTACACTTCCTTTCTGCTTTTTACTGTAAATGGAAATGAAGTATCATGGGCAGCAGGCTCAGAAAATGCAATATTGAGGGTCACGCTTCCAAATCCGGCCAACAATCAGGTATTGTTAGGTGACGAATCTGATCCTGCCTACGTTGCATTTGCCGAAGGTACCAACGGGGCCGGCTCGGTAGCCGCTATGCAGGCTGATGGTTTCTATGCCTCTGATTT
>CAZLTN010000063.1:0-31312 GCA_964562455.1 uncultured Cytophagales bacterium
GGGTATAACCTACAAGGAAAAGTAAATCCAATCCTCTCCTACCCTAAACCTGCTGGTAATGAGAAAAATATTGATCCTGTCCGCATTTTTCACCGCCTGCCTCGCGGGCATTTCCTCCGGGCTTCCGGCCGGGATTCCAACGGAACGAAAACCGAATATTATCCTGATTATGGCGGACGATCTCGGCTACGAAATGCTGGGCTGCTACGGGAATAAAGCGAAGCTTACGCCCAACCTGGACCGCCTTTCGGATTCGGGAATGAAGTTCGAACGATGCTATTCCACTCCGCTGTGTACGCCTTCCCGCGTGCAACTGATGACCGGGAAATATAACCACCGGAACTACATAGGGTTCGGATTGCTCGACCCGAATGAAACTACTTTCGGGGATATGATGCGGCAGCAGGGGTACAAAACCGGTATTACCGGGAAATGGCAGCTTTACGGAAACGAACGGCAGCGGCAACTGGCAGGTGGTAAAACCGGTACATTGCCCGCGGACGCAGGATTTGATGAGTTCTGTCTCTGGCAGGTCGATACCCTGGGCTCACGTTATGCGAATCCTACCGTTTATACAGGTACAGGTCGTTCTGTTACCCTCGAAGGGCAATACGGGCCCGATGTGTTCAACGAGTTTGCGTTGTCGTTTATCGATAGGCATAAAGAAGAACCGTTTTTCCTGTACTACCCCATGTGTCTCACCCACGCTCCTTTTGAGCCGACGCCATTCTCGGCCGATTTCCGGGATAACTGGAAGGAGGACCCGAAATATTTTAACGATATGGTCGGCTATATGGATCATCTCGTAGGAAATGTAGTGAATAAGCTGACCCGACTGGGCCTTCTTGAAAATACGATCCTGATTTTTATCGGTGACAACGGCACCGACAAGAATATCACTTTCGAAGCGAACGGCGTGAAACGGAAAGGGGAAAAAGGTACGACGACAGACGGCGGTACCCACGCGCCGATGCTCGTTAGCTGGAAAGGGCGCATTGCACCCGGGACCACTTCCGGCTCGCTGATAGACTTTACCGATTTTATCCCCACCTTCCTGGATGCAACCGGTACGGCGCCTGACGCCTATCCCGGACTCGACGGGATCAGCTTTTATCCCTTGCTGCTTGGTGAAAGATCAAAGGAGCGGGAATGGGTTTTCTGCCACTATGATCCGAACTGGGGAAATTATATACCGAAGACTTTCGCCATGGATACCCGATGGAAGGTATACTCATCCGGCGAAATATTTGATCTCAGCAAAGACCGCGACGAAAAAACGTCGCTATCCCCGGAGCAACTGACTAAAGCCGACAGGAAAAAGGTCGGCAAGCTACAGCAGGTAATCAAAAAGATGTACCAATAGGAATGAAAAATAAGGCAAAAAGTTCTCTTTCGCTTTTAGGGCTGGCGTTTCTGTTCCTGAATTGTACATTGATAGCAGCCGACAAGCCCCCTAATATTCTTATCATAACTGTCGATAATCTTGGATACGGAGATTTGAAATCCTACGAGCCGAACTCAGGAATCATAACTCCGCATCTTGACAAAATGGGACAGGCGGGAGCCCGTCTGACCAGTTTTTATACCGCATCGCCTACTTGTACGGTATCACGGGGCGCCCTGCTGACGGGGAGAATCCCCCAGCGGAATAAACTCGAAGAGCAGCTCCCCGGTATAAAAGGAAACTATGGTATAGGGTTACGCCAATCAGAGATCATTATTCCGAAAATACTAAAAACCGGTCCTTATAGCTACGCTACAGGTTGTTTCGGAAAATGGAATATCGGGTTCGCTCCGGGCTCACGGCCCACCGAACGGGGTTTTGATGAATACCTTGGACATGCTTCCGGCAACATTGACTATTATACTCACATCTACCAGGGGAAGCATGATTTGTTTGAAAACACCGATGAGCTTTTCAGGGATGGAGATTACAGCACCGATCTTTTTGCGGATGCCGCGATCCGGTTTATTGAAAAAAACAGCAAAAAGGATAAACCCTGGTTTGTGTATCTTCCCTTTAATGCGCCGCATTTCCCCAGCCCCGGAAACCAGAAACCGGGTGAGGAGCCGGAATGGCAGGCACCCGATTGGGCATTCCGTACCTATGGGCTGTCCCCGGATGAAAAAGACAAAAAAAAGCGATATCGTGCCGTAGTAACAGCTCTTGACAGTGCGATAGGAAGAGTGATCCATACCCTTGAATCGCTGAATATTTCAGAAAATACTTTTGTGTTTCTCTGTTCTGACAACGGCGCCTTTATGCTTCCTGAAAGAGGACTGGAAGTTTCCAGTAACCTGCCGTTGAGAAGCGGCGGCGTAACCTGCTGGGAGGGTGGGCTAAGGGTTGTGGCCTTTGCTGTCTGGCCGGGAAAGATAAAGGCAGGTTCGATAATCGACACGCCTCTATGGTCTCCTGATATCCTTCAGGCCTGCGCCGCTTTAAGCGAATCAAAGCTCCCTGAAAATGTTGTTTTTGACGGGAAAGACCCCATCCCCGTTCTGACCGGCAAAACTACTGAAAGCCCGCATGAATCTTTTTATTTCAAATACCAGGATCATGCTGCCTTCAGGTTTCAAAACTGGAAAATTGTACGCGAAAAACCGTCTTCGGCGTGGTCTCTTTTTGATCTTGGCAACGATATTTCAGAGACGAAAGACCAGGCTGAGCTTTACCCGGAAAAGGTCGAGGTAATGGAAAAAATGTTCAGCCTGAAAAATAAGGAGCTTTCTAAAAAGCCCAACGTACTGTTCATCATATCCGATGACCTGACCACCACGGCGGTCTCCGGATATGAGAACCAGGCATGTCATACGCCCAATATCGACCGGCTTGCCGCGGAGGGCACCCGGTTTACAAGGGCCTATTGCCAGTTTCCCGTTTGCGGCCCGTCCCGCGCTTCGCTCCTGTTCGGCTACTATCCTCATGCGACAGAGACCTTCGGCTATGTCAGCGGAAGGGAGAAGATGGGGCCGGGCAGGAAATCCTGGCCGCAGCTTTTTAAGGAAAACGGCTACTATACGGCACGGGTAAGCAAGATCTTCCACATGGGGATACCCACACACATTGAAAGCGGGGAAGACGGCAGAGACGACGCCGACTCCTGGCACGAAAAATTCAACAGCCAGGCGGCAGAGTGGCAGACGCCCGGCAAAGCCGAGCTTGTACAGAACAACCCGTATGGTACGATCGAGCGGAAAGGCGGAAATGTAATGACGATAGTACAGGCCGATGGCGACGACCTGGTCCATGCAGACGGGAAGACGGCTCAAAAGGCCGTCGAGCTGATCAGGAAGCACAAGAACGAGCCCTTTTTCCTGGCTGTAGGATTTGTGAGACCGCACGTACCCTTTGTAGCTCCCAAAAAATATTTCGAACCATACCCCTACAACCAGGTCGTACTGCCGCCGCAGGTCGCCAATGACTGGGACGATATCCCTCAGCATGGGATCAATTACGTAACCAGCCTGAACGCACAGATGTCCGAAGAGCAGGAGAAAAAAGCTATCGCCGGGTATTATGCATCAGTTTCTTTCATGGACGCCCAGGTGGGCAAGGTACTCCAGGCGCTCCGCGACGAAGGGCTCGAAGACAATACTATTGTAATATTCACATCCGATCACGGGTTTCATCTTGGGGAGCATCGCTTCTGGATGAAAGTAAGTCTGAAAGAGGAATCCTCGAGGGTACCGCTTATCATCAAAGTCCCGGGGAAAAAGCCTGCTGTATGTCATTCCTTCGCTGAACTGCTGGACCTCTATCCTACTGTAGCCGATCTCGCCGGTCTAAACCCCTCGCCGAACCTGCAGGGCAAAAGCCTGGCCGGGCTCTTCGACGATCCTAAAAAAGAAGTGCGGCCTTATGCTTTCTCGGTTTCAGCCTGGAACAACATGTTCTCTTTCCTGATCCGGTCCGAAAAATGGGCCTATATCCAATACGGTGAAGATGGGTCCGGAGGAATAGAATTATTTGACATGGAACACGACAGCAAGCAGTTCAACAACCTGGCGCGGAACCCGCGGTACAAAACGACTGTAGAACATTTCAAAGAAGAGCTGAAACGCAAGCTGAAGGACGTCCGGACAAACGACCTGGGGATTACTTATAAATAACATAAGGCAGTAGTTCAAACGCCGGTTCAGCCAAGTTCTCTACACTAAGCAGTCCCGCAGGGACGACATTCGCATAACCGCCGGTGTAACCGGTGGCCGCGTGCCCATCCGGCATACCTCACTGAGCGCGCCCACTCAGCCTACCTTACCACGCTAGACAGAGTCCCGCAGGGACGACACATAGGGCACACCAGGACAGGTGTCGCCGCTGGGCGGCTCTGACCTTCCTCGGAGACCGTTCATCCACAGATTCCGCTGCGCTGCATCTGTGGTTATGCAAAAGTATGTCCCCTGCAGGGACAAGCCACCGGAATAGCCTCTGTATAATTCACAGCCCTAAGAAATCCTGTCATTAAAAAGATACAATACCAGCATTACAGCGGCTTCACTCGTTTCATTGACCGGAACATGCGCAATTGATCCATCGAAAAAAAGTGAATCGCCCTCCTGCATCTCAAATACCTTATCCTCCAGGTAATACCGGAGCGTGCCGCTTACCAGGTAAATGTATTCAAAAGCCGACGTGGTTACAGGCGGCCGCTGCGCCTGCGGGTGTACTTTCACCATCGAGATCTGGAACGCTCCGGCATCAGTGCTGTGCTCCAGGATAGAAAAATATTCGAAGCCCCGGGCATTTTCCTCTTTTTCATAGCGCGCATAGGCCGATTTGGGAAGAAAAAGATAACCCGGGAATTTACTTTCAGCGGTAAGCTCGGCAAAAAATGCCTCAAGCGGGATCCCCAACCGGTTGATGATTGTAAACAAAGTAGGGATAGTGGGGATCATCCGCCCGTTCTCGATCTTGGACAACATGGCTGAGCCGATATTCGTCATCGCCGCGAGATCCACCAGTTTCAGGTCCTTTTCCTTGCGGTATCTTCGTATCTGGCTGCCTATTTTATAATAAACAAGCTGTTCCTTCGTAATTCCCTCCTCCATTTTTTCAGTCGCGACAGTATCCTATTCCCTTACTTCAGGGGTGTTCACAAAAATTTTATACAAGGAAAATAAAAAAATCAAACCGTTCATTTGATTTTCAAAATAAAGAAACATAATTTCACAAAAAGAAAAAAAATTTCCTAACAGGAAACTTAATCAATGAAAAAAGGTAACCTGGTTGCTTTCCATGGCGCAAGCAAGCCACTCGAGCTGCAACGCCACCCGCTACGGCCCCTCCGGCCGGGAGAAATCCTTGTGCGGAATCTATACACAACCCTCTGCGGCAGCGACCTGCATACATTCTGCGGCGTCCGGAATGAAACCTGTCCTACTGTACTGGGGCACGAAATTGTGGGCCGGGTGATCGAATTAGATCCCGCTCACCCCGGAACCGACCTTCGCGGAGAAACATTGCTTCCGGGCGATACGGTGACGTGGTCTATTTTTTCCAGTGACCCGGACTCTCCCTATTCGCTGCAGGGTATTCCCCAAAAAGGCGAGGGCTTGTTCAAATACGGTCACAGCCTGCTGGCAGAAGAAGATGCCTTTCACGGAGGATTGGCCGAATACTGTTTCCTGCGTCCCCATACGGCGGTATTGAAAGTCCCCTCCACCGTACCCCTACCAGTAGCGGCTACCCTGAATTGCGCCATTGCGACGGTAGCGGGTTCTTTACGCCTGGCCGGGAACCTGGAGGGAAAGAAAGTGCTCATTTTCGGAATGGGATTGCTGGGAATGGCCTGTGCGGCTATGTGCCGGGATGCCGGAGCAGATTGGATCGGAGCTGCCGATGTGAACGAAAACCGCCTGGAAGAGTCGCTCCTTTTCGGTGCCGACCTTACGCTGGACATGAAAGAGGACCGGGAAACACTGCTGGACAAGCTTTATAACGGGCTACCTCAAAAAGGGGTAGACATAGTATTCGATATGAGCGGGTCACCCGAAGCGATGGAGCTGGGCCTCGACGTCATGGGCATAGGCGGGACTGCCGTCTGGGTAGGGGCCGTATTCCGGAACAGGAAGCTGGCAGTCGATGCCGAAAAGCTGATCCGGCACCTGCATACTATCAGGGGGCTGCATAACTACAACTTTGATGATTTCCTGTATGCACTTGACTTTATAGAACGCAACTGGGAGAAATACCCCTTCGGTAGCGTAGTGGAAAAGGAATTCCCGCTGGAGGAGGCGCAGCAGGCGTTTGAGTACGCTGTCAAATATAAGCCGCTTCGCGTCGGCATCAGCATATAACCCCGACACAACCCGACTTTTATGTCCAGGATACCTAACCCGTCCGCCTTTCGCAGAGAACAATGGAAAATGCTGCTGGTCACGATGCTTTGCTACCTTTTCTTTTATACGGGGCGCCACAACTTCGGCTGGGCAGCGGAGGGTATGGGCCAGGAGCTGAGCCTTAACCGGGAAATGATCGGCTGGATCAGCTCGGCAATGCTGATGGGTTATGCATTGGGACAACTTATCAACGGCGGGCTGGCCGACCAGTACAGTCCCCGTACGATGGTCACCGCAGGCGCCCTGCTGTCAGTGGGAGCCAATTTCCTGATCAGCTTTTCAGGGTCTTTTTATGTAATCCTTATTCTCTGGGGACTGAACGGGTACTTCCAGTCGCTGGCATGGGCGCCGGGCGGAAGGCTGATTTCCAACTGGTGGGCAAAGGAAGAAAGAGGAAAAGCATTTGGTTTCTATACCATGGCGGCGGGTAGCTCGTCGGTAGTCACGTTTTTATTGTCTATCCTGCTGTTGCAGAATGGCATGTCGTGGCACGAACTCTTCCGGATCCCGGTATTGCTGCTGCTGGTTGCCGCCCTGATTTTTTGGACATTCGCACGAAGTACTCCTTCCGAGAAGGGATTTGCCGATCTTTACAGCGAAGAAAAACAGGATACAGACCGGAAAAGATGGGCGCAGCGGTATGCCGAAGTGTTGAAACACCGGAAATTCGTAACCGCTTCCGTGGCGATCGGGTTCCAGAGTATGGCGCGCTACGGCCTTATCGTATGGGTGCCGGTGCATTACCTGGGAGGCAACTGGAAAAGTAACCCGGAATACTTGTGGGTGGCAGTGCTGATGCCGCTGGGTATGTCGCTTGGGGCCGTCTCTTTCGGTGCTTTATCCGATACTTTTTTCAAAGGAAACCGCCCCGCTACCATCCGGATGGGAATGCTGGTCAGCGCGCTGATCACGTTGTCGATTTATTACATCCCGGTTCACAGCCTGGTAGTGGAAGGCATCCTGATGTTCCTGGCGGGCTTTTTTGTATACGGCCCGCAGGCAAACTTCTGGCCTATGAGTTCTGACCTGCTGGGAGAAAAGCTCGTCGGAAGCGGCATCGGGCTTATGAATATGTGCGCTTACCTCTTTGCAGCTATGGGAGAACCGCTGCTGGGACGGGTAATTGACAAGACCCAAAATACCGCCTCGATATTCCTTGTAATTTCAGCAATCTGCGTCCTGTGCGCATGCATCATATCTTTTGTAAGCTATAAAAACGAAAATCAATTAAAACCCATCGTATAAATTCATGTCTATTGCGAACCAGTCTTTTTCCGTAAACGGCAGAACCTACCAACCGGTAGCAAAACCCATCGTGGTGATCTGCATGGACGGCTCCGCCGACGAATATTTCAATGAATCGCTCGCGCGCGACCGTATGCCTAACCTCAAACGAATGGTAACGCAGGGATACCGCGGTCTGGTCCGGGGGGCATTGCCATCTTTTACAAATGTCAATAATTCGTCGATTGTTACCGGCCTTACGCCTGCCGGCCATGGGATCTGCGGCAATTTCTTTTATGACGAAGCCAAGGACCAGGAGGTGATGATGAATTCCCCCGAATACCTGCGGGCCGACACTATACTGGCCGCAGCCGCCAACGCAGGGAGGAAACTGGCGGTAGTGACAGCCAAGGAAAAGCTTCGCGATATCCTTTCTCACAAGATGAAAGGGATCGCCTTTTCGGCAGAAAAAGCAAACCAGGCGCAATCGGAAACCCATGGTATATCCGGAGTCGAGGAAATCGTCGGGCATAAAACCCCGGCGATCTATAGCGCTGACGCCAGCCTTTTCGTACTGCGCGCCGGTGTAGCGTTGATAGAAAAGGGCATGGCCGACTTCCTGTATCTCTCCCTGACCGATTATATGCAGCACACCTATGCCCCCGACACGGAAGAGTCGCTGGCCTTTTACGAAGCCATCGACACCGAGCTGGGGAAGCTGCTTGAGCTGGACGCTGTCATAGGCGCCGTTCCCGACCACGGGATGAACGCCAAAGTAAGCAACAGCGGCAAGCCCAATGTACTTTTTGTCGAAGAGCTTCTCGAAAAACAATTCGGGGAAGGCTTCAGGGTCATTTGCCCTATTACAGACCCCTACGTGAAGCACCATGGTGCGCTGGGCTCTTACGTGGTGGTACATGTAAACAATAAATCGCTCATACCTGAAATCAGGGAATGGCTTTCAGCACAGGAAGGTATTACGGAGGTCCATGACCACGCCTCGGCAGTACGGTTGCTGGAGCAGCCTGCCGACAGGATAGGCGACCTGGTAGTGATGTCGGCAAGGGATTATGTAGTAGGCCGCCGCCACGAGTACCACGACCTCTCGGCGCTCGACGGCACGCTGCGCTCCCACGGAGGGCGATATGAGGAAATGGTTTCCATGATCATCTCTCATCCGCTGAATGCCGCCTACCGGATGAAAGCAGCCGGTGATCCCCGCAACTTTGATATATTCGATTTTACGATAAACGGAACACAGGCATGAAGAAACAAAGCTATGTTGCCGGAACCGCCATATGGTCGGAAGAGTTGCTGGAAGTCAGAAATCCGTACAACGGCGAGCTCGCCGGCACTGTTACGCAGGCTACCCGGGCCGATACCGAAAAAGCAATAACAGAAGCCCTGAAAGGAGGACAGAAACTTTCGCGTTACGAACGGCACAGCATCCTCGACAAAGCGCGGCGACTGCTGCTGGAGAGGAAGGAGGAATTCGCCAGTGTCATCACAGCCGAGTCGGGACTGGCATTGAGAGAAGCGCTTTATGAAACCGGCAGGGCTCATGATGTACTTTTCTTTGCCGCTACCGAAGCGCTGAAGGACGACGGCCAGGTATTTTCATGCGACATTTCTCCCCAGGGAAAAGCGCGTAAAATATTTACCGTACGTGAGCCGCTATCGCTCGCAGTATGCATTACACCGTTCAATCACCCGCTTAACCAGGTGGCTCATAAAATCGCGCCGGCCATTGCAGCGGGAACGCCGGTAATTTTAAAACCCTCGGAAAAGACCCCGTTGACGGCAATAAAGCTTACCGAGCTTCTATACGAAGCGGGCCTTCCTCCCTACATGCTCAGTACCCTGGTCGGCCCGACGGAGGCCGTAGCTGCCCCCCTCATCGCCGATCCCCGGGTTGAAATTGTATCTTTCACAGGTAGTGTAGCGGTAGGGAAGCGTATTGCCTCCACGGCGGGCTACAAAAAGGTGATCCTGGAACTGGGCGGCAACGACCCGCTTATTATCATGGAAGACGCCGATCCGGCTAAAGCCGCGGTCCTCGCGGCGGAAGGCGCCTATCGCAACAGCGGTCAGCGTTGCACGGCTGTCAAACGCATCCTGGTGCATGAAAGCCTGGAGCGGATTTTCACGGAAAAGCTCGTCGAGAAGACAAAGGAATACACATTCGGAGATCCTTCCGACCCGGAAACGCGCGTAGGGACAGTGATAGACGAAGCGGCGGCGATTTACCTTGAGCAGGTGGTTCAGAAAGCGGTGCAACAGGGTGCAAGGATACTGACGGGAGGGAAACGGCACGGCGCACTGATGGAGCCTACGGTCATAACGGACGTCCCGCGTGATGCCGACATGATAGTACACGAGTCCTTCGGCCCGTTGGCACCGGTATTGACATTCAGGGATATAGACGATGCCATTGCCTTGTCTAATTCCACAGCATACGGTTTATCATCAGGCGTGGTAACGAATAACATGGAATATGCTTTCCGGTTTATCCGCGAGCTGAAAGTGGGCACGGTCAATATCAACGAAGTGCCGGGCTACAGGATCGAAAGCTCGCCGTTCGGAGGTATTAAGGATTCAGGCCTGGGGATCAAAGAAGGAGTGATCGAGGCGATGAAATGCTTCAGCTTTGTAAAGACATTTTCGCTGCCTTGGTGACGGGCTGTAAAGTGCATGAAACGGTTCGATGAGCCTTATACCGGAACCTCGATCAGGAAGACAGTCTTACCTTTTTCCGAAGTATGGGCTATGGTACCGTTCACCTGGGCCAGGCGCTCGGCAATGTTCGTCAACCCTATTCCGCCCGGCTTACTTTTTTCCGTTTCGGCAAATCCCTTCCCATTGTCTTTTATCTGTAACAGCAGGAGACCATTTTGGGGCTCATCAATGGATATCTCAATTTGCGTTGCACCGGCATGCTTAATGATGTTATTCAGAAGCTCCATCACAACAAAGTACAGGTTATATTCGAGCGTCTTGGGCAAAATACTCGAATACCTTACGTCCTGAACAACTTTAATGTTATGAAGCAAAGTTATTCTCTGGGCCATCCTGTCGAGGGCTGCTTTAATGCCCTCCTTTTCAACGATATCAGGCTTCAGGTTGTGAGAAAGAAGCCTTATTTCATCATATGCGTCATGTATCTGGCTCTTGATATTGTTAAGGATTTGCTTTTCGCGACCGGATAACCCTTTCTGATCGATCAGCTCCATACCGATGGATGCAGAAGAAAGGATACCTCCCAGGTGATCGTGGATATCGGCGGCAATTCGCTTTCTCTCGATCGTCTGGCCTTTGGTTACGGCGCTTTCCACCTCGTTATATGCCAGTTCGAGCTCGTCTGTGCGTTCTATTACTTTTTGTTCCAGCTGCAGGTTGTTTGCTTTTATGATCTCTTTCTGCTTTCCCACCAACCGGTAAAGCCGGAAAAGCCAGGCACCTGCCAGCAGGCTGAATGTAAGTCCCAGGATCAGCCAATACTGCTGCTGCTCCTTCCTGATATTTTTTTCCGAAAGCAAGCTGATATTTGCCCTCTGCCGGGCAATTTGCAACCGGTTTTCAAGTGCTTGCCGGTTAATTACCTCCAGCCTTTTATACATCATTTCATGTGTCTGCTGATTCAATTCCAGGTAGTGCAATGCTTCCTTTGAATTGCCTTTAGCCTTATGCGCCTTATACAGGACCTGCGAGGCGTCATATATGTCTTCTACAGTCTGGAATTCTTTCGACAGCTCAAGCGATTTGCCGGCATACTCGATACATTTGTCATAATTCCCTTGCTCAAACTCATAGATTGCCATGCATTCATAGCTTTGGGTCAATGCGGTCCTTGTATGTTCAGACTTACTATTTCCTCCTATTTCGATGGATTTCCAAAGGACCTGAAAACCATTTTCATGATCGTTTTGTGAGAGATAAACCCTTCCCAGGTTTTTATAACTCACCACCGTCATAAATTCATTGTCATAGCGCCTGGCCGCCTCCAATCCCCTCTTAAAGTAATACAGTGCAGAATCAGGCTGATGTTGCCAGAGAAATATGTTCCCGATCGAATTGTTGGCGATCGGGATAATCTCTCCGAGCTGATTCTCCTCAGCATAAGCGAGCGTATTGTGTTGCCGGTCCAACGCCTTTCCGTATACTTTCATCATATAATAACTTTGCCCGATCCCATGGTTCAGCCATCCCGTAAGGGGTTTATCACCGACGTTGTCGGCAAGAATTATACCGGTTTCGAATTCGTTTATTGCTTCCGAATGAATCCCCAGGTTCTGCATGGCGTATCCCAGGTTATAATGGGACTTTGCCATTTCCTTTTGCAACTGATATTTTTCGGCAAGAAGAAGCGCTTCCTCCGCATAAAAAATTCCACTGTCGGCCTTGAATGCCTGGCTGTAGCCATAGCTGAGCCGATTGAGCGCATCGATCCGCAAGTGCACAGGAAGCTCCTCTTCCAGTTGTTTTAAGAGTGTCCGGATCTGTCGGGGCTCATTAAATATTTGTCCGCTAACAAAGGAAAAAGCAGGCAGAAAAAAACTAAGGAGAAAAAAAGTCTTACGCATTGGTCTGACATGTTTCGGGCGACTTTCGCCAGTTATCAATACGGGTTTGATATAATAAAGATACCCGATCGGACCGGTTACTCATATCCCTACTATTAGCGATTGACTACCGGCGGCAAACAGGTGAAATTTGGTAATACAAACGGGTATTTTGTCCTGGCGATCCCGCCCCCGCAAGTCAACCTTTAACTGTAAAGCACTATTATTATGAAAACGCAAACAGCTTACCTGACCTTTCTGCTGGCATTGATGACGGCCGGCGCCGCCATATCTCAGGGCCCCATCATATGTAATGACTGCTTCCCCCCCGGCAACGGGGAGATCGGTTTTCCGGATTGCTCCAACTGGCCGGCCAGCGGCATCCTGTATGTCGATCAGTCCATAACCATCCCAGGCAACGGCAGAAGCTGGCCGGAGGCCATGAAGTCGCTCCCGGCTGCATTGCAATATGCCAACAGTTGCGACAAGATAAAAGAGATCAGGGTTGCCAGGGGGACCTATAAGCCCACCACCTCTGCTACAACAGCCGGCCGCAAGCATACCTTTTTTTTAAACAGGGGTTACAAGCTAACGGGCGGATATCCATCGGGAGGAGGTGATTACAACCCGGCTGAAAACCCGACTATCCTGGACGGCGACCTGGGCGGCGGCCATAATAGCTACCATGTGCTGGTGGTGTATGGTATCAATAGTCTTTTGCAACCGGTAACGATCGATGGCTTCAGGGTCCGCAACGGCGCGGCAAACGGTTACGGTACATTGAACCTGGGCACCGAAGTCGATCCCGTCTATTTGTCGGAAAGTTCGGGAGGAGGCGCCGCTATTATGGAGTCTGTCAACGTAATTTTCAGGAATTGCGCCTTCTATGACAATGGCAGCTCTGAGACAGGTATGGGAGGGGCTTTCTATTGCAACGGATCATCGGTAAAAGTCGTAAACTGTGTGGTAGCGCGTAACATGTCTGATAATTATGGCGGAGGCCTTACGATGGACGGACTGGGAGGAGTTTTCCACGCAATCAACAGTACTTTTTACGGAAATACGGGAGAATACGGAGCTGTTTACAATCATCTTACTACGCTTGCAAAATTCTCAAACTGTATTGTTTGGGGAAATTCAGCGACCTGGGGCGGAAGTGGTACGCGGGCTGTAGAATACAGCATTATCCAGGGAGGGCACGCCGGGTCGGGCAACCAGGATCTCGATCCGCAGTTCAACAATCCTTCTGATCTGAACGGGGCCGATGACCGGTGGTTTACCAGCGATGACGGCCTGAACCTGAAAGGCTGCAGCCCGGCCATCAACCGGGGCTACAATGCGGCCATAGATGGTTTGTCGCTTACCAAGGACATAACCGGTGCAGACCGCATCCATAATGTCACCATCGATGCCGGGGCGTATGAATACCAGCTCATTCCACAGCCGGGATCGTCCACGTCATTAGCAGGTAGCGAAGGGGCTTTTTTAAGCTCTGCTACATTTGTGTATGGCGGCGCTACTGTCATCCATCATGAATGCAAAATTATGGCTACCATTACACCTCAGGGGGCCTCGCCGGTTTCCGGGAGGATGTGGACTTCTGTCATATATCCAATAAACAACAACAACCTCCCCTCATTTGAAGGGATCGTATATGCCCCTCGTTATTATAGTATAGAAGCCGCAACTAACGCAAATGCGGCTACGGCCAGGGTTACCCTTTATTTTACACAGGAGGACTTTGACCTCTATAACACAGCAGTAGGCCCAAAAAACCTGCATTTACCTGAAAACAGTACGGATACGAAAAGAAAATCCAACCTGCTTATCACGCAGTTTCACGGACGTTCCGAAGCCCTGAGATTTGACCCGGGCACATACGATGGACGCACGGAGATATTCCATCCTGAAGACGAAGACATCGTATGGCATGCGGGCAGGGGTGGCTCCCCGGGGAACCCTGCCCAGGGATACTGGAGTGTGACCTTCCCCGTTACAGGGTTCAGCGGGTTCTTCCTTTCCGCAGGCACGGAAACCGCACTACCGGTCACGCTCGCTTCCTTCGAAGCCCAACCCGAAAACAACACCGTACAGCTTTCCTGGAAAACTACATCAGAATCCAACAGTAGTCATTTCGTCATACAGCGGAGCAACGATGCCCGGGAATTTACAGAAATAGGAAGGGTAGAAGCAGGAGAGAATCCGGAGGTTGCGCGAGGCTACAGCTTTACAGACCGGGCCCCGATCAGACATGCTGCCTCGCCCACGCTTTACTACCGCCTGAAACAGGTAGACCGCGATGGTGCCCATACCTTCAGCAAGATTGTAGCAGCACACCCGGAGAAAGGGAAGGTCACTGATCGGATCGTAATGCTCGGCAACCCGATAAATGACCGGCTCTTACTCCGCTACCATGCAGCAGCCCAGGAAAAGCTAACTATCCGGCTCAGCGATATCTCGGGAAAGCTGCTCCAAAGCATCGACACGCAAGTAATCCCCGGTGAACAGGAACTTTCGCTTTCAATGCAAAAGCTGCCGGCAGGACTGTACCTGGCTGAAGTGTCGTTGCCCACAGGAGAACGGAAGGTATTTAGAATCGTGAAGGAATAAGCTGGCCTCCGGAGTCTTTCAGAAGGTTCCGGAAATCAGCTTATTTTTCAAAGCCTTCGATAATGCTTCCCTCCCGGAGTTCACATTCAGCTTTTTATAAATGTGCTTAACATGTGAATTAACGGTATAATAGCTTATCCCCAGGTCCGCGGCGATCATCTTGTAGCTCAACCCTAAGGCAAGCGATCGGAGAATCTCTTTTTCGCGATCAGTTAGAGGCGCTGTTTCTGCATGGTCAGTTACCACCAGGGACACATCTTCCGAAAAATACATTTCATCCGCCATAACCGTCTCAATTGCGGCTATGAGCTCTTTTTTACTGATCTTTTTTGACAGGATGCCCGATACCCCCGCCCGAGTGGCCTGCTTTACGGTATCGGCATCCACATACATGGTCAGCATTATCACTTTAACTTCCGGGAAAAGCTTTTTAACGCGAAGGGTGGTTTCTATGCCGTTTAAAAAAGGCATTTCCACATCGCAAAGCAGGACGTCGGCATTTTTTTCCGACAGAGCTTCCAAAACTTCGGTACCGTCACCTGATGCTGCTACCAATTCGAAACCATCAATGGAATCGATAAGCATCGACATACTCTCAAGGAAAATAAGATGGTCGTCGGCTACGGCAATTCTTACATCCATGCTATCGTTGGTTAATACAACAGGTACCTGTCTGTCTACTCCACCTTCTCAGCTCTGTACCCTACTTTTTTCAGTGAATGCACCAACTCTTCCTCATCCAGCCCTGCCGACTGCACAACAAGAGTTTTATCCGGGTTGCCCAGATCGACCGCCCAACTCTCGATATTTTCATTGCTGTTCAGCACGGGCGTTACTTTAGACAGGCACGCATCACAATTTATATTCGTTTTGAATTTTATGGTATCCATGATAATATTACTTTTTTATTTTTAAACAATCAAATATCGGACCATTTGAGCCGCAGGCTGTTAGCCACAACGCTTACCGAGCTGAAGGCCATCGCTGCTCCGGCCCACATCGGGTCGAGCAAAAAGCCGTTCACCGGGTAGAGTACACCGGCCGCTACAGGAATTCCTATCACGTTGTAAATAAACGCCCAGAACAGGTTTTGCCGGATAGCCCTGGCGGTATTTCCTGAAAGATGGATCGCATCCGGAATTTTCGACAGATCGGAAGATATGATGGTCATCTTTGCCACGTCCATCGCGATATCGCTGCCTTTCCCCATCGCGATGCTGACATCAGCCTGCGCCAGGGCATTCGAATCGTTGATACCGTCGCCTACCATCGCAACTACCTTTCCCTGGCCCTGGAGTTCTTTCACGAATTCGGCTTTATCGCCGGGCAAAACATTGGCTTTATAAGCATCGATCCCCAGTTCACCTGCAACCGCACTTGCCGTCTGCTCATTATCGCCCGTTAGCATATACACCTTAATTCCATCTTTATGCAGCTCTTCAATGGCTTTTTTTGAAGTCGGCTTGATGGTGTCGGCGATGGCAATACCAGCCAGAAGCGCACTTTCATCTCCGAACAGTACCACAGTCTGCGCCTTGCCGAGGTGTTCGTTTATCCATCGGTCAGCTTCCGCCGGAACAGGTATATGCCTGTCTTTCAGTAGCAACTGGTTCCCGATGACGAAGGTTTTGCCGTTATACCGCCCCTCAATTCCCTGTCCGCTTATATTCTCTATTTCAACCCCGTTCAGGTACCTGGCTTCACTTCTCAAGCTGTTTACAATCGCATCGGCCAGCGGGTGTTCCGACGACTTTTCGATGCTGTAGAGAATATTCTGAAGTTGTTCCGTCTTCCCTCCAAACCATTCAATAGCCGTAACGGATGGCTTTCCTTCAGTAATGGTCCCGGTCTTATCCAGGATCACCGCGTTGATCCTTCGGGCCGTTTCCAGGCTTTCGGCATCCTTGATCAGGATCCCCTGTTCGGCGCCCTTTCCTACCCCTACCATAATGGCCGTCGGCGTCGCCAATCCCAAAGCGCAAGGACAGGCTATCACCAGAACCGTAACAAAAGCTATCAGCCCCTGTGGTAAAGCATTTTCGCCTCCGAAGATAACCCAGGCTACCAGGCTCAGAACGGCAATAACCATCACTACCGGTACAAATACGGATGCGATCTTATCTACCAGCTTTTGTACGGGAGCCTTGCTCCCCTGGGCCTGCTCCACCATACGGATAATCTGCGCCAGCACCGTATCGCCGCCTACCTTCTCGGCGCGGAACCGGAAACTCCCTTTCTGGTTGATCGTTCCGGCAAATACCTTTTCTCCCGGTGCTTTGGAGACGGCGACCGGCTCCCCGCTGATCATACTTTCGTCGACGTACGAGCTTCCGGCCGTGACTTCTCCGTCTACCGCTATGCGTTCGCCGGGCCGGACGACAATGATTTCACCCCTTTGCAGCGACGTGATCGGAACTTCCTGCTGCACCTCATCCTCTCCTACCCTGATCACTGTTTTCGGCTGCAATCCCATCAATTTTTTAATAGCGGAAGAAGTGTTCCCCTTTGCTTTCTCTTCCAGCAATTTCCCTAACAGGATAAAAGCAATCACAATGCCCGCTGCCTCAAAGTAGACGTGTGTATGAATGCCCTTCGAATGAAGATACCCGGGAAATAAGGTAATGAAAACGCTGAAAATATAGGCCGTACCGGTACTCATCGCCACCAGCGTATCCATATTGGCCGAGCGGTGCCTGGCCTGTTTCCAGGCGCCGGTAAAGAACTGTCTTCCGTAGTAAAATACCATCGGCGTGGATAACGCCCACATGATATAGTCGGCGTGGGGCATATCCATAAAGAACATTCCTACTATAAAAAGAGGAACCGCTAAAATCATTGCACCGATGACACGTTTCCGCAGCGCTTTATAACTGTCCTCCTTCAACTGCTCGAGCGACTCTTTCGCCTCCGCCGATTCGTCTGCAATCAGGTCGTAACCGGCTCCCTGAACCGCTTCCCTGAGTATTTTTACATCGGTAAGGCCCGGGATAAACTCGATCTTTGCCGAATTGTTGGCATAATTGACGGCCGCACTTACAACTCCGACCTGGTTGTTGAGGGTAGCCTCGACACTGCCCGCGCAGGACGCGCAGGACATATTAGTAACCGGGAATGTTTTCTCGACGGTGGGTACATCATACCCGAGATCGCGAATCTGCTTTACAGAAGCCTGAACGACTTCTTCAGGATATTTTGCCGCTGTGATAACGGCACGGCGGTTGTTCAGCTCAACCCTGTGGGATTGAACTCCTTTTACTTTCTCAAGCCCTTTATCGACAATCAGCGCACAATGCTCACTGTCAACATCTTCCAGGGGTATATATATCGGATCGTCCGCGGCCATTCTGATAGGCTTTACGTTTTTCAGTTTTTCTTCCGCAAAGGTACTGAACAAAGGCAGCGGCGTTATTACAGGATTATGGAAAAGGTTTATAGAATTTCAAAACTGCACGGCACTCACTATTCGGTGCACATCAGACTCACTTAAGTTCATCGACCACCCGATCCTGATCTAAGGAAATTAAGGAGGCGAACAATTCCCCGAACCCTTTTCAATTTAAACAATGCAGATAATCCGGAGCCGGGAAATCAATGCCGCTGCATTTTGAACTGCGACGGGGTCATGCCCGTCCGGATCCTAAAAAAATTGGAGAAGCTTGAATTGTCGTAAAAACCCAATTTATAGAAAATATCCTTGACCGACATTTCCGAGCCTCCCAAAAGACGCTTTGCTTCCAGTAAAACCCGGTTGTAGATGAGAGAAGAGGCTGAGACTTGCATGTGTCGCCGGCATATTATATTCAGGTAGTTTGGCGATATATGCAACTTTTCTGCATAAAACGCTACAGACCGTTCTTCTCTGAAATGATCCTCTATCAAAGCAAGGAACTTCGAAGTAAGTGGGTTTGGATAAAACTTTTCAAAGTTTTCCGGATCGGCCGCAGCAAGGCGGCTGATCAGAAGACAAATCAGCCTGCTTCGCGTTTTGACAATCTCGCGGAAAACCGATTCTTTCTTCAACTCGCTTTGTATGGAACGAAATTCGCTGATAAGCAGCGTAAAAACCTCATCCGGAGCTTCCAGTACGGGGTGGTGATAATAAGAAAAAGCCGGAAATCTGAGGTCGGGCAGAAAGCTTTCAAACCATTCACGGCCGATCATCAGCTGGTACCCCACCGTCTGAGATTCCAGTTCCCACTGATGGACTTGCCCGGGAAAAACCAGGTGGACCTGGCGGCTTCCCGTTTCATATCTGATAAAGTCAATAGTATGGCTGCCCTCCCCTTTTTCGAATAAAATGATGATAAAAAAATCGTGTTTATGAGGTTGGCCGATTGAACGCTTGCCATGTAATTCATGGAAAATCAGGTCACAACCCTCCGAAGGATGGTTCCTGAATTCATGAATCCCCAGAACCGGGAAATAATTCGATTGACGATCCATATCGCATTGAACAGAATTTTACCTGCCGAGCATTTTTGCTATCACTGTAAATCCTCTCGATCTGGCATGCTGTAAGGCGGTTTTTCCATCCCGATCAGGTATTTTAAGGTCTGCGCCCCCCTCCTTGAGCATCTTCACGATTTGCTGATATCGTTCGCTGCCGTCACCCAGTACAACAGCTTCCATTAAGGCAGTCCATCCCAGCCGGTTAACATGATTAATGGGAAAACCTTTCGTCCCTACCAATAGCCTGACCGTTTCTATATGTCCCCGTTCGCAGGCAGGTATCAGGGCTGTACCGTTATACCGGTTAAAGATATCGAATCTGGCGCCATTCTCCAGGAAAAGCCTGACCAGCCCGGTTTGTCCGCTCGCTCCGGCATATAGGAAAGGACTGTCCTGCCTGTCGTCCTGTAAATTGACGTCGGCGCCGCCGGCTACCAGCAGTTTTGCCATTCCTTCCAATCCGTTTACCGTAGCTATCAATAATAACGAACGATTTGCTTTGTCGCGGGTATCGACATTTTTACCAGCCTCCAACGCTTTTTTTACTCCTTCTATATCATTCTTTTTTACCAGCTCTATGATATCGGGAACGCCAGGGCCTCCATTTTCTCTCACATCGCCTGATCGACAATTAATGACTGCTCCCAGTAGAAACATACATAGAAATAATTCAGCTTGCATATGGATTTCCAATTCGTTTTGAGATAAAACAGACAAGGCCGAAAATAGCTCAGCCACGAAAGCTGCCGGGAACTCAAAAAACAAGGTTCCCTTTATGAATCAGCGATATGACAGGAGAAACCCTGGAAACCGCTTCGGCCGAGCAACCTGCTTCCAGGAACACCAGCTCTGCGGGGTCGCCGACCTTCGGCCATTGCCTGTTTCCCTGGTCGTCCAATGGCAAAATACCACCCGTCGCAAGCTTTAGGCTTCGCGAAAGCGCGAGTTCCGTAGAATACCCGTACAACTGAGCCATCAAACCGGCTTTTTGCAGTACACTCCCCGTTCCGAAAGTGTTCCAGTGATCTATAATGCTATCATTGCCGGTCATCACTTCAATATTATATTTATACAAGGTAGGGATCGGCATAATCAATCCGCCGAACGGAACGGTAGTCACGACCCCTATCTGGGCGGCGGCCAGCTTTTCTGCAATTTCCTCCAGTTTTACCTGTTCCAGCCTGCCCAGAACAAAGCAATGACTGAGGTAGGTTTTCTTCTTTAGCTCCGGATTCTCCGCAACTTTTTCTATAAGATACTCCACCGTTTTCAGGCCCGATTCACCCGACTCATGTAGATGGAGGTCGATGCCTTTGTGATGATCCAGAGCAAGCCCAACTATAAAATCTATGGTTTTCTCGATATTGCCATCGATCGTATAAGGGTCTACGCCGCCTATAAAATCGATGTCCGTAGCAGCAGCTTCTTTCAGGTAAGGCACCGAGTCGGTGTAAAAGACTCCATGCTGAGGGAAAGCCACCAGTTCCGCGCTAAAACCATGCTTTTTATTATCCAATGCCACCTGAAGGTTTTTCAGTGACATCAGCCCGGACGTCGGTTCGATATTAACATGGCTCCTGGCAAACCCGGTCCCTTTGGATTGCAGCAATTCTATAAGCTTTTCGGCCTTATGAGTAGAGTTTTTAAGCATCTCGGGGAGTAACTTCTTTTCCAGCTCGATCATCCCCTTTACCCCGCCTGATCTCTTTTGCACTGCTTTCCAACGCTCTCCGTAAAATGTTTTGTCGAGGTGGATATGCATGTCTCTAAAGGAAGGCAGCATCAGATTACCTTTAGCGTCGATAGCCTGGCTGTCAGGCTGGTTGGGTACAATCCTGCTTATTTTCCCGTTTTCAATTTCGACACCAAACAAGCCTGTCCTGGTGCCGACAATCTCGTCGTTCTCGAATTCAAACCCGGTTTCCAAACGCACGTTTTTGAGGCTCAACCGGCCTCCGTCCGGCGTTTCGTGCGCAAACGCAGTCCTGCTTTTTTCCATATTGTCGGGTATCATCGAAAGCCCTGCCACAGACAGAGCCGCCCTTTTAATAAAATCCTTACGGGATATATTTTCCAACCTGCTCTGCTTTTTGTTGATCCTCACAAAGATAGGAGCAATAAAAGTGAAGAGTAAGGCGGTTTTATAACAATGTTTGCAGGATTTATAACGGGAATGAGATGGACCAGGTTCTCGAGGAAACCATACGATCGATACCTTCAATACTTATTAGGTGCTCTCCCTCAGGATAATTTTCAGGCTTCCGATCGTACCCTTGCTCATGAATAACTTCGGAATGAGAAAATGCAACCCCTCCAGTATAGTAATAAACCGTTTGGACGGCATCCTCTATATATGTTTAATCTAAAAGGGACCCGTCCCTTTTTCTTTACAAGTGGTGCATTCTTGTGGCGGGGTCCTGATGTTATAACAACACAATGCAGGCAAAAATAATCCCTGCTACTCCTATCGCTAATAAAACCTGCCCGGCTATCGTAGTTCCGTTCCTGACGACCACCGGCCTTCCGTCAAAGTCGTCCTCCCGTAAGCCCTCTACTGCGCCTTTAGCATAACAAAGGGCGCCTGCTACCGACAGCACCAGCGCTCCGCTTAGCAACATCCACGCGGCGTCTCCGGATAGCGGTATATGTTTCTCGCCAAATTGCCCTTTTACGATCTCATTACCTGCCTGTAATTCACAGGATGATACACAGAAAACGGCCGGGAGTAAAAAGAAAATCAATACTAAACCGGGTGTATTGAATGGATTCGACATGTTCTTATCTGTTTTAAGTATTCTGAAAACTGAGCCGTTTTAAAATCTGGTAATGTTTTTTGAGAGCGGTGAAGAAATCAGCATTTTCCTGATACTCGATCCCAAAGTCATCGCATGTCTGCTTCAGGATTTTGGTCAGGACAGGGTAATGCACATGGCATACCTTGGGAAAAATATGGTGGATCACATGGATGTTGATACCGCCCATGAACCAGGAACCGGGTTTATTATGGCGGGAAAAATCAGCGGTGGTCTCCAAAACATGCAATGCATAGTTGTTGTCGATATCACCGTTCTCATCGGGCTTCGGAAAGGTTGTACCTTCGTAAATGTGGGTAACCTGGAAAATAAGGGCGAAAACCAGCCCGGGAAGCAAATGCATGAATATCCAGGCGCCCAGCACTACGTACCAGGATAAAGAAACAAAGTATATCGGAAGAATCAGGGTCAGCATATAAAAAATCGCCTTACCTGTAAATAGCGTAACGTACTCTTTAAAAGGATGGCTGATATTCTTTTTATTGCCGATATGATTTTCCCCGAAAAACCACTTAAAATCCTTAACGGTCACCCAATGCAGCATCGCAAATGCATACAGGATAAAGGTGTAGAAATGCTGATACCGGTGATGAGGTTGCCAGGGTTCATCAGGCGAAAACCTGAAGAACCCGTGCGATTCGAGCGTGACGTCTATCCCGTGAATATTGATAAATCCGTGATGGGCTCCATGCATCCGGCGAAACAGGTATTGGTTTCCGCCGATAAAATCCATACTGTACCCGAGTATTTTATTCACTTTCCTGTTAGAAGAATATGCATTATGGGTGGCATCATGCATGATATTGAAGGCAATAAAGATGTGAACAAAGCCCAACAGCAAGTACACCAGATAAAATGCCGGAACATTACTGCTCAGGGTATCGGATATGATCCAGATCCAGACGGCAAGCCATGCGGCAATACTCAGACCCGTTTTGAGATACATTTCACCGTTGGCATGCGGATCGATGTTATTGCCTTTAAAATAGGCATCGACCCTGTGTTGCAATTCCTTCATAAATTCCGATTTTTTCCGGTTGCCTTTGAAGCGTACTGTTTTCTCAGAAGTGGTACTTTTAATCATAGTGTTTGTTTGTTAGGTACCTAAAAATCGATCCGGTAAAAAAAGATCGGAAGAAAGCCAAGCTGTAGTTCCGTGCGATAATAAGGCGGCTCGGGTGTGTACGACAAACCGAGAATATTCTCAATTCCGAAAACGTTGACCAGATCGACTGCGATGGTATGTGTGAGCCGGTTCCGATTGATCTTATACTCCGTTTTGATGTCGAACCTCTGATAAGGGCGGAACTGCATGGTATTCCTCGATGCGTCGTCGAAAACAACATCCTGGGCTTTTCCTGAGGCTTCGACATCTACGTTCCCGTATCTGCGCCCGCCCGCAAGGGTATATTTCGCACCAACGCTCAGCGATTTCCGTTGCCTGAAAGTAAATTCCCTGCTGAACAAAGCGTTTAGCGCATACCGTCCGTTTACATTTGTATTGCGCCAGACACCGTCCGATCCTCTGCATTTTGCATCAAACAGGGAAGTGGTCAGCAAAAAGAAATAGCTGCGGCTGAAGTATTTTTCGAGCGTAACCTCGATCCCGTAATTCCTCCCTTTTCCTCCGTTGGTCATTTTTTCCGGCAATAACCGGTTTGCCCCCTCCACTGCATTCATGACCGAGAACGAAGAGCGACGCTGATAAACCGGGACATCGTATAAATGCTGGTAGTAAATCTCTGTCAGCAGCCTGATATTTTGTGCAAACTGCTGTGAAAAGCCGCCAACCAGATGCACGCTTTTCATCAGTTTCACGCCTTCGGTAAGCGACTGAGATCCCCTGTTTTTGAGATTGTTATGGGCGAAATAGAGGTACGAAGCCATTGACTGGCTATGAAGCCCTCCTGTCAGCGTTATTTTTTTCCGGTTTGGCAGATCAAGCGCTAATCCGGCCCTCGGTTCAAACCACGACCTGCTTTCCTTATTGACGGTATTGATAAAACCAGTCGCTCCGACCGTGGCAGAAAGATTTTCCGTCAGGTAGCGCCGGAACTGTACAAACGGTTGTATGTAAAGAAAAACCGCATCCTGCGTAGCCCACCGAACCTGCCAGGAATCCCAGGCAGCATTTTGCTGGTTATAAACTCTTATGCTATCATTACCGGTAAACCTTAGCAGGTCGAGATTAATGCCTGCCCTCAGGGTGCTTTTGCCTCCCCATTTTTTATTCACTACGGTATTCCAGGAATACCGGTTTTCTGAAAAACGAAAATCCATCAGGGGTTTGATCGAATCGATCCGATAGCGCTCGTTTTCCACTACGGGTTCCCCCATCCCGGTTTTTCTGAGAAAGAGGAAATCGTGCCGGGAATCCTGAACCTGCCCGGAGATAGCGATCGTAGATTTGAAATAAAGGCTTTTTCCGACTGACTTATTATAGGTCAGCCCTATTACACTCATAGCACTCCCGTAACGCTGATCCCGGTCGTTCTGCCCGAAAATGTTACGGTCCGATACCTTTTGCTCACTCGCCAGGATATCGATCCTGCTGTCGCCGCCCAGCGCCCAAAGCGAAAGGTAACCTCCTTTACCTCCGTTGATTGGAAAATTAAACCTGGCAAACCCGTCCATATAGGTAGGGGTTGCCTGTGTACCGATATCAATCCCCAATTTTTTGAACAGCCACAAATTGGCGTATCTGCCTGTAACCAGGTAAGAGGATCCGGAAGATTTGGAAAGTGGCCCTTCTGCGATAAACTCGGTACCCAAAAAGCCAAACTGAAGCCCTGCCTCATGCTTTTCACTGTTCCCGTTACGAAGTTTAAGGTCGAATACCCCGGAAATAGTGTTCGCAAATTCGGAAGGAAAAGCCCCGGTAAAAAAATCGGAGTTAGCCAGGTATTTGTTGTTGATAATACTGACCGGCCCGCCGGAAGACCCGGCTTCCGCGAAGTGGTTTGGGTTCGGAACGGATACTCCCTCGATCCTCCAAAGCAAGCCGTTCGGTGAATTCCCCCGGATAACAATATCGTTTCGTGAATCGTCCGCTCCCTGAACACCCGCGAAATTAGAAGCCATCCTGGCCGGTTCTCCGCGGCTGCCTGCATACCGGCCCGTTTCTTCAACTGAAAACTGCCTTGCAGACGCTACAGCCATTTCATTCGACGCTTCCCCGCTTCTACCCCTCCTGATAGTTACAACATCGAGCTGGGTTACCGACTCGCTCAACTCGAGGTTGAGAATTGTTTCCTTACCCGCATCGAGAATAATATTGTTCAGGAGTAAGTCACGGTAGCCTACCAACGTAAGTTTTATTGTATAGCGCCCGACGGGCAGATCGGTGAAACGAAAGACTCCTTCCTGATCGGTTGCATTCCCCTGCGACTGTCCCTCTTCCGGGGTCAACAGGACCGAGACGCCTATCAGGGCATATTTGGCATCTTTGTCAATGACTTTACCCCTTAATGTTTGTTTTGGCTGAGCAGTTAAATTGCCCCAACCAAGAGCCAGACAGAATAGCAATAGCTTTTTCATAAGTGCGGGAGGTTTTGAACGAGTTTATTGCCAACGCGACAGCACCACAAGAAAACCTATAATCAGAAGGCCCCAGAGCCCTAACCCGATTCCGGCAGACCATTGCCCCAACGGTAGCCGGCGGGCATTCGGCTGATCTTTATATTTGGTCCGGAGTAGTTTTTTTCGCCTGGTAAAAGCAATGATTCCCGAAATTACAGTCACGAGAAATGAGATAAATATCACCGGCAGAGGATCAAATGCGTTTGCTCCCAGCACCAGGTACGGAACAATAGAAGAAACCATCGCCAATCCGCCCCATAAACGGGAAGGTTCCGTTTTACCGGTGTACGTGGAGTCTGCCTGTTTTTTGAGCGAGTCATCTGCAAATGCCGGCTCAATACGGAATTCATGATAACCAGATGCGTTGGCGGATAATCCTATCCAAAGCGCGAGTAGCAGGATTTTTTTCATAGTATTTGGATAAGTAAAAGAGGCTGAGCGTAATAGAGGAATATTTTGTCTCAAATGATCATTACAAAGGAAGCAGGACTCCCGGGATAGTCATATTGTCTCAGCGTAAGGAAATCACTTGTCGGTAGACAATAATTTTTATTGACAGGAGTCAAGGATTTATATTACCGGCACAATACTGCAGGAATGACTGTACCAACGTTTTGAAATTCTATAATTTTCCAATTGATTTGCAGGCAGTTGCTGCACTTCTAGACATTGGCCTTTTAAAAGACTACCACTCCCCGCTACTATGAAACCACTCAGCAGGATATTAAGAGCATTAGAAAACGTAGAGGCTTCTACGGAAAAAGATGGACTTCTCGCAAGCTTTCATCCTTACGTAATACCCAAAGGACGTGTATTGGTAACACAGGGACAGGTAAGCCCCATGATATACTTTATTGTAAAGGGTGTGATGCGGATTTATTACACGCGGGGCTCTGAAGACATCACCTCTTTGCTGATCTCGGACGGAGAGCCGGTTTGTGTAGCAGCCAGCTTTTTCCGCCAAAAACCCTCGGAAGAAATACTCGAAACGCTGGAGGATTGCACTGTATGCTCACTATCATACGAAACCTACCGTAGTCTCTCCAAACTCGACCCGGAGATTGCCGATCTCACCATCCGGTTACTGGAAGAGCAACTGATCAGCTTTGGAGAAAGGATCAGGACCTTTAAGTTTTTGTCAGTCGAGAAACGTATAGCGCACTACATTAGCCAGCCTTCCTCGCTTTTCCGACGTATACCTGACATCTACATTGCAACCTATCTCGGAACTACCGGTGCTACTTTCAGCAGGAACCTGAAAATGGTGGATGTGAATTCGACGAAATTTTAGGTGTCGAGGAAGGTGCATAACTCCTTAATCAAGAAATCGATCCGGTGTTTGAAACCCATGAACAGGCAAGTGATCAGAAGTGAACACATACTGTACGAATATGGACATTACAAGCCAAGTTTAATTGCTAACATATTATATACCAGGATATTACAAACCTGGCATAGGGTTTATTTATATTTTTAATAAACGCATATATGTATGTTAAAGAATTATTTCAACGTTGCCTGGCGTAACTTTCTGAAACACAAAGGTTTCTCGTTCATCAATATTTTCGGGTTGGCAATAGGACTGGCAGCATCCGGACTGATCGCTCTTTACGTAACAGACGAATTAAGCTACGACAATAGCCATAGAAAAGGAGAAAGAATTTTTCGTGTGATACAGCGCGGTACATGGAGCGGTGGCGGATTTAATCTTGCCGTAACATCTGCTCCCTATGCTGCAGCTTTGAAAAATGACTTTGCGAATGTAGAAGACGTGGTGCGAATTCATCCGGAAGGTGGGGGCAAGATTATCTATGGCGAAAAACAGCTGGATGCCGGCGACGTATTTTTTGCTGACAATTCCATATTCAACATCTTTACATATTCTTTTTTAGACGGCGACGCCAAAGACGCTTTGCTAAAACCGGCATCCGTCATATTAACCAGAACACTTGCAGAAAAGCTCTTTGGTGACGCATCCCTGGCACTGAATAAAACTATATTTTTTGGCAGAAATTTCCCGAGCACTGTTACGGGAGTTATTGATGACGTGCCACAAAATTCGCATTTCAGATTCAGCGCCTTACGTTCTTTCGACCCGGGCTTCACCACAGAATGGAACAATGCGAGTCTGTACACCTATGTACTCCTGAAGGATCCGTCAACAGCTAAAAACATAGAGAGTCAGTCCGTGAACTTCTACAACAAATATCTAAAGAGCTCGCTGTCCAGCATTAAATTCACCATGGAACTGCAGCCGCTTAAAGATATTCACCTGCACTCTGATCTAGGTTACGAAATGGGCCCGAATGGCAATATAATCTACGTGTATGTCTTTTCAATGGCCAGTCTGCTGATCCTGATTATTGCTGTGATCAATTATGTGAATCTTACTACTGCACGCTCATCAGCGAGGGTAAAAGAAATTGGTGTTCGCAAAGTGATCGGCTCGGGCAGAAAAACCCTGATGATTATGTTTTTCGCAGAGTCTGTACTTCTTGTTTTGTTCGCAACAGCAATTGCCGCGGTCATCATACAGCTGGTGCTGCCTTCCTTCAATGTCATCGCCGGAAAGACCTTGTCGGTACAACAGTTCGGGATTTTGAATAGCTGCATTGCCGCGCTTTTATTTGCGCTGGTAACAGGCCTGTTAAGCGGTGTTTACCCCGCATTATTTCTTTCAGGCTTCCGTACTATTCCTGCAATGAAAGGGCAATTAGGTGACCAGTCATCAACTGTGCTTTTCAGACAAGGGCTGGTCACTTTCCAGTTTGTGGTAACTATTGTGATGATAGCTGCATCGCTGATCATTTACCAGCAGCTGGACTATGTTAAAACGAAAGATCTCGGCTTCAACAGAGCTCAAACGCTAACCTTCCACATCCATAATCAATCTGTGCGTGCGCAAGTTGGCGCATTGCGTGAACAACTTATCCAAAACCCAAATATTCAGGGAGTAGGAATAGCGGGTAACCCTATCGGAAACAATGATCTGGGAAGTGACGGCCTTAACCCTTACCCGGAAGATAAAAGCTGGAGTGACAGAAAGGTGGCTCAAAACCTTGTTGTGGATGAGCATTTCATCCCTGCATTGGAAATAAAAATAGCACAGGGCCGTAATTTCTCTCAGGCGATGCCTACTGATAAGACCGATGCAATTATCCTTAATGAAACTCTTGTTAAAGAACTGGGATGGAAAGATGCCATCGGAAGAAGAGTGGAAATAAACGACCAGTTGAGAACAGTGATCGGTGTTACGAAGGATTTTAACACGTACTCTCTGCAGCATAAATTAACACCTGTAGTACTGACAATGCCTGCGAGGACCAATGACCAGGATAATGTGTATATCCGTGTAAGTCCCGAAAATATCCAGGCATCACTGGCTTATATCACGAAGGTATTCAGCCGGTTTGACCAGGAGAACAAACCGGAGTTCCACTTCCTTGATCAGAATTTCGGTGCACAATATAAAGCAGAGGAAAAGCAGGGGAAACTGCTCGTTATCTTTACGGTTCTGGCTATCACCATCGCTTCTCTGGGGCTGCTGGGCCTGGTCACTTTCTCTGCGCAGCAGCGCATGAAGGAGATCGGTGTCCGCAAGGTGCTTGGCGCCAAAGCGGTCGGAATTATCATGCTACTATCCAAAGATTTGTTAAAACTTGTTGTGATAGCGATGTTTATCGCGATCCCGCTTGCAGCATGGGCCATGCATAGCTGGCTGCAGACCTTTGCTTATCGTGTGGAGCTTCATTGGTGGGTATTTGCTTTATCAGGTATAATAGCAATATCAATTGCCATCATAACAGTAAGCTTTCAGGCGACAAAGGCTGCATTGGCTAATCCGGTCAAGAGTTTGAGACTGGAATAGCAGAGGGATGGGTTTCCAATCCGGGTCGCTTTTTTCTATTTTCTCAAAAATTTTTCCGCAATGTTTCCGTAGAAAACCAAAAAAGCCTGCAAATCAATGATCTACAGGCTTTTATAAAAAATTATCGTGATCCCGTTTGGATTCGAACCAAAGACCTACTGCTTAGAAGGCAGTTGCTCTATCCAGCTGAGCTACGGGACCTTATTTGAACTTATTGGGAAGACCTACTGCTTAGAAGGCAGTGCTCTGTCCAGCTTGGCCGCGCAAACCTGGCCGCGCAGGCTGAGCTACGAAACCGTTGCCTGACGGCTTAAAAAAATTAGGCAGATAGCAGTATCAGAAACTGACTACTAACTGCCTAATAAAGGTCGGGAAGACAGGATTCGAACCTGCGACCCTCTGGTCCCAAACCAGATGCGCTACCGGGCTGCGCTACTTCCCGATCCATACTCCAGCCATATGCTGTTTCTGAATACGGATGCAAAAGTAGCATTATAGAACCTATTACGCAAGAAGTAGGGCCGAAATATTTTCAATTCCTACTTCTCTGAGCGAGCCAGGACTATCACCGGTGCAGTCTTTTCCTGCTCCGGAGTGATATCCACAGCAGGCTTTTCCGGTGTACTGACACTCGTAACCACTTCCACAGGAGCTACTTCCACAGCAGAATGATGATGCGCGGTGTTATGGGAAATGTGGGGAGCTATTACCAGTGACACAATAGACATCAGCTTGATCAGGATGTTCATCGACGGGCCGGAAGTATCTTTGAAAGGATCTCCAACCGTATCTCCGGTAACTGCCGCTTTGTGCGGATCCGATTTCTTGTAGAACGTTTCTCCGTTAATTACAACTCCTTTTTCAAACGACTTCTTGGCGTTATCCCAGGCGCCTCCGGCGTTATTCTGGAAGATCCCCATCAAAACACCCGAAACCGTAACACCGGCCAGTGTTCCACCCAATACTTCAGGTCCGAACAAAAATCCTACAAGAACGGGCACAACCAATGCGATAAGGCCGGGAGCAATCATCTCGCGGATAGATGCCTGGGTAGAGATGGCAACACATTTATCGTATTCAGGCTTCGCCTTTCCTTCCATAATCCCGGGGATTTCACGGAACTGACGACGAACTTCCTCCACCATTTTCATGGCAGCCCTTCCTACCGCTGCTATGGCAAGAGAAGAAAAGATAAAAGGTATCATGGCCCCCACAAACAAGCCGGCCAGTACGTTCGCTTTGTAAATATCGATAGCGCTGATCCCGGCGACTCCGCAGAACGCAGCAAACAAAGCCAGCGAAGTAAGCGCCGCAGATGCGATAGCAAAGCCTTTCCCCGTAGCTGCGGTAGTGTTACCTACTGCATCCAGGATATCTGTCCGGCCCCTTACTTCTTCAGGTAAATGTGACATTTCAGCGATCCCGCCGGCATTATCGGCAATAGGACCGAATGCGTCGATCGCGAGTTGCATGGCAGTGGTAGCCATCATCCCGGCAGCAGCTATCGCTACGCCATAAAGACCGGCCAGCTCATAACTTCCGTAAATACCCGCAGCCAAAACCAGGATAGGGATCACTGTAGATTCCATCCCTACCGAAAGCCCCCCGATAATATTGGTGGCATGCCCGGTAGAAGACTGGTTCACGATCGACTGGACAGGCCGTTTGCCCATTGCAGTGTAATACTCAGTCACGATCGACATGATAGCGCCTACAACCGAACCTAGAAGGATAGCCAGGAATACATCCATCGATGTAAAATCGACCCCGCGTATGTTCAATGTCCCCGAGGGAAGCATCCACATCGTAATAGGATAAGAAGCCACAAGGGTCAGGATAATCGATCCCCAGTTCCCAAGGTTCAGAGC
>CAZLTN010000064.1:0-31171 GCA_964562455.1 uncultured Cytophagales bacterium
GCTATCAGACAAGAAAAAATAAATTCCTTTCGGAAATCGAAGAACTGAACGGCGACCTGCAGGCTTTCAGCAACGCGCAGAAAGATGCCGAAAAGCTGATTCTCAAATATAAGGATCAGCAAATGAACGTACGTAACAACCGGGAATTTGATGCCATCTCCAAAGAAATTGAACTTCAGGAGCTTGACGTCAACCTTGCTGAAAAGAGAAGCAACGAAACCCGCGCCCGTATAAGGCTTATTGAAGATGAGCTTGAAAAAATTAACCAGATATTGTCAGAGCGCGAAGAGGCGCTGAATGAGAAAAAAGGTGAGCTGGAAGTAATCGTAGAGGAAAGCCGCGAAGAAGAAAAGCAGATCAGGGCTTCCCGCGAAAAGCAGACCAAGAAGATCGAAGAGCGCCTGCTGAAGTCTTATGATAAGATTCGTACCAATTCGCTGAACGGTCTGGCGGTTGTCCAGGTATCAAGAGGTGCATGCGGCGGATGCTTTAATATCGTACCTCCGCAGCGCCAGGCAGATATCCGCGATAACAAGCGTATCATCGTTTGCGAGCATTGCGGCCGTATCCTTGCCGATGTCGAAGCACCTGTGGCCGCTTCCAAATAAGGAAGCTCCGATGTTTTTTATTTTATGATTGACAGAGAAGGTTGTCTACAGGCAACCTTCTCCTTTTTTATAGTTTGAAACTGCAACGGTTGTGCATTTCCGGAATTTGCCTGGTCTTCTTCAGGTTGGCCGTCGCTTCTCCGGCAGGTACCGGCGGGGATTTTGTGTTTTCTCCCGAACTGGTAAAGGCGTATTCCGATATACAGAAGCTGCGCCTGGAAAAAGCGCGGAACATATTGATCGAAGAACGCGGGAAAAAAGGAGAGAACGGTTTCATTCCTTATCTGGAAAGCTATTCTGACTTTTTTTACTTCCTGGTAACTGACAATCAGAAAGATTACGCAGCTTTTGGAAAAAGGCAGGAAGCAAGGCTGGAGCAACTGGCAAAATTGTCCGGTGCATCGCCTTATCAGCGGATGATGATGGCGGAAATCAGGCTCCATTCCGCATTCGTAAAGCTGAAGTTCGGAAACCGTACAAGCGGAAGCTGGGATATCATAAAAGCGAACAGGCTGCTTGGCGAAAACCTGAAGTTATTTCCGGAATTCGTGCCCCACCTTAAAGCCCTCGGCCTGCTGCATGTGATGATCGGCTCGGTACCGGAAGACTACCAATGGGTAGCACGCATGATGGGGTTACGAGGGACCGTCCGGCAAGGGCTCGCAGAGCTCGCCACGGTCGAAAAAGAGTCCGGGTTGTTTGGGAAAGAAGCACGTGTAACAGCCCTTCTTCTGCATGCCTACGTGCTGCAGCCGGACGAGCGACTGATCGCAAAGTTGAAGGAGATGCCCTATGATGAGCCCGATAACCTTCTTTTCCACTTTTTGTCTGCTTCCATCCTGATGAAGCGCAGCCAGGGAGAAGCGGCGCTCGCTATCCTAGATAAAGCGCCCCGGAGTGGAGAATACGTAGCCTTTCCTTTCCTGCATTATATGAAGGCGGAGGTGAGTCTGCAAAAGAGGCTGTATAGTAAGGCTGCTACCGAATATGATCATTTTCTGAATCAGACACGTGGGGTTAACTATCTGAAGGACAGCTATTTTAAGAAATTTCTTTGTACCTGGCTTGATAACGGGATGAAGCCGCAGGCAGGGTTACTGTCTAAAGTAATGAGCAGCGGTGCTATGAATGTGGAAGCGGATAAGCACGCTCAGAGTAATGCAGAAAGATTCCTGGCAAATAAAATTGATGACGGGCAAAAGGTCCTCTTTGAAGCCAGGTATGCATTTGACGGTGGCTTCCTGACGTCGGCGCTATCGGTGCTGGAAGGCGTGAATGAAGCGTCTTTCAGTCATGTACAATCTAAAATCGAATATAATTACCGGCTCGGACGCATTTTACAGCAACAGGGGAAGACCGGGGAAGCGATTCCTTTTCTTAAACGAGCCTTGCTGATGAACCAGGGCTACGAGTACTATTTCGGCGCCTCGGCAGCTCTTCAATTGGGGTACATTTACCGTAAAGCAGGGCAGCCGGACACTGCTGCCGGCTTTTTCAGGAAAGCTATGTCGTTTAAGAAACACGAGTACAAGAACAGTATCGATAACAAGGCGAGAGCTGCCCTGACGGAATTAGGAGTTAAATAAATGGAGTGACGGCGGGATGCGGGGATTTGCTATCTTTGCCTGCATCACTTATTAAGCTACATGCTATATGAAAGTAAATAAAAACTATTTCATAGTTTCCCGTACTATACAGGATTGGGCCGAAGAAGACCGTCCCAGGGAAAAACTGATCCAGCGGGGAAGAATGGCGCTCACGGATGCAGAGCTTCTGGCGATACTGATAGGATCAGGCACTGTTTCTGAAACCGCGGTCGATGTGGCTAAAAACCTGTTATCCAAGGTAAACCACGATCTGCGTGAATTGGGTAAGCAAACTCCCGGAGAGCTTATGAAAACGAGGGGTATCGGGAAAGCAAAGGCAGTTACGCTGCTGGCGGCGATGGAGCTTGGCCGCAGGAGGAAGGAGCATGATGCGAAGCAACGCATCCGCATTGTCTCTTCGGCATCGGCCTATGAGGAAATACGGCCCCATCTTCTCGACAAACAGCATGAAGAATTCTGGATTCTCCTGCTCAACAGGGCAAACGAAGTAATAAGAACCATCCAGGTGAGCCTTGGCGGGATTTCAGGTACAGTGGTTGACGTAAGGCTCGTTTTTAAGCATGCCATAGAAAACCTGGCAAGCTCCGTTATCCTGGCTCACAATCATCCTTCGGGTAGTCTGAGGCCCAGCGCTTCCGATAAAACCATCACGAGGCAGATCGCCGATGCCGGTAAAATACTTTCAATACCCGTGCTGGATCACCTGGTTATATCCGACAGCGGGTATTTTAGTTTTGCTGACGAAGGTATTTTGTAGGCTGACCGGTTTTAAAGGCTCATAAGCTCCTTGAACCGGATCGTTTGTCTTCTGGATATCTCTATTTTGTCCCCGCCCTGAAGCGTAACCAGCAGCCCGCCGCTAAACCAGGGCTCGATCTTGTCTATCCATGCCATGTTGATAATATGTTTCCGGTTGGCGCGGAAAAATGTCTGCGGATCCAGGCGCTCTTCGAGGCTGTTGAGAGACTTAAGCACCAGCGGCTTCTGGTCGTCAAAATAAAGCCTTACGTAATTTCCCATGGATTCAAAAAGCCGCACCTTCGAGAGCTTTACAAACCAGCACCTATCGCCGTCTTTTACAAAAACCTGGTCATCCTGGCCGAGTATTTTTTCAGTCCTGGCAATTTCGGTTTTCTCACCGCTGCCGACACCTGCTTCCGAAAGGTGTTGATTGTCTTCAATACGGCTGATCGCTTCCCGGAGCCTTTCGGTATCAATGGGCTTCAGCAGGTAGTCCAATGCGTTGAACTCAAACGCCTTGATGGCATACTCGTCAAATGCCGTTGTAAAAATCACATCGGGCGCACTTCCTTTGAGGGCTGTCAATAGCTCGAAGCCGTTTTTCCCCGGCATCTGGATGTCGAGGAACAGCAGTTCCGGTTCCAGCTCGTCGATTAGCAGGAGGGCTTCGTCTGCATTGGCTGCCTCACCTACGATGTTGATTTTCGGGAATTCCTGAAGAAGCCGTCTCAGCTCGATCCTGGCAAGGCGTTCGTCGTCAATGATCAGAGTTCTCATTTGGATGGATGTTGGTAAGTTGTTGATTTTAAGGGTGTTTTTTAGTTGTAAGCTTTACAAAGCAACTTTAGAGATCAGCGGAATGGTCAACTCTACCGATACCTGGTTTTCAGTTGCCTGGCTGATCTCGACATGTGCGTCTATGCCATACAGAAGCGACAGTCTTTCAGCGGTATTTTTAAGGCCGATCCCGTTGGATTCCTTTGTTTCCAGTACGCCGGAATTGATAATGACGACGGTCAGTACATCATTTTTTACCGAGGTACGGATCTCGATCGTTCCTCCCTGAATAATTTTGGATATCCCGTGCTTGACCCCGTTTTCTGCCAGTGTCTGCAGCATCATGGGAGGTACCTGGCAATAAAGTGATGCCGGGTCGGCATCGATGGTAAATTTAAGCCGGTCTTCATAACGTACCTTTTCAAGGTTCAGGTAGTCTTCTACCGTTTTCAGTTCTTCCCTGAGATCGACGGTCTTGCGGCGGTCGACCAGCAGTGAATTTCGCAATATATTGGAAAGCTGGGTAATCCCCTGCTGGGCTTTTTCCGGGTTTTCTATAATAAGCGCCCTGATGCTGTTGAGGGCATTGAAAGTAAAATGGGGATTGAGCTGGGAGCGTAAAACCTTCGCTTCGGCTTCCCGGATTGAGGTTTTATACATGATCTTTTCAAGATCGGACAGGCGGTGCTGCTCCACGTAGTGATAAATGGTATACGACAACACCCAGGTAAGCATGAGCTTGCACCAGTTGGCCAGGTAGCTCCAGAATACAAACGGCTGGTTGGCAAGGTTATCGGCCAGGATCTCCTTGTCGATAGGATGATTGAAAAACGTCATGATCGTGCCGAGTATGGCGACCGAAATGGCTACCCGGATCATGAGTTTCGAGATAGGCAGGTTACTCCAGTTCCATTTCTGAACAATGAGGCGGTAAAAATGGGTGAGGATAATGGCCATCAATATATTCGCCACGGTCATGAAAACCCCCGAAACGTCGAAACCATATTGCAGTGCGTAGGGCACATATTCGAAGGCCATGGCGCCCGTCCAGCCCGCTATCTGCAATAACCAGTATATACGCGTTTTAGTCATGAAATTAATGGCACTCCGAATGTGCTGTAAATGTACAGATTTTCGGAGTCAGTCGGGACAGGGATCTACACCGGAGGGGCTGACAGATTACCAAAGGAAAATTTCCGGTTTGACAAGGATTTCCGGCAGTCGTCAGCCAGCTACATGCAATGTCAGCAGATGGGTGATGTCGTTGCTCTGGAGAATCTCGATCTTATTATCTCCTGCGTTATAATCCAGCTTATACAGGCACAGGTTGTTGTGGGCATACTTGTCCATCTGCGCAAGCGATTCATTCAGAAGGGTGGCCAGGAGGATGCGCATGGCCCTGCCGTGGGTAGCTATCAGTATATTCCTTTCCTGGGTTTGTGACAGGATATGCCTGATAACCGGAAGCTGCCTGTCCCTTACCTGCACAGGGCTCTCACCGCCTTCCAGTGCAAGGTTTGTATGTCCGTCTTTCCAGCTTTGCAGAATATCCTTATAGGGCGTACTTTCTCCGCCGGATGTATGCGCGGTTCCCTCATAAATACCCCAGGAGATTTCATTCAGGCCGGAGAAAGATTCGTAAGGAATACCCGACCGGATGAATTGTGCCACGGACTGCTGTGTACGGATGAGCCGGGAGGTGTAAATCTTGTCAAAAGGCACATGTCCGTAAGCGTCGTAGAAAGCGTCGGCCTGAGCTTTACCCATGTCATTCAGCTCCGCATCGATCCCGCTGCCCTGTACCACCCCCCTGCGGTTATAGTCTGTTTCCCCGTGTCGTATCAGATAAATGGTCTTTCTTCTCAAATTTTGTATTATTTTAATAATAAATTTGGAAAAATTGAAATTTCTGCCCTATTTTGACGTTGTAAATTTAACATTTTTTAGACAATGTTCACAATAAAACCGTCTTTGGATTTTCTTAATTCCATGAGCATCGGTACTATTGCCGAACACATCGGGATCGTTTTTACAGAAGTAGGAGAGGATTATATTGTTGCTAAAATGCCTGTGGACAACCGTACCAGGCAGCCGATGAAGCTGCTGCACGGCGGGGCCTCGGTGGTTCTGGCGGAAACTCTCGGGAGTGTGGCTTCCTACCTGTGCCTGAACGACCCCGCCACGCAAAAGGCGGTAGGACTTGAAATCAATGCGAATCATATCAGGGCGGTCCATGAAGGCGAGGTGTTCGGAAAAGCTACTGCTGTTCATCTCGGTCGCTCCACTCATATCTGGGAGATCCGGATTACTACAAAAGATAATAAATTGGTGTGTATCAGTAGATTGACTGTTGCCGTGCTCTCGTGATTCTACATTTTATTTCTTTTAGCCGGGTTGTCGTCAGGCAAAGACGGGCCTGACGGAAAAATGCCGCAGATTGGAGTTGTTAATAAATGTTATCGGGACGTTTTTTTTAATTTTGCCAATTCCCGGGGGTAACTAAATATTTCTAGATTTGTGGAATACGTGTCGGACAAATGGTAAACGAGGAGAATAATGTGACGGAAGTCTGTGCTTCTTTTGCGACAAAAACAGTCACGGCGGAGTTCATTTGGGAAGCAGCTTTCACTTCAGGCTATCCGGTTGCGATCTGGCGGCTTCCCGAAACTGACAGGCTGAGACTGATCGTTTCTGAAAATATATTACCCGGCCGGGTTGTCCCGGACCTGGAAAAGCTTGAAAGCGGTTTTATCGTGGCGCCGTTCAGTACTTCGGCGGAATCGACGGTTTTCTTCCTGGAAGGCAACCTGGAATTATCCTTCCCGGCCGGCCGGCCGGTGGCTGAAATACCTGATGAAGATCCGGATAACGAAAACTTCAAAAGTGTCTTGCTGAAAAAAGCGGTTGCACTCAAGGAAACGGCGGCAGGGCAGATGCTCCCCGATAACAGGATAGTAGCGCGTGAGATGGAGGGGGCCAGGGATAGATTCAGACGCATTGCTCAGCTTGGAGCCGAATCGGTAAAGGAAGGAGAACTTTTTAAAGTGGTACTTTCCCGTACCAAAGAATTCGAATACAGCCCGGGCTTCAGCTTTATTAATGCTTTCCTCCAGTTGGAAGCGGCATATCCGTCCGCATTTGTTTCAATGGTCAGCCTGCCGCATCTCCGGGAAATATGGCTCGGCGCTTCGCCGGAGCTGCTCGTGGGAATAAGCCGCAGGCGTTATTTCAAGACCGTTGCGCTGGCCGGTACCCAATCGGCGACAGATGCTACCGGTGCGGTCAAGCCCAGGTTTAAGGTGCTCTGGAGCGAAAAAGAGATAGAGGAGCAGGCTATCGTGAGCCGTTACATCATTGAATGTTTTAAGAAGATCCGGCTTCGCGAGTACGTGGAAACAGGCCCGAGGTCGTCTAAAGCGGGGAATCTGTACCATTTGAAGTCGGATTTCGAGGTGGATTTGCAAGCGGTAAATTTCCCGGAGCTGGGCTCGGTGATGCTGAAGCTGCTTCATCCGACCTCTGCCGTATGCGGTATGCCCAGGGAAGAAGCTAAAACCCTGATCACGTCGCTCGAGGGATATGACCGTTCTTTTTACAGCGGTTACTGGGGACCTGTAAATATAGAGGACGAAACTTCCCTGTTTGTGAACCTGCGTACTTTGCGGGCAAAAGACGGGGTGATGACGTTGTTTGCAGGAGCGGGAATTACGGCTGAATCCGAGCCTGAGGAGGAATGGAGTGAAACAGAGCTGAAATGCGATACATTATTGCGGGTTATTGCACCGGATATTAGCTTTAGAGAATAATAGATAATCATAAATTATCACCCTTAATCAGTTTATGAAAATAAGAATACTGCCGGCTATCATACTCCCGATAGTTGTAGCCTGTTCGGAAAAGAAAGACACTTTCAAACAGACAGCGCAGGCGCCGCCCATCGTGGATGTTGTAGTAGCCAGGTTGCGCGATCTTTCGGCCGATCTGGAGCTGAATGGTTCCATTGTTGCAAATGAGTTTGTCCAGTTGATGCCGGAAACAAGCGGAAGATTGATTTATCTCAACGTACCTGAGGGCAAAATTGTCGGCAAAGGGACTGTCATAGCACGTATCAATGATGCCGATCTTCAGGCACAACTGAAAAAAAGCGAGGTGCAACTGGAAATAGCGGAGCTTTCGGAGCAAAGGCTCAGGAAGCTTCTGGCGGTTAACGGCGTAAACCAGGCGGATTATGATCTGGCCCTGAACCAGGTGAACAGCCTGAAGGCCGACATGGAGATCACCAGGGCGCTCATAGAAAAGACTGTGGTCACTGCTCCGTTTACCGGTAGGGTAGGGCTCCGCCAGATCAGCAACGGTGCGTTTGTGACTACTTCCACCATAATCGCCACGATGCAGGAAACCAACCAGTTGAAGGTCGATTTCAACGTGCCTGAAGAGTACATAGAATATGTGAAGATCGGGAGTACGGTAGACGTTGCGGTCGATAAAGGCGATGGTACACTTATCCAGGCCAGGATCGTAGCTACCGAGCCCCAGGTGGATGTAACCTCGAGGAACATCACGGTACGGGGTGTGCTGTCGAAGAACAGCGTAAGCCCGGGATCGTTTGCCAAAGTTTACCTCAGGATGGGGGAAGTCAGGAAGAGGATACAGATTCCTTCCAACAGCATTATTCCTGAAGCGAAGGCAAAAAAGGTTATCCTTGTCAGGAAGGGCCTTGCCGAAATGGTGGAAGTAGAGACGGGCGTAAGGCAAAGCAGCCTGATCGAAATCAGTAAAGGAATATCTCCCGGAGACACGGTCGTGGTAAGCGGTGTGCTTTTTGCCAGGCCCGGCCGCCCTGTAAATATCCGGGATATAAAAGATCTGAACGCTTTTTCAGAAGCTTCATTATAAGGAAGTTAATTCCAGGGACCTATCACTTAACCTTAAAACTGGACGATAGCCATGAATATATCCGAATTGTCCATTAAACGCCCGGTTCTGGCTATAGTGATGAACCTGGCCATAGTGCTTTTCGGTGGCATAGGGTACTCTTATCTGTCGCTGCGGGATTACCCGGCGATCGACCCGCCCACCGTAAATGTCCGTACAAGCTATATCGGAGCCAACGCCGATATTATCGAAAGCCAGATTACCGAGCCGCTCGAAAAATCCATCAACGGTATACCGGGCATTCGTACGATCACCTCGACCAGCCAGATAGGGTCGAGCAACATCACCGTCGAATTTAATCTCGATGTTTCGCTGGAAGAAGCGGCAAACGACGTGCGTGACAAGGTAAGTCAGGCTCTCAGGAACCTTCCACAGGATATAGATGCTCCGCCGGTTGTAGTCAAATCCGATGCCAACAGCGATTTTATCCTCATGCTTGCTATCCAGAGCCCGACAAAAGGATTGATGGAGCTGAGCGATTATGCCGAAAATGTTTTGCAGCAGCGGCTTCAGACGATCAATGGTGTAAGCGCGGTGTCTATCTTCGGGCAGAAGAAGTATGCAATGAGGATATGGCTGATCCCGGATAAGATGAACGCCTACAATATATCTTTTAACGATATAAGCAGGGTTCTTGCCGCCGAAAACGTAGAAATGCCCGCAGGCAAGATCTACGGCGACAATACCGAGCTGACGATCCGGACGATGGGACGGCTTACGACTGAAGAGGATTTCAATAAACTGATTGTCAGGGAAGATGCATCGGCCGGCATCATACGGCTTGAAAACGTAGCCAAAGTAGAGCTGGGGCCGGAAAATGAGGAGCAGGCCTGGAAGTTTAATGAAGCCTATGCTGTCGGATTGGCCGTCGTACCTCAGCCCGGCGCCAATTATGTAAAGATTTCGGAAGAGTTCAACAAGCGGCTTGCCGAAATTATCGAAACCAACAAATCGGATATCACCTTTGAGGTATTGATCGACAATACGCGGCTCGTCCGCCAGAGTATAGAAGAAGTGGAAGAAACACTGGTGATCGCATTTGTGCTTGTGGTAATGGTTATCCTCTTCTTCTTCAGGGATTTTGTCATTGCTGTACGACCCCTTATCGATATTCCGATATCGCTCGTCGGAACTTTCTTTGTGATGTACCTGGCGGGATTTTCCCTCAATATTCTCACGTTGCTGGGCATCGTACTGGCTACGGGCCTGGTGGTCGATGACGGTATTGTAGTTACTGAAAACATATTCCGGAAACTGGAACAGGGATTGCCTATACGAAAGGCAGCTATAGAGGGAAGCAAGGAGATCTTCTTTGCGGTTATATCCACTTCCATCACCCTGGCGGTAGTATTTCTTCCCGTTATTTTCCTGGAGGGATTTGTAGGAAGCCTTTTCAGGGAGTTTGGGGTCGTTCTGGCGGCGGCGGTTCTCATATCGGCCTTTGTATCGCTGACTATTACACCTGTGCTGAACGTTTACCTGCACAGGAAAAATACCGGGAAAGGGAAATTCTACACAATGACCGAGCCGTTTTTCGAAGGCCTGGAGAACGGGTACAATCGTTCGCTGAAGGGATTTATGAGGATAAGATGGGCCGCCTGGCTCCTGGTAGTTCTGTGTGTAGGTATTATTTATTTTACATTTTCCAACCTGCAGAGTGAACTGGCGCCAATGGAAGACCGGAGTACGGTCCGTTTTTCACTCACAGCCCCCGAAGGAACCAGCTACCAGGAAATGCAGGCGGTGTCTGACCAACTGACCCAATACCTCAACGACTCTATCGCCGAAAGGAGTTTTGTGTTTTCTTCGACTCCGAGCATGCGCAGCACAGGCGCCAACAGCGGTATGGCGAGAATAGGACTCGTTCCGGCTTCGGAAAGGGTACGCAGCCAGACCGAGATTACAAGCAAGATAAACCGGAAGATGAAGGAGTTCAACAATGCCCGCATCTTTGCGAGCGAGGAGCAGACCATTTCGGTAGGCCTGGGATCGAGAGGTTCGCTTCCTGTACAGTTTATCCTGCAGAACCTCGATTTTGACAAGCTGGCGGAGACTATCCCCGTATTTATGGAGGAAGCTCAGAACGATCCGACGTTCGGCAACGTGGACGTTAACCTTAAGTTCAACAAACCGGAAATCAACATTGAAATAGACCGGGTCAAAGCCCGGGACCTTGGGCTTTCGACCGGCGATATAGCCGCTACCATACAGGCTGCATTCAGCGGGCGGCGTCTTGCCTACTTCCTGATGAACGGTATGCAATACCAGGTGATCGGACAGGTGGAGCATTCGGACAGGAACAAACCTGAAGATATTTCCAAGCTATACGTAAGGAATAGCCGTGGTCAGAACATTCCCCTTCTTTCCGTCGTCAAAATCAGTGAGACCAGCGGGCCGCCTACCTTATACCGCTACAACCGCTACAAGAGCGCAACAATATCGGCTTCCCTGGCCGAAGGAAAGACCATCGGCGATGGAGTGGCAGCAATGAGGGCCATTGCCGACCGTGTACTGGACGAAACTTTCCAGACGTCGCTGGCCGGCCCCTCGCGTGATTTCGAGGAAAGCTCATCCAATACGATGTTTGCGTTTTCACTTGCCCTCGTTCTCATCTACCTGGTTCTGGCGGCTCAGTTCGAGAGCTTCCGCGACCCTCTTACCATCATGCTTACCGTGCCGCTCGCGTTGGCCGGTGCATTGCTTTCGTTGTATATATTTGGCCATACGATCAATATCTTTTCGCAGATCGGTATGATTATGCTGGTAGGACTTGTGACCAAGAACGGGATATTGATCGTGGAATTCACCAATCAGAAAAGAGAAATGGGGATGCCGATGAAGCAGGCGGTGATCGAAGCTGCTACCCAGCGGCTCCGGCCTATTCTCATGACTACCCTGGCAACTGCGTTCGGCGCTTTGCCGATCGCGATAGGCTTCGGGGCTGCCGCTACAAGCCGCGTACCCCTGGGTGTGGTTGTAGTAGGAGGGCTTTTCTTTTCATTGATACTGACACTTTTTGTCATACCGGCAGTCTATACCTTTATTTCCGGGAAAGACAAAGCCCACCAGGAAGAGCACCAGGTTGAGCACGAGTTAATTGCCTAAAAAATATAGAGACATCTTGTCTGAAACATGAATTTTTACCGCATAGCAAAAAGAGGGTTCCTGGTCTTTATCGGTTTTTTTCCGTCAGGGATGCAGGCACAGGAAAAAATATCCCTTACACTGAACGAGGCGATCGCGATTGCTTTGAAAAACAGTCTCGAAATCCAGATCGCGAGGAACGAAACAGAGGCGCGGACACTCATGAACCACTATGGTGTGGCAGGGGGGCTGCCTACCGTCAGCGGTACGATCGGGAATACCGAGCAATTGATGAACATACGGCAAAAGCTTCAGAACGGCACCAATATCGAACGTAACGGAGCCGCCGGGAATAACCTGTCGGCCGGGCTCGCAGCTTCTTTGGTGCTCTATAACGGAAGCAGGATAGTGGCTACGAAAAACAGGCTGGAGGAATTGCAGGTTCAGAGCGAGGAACTGCTTGTTTCGGGGATACAGAATCTTATTGCTGACGTATCTACAGCCTACTATGATATCGTACGGCAGCAAAGCTATGTAAGAACGATTCACCAGTCGATACTGGCTTCGGAAAAGCGACTGGAAGTGCTTGAGGCCCGCAGGGCTGCCGGTATGGCCAACAATGCCGATATATACCAGGCCCAGATCGATATCAATACGGCCAACCAGTTGATGATGAACCAGGTGCTGGTAGTGGACGTCGCGAAGACCGAACTGCTCAGGCTGCTTACTGAATCGCCTGATGTTCAATTGGAAATCAGGGATACGATCGTGGTAGCGGGGGATCTTGACCTTCAGCCTGTTCTTGAACGTATATCGGCTAATACAGATATCAGGGCATCTGAGAACCAGATAAGGATCAACGAGCTGATCCGGAAGGAAATCTCAGCCCAGATGTACCCGACCGTAAGGCTTAATTCGGCGCTGAATTATACCCGCGTACAGAGTGCGGCCGGTTTTAACCTTTTGAACCAGTCGTTCGGCCCCAATATCGGCGTATCGGTGGCGGTACCGATCTATAACGGCAATGCCTTCAGGAGGCAGCAGCAGGCAGCCGGGGTAGATGTAAAAACGGCGAGAAGTCAGAAGGCTATTCTCGAGCGGGATTTTAAAGCAAATGTCTACAAAACCTACCAGGCTTATCAGAATGCCCTCAAACAGTTGGAAACCGAGACCAGGAATTACAAGCTGACCGAGGACCTGCTGAATCTAACCATGCAGCGTTTTGAGCTGATCCAGGCTACGATCATAGACGTAAGGGAGGCCCAGAAGAGTTTTGAAGATGCCGGTTACCGCCTGGTTAACCTGAGCTATGCGGCCAAAGCTGCGGAAATAGAATTGCTAAGGCTTGGTAATCTGTTGAATTGACGGCCTGTGCAGGCTGAAAAAAAATAAATTTATGCTGTTTCTCGGGAAGTTCAATGATTTAACGATAGAACGCTCTACAAGCGTGGGCCTGTTTCTGAGCGAACCCGAAGGGGCCGAAGTGCTGCTCCCCAACAAGTATGTTACGGAGGAAATGGAAGTAGGGGAGACGATAAGGGTTTTTGTTTATAAAGATTCGGAAGACCGCCCGGTAGCAACCACACAGACTCCCTTTTTGCTGCGTAATGAATTCGGGTACCTGCAGGTCAGGGATATAAACAGCTATGGTGCTTTCCTGGACTGGGGCCTGGAAAAGGACCTGTTTGTGCCTTTCAGCGAACAGACTACCAGGATGGAAAAAGGGGAGAGCTACATCGTTTTCCTGTATCTTGACAGGAGGACCGATCGTCTGCTGGCTACCGCCAAATGGCGTCAGAACCTGGATAACAGCCGGCTGTTGGTGAAGGAAGGCGATGAGGTGGACCTTTTAGTAGCTGAACGGACCGACCTGGGGTACAATGTGATTATTAATCACTATCATCTCGGCCTGATCTACTATAGCGATGTCTTCAGGCGTATTAGCGTCGGCCATCAGCTTAAAGGCTATGTGAAGCTCATAAGAGAAGACAATAAGATCGATATATCCCTGGAAAAAGCGGGGTATGAGCGGATAGAAGAGCACGCCGAAACAATCTATGAGATGCTTAGACAGAAGGGCGGATTCCTGGCTCTGACAGATAAGAGCAGCCCTGCTGAAATAGAAAATCACCTCGAAATGAGCAAGAAGAACTTTAAAAAGGCAATAGGCGGCCTTTACAAACGGGGTTTGATCGCATTGGAGGAAAATGGGATCAGGCTCATAGGGTAGAGTTAGTTTCTTCCGCCCGTCAGCCTGTCCTGGAGTTTATCCAACTCTTCCCATTTGCCGTCCCTGGCTAAAGCAGCCTGTTCGGGCCAGGTAGCAGGATCGTGAATCTGGAACCTGGAGCCGGCATTTCTGAGAATAGTCGTCAACGCTTCCGGCCGGGCATCGGCCAGTTGTGAGAAGCTGAAAATATTGCCGGCATTCAAAAGTTTCTCTATGGCCGGCCCTATGCCTTCTATCAGCTTCAGATCGTCTTTGACAACAGCTTCAGCCGTCTTTATCCCACTGGCTATGACCGGCGCCTTATGCCTGTCCTGGCAGTCGCTTAGCTCGCCTTCTTTTGTTTCGAGAACCTGCTGAAGCCGGTTAAGCTGGCCTTTGGTGATCCAGCGTCCGATCAGGTAACCGATCAGCGCAGCGACTAAAAGAATGATCACTATCTCCGGGATTGCAACGGAAGTGGAGAGAGGATTGAGTTCTAATAAAATCATTGGAAAAAATAGTAAATGTTAGTGGTTTGCCCTTCGACTCCGCTCAGGGTACGCTCCGGGTCCTGAGCGGAGTCGAAGGACCCGGAGTCGAAGGGTGCTCAGGGCTAAACTCCTCCGTCCAATTCCTGCTGCCATTTTTCCAGTTCCTCCCATTTTCCTTCTGAAGCCAGCGCAGCCTGCTGTGGCCAGGTACCGGGATTATGCATCTGGAATCTCGGTCCGGCATTGTTTAATATGGTTTCAAGCGCTTCTACCGATGTTTCACTGAGGCGGGCGAAGGTATGAATACCTGCCGCATTCAGCAGCTTTTCAATTTTCGGCCCGATACCTTCTATCAGTTTAAGGTCGTCGGTGGCGCCGAGTTGGGCCGCTATGATATCCGGTTGAATAACAACCAGGCTTTTCCGGCATTTCTCCAGCTCTACACCCAATCGGGCCAGGTGATCTTCCATACGGTTGATTGCCCCCGTTCCCTGCCTGTACCCTATGATATAACCCAAAACAGCAGATACAAAAATCATAAGCAGGTGCTGCCACCATGCATCCAGAAGATTGTGTGGATTTAATTCAAACATAGCTTATCAATTCGTTTGGTGTTTTTCCTATTCAGAAACTACAATTGAGACCCTGCGGTTGGCGGCCTTTCCTTCCGGGGTGTCGTTGGGGACTTTGGGTTGGGTCTGTCCCTTGGCGCTCACCGAGATTTGTTCGGCTGGTATGCCGGATTCCGTCAGGAGTTCTTTCACAGACTCAGCCCTCTCCTTAGAAAGCTGCATATTGCTGGCCGGAGACCCTACATTGTCGGTATGTCCTGTCAGAACAAGTTTTTTGTCTTTGTTTTGCGAGAGAAATAATTTGGCTTCTTCCAGGAAGCGCTCATTATCAGCAGTTTTAATGTAGCTGACGCTTCCCGTATTAAAATAAAGGTCAAGCGGCTTGAAAATATCTTCGAATTTCTGTTCTTCAGCCAGGTTATTTTCCGCGAGCGTCATAGCGTCGATAAACTGGTAGCCGATTCCTCCCCAAAGAGAGTCGCCGATGAAAACAAGATCGTCGCTTAATTGTCCTTTTGTGGTAAATATCGACGGAGAGAGTCCTTTGCCGACATAATAGGCTTTAATTTCCTCTGCGCGTGCAATGCCCAGGTTAGGCCAGCTCGAGGCATTGATTTCATCACTGGCATAAAACCCGGTCAGTACTACCCGTTTATCAGGCAGACCGCGGAGGTATCCTGCGACGGAGTCGATTTCGCTGCTGATTTTGGCGGTACTGGCTTTATTGCCCGATTTTGCAAAAGAAAAATTGTACGGGGAAGTCAGCATAAGCGATCCGCCGTCCATAAGATGCAGGTGGGGGATTTCGGGGGCTGGTCCGGTAGTGACTTCGGTTGGCGTAGTACCTTCACAGAGTAGTTTGATCTTACATACATGCCACCAGGTCGATCCCGCGATCCAAACTACGAGAGAAACTATCCATAAAGAATTGCTGCTGCTCATTTATTGGGAATGATAATGTGAGTTGAATATGTATAAATTTCCGGAAGTTAGGGAATTAGTTATTTCGATCGTTAGTATACGCAATATATTTTTTACCGCAAAAGGCGCCGGGGAAAAAGTATATTTGGCGCTAAAAAAGAAAACACAGAGAACCCGGAACCCCCGTGTAACTCTGTGCTTCCCTCCGTGTCCTCTGTGGTTAACTCCACGACACAGGAAATGCTAACCGGCCGGTGTCCGTTACCGGTTCATCGAAATAAGGAACTCTTCGTTGTTGCGGGTACCGCGCATATTGGTCAGAAGGAAATCCATGGCCTCTACCGGGTTCATATCTGCCATGTGTTTTCTCAGGACCCATACTTTCTGCAATGTTTCCTTGTCCAGCAACAGATCTTCCCTCCGGGTTCCGGAAGTCATTACATCTATAGCCGGGAAAACCCTCTTGTTGGACAGCTTCCGGTCAAGCTGCAGCTCCATGTTTCCAGTTCCTTTAAACTCTTCAAAGATTACTTCGTCCATCCGCGAGCCGGTTTCTATAAGCGCTGTAGCGATAATTGTCAGGGAACCGCCGTTTTCGACATTCCTGGCGGCGCCGAAGAACCTTTTCGGGCGATGAAGCGCATTGGCATCGACTCCACCCGACAGGATTTTTCCTGATGACGGAACAACGGTGTTGTACGCCCTGGCAAGCCTCGTAATAGAGTCGAGAAGGATCACTACATCGTGACCGCATTCGACCATCCGCTTGGCTTTTTCAAGCACGATGCTGGACACTTTCACATGGCGGTCGGCCTGTTCGTCGAAAGTGGACGAAATGACCTCAGCCCTGACGCTGCGCTGCATGTCTGTCACCTCTTCCGGGCGTTCGTCAATAAGCAGGATGATAAGGTATACTTCCGGATGGTTCCTGGTAATAGCGTTGGCTACTTCTTTAAGGAGGACAGTCTTACCGGTTTTGGGCTGGGCTACGATCATACCCCGTTGTCCTTTCCCGATAGGAGCAAACAGGTCGAGGATCCGGGTAGAATAAAGGTCCGGCTTCGTGCTCAGGTTCAATCTTTCCTCGGGGAAAAGAGGTGTAAGGTACTCAAAAGGAATACGGTCGCGGATCTCTTCCGTAGTTTTTCCGTTGACTGTTTCGACTCTCAGAAGCGCAAAATATTTTTCTCCGTCTTTGGGCGGACGTATCTGGCCTTTAATCGTGTCCCCGGTTTTAAGGCCGAAAAGCTTTATCTGTGAAGGCGATACATAAATATCGTCGGGGCTGGCCAGGTAGTTGTAGTCAGCAGAACGCATGAAACCGTAGCTTCCGTCCTGCATAATTTCCAGGACCCCCTCGTTTACAATAAGCCCGTCGAATTCGCGGACATAATTGTTGTAGTTTTTCTTTATTTTACCGGCATATTCTTCCCTTGAGCGGTCGTTCTCGTTCTTCGCGGCCTGCTGCTGTTTCCCGGTTTTATTTGCTGACTCCTCCGCCATTACCGGCGCGGGTGTTCCCGTGGCCGGGTCCGGGCTTTCGAGCTCGATATCGCTGTACAAATCGAAGTTGTCAATTAACTCAGGAGCCTCCAGGGCATCAAGGAAATCTATTCCTGCTTCCTGCTCATCCATGCTGGGTTCGGGTGCGGGAAGCTCTTTGATAGCTGCTTCGGGTACCTGGGTGTGCCTGGGTTTGCTCTCTTTGCGAAATAGTCCTGAAGAAGAAGATTGGGATGCTTTTCCGGAGGCAGCGGGTGCAGACGGTTCTCCGGCCCCTTTGTTAATTCTCGTTCTTTTTCTTTTAGCACCCTGTTCTTCAGGTTGTTTGGTTGCCTCCGGTTCAGGGGTTGATTCTATGACCGGTTCCTCCTTTTTTTCAGCAGCCTGTACTGCCGGAGCGGCTTCTGCCACTATGGTAGTACCTTCATTTTGTTTTTCTAGTATTTTGAGGGCAATTTCTTTTTTGGAGAGCCCTTTGTAATTATAGATACCAAAGGATTCAGCAATTTCTTTTAACTCGGAAAGGAGTTTCAGATTCAAATCATCTAATGAAAACATACAATGTAGCGGGCAATGACTAGTCTGCCCCGGGATAATTGAATAAAGTGAGAACTATTGGGATATAGAAGCAGAATCACACAAGATTATGCTAATGGCAAATGCCGTCGGACAATATCAAACAATAACGATAGGTATTATAAGAACAGGAAATGCTAGGGAAATGAGACCTTCTTGTTACGAGGTTCTGACTGCAAAGGTAAATAAAAAATTAAAAAAACAAACTTCGCCTAGTATTTTTCGCTTTAAAAAATGAGTTTTGCACCGCACTTTTATGGAACTGGCAATCGATTCGGGAAATACGTATTCAAAGGTAGGTTGGTTTGAAGGTAACCAACTGGTAAAGAGTTCGTTTGGCCTGACTTTTGAAGAGCTGTCCGAAGCCGTGAAAGCTTACCCTGTACGGAGGATTATTTTTTCGTCGGTCAGCTTCACACTTGAGGAATTCCGGGAGGCGCTGCAACTAAACGTCCCTGTTTTGCGTCTTAGCAACAGTACACCCCTGCCTATCGGTGTCAATTATGATACCCCTGAAACGCTGGGGGCAGACAGGTTGGCCGCCGCTGCGGGTGCAAACAGTCTTTATCCGGGATCGGATCTTGTGGTGATAGATGCCGGTACCTGTATTACATACGACGTAATTGATGTTAGGGGAGTGTTCCAGGGAGGTGCAATAGCGCCGGGATTGAGGATGAGGTTCAGGGCGATGCATGAATTTACCCGCCGTTTGCCGCTTATTGAGGAGATCGATAACAGGTTGCTGATCGGCAAGAGTACGGCGACGGCCATGCAGAGCGGTGTATTGAATGGTATGATCGCCGAGATTGAAGGAATGATAGGTGCCTACCGCCGGGAGTATGCCGGAGCGAGAGTAGTGATGTGCGGCGGAGATCTGGGCTTCTTTGAAAGTCGTCTTAAACTCCCCATATTTGCAGTTCCTGAGTTGGTGCTGATCGGGTTGAACAGAATTTTGCAATATAATGACGCCTGATATCGGGTAGCAGGGTATGCAGCAGGAAGGGATATCAGGCTGAGATTACGGATTAACCAGTAGATTACAAATTTTATACCTAATGAAATATAGTTTTGGGCTTGCTTTTGCACTGATATTTATGCTTGTGGCAGAAGTGGGCTACAGCCAGGGAATGGGGAACTCGCCTTATTCCATACTCGGCGTAGGAGATGTGCAGGGAACAGCCTTTTCGATAAATGAGGCCACGGGAGGAGCGGGTGTGAGCTCCTCTTTCTTCAACGGGAAACAATTGAACGGGCTTAACCCGGCGTTGCTGGCCCGGACACGTGTTACTTCTTTCGAGTTTGGAGGCACGGTACAATTGAAAAGAGTAGCCGCCGCAGGCGCCAGCCAGCAGGATCTGGCAGCCAACATTTCTCATATTGCTCTCTCCTTTCCCATAACACCCGGCTGGTCGTCAGGGGTGTCTATAAAACCTTACTCTTACGTTGATTATAATACCAGCTCCTCGAGTATGGTAGCGGGGACCAATTATCCCGCCAGGTATAACTTTTCAGGGAAAGGGGCCATTAACCGCGTGGCATGGTCGAACGGGTTCTCGGTCGGCAAGTATGTAACCGTCGGGATGGATATTTTTTACCTTTTCGGAAATATTAACAAGTCGAGCGAAGTATCGCTGATTACAGGAGATACTGAAGACAATACGGTCGGTATCAAGGAGAAGCTGAATGTCAAGAACGTAAGCGGACGGGGAGGATTTGCCGTACGGCTCCCGCTAAATAAGGACAAAGCTTTACTTAATATAGGTGGGACCTATACCTACGGGAATTTTCTCTACGCCAAAAGGTCTACAGTATACGAGCTGTCGCAGAATTCTTTCCCGCTTCCCAGCTATTCGCCCGATACCTTACAGAAAAACGTGAAAGGCTATATCAACATGCCTTCCCAGTTCAGGGTAGGGGCAGGCCTGGAACTGCCTTTCAAACTGCTGCTTTCTGCGGACTATGAGTATACCGACTGGAATTCATTCAAACCTTTCGGGAATCCTGAAAGCGACAAGGTAGCCAGTAACGGCAGGTATTATTTTGGTATTGATTACATACCCCAGGTCAGGTCCCAGCGGTATTTTGACCTGATTTCCTACCGGGGTGGCTTTAATTTCGGCCCGAGTCAATATGCTCCGTACGGAACCCGGATCAACGAGACCAATGTTACCCTGGGGTTAGGCCTGCCGATCAGCCGCGGGGGAGGAGGGACGCTCAGCCTGGCATTTACCGGGGGGCAAAGAGGTGTGGTTTCGCCTAATTCCATCCGGGAAAGATATCTTCGCATGACCGTCGCCTGGGCATTTGTCGATAACTGGTTTGTCAAGCCGCGCCTTGACTAAAAGGAGACGGGCCGGCAGCAGAATTTTTTGGCGCACATGGTGTTTTTTCTCAGGTATCTTACGAAAGGGTTCAGCAGGGCATTGATGCCGCTGCTTTTCGTTTGTGGTGCCTGCTTCGCTATTTGCAGCTGTGCGCGGGAAGAGAAAAAGCCGTTTCAGCGATATGAAGGCCCGCAGGAGGAAATATTTGACGTAGGGGTAAAATATAGTGAAAAAGGGAGAGTGAATGTCGAAATGTCAACTCCCGTCCAACTGAGATATCTCAACGGCGACAAGGTTTTCCCGGACTCGGTGAATATCGTGTTCTTTGATTCGCTTGGTACAAAGATTACCACTGTCAGATCTGACTCCGGGCGCTACGACAACGCGAAGAACACCTATATCGTTGCCGGTAATGTGATCGTAGTCAGCATTCTCAAACAGGAATATTTATACACTTCGGAGCTGAACTGGAATCCGGGCACGAGGAAAGTCTATAACGACAAACCCAACAGGATACTTCGCAAACGTACTTCTGATGTGATCAACGGCATCGGTTTGGACGCCAGACAGGATTTTTCGGAAATGACAATGCGAAAAGTAACGGGAATAGTTACCATGCAATAGTATGTTCAGGGTTTTATTCTCAGGTCTTCTCCCCGGGTGAATTTCCCCAAAGCCGTCTTTACACTGTCAATAGGCGTATACACATCTTCTCCGCCCCATTTATTGTAGATGAAGGTGGCGAGCTCTGCTATGTCAAGATCGGTCAGTCCCGGATTTGCGGGCATCGGACGGTTGAATACCTGGCCGTCCACCGTGATCTCACCGTCTAGTCCGTATTTGACAATCTGTATGAATCTTTCTTTTCCCGCGGGAAAATGCAGGGATGGGTACAGGTTTGCCATACCCTCGCCACCTGGCTGATGGCAATTGGCGCAATAGGCGCCGTATAGTTCTTCTCCCCTGATAAAGTATTGATCACGCTTGATCTTTTCACGCGAGGTGCACGATATTGCAGCCAATACCAATCCCGATAAGAAAAGAAGGCATTTCTTCAGAATGTTCACCTGGTTTCGTACTCTTTCCGGAGGATTTGTATATCGTCTATCAGCTTCTTGACTTTTGCATCGTCGGTTCCGTCGTATACGCCCCGGACTCTTTTTTCTTTGTCCACAAGTGTAAAGGCACCGCTGTGTATAAAGCCTCCGGGTGCAGCCCCGTCTTCGTTGGCTGCTACGAAATAGCTTTTTGCGATGCCGTATACATCCGGTTTAGGGCCGGTCAGGAAAAGCCACTGCCGCCCGGTTACACCGAGATCGGAAGCGTATTTCAGTAAAACTTCGGGCGTATCGTGCGACGGGTCGATCGTGTGGGAAAGAATAGCCACATCGTTCATCCCGTCGATGCTCTTGTATACCTTCAGCATATTTTTCTTCATGACCGGGCATATGGTCGGGCAGGAAGTGAAAAAGAAATCTGCAACGTAAATCTTTTCTTCTACATTTTTTTCAGTTATGGTATCACCGTACTGGTCGGCGAAAGAAAATGCCGGTATGCTGTGATAAACTGTATCGGTCACTGTTTTGCCGTCTACCTGACGTTCCGTCCAGTCCCTCTCGCCCATGATAGGGAGTTTTTTTTCTCCCCCGCCGCACGACAGCGTAAGAGCGGGAATTATGGCAAAGAGCAGGAATGTCCTGGCTGTAGGAAACATAATGTAACTTTTCTGTTAAAACGTCGGGTCAATTTTCCAGGAAGCTCTGCGCTTCTTTTATGCTGCTTTCCGTTTTTTCTTTTACGTCCAGGATCTTGGCCTTTTCGTCACGAAAATACTTCAGCGTTTCTTCCGGATCGGCAAGCGCTTTGGCCGAGTCCGCCTCGTACGCACGCATCCAATCCCACATCAGGCTGTCGGCCACCTGGAGCTTTGTAAGCAGGTCATTGGCTTTAAGGCGCTGTTCTGCGAATGTATTGCTGCTGACGCCCTCCTGTTGAAGGCTGTCGAGCTGCACGATCCTGGCCCGGATTTCCTCGGTATAGTGATTCAGGTCTTCAAGCTTTGGCATCACTTCGTCGTGAATGTCGAGGATTTCGCCGTCAAGGACTTCATAGTCCTTTTTTTCAACCTGGCTGCAGGCCGTGAAAGCTAATACTGCAGATACCAGGAAAGAATAAATTTTGAAGTTCGCCATGATCTGTGCCTGAACTATGAGTTTGATAAGAGAAAGAATCGATCCTTGGGGCAAAGATAAGGAACTTAGCGTTCTAAAGCGATTTTTCCAATAGTTCGCGTGCGTTGGCGACAATAGATTCGGAGGGGTTTTTGCCGCCGATCATCTGCGCCAGCTCCGTGACCCGCTCGCCGTCGGAAAGTCGTTTGATCTTGCTTACCGTGGTTTCGCTGCTATTGTCCTTGTAGACATAGAAATGCTCGTTTCCGAACGCTGCTATCTGGTGAAGGTGGGTGATCGTAATGAGCTGGTGCCTGCGGCCCATTTGCCTTAGCATCTCCCCCATTTTCCTCGCGATTTCTCCCGAGATGCCGCTGTCAATTTCATCGAATATAAGTGTACCAAGCTGTTTTTTCTCTGCAACAACGTATTTAAATGCCAGCATAAGCCTGGAAAATTCCCCTCCGGAGGCTACAGCTTTCAGAGGCTGCGGCGACAGGCCCTTATTTGCTGAAAAGAGGAATTCTATCCTGTCCAGCCCGCTTCCCGAAGGTGTATCTGCATCCGAAAGCGCTACGATAAACACAGCATGAGTGATCCCGAGGTCTCTGGCGATACCGGTAACCAGGCTTTCGAACCCGGGGAGTGCTTCCTTACGCGATTGCGAGAGGATTTTACCTGCTTCGAGCATACGGGTCCTGGCCGATTCGGTTTTGTGCCCGGCTTCACGCAGCTCGGTATCAAGGTTCTCGAACTTGTCGATTTTCTGCCGGAGCCGGTCCCTGATTTCCACAAGTTCCTGAGCCCCGGTTGAGTGATGCTTTTTCAATAGAAGGTATAGGAGGTCCAGCCGTTCCGATACTTTTGAGATCCGCTCTTCGTTGACTTCCACGTTGTCCGCGATGTCTTCTATCTCCGACGCGAGATCTTTCAGCTCCAGCAGCACATTGCCGAAGCGTTGAAAAAGGGCCTGGTAAGCCGGGACCAGGCGGTTGACCTGGTTGGTCATGTGAGAGGTTTCATTCAGGAGGGAGAGCACCGATACCTCCTGTCCGTCGAGAAGCTGGTGCATACTGTGAAACCTGGATTTGATTTCTGAAGCGTTTTCGAGAATACCCAGTTCACGTTCGAGCTCCTCGATTTCACCGGCTTGCAGATCGGCATCTGCCAGCTCCTGCCAGAGGAACTGGTTATAGTCGTTTTCCTTCCGGATATTGCCCGCTTCTTCTTTCAGACGCGCCAGCGCTTCCCCGGCTTTCCGGTATGCATCGAACGCTTCCTTAAATTCCGCCAGGTTTTGCCCGTTGCCGGCGAAGGCATCCAGCAACCCGGTCTGGATAGCGCCGTTTCCCAGAAGGATCGAGTCGTGCTGAGAGTGGATATCGACAAGCTGCCCGGTAATCCGCCGCAACAGATCGAGCGTAACCGGGGTGTCGTTAATAAAGGCACGGGATTTCCCTGCAGGGGTGATTTCCCTTCGGATGATGGTTGTGGAAGAGTAGTCCAGCTCTTCCGTCACGAACAGTTCCTCAAGCCCATAACCGGAAATATCAAAAGTTCCTTCTATAATGCATTTTGTATCATTGTTGAACAGCACCCTGGTTTCGGCACGCTGTCCAAGCAGCAGCCCTATGGCTCCCAGCAATATTGACTTCCCGGCACCCGTTTCGCCTGTGATAATGGTAAGCCCGGGAGAAAGGTCAAGCTCCAGGTTGTCGATGAGTACGTAGTTTCTGATAAACAGGTGAGTGAGCATGTAATATCCGGCTAGTAAGTTGAGGGGTAATCGTAAACGACCACGTCGATATCGTTGACATCGAGCGTATGCTTATGAAAGCGGTTGTCGGAAATTTCGATTGCTTCCCTGGTCTGACTTTGCAGCTTTCCAAACAGCGTGCTGCCCGACTTAAGGACAACGCTCAGAGGGAGATGACCGGGCAGGATCGTATATTCTTCGCCTGCCAACTGGCTGCCGAAAACTTTGGTAAGTCTCTTTTTCATACGGGCATAAAAGTAAACCGGTTCAAATTTAACTCTTATCCCGGTTTCCTCAGTTGGGAAAGGGTTTTTTGCGCCCGGCTTTTTATTCCGGGTGAAGGCAATTTCTCCAGTTCCAGCTCGAGGAGCTCCTTCAGCTCGGTTTTTATTTCAGGATAAATCTTAGAGAGCCTGTAAAGCACAGAAATGGCAAAAGCTCTGACAGCTATCGGTTCACTGGGAGAAGACAGGTATTCAAAGCAGGTATGTACGGCTTTGGAGTGTATCTCTTCAGGGAGGGAGACAAAGGAAAGTATCCGGATTATATTGCGTTTTACAGCATCAGGGAGCGGCTTTTTGTCCAGCCGCCGCATTAGTGCTTCCAGGTGGGGGACTATCAGCTCAGGATGTTTTTCCGCCACTCCGTCTATGACCCATGCCACGCGTTGGACGGCGCGGTAAGGATGATGGCACAGCACGTGCATCGCTGCCGATATCTTTTCCGTATCTGTGTCGATCCAGTTTACAACCAGGTCCCGCTGTTTCCGGGAATGCTCTTTCGAAAGCAAAACTGCAAGCTCCGCCACCAGGGCATCGTCACATTGTCTCATCGTCTCAGTGCGGCAGCCTATGCCTTATAAACCCATATACCCAGGTTCCCAGTATAGCGCTTAGCAGGGTAACAGTTACTGCGAGATAGCCGGCTCCGATCTGGGCAAAAAGAGGACCGGGGCAGGCACCGGTAATGGCCCATCCGATTCCGAACAGCAGGCTTCCGTAAATCTGGCCTTTATTGAATGTTTTCGGAGCTATTGAAATGGTTTCGCCGTTAAGTGCTTTGAGTTTAAGTCTTTTTATGATCTGCACGGATACTCCGCCTACGATAACGGCGGAGCCGATCACGCCGTACATGTGAAAGGAATCAAACCGGAACATTTCCTGTATTCTGAACCACGAGACAATCTCGGCTTTGATGAAAATGAAGCCGAAGACAATACCAAGAAGGAAATAAAAGAAATTCAGGCCGCTGCTGTTCCTGGCCGACGTATAAGGCTTGTGTCTTACAAACTCGTCGGATTCGCCGGGGTCGTTGTTGAAATGGAAAGCCATTGGTTAAAGGACGATTTTCAGAAGGACCGGGATAATATAGAGAGTGGTCAGGATACCGCTGACCATAAAGCAAATAGTAGCCACTAAAGAAGGCCATTGGAGGTTGGAAAGCCCCATAATAGCATGACCTGAGGTACAGCCGCCGGCATACCTGGTCCCGAAACCTACCAGGAAACCGCCCGCTGCAAGAAATACCAAACCTTTCGCGGAAAGGATACTTTCGGTAGAAAACAGGTCCAATGGAAGCAAACCCGAGAAATCCTTTATATTCAACCGGCTCAGTACCTCCCGGGTATGGGGCGCTATCACAATGTCGTCGGGGTTTTGAAGGAGCACTCCGCCGATGTAGCCACCGATCAGGATCCCTGATACGAAAAGAAGGTTCCAGATTTCATCCCGCCAGTTATAGCTGAAAAACGGAAGGTTGGCCGGGAAGCAGGCTGCGCAGATATGCCGCAAGGACGAAGAAATACCGAAGGGTTTGTTGCCGAGGAGCAATAAGGCAGGAACTGTAAGGCCGATCAGCGGCCCGGCTATGTACCAGGGCCAGGGAATTTTGAAAATATCCATATTGCCGGAATAGTTGATAATTTCGGATAAAGAGTCGAAGTCTCGCGAAAGGTAGCTACCGGGACAGCTTAGGCTGGGTTGGGGTTAAATTTCCCCAAACGCATACTCCGGGATCGTCTCCATTATCTTTAATAGTGCCCGCAGTCCGGCCAGGGATACAGATCATCCTTCCGGGGAACATCTTTCGCCAGATAACTATCCTTTTAAACTATAATAACTATGCCAGAAGAAAAAAGGAGTACCTAAACAAGGTTGAGCACCTCGGAAGCAATCCGCACAGCCGCATCCGGGAAGCCGAGCAGCCGGCAGTTTTCGGACAGGGTTTTTCTGAGCTCGTCATTTTCCAGGAGCCCGGCTGCTTTTTGTCCAAGCAGCTCCCCGGTATCGCTATCTCTGACCAATAAAGCAGCCTGCTCCGAAACGAGAGTTTGGGCGTTGCTTGTCTGGTGGTCTTCCGATGCATAAGGGTAGGGGACGAGAATAGCCGGTTTGCCTGCGAGACAGATCTCCGAAACTGACAGGGCGCCTGCTCTCGATACAATGGCATCTGCCGCTGCATAAGCCATGTCCATTTCATAAATGAAGTCGAAGGCTTTTACGAGATGGCCGAGTTGCATTTGTTCAATGGTTTGCCGGGCACGGTCGGCAAACAGCTTTCCGGTCTGCCAGATTAACTGGATGCCCTGTCCTGTAAGTAGTTGCAGCGAATTTTCAATGCTCTCGTTGATGCTGCGCGCTCCCAGGCTGCCTCCCATTACAAAAAGTGTTTTTCGCGAATCTGACAGCCCGAAATGGGCCAGTCCGGTTTCTCTTTTGCCCGAAATGTCAATAATATCCTTTCTCACCGGGTTGCCGGTCAGCAATATTTTTTCTTTTGGGAAAAATTTTTCCATGCCCGGATAGGCGACACAAATCCGGGCCGCTTTCCGGGACAACAGCCGGTTGGTGATCCCGGCGTAAGAATTTTGCTCCTGGATAAGCGTCGGGATACCCGCCAGGGATGCCATTTGAAGCAGTGGCCCGCTTGCGAACCCTCCTACACCGACTGCAACATGCGGGTTGAATTCCCTGATCACCTGACGCGCTTTCCATAGGCTCCCGGCAAGTTTAAACGGAAAAAGCAGGTTGGAAAGAGAAAGGCTTCTCTGCAGGCCCACCACGGGCAGCCCTACGATCCTGTATCCGGCTTTCGGGACTTTTTCCATTTCCATTTTACCCAAAGCACCGACAAACAGCACTTCTGTGCCCGGGCGAACTTCCCTGAGCGCGTTGGCAATAGCGATGGCAGGGTAAATATGTCCGCCTGTACCTCCTCCGCTGATAATGATCCGGGGGTTTTCAGAATTCAAGATAACGCAACCGTTTTGTCCTAAACATTCACTTCGTCAAATTCGCCCCGGCTGGCACTGAGAATCATGCCCATGGCCAGCGCGGTCAGTATCATGGAGTTGCCGCCGAGGCTGAACAGCGGAAGATTCTGCCCCGTCACGGGCAGAAGCCCTACCGTGACAGCCATGGTACAGAGCGCCTGGAAGACGATACCGATAGTATGTCCCATCGAGAGCAGTCCGCCAAAGGGCTTTCGGGCCGTTTTGATGACCTGTAGTCCGCGATACAAAAGAGCAAGATACAGGAAGATCAGGATCCCGCCTACAAGCGTGCCGCCTTCCTCGACAGTAATGGCATAGATGAAATCTTTATTGGATTCGGGCAGGAACCTCCTTTCGGTACTTTTTCCAACCCCTTTTCCGAACAATCCTCCCCCGGCCATAGCCATATAGGAACGCTCCGACTGGTAGGCTACGCTGTCCTTATTCATAAAGGTTTTAATACGGCTCTGGGCCGTGCCCGTTCTTGTTCCGGCTTTGAACGCGATGGCCAGGCCGGCGACAAAAACCAGTATTCCCGCGGCAAAAGCCAGGTACCTGATCGGTACCTTACCGACGAAAAGCAGCATGAATGACACCGCGCCCAGCAATGCGGCTGTCGATACGTTACTCAGCGCGATCAGGAAGCAGATAGCCCCGATAAGCAAAATGGGTTCGGTCAGGAGCTCTTTCGGAGTCCAGCCACCTTTGATATGCCGGGCCAGTACCAGTGCAAGATGGGTAATAAGTGCAATTTTGGCGAATTCGGAAGGCTGGAACCTGTAACCTACCAGCGGGATCTCGATCCAGCGCGCGGCGTCATTTACCGATGAGCCTGCGAAGACCGCAATCAGGAGGAGGGGAATGGATATGAATACCCCAAGGCGTGTGAAACGTATGAACTTTGTGTACGGCACCAGATGCACCAGGAACATGATCATTAGCGCCGCTACTATGTGGGCGATATGTTTGTAAAGGTAATACTCGGTATTGCCGCCCCGAAGCCGGTAGGCTTCCTGAACGCTTGAGCTATAGACAAACGGTATGCTGAGCACGAGTATCGTAATGGCGATCGCCCATATGTACTTATCTCCTTTGAGGTTCTGAGTGATCCAGCTTTTAACCTGGAAGCTGCTGTTGGTATTGTTATCCGCATCCATCGTCGAAAAAGATTCAGGCTAGTTTTAGTGTTGCTTCTCTGAACCGGTTGCCGCGGTCCTCATAATTCTTAAAAAGGTCGAAGCTTGCGCAGGCAGGCGAAAGCAGGACCACATCTCCGGGAGTCGCCCACCTGCTTGCCGTGGCGACGGCACTATCGAGGTCATCGGTCGAAAAGAAAGCCGGTGTCAGGTCCTTAAAATAGGTTTCCAGCTTGATATTATCCTTACCGAGCGCTATGACACCTTTAACCTTGCTGGTTACCAGCTCTTTTATAGCGTCGTAGTCATTGCCCTTGTCTACACCTCCAAGGAGGAGAATAATCGGAGAATCGAAGCTTTGAAGCGCGTAATATACCGAATCGACATTAGTAGCTTTGGAATCGTTGACATATTCGACTCCCCTGATCGTCGCCACCTTTTCGAGACGGTGCGGGGCATTCCGGAAACTACCCAATGCGTCGGTTATACTCCCGGGCATCACGCCGGCCTGCAAGGCGGCGAGCACGGCGCACATCACATTAAGGTAGTTGTGGGGGCCTTTAACCGGGAGATCTTCCAGTGCAATTTCAAAGCCTTCAACGCTTCCCGGTATCCTGAAGTTCAGCTTCCCTTCCGAAAGAAAGCCTGCTGAAGCCGGTCCGGCTTTCAGGGAAACAGGCAATTGCCCGGCGGTAAGATGTCTTTTTGCCAATTCTCCGGTTAATACAGCATCATCGGCATTGAATATGAATGTATCGTGCGGAGTCTGGTTCTGCACGATGCGGAATTTTGACTGCGTATAAAGGTCGAAGCTGTATTTATACCTGTCGAGGTGGTCGGGCGTAATATTGAGCAGCACCGCGATGTCCGCTTTGAAATCGTACATGTTGTCAAGCTGAAAGCTGCTCAGCTCCAGTACGTAAAAGTCGAAATCTTTTTCCAGGACCTGCCGCGCGAAGCTGTCGCCGATATTCCCGGCCAAACCCACCGAGAGACCTGCAGACCGGAGCAGGTGATAGGTCAGGAGCGTGGTGGTAGTTTTGCCGTTGCTGCCTGTAATCGCAATCAGCCCGGCGGAAGTATAACGGCTTGCAAACTCGATCTCGGATATGACCGGAATCTCCTTTTTGTGCAATTTAATAATCAGGTCAGCTTCATCAGGTATGCCGGGGCTTTTGATCACCAGGTCTGCCGCCAGGATGACCGGTTCGCTATGCCCGTCTTCTTCAAAAGGAATAGCAGCGCCGGTAAGGATATTCCGGTATTTCTCCTGAAGAGGATTTTTGTCTGACAAGAATACGTCAAAACCTTTCGATTTGCCAAGAAGGGCCGCTCCGGTGCCGCTTTCGCCACCACCCAGTATAATCAGTTTTTGTTGGGGTGCCATCTGAAGATGAAATTGAGCCGTAAATTTCGCGCTATTTTAGACTCATTTGCAAACCGGCTTAACCGATTCTTGGAAAAATAGAAACCGGTGAAGCTTTCGGCCGACTTCGGGAAGATGTTATGGAGGGGTGCCTACCCCCGGTCAATATCAGATTTTTTATAAGGAACAGCCTTAACAAGCCTGATACCATTAAGCGCTTCAATAGTCCGCACGTTCTCTGCCGGTATGACACCCCTTCGTATCCAGTTAGTGATAATATTGATGCTTTTCAGTCCAAAGCGCTCTTTATACTCTTTCAGTGTGACCCACTTACCCAGGTCAATAATCTCTCCGTTATTATATAGAAAGTCAAGTACTTCCTGATGAAGCCTGTCTGATTCAGCGTTACTTTCAGCGACGATAGCGGCTACTTCCTCAGGAGTAAGCGCTCCGATTTCCTCTTTTGTCATTTCCATTAATATTTTCATATCCTTATGCATCTGGGAAGGGGTTAATCTCCTTCAGTTAGTCCTCTTTTTAGTTTTTCAACCGTTTCCTTATTTCGATTTACCCGGTCCAGGATGGAGTTTACCTGTTCCTCTGAAGCTCTTTCATAAATAAGGCTTAATATCTGAAGTTGTCTTTTAATGTCATTTTCCAACCGGATAACTAGAAGCTCAATCTGTTTCCTGGTTTTATTATCCATCCTTTTTTAGTTAGTATGATTTTATTAGGTTAGTATGACGATTCAAATATAAATAACTGTTCAATAAGTGAACAGAAATGGGCCGGGAATATTTTGAGAATATCCTGTGATAATCCAGCCTTCAGGAAAACCTTAAGTCATTAATTTGATTTAGAAGGATAGGTGAAAAACCTGTTGAAGCGCCTCCTGTTGTATATGAACCGGTATATGGCGAATGCAAGAATGACCGGGGCAAGGGCCAGGCAGGTAATGCCGAGATCGTATACCTTCTCAAGAACGTCCAGTCGTATAATGGTTACACCGGCGCCCAGCAGCGCCAGGGTGGTTCTGAGGTAAGATAAAAAAGTCCGCTCGTTTGATAACTTGGTACGCTCGACGGCCATCCGGTCGGCCAGTTCCAGCGTATTTTCCATTTCT
>CAZLTN010000065.1:0-29787 GCA_964562455.1 uncultured Cytophagales bacterium
CTTTTCACATACGTATTTCGGGATACCATCGTTCCCCGCATTTTTTCCTTCTCTTTACAAGATTTAGTCTTCCTAAGGCTGCTTCAAAACCCAATGAGAGAGTGAAAAACACAAATTAGGAGTAATTAGTGAGTCCTACTCGTGCAAGAGAGATGAGGAATAACACTACGATAGCGGCTAGAGGCCAAATTAACCCGGTTTATGCCCTTGGGGAATTTCACCTGATTTTTGACAAATTACACGTGCGGGAGAGGCTACGGTTGCAGACCTTTTTCCTTTTCAACTTTTGACCTCTCCCGCTGGTATGGGTATTGACCGTACAGGTTCTATTTCCTATCATTGTAATAGTTAACAACGGGACGACTCCCTGCATTAGAAAACGAATATGTCCAACCAGATCGAAATATATCAAAGTACTGACGGGCAGACCCAAATAGAGGTTGCGTTTGGGGAAGATACTGTTTGGTTGACTAACAGCCAGCTAGTTGAATTATTTGATTCAAGTAAAGCTAACATCAGCGAACATATTAAACATGTTTTTCAGTCGAACGAACTTGACGAGGGTGCAACTGTTCGGAAATTCCGAACAGTTCAACAAGAGGGAAATCGTTTAGTTGAAAGAAACCGGGTTCATTACAACCTGGACGTTATAATAGCCGTCGGCTACAGGGTGAACTCCATACGCGGCACCCAATTCCGTCAATGGGCTACCCAGCGCCTCCGGGATTACCTCATACAGGGCTATGCTATCAATGAGAAGCGATTGGCCCAAAAGCATCAAGAAGTACAAACCCTCAAAGACGGGATCAGGATTCTCAGCCGCGCTATAGAAAATAAAGCCGGTGAGGAAGATTTACAATGGCTAAGCATTTTCGCCAAAGGGCTGGAACTGTTAGACGACTATGATCATGAACAGTTGGATAGTAAGGGACTGACCAAACGACCGGCAACATACCCCGAGATTACAGATTATCAAAGCGTAATAGATTCGATGAGGTATGATTTTGACTCCGGAGTGTTCGGGAAGGAGAAGGACGGGGGATTTCAAAGTGCCGTCGGTCAAATAAGCAAGGGTTTTGGAGATGAGGACTTTTACCCCTCTATTGAGGAAAAAGCGGCTACACTGCTTTATCTGATTGTCAAGAATCATGCCTTTGTAGATGGGAACAAACGTATAGCCGCAGCCTGTTTCCTACTGTTCTTGAAGGAGAATGAGCTGCTTTACAATAAAAATGGAGACGCCATTATAAGTAACGAAGCCCTGGCGAGTCTTACCCTGTTCATTGCAGCCAGCAAGGCGGAAGAAATGGAAACGGTAAAGAAGCTGATCATAAGCGTACTTAACCGGAATCAGTAAATCTCAGCCAATTCTATCATTCTTTCTATACCATGAGCCGAATAAACCTTTTAATCGGCTCAATTTTTAGCTAATTTTGAGCCGATTAGTCCAAATAATCGGCTCATGGCTTACAATTGGCAATTACCGGATTGGCCCCGTTTCACCTATGATATCAGTGAAGCACAGCCCGCGATCATCGACTTTGCCCGGGAAATCGGCGAAGTTGACGGTTTTCTTGAAGGACTGCCAGACAATCTTAAACAGGAAACGCTGGTTCAAATCATGCTGGCCGAAGCGGTAAAAACCTCGGAAATAGAGGGGGAATATGTAAGCCGCCAGGATGTAATGTCCTCAATCCGGAACAACCTGGGATTGAACGACACACCCGTTGTTGTCAAAGACAGGCGAGCGGCCGGAGTTGCCAGGCTGATGGTGGAGATCCGGAAAACATTCCGGGAAGACCTGACCTTGGAAACACTCCAATCGTGGCATCGTCTGCTTTTGCCCCATACCAACCTGATCAGAGTGGGGGAATGGCGGGAGGGAGAAGCACCGATGCAGATCGTATCCGGGAGTTATGGCCGTGAAATTGTCCATTACGAAGCCCCACCCTCTGCGCGGGTGCCGGATGAAATGGAGTCGTTTGTAACCTGGTACAATTCCGCCACATTTCCGCTGAAAGGCAGGGTACCCGAAGCGGTACTTAAATCTGCCATAGCCCACCTCTATTTTGAATCTATACACCCCTTTGAAGATGGAAACGGTCGTATCGGACGGGCCATTGCTGAAAAAGCGTTGTCGCAATCGCTCGACCGGTCTGTCATGCTAAGCCTTTCCAAAACCATTGAAGCTAACAAACGCGCCTATTACGATGCGTTGAAAGAAGCTCAGCGCACGTTGGATATTACGGCATGGATCGTCTATTTTGCGTCGGTCGTCCTCGACGCGCAACGCGATGCTAAGGCTACCGTTCAATTTACCTTAAAGAAAGCCCGGTTTTTTGACCAGCATAAAAACAGGCTTGCCGAAAGACAACTGAAAGCCATCGACAAAATGCTGGAAAAAGGAGTCGATGGATTTGAAGGCGGAATGACAGCCAAAAAATATATGGGGATTACCGGGGCCTCCAAAGCAACCGCAACGCGCGACCTCCAGCAGCTTAATGAAGCAGGTATCCTGATACGCGAAGGAGCAGGGCGTTCGGTACATTATTCTTTGAATTTGAAGTAATTTTGTACCTTATTTGTATCTTAAAATCAGAAAACCGGGTTTCCGAAGTGCTGAATAAGAAAAGACCACTTACATTAAATACTGTAAAGAAACTCCATAAGCATCTTGGCATTCCGGCAGAGGTATTACTGGCCTGAACCGATCAAAAACACATACTATGCTGGTATTCCAATATCTGAAACGAGGAGCGCTGCCGAACAGAAAATCCCTGTACGTAAGCCTGGATATTTTTTTTACACCCAACCCAAATACAATTCCGATAAATTGAATCTGACACCTGTTTCATTTGGTTTGTATTTCAACTACTTTTAAGCCGGATAATCCGGGTACCGGGCCATCGGGTACAAATGGCAGCTACCGGAATACCCCTTAATACAACTGGTATGTCGCCTTTTCGACTCTCACTAAAAATCACGCTCCTCTCTTTAGGAGTAATTCTGCTTTTCTGCGTCAGTTGCCATGAAAAGGACCCGTCCAAAAAGGACCGGTCATCAGACTTCGCTGCCACTCCCCAAACCTCCCCTATTACGCCCGGGATTGTCAACGAGGCTTCCGGCATAGCCGACAGCCGCAACTTCGATGGTTATATCTGGACACACCAGGATTCGGGGTTCCCGTCCGAGCTTTTCCTTGTCAGCAAAGACGGTAAGAATATCAAAAAATATGCCGTCCCGGATACCGATTTTCTCGATTGGGAAGACATTACGTCCGGTCCGGGACCGCAAAAGGATGTCAATTACCTTTACATAGGCGATATAGGTGCCAATGCGCACCCCTTCCGTCAAACCTGCACGATCAACAGGGTACGGGAAATAGGCAACCCCAATGACGCTTTTCAGCCGGGTTCGGTAGAAAAAATCATTTTCCGTTATCCCGACGGCCCCAAAGATGCGGAAACGCTGCTGCTCGATCCCGTCAACCTCGATCTGTATGTGGTCTCCAAAGAAACATCACGTGTCAACCTGTACAGGCTGCCTTATCCGCAGGCTGTAGGAAGCGAAATTACCGCGGAGCTGACAGGCACCATTCCCGGTATCAAGGCAGACGGCCTTCCGGCATCCCTTATCACATCACCGACCAGCGGGGATATCTCTTTTGACGGGAAGGAAATCGTTATCAAGACCTATACTACGATTTATTACTGGAAACGCGGGAACGGGCAAACGATTGGCGAGGTTCTTACTCAACCACCGCATAAAACGCTCCCCTACTTCCTGGAGCCTGAAGGTACTGCTATCTGCTTCGACAAAAAAGCAGACGGCTACTTCACGCTGAGCGAGATCGGCAGTGCCCCCGCCGTTACGCTTAACTACTATAAAAGGAAGTAAGTTTTCCTGCCGGATGCCCTTAGTGTGAACGCAATGCTGACGGATAGGAACTGCCGCCTTTCACCGCCGGAACCTGAAGTATGGATCAAGCGGATGGTATTTCCCTTCCATGAAAGCTGAGATCATCTCCATCCCGATTACGGAAAAGGTAATCCCGTTTCCACCAAACCCCAGCACGAAGTAAGCATTGGGAAAATCCGGGTGCGGGCCGATATATGGCAGACCATCCTTTGTTTCTCCAAAAGTACCTGCCCAACTGAAATCGGTCCGGAAAGGATAGCCGGGAAATAGCTTTGAAACCTCTTTTTCCAGTTTTTCCGTCTTTTTTCCGATCAGGCGGTCCCGTTTCGTCGCATCCCTGAAGTCTTCGTCTTCTCCTCCTATCAGGAAACGGCCGTCGTCGGTAGTCCGCATGTAAAGGTAAGGTGAAGCGGTATTCCAGAAAAGGGTATTGTCAAGCGCCTTGTATGCTCCGATTCGCGGCTCACCAACAATAGCATACGTAGAAAGCAGCTTTACAAAATCGTCTTTGACAATCTCTACGCTTTCGAAGCCATTACAATAAATGATTTTCTTCGCCCTTATCCGGAAGCCCTCTTCTGTGACTGCCGTAATGCCGCGGGCATTATAGTTTACTTCCGCCAGCTCGGTTTTGTCGAATATCTCAAGCCCCTTCCTGACGTTATACGCATGCATGTCGTGTGCAAAACGAAAAGCATCGATACTGCCTCCCTGTTCACTTAGAATCGCTCCAGGAGCGCCCGGCAAACCATATTTTTCTTCTATTTCCCCGCTGTCGAGCCATCTTACCGGGAAACCGTATTCCTTCCGGCAGGCAAATTCCTTTTCCAGCTTGCCTAGATCCTTTTTGTAGGCGGCAAAGTAAAGGGATTCCTTCCGGTCAAAACCGCAGTCCGACCTGATTTCCTTTACCAGTTTACCAAGGGTGTCGATCGAGTCATAACATGCCCTGTAGCTGAGAAGGGCTCCTTCCTCTCCTATCATTTCAATGAGTTCGTGGAGCTGCGTGTCTATCTCGTATTGCAGCATCGAGGTAGTTGCAGAAGTACTGCCATTACCTATCTCCCGGCGATCGATCAACACTGTTTTATACCCTTCTTTTACACACTGGAAGCTGATAAGGCTCCCCGTAATACCTCCCCCGATCACGAGAAGCTCTGTGTCGATATCCCTGTCCAATGACGGGTAGGTATGCAGCAAACCGTTTTTGACCAGCCAGAAAGGCTCGTTGGACTTTAATTTCATATATTTCTGAAAAAAAATTCTGTTTACTCCAACCTCTTTAATGCTACAGGTATCTTATACATAAAACGAAAAACTTCCCGCCGCCGTATCGCCGGCCTGAGGTACAAGTCTGAAAAATAAACATCATCGCTCCATGAAAAAGATCATTTGGCTATTGCCGCTCCTGTACCTCGCTTCCTGTAAAAACAACGATCTTTCCGACCCGGAAAACGGCCCCCAGACATACGAAACCGGGAAGTCCTACAGAGTAGGCTCGTCCGAAAGCGAAGTCGGTCTGAAAATCCTGGAAATTTACGAGTCAAGATGCCCGAAGGACGCGATATGCGTCTGGTACGGATATGCAGGAGTAAAACTGGAAGTCAGCATCGGCAACCGGACCTTCACCGATTCCCTCTACACTCCCGCATACCTCCATATGGATTTGTACAAAACAAAAGAATTCTCCGCAGAAGGCCGGAAGTATAGTGTCACGCTTGACGACGTTCTGCCTTATCCCTGCGCCGGTTGTGATAAACCTGCAGAACAAAAGGCCGTACTGACCGTCAAACCGCTGTAAGGCGGAGACGGTCTCACGCTTCCATCAGGTACGCTTTGATAAAATCGTCGATCCCCCCATTCAGGACACTTTCCGTATCGGAAGTCTGGTAGTTGGTACGGTGATCTTTTACGCGCCGGTCGTCCAGGACGTAGCTTCTTATCTGTGAGCCCCATTCGATCTTGCGTTTTGAAGCCTCCACCTCAGCTCGGGCAGCATTCCTTTTTTCAAGCTCGATCTGGTACAGGCGTGACTTCAAAAGTCTCAGCGCCACCTCTTTGTTCATGAGCTGCGAGCGCTCCTGCTGGCAGGCGATGATGATTCCCGACGGTTTGTGGTGCAGCCGTACAGCTGTCTCCACTTTGTTTACGTTCTGCCCGCCGGCTCCTCCCGAGCGGAAGGTATCCCAGGTAATATCGGCGGGGTTCACTTCTATCTCGATATCGTCGGTTACAAGCGGGTAAGCGTATACGGATGCAAACGAAGTATGCCTCCTTGCGTTGGAATCAAACGGGGAGATACGCACCAGCCTGTGGACACCGTTTTCGGACTTGAGGTTGCCGTAGGCGTAGTCGCCCGAAATTTCAAGTGTCACTGACTTTACGCCGGCTACGTCTCCGTCCTGGAGGTCTACCTCCCTGACTTTATGCCCGTTTTTTTCGGCCCACATGATATACATCCGCATCAGCATCGAGGCCCAGTCCTGCGACTCGGTGCCACCGGCGCCGGCGTTAATCTCTATGACTGCAGGCAGCTCGTCTCCTTCATCCGACATCATTTTACGGAATTCCAGCTCATCCAGCTTCTCTTCCAGTTTTTTCCCTTCTGCATCCACCTCCTCTTCAGTTGCCTCACCAGCTTCGAAAAATTCCCAGATGGTCTGCAGGTCGTCGCGCAGCCCGGCAAGCTGTTCATACCCATTCACCCAGAACTTTAATCCCCGGATATCCTTCATTACATTTTCAGCCCGTTCCGAATTTGCCCAAAACTCGGGCTGAGCCGTCTGTATTTCCAGCTCGGTAAGTCTTTCCTTCCGCGTCGAATAGTCCAGATATTTCCCTAAGGCTTCAACCCTCTCTTCAAGCTGTTTTACCTGATCTAATGTCATTGATCGCTTTTTATTTGATTTCAGCCCACAAAGGTAAGAAAATTAAGGGTCTGTCATTAACATAAAACCTTTACCTTTGCACTGGTTTTTCGCCATTGGCGCGCTGACCTGTATATCAATCATAAACCTTACATTAAAACTTCCTGCAAATGTCTCAGAATTATGACGTTATTGTGATAGGCAGCGGACCCGGAGGCTATCCTGCCGCCATCCGTGCTTCCCAGTTGGGACTAAAAGTGGCGATCGTAGAAAAAGAGAACCTGGGTGGTATCTGCCTTAACTGGGGCTGTATCCCTACCAAAGCTTTGTTAAAAAGCGCCCAGGTATTTGAATACATCAAACACGCAAAGGATTACGGAATCAACGTTTCGGAGAGTTCAGCCGACTTCGGCGCGGTCATTAAAAGGAGCCGCGGCGTGGCCGAAGGAATGAACAAGGGCGTTACATTCCTGATGAAAAAAAATAAGATAGATGTGATCTACGGGACTGGTAAGGTAGTGAAGGATCAATCTGTGGAAGTAACCGACAAAGACGGCAAGAAAACAACTTACCGTGCAGGAAAAGGAGTCGTGATCGCAACCGGCGCCAGGGCACGGGAACTTCCCAATATCAAGATAGACGGCGAGAAAGTAATTGAATACCGGAAAGCAATGAGCCTCGAAAAACAGCCCAAGAGCCTCCTGGTAATAGGTTCAGGTGCTATCGGGGTCGAGTTTGCATACGTATATGCTAGCCTGGGGACAAAGGTTACGATAGTGGAGTTTCTTCCAAACGTCGTCCCGGTCGAAGACGAGGACGTTTCAAAAGAGCTGGCGAAGCAGTACAAAAAGCTGGGCATCGATATCTACACCAACTCGACAGTAGAGAAGGTGGATACCTCAGGGAAAGGCGCTAAAGTTTTCGTAAAAACTCCCGACGGGGAAAAAACTTTTGACGTGGATGTAGTCCTCTCCGCTGCCGGCGTAGTTTCCAATATTGAAAATATCGGGTTGGAAGAAGTGGGGATCAAAACCGACAAAGGAAAGATTTCGGTCAATCAGTGGTATGAAACCAACGTACCGGGATTCTACGCGATCGGCGACTGTACACCCGGCCCGGCCCTTGCGCACGTTGCCACTGCCGAAGGCATTATCGCCGCCGAGAAAATTGCCGGTCACAAAACCGAGCCCCTCGACTACGGCAACATTCCCGGATGTACGTATTGCCAGCCCGAAATTGCATCTGTAGGGCTTACGGAGAAGAAAGCGAAGGAGGCCGGATACGATATTAAAGTAGGCAAATTCCCCTTCGTCGCTTCCGGTAAGGCCAAAGCAGCCGGCGCTCCCGATGGTTTTGTAAAAGTTATTTATGATGCGAAATACGGGGAATTCCTCGGAGCCCATATGATCGGGTATAATGTAACCGAGCTGATCGCCGAAGTGGTGGTAGCAAGAAAACTGGAGACAACCGCCCACGAAATCCTTCGTTCAGTACACCCTCACCCCACTATATCGGAAGCTGTAAAAGGCGCTACCGAAGTGGCTTACGGAGAGGCGATCGATTTGTAAAGCGATCGATTGCTTCCGACCCCGGATTACCAGATACGCCAGGCCACCTCATCTCCCGGGCCTGGCGTATTCATTTAAAAAAGCCAATTCACCCCGTTTCAGCTATGAAGATCGCCGGATTTACCATTATCCGAAATGCCATACTGAATGACTACCCGATTGTGGAAGCCATCCGATCCATTCTCCCCACGGTCGACGAGATGATTGTTTCGGTCGGGAAAAGCGAGGACAAGACTCTGGAGCTCATCCAGTCCATAGCCGATCCGAAAATAAGAATTGTAGAGAGCGAATGGGATATGTCCCTCAGGAAAGGCGGGCAGGTTCTGGCGGTTGAAACTAACAAGGCGATGGCGCATATCTCGCCGGATGCAGACTGGGCTTTCTATATTCAGGGCGACGAGGCCCTGCACGAAAAGTATATACCGAAGGTACAGGAGAGCTGTAAAAAATATCTGGACGATGTATCGGTAGAAGGACTTCTTTTTGACTACCTGCACTTTTACGGCACTTACGACTATGTGGGCGACAGCCGGAAATGGTATCGCCGCGAAATCAGGATTATCCGCCATAAAGCCCAACCTAAAAATGAACCTATAACGGCATTCAGGGATGCTCAGGGCTTCCGAAAAGAAGGCAAGAAGCTCCTGGTGAAACACAGCGGCGCAGCTATTTATCATTATGGCTGGGTCAAAAGCCCGGAACAGATGAAGGCTAAAATGAAAAATGTAGCCCGGTTCTGGAAGGAAGAAGACGATTGGCAGAGCTTTCTGAAATCGGAGGATTTCTTCGATTATTCCGAGTTCGACTCCCTGGCAAAATTCAAAGAAAGCCACCCGGCTGTCTTAGAAGAACGTATTGCAAAACAGGACTGGCATATCGAGCTCGACCTTTCGAAAAAGAAATTTAAACTGAAAGACCGCTTACTGTACTGGTTCGAGAAGAGAACGGGACACCGGCTGTTTGAGTTCAGGAACTACAGGTTAAAAGAAGACAGACATAATGTATGAGGGCGATGCCGTTAAAAGACGACTTTACCATCATAATCAGCAGAGCCGACGCCTTAGGCGACATGGTACTTACTATCCCTATGGCGGGTGTGCTGAAATCTTACTTTCCCGGCTGTAAGATCTACTACCTGGCAAAGAAGTATGCCGAGCCCCTGATCTCCCTTTCTTCCCACATCGACGGATTTATAGAATACGATTACCTCTCAGGCCTGCCGCGAAACGAACAGGTGGCTTACCTGAAAAAATTCGGAGCCGATATTTTCATTAACGTCCTGCCGGATAAAACCCTCGCCCTCCTGGCTAAAAAGGCCGGCATATCTTTGCGTGCAGGCACGACCAACCGCTGGTATCACTGGCTGACGTGCAACCGGCTGATCCGGTTGTCGAGAAAACGTTCCGATCTTCATGAAGCCCAGTTAAATATCCGGTTGTTAAAGTTTTTATCTGTAGATACCAATATCCCGCTCCGACAGATACAAGAATATTACGGCATCAGGAAGCCGCCTTTCAAGACTTTTTCCTTTCTACCCGAAAACCAGAAAAGAACTGTATTGCTGCATCCCAAATCTAACGGAAGCGGCCAGGAGTGGTGCATCGACAATTATGATAAATTGATCGGGTTGCTGGATCCTGCCGCGTATAACGTTGTAGTTTGCGGACTTCCCCGGGAGGCTGCAAGCGTAGCTCCTTTATTTGAAAAGCATCCGGAAGTGATCAATGCAATAGGCCGGGTAACCCTGCCTGAATACATACAGCTTATATATCAAAGCCACGCGCTTGTGGCCAGCGGAACGGGCCCCCTGCATATAGCTGCCATGATGGGAATAAAGGCGATCGGCCTGTTTCCCCGGCGGAAGGCCGTCGGACCGGGCAGATGGCAACCATTGGGTGCAAAAGCCCGCTATCTCACTTTTGAAGGCCCATGCTCATGCACGCAAAAAGCGGTTTGCCGCTGTATGGACCTGATCCCTGCTGAAAATGTGGCAGCATACATAGAAGGCCCCCCTTGACAAAGCGCATTATTGGTTACTATATTTGTTCAGTTAATAACACGATAGAAGAATTGATCATTTAGTATTCAACCACTAACAAAACGTCTTAGTAGCCGTCATCAGACAACCCATCCGGCAAAAGCCAGCATATTTATTTCTCTGCAGCAGTGAAACTGCTTCCTGGCGTATCATGTAGTTTTCACAGATACGGCCTTTTTCGTCATCCTAACGACTATTGGTTTTTATTGCTTAAAACCCAACACATGACTATATCAGCCATAATTCCTGATAACCAACCGTATATAGCCCCGGACCTTACATTTTCTATCCTGATCCCTTCCTGGAACAACCTGGAGTACCTGAAATTATGCATCGAAAGCATACGCAGGAACTCCAGCTTCCGTCACCAGATCCTGGTTCATTTAAACGAAGGAACGGATGGAAGCCTCGAATGGGTTAAGGAGCAGCCCGACATCACCTATACCTACAGCAACAATAACCTGGGTGTTTGTTACCCGTTAAACCTGCTTTCGCTCAAAACGGCGACCGACTATATCGTATATATGAACGACGACATGTACGTCTGCCCCGAATGGGACAAAGCGCTTATGGACGAGATAATAAGAATAGGGCACAAATATTTCTTCCTGTCGGCCACTGCAATCGAGGCGAACTCAAAGAAAGCCTGTGCTATCCATCGGAACTTCGGAAGGGATATTGCGGAATTTGATGAACAAAGCCTGCTCAGGCAATATAAGTCGCTCAATATTCCAGACTGGCATGGCGCTACCTGGCCTCCGAATATCGTTCACAAAGACATATGGCAGTTGGTAGGCGGTTACAGCATCGAATTCTCTCCCGGCATGTACTCCGACCCTGATTTTTCGATGAAGCTATGGGAAGCCGGTGTCAGGCTGTTCAAAGGCATCAATTCAAGTAAGGTTTATCATTTCGGATCGGTCTCGGTCAACAGGGTAAAGAAGAACAGGGGCTATTATAAATTCATAGGAAAATGGGGGTTTACGTCCAGTACGGTTACGCAATATTTTCTTCACCGGGGAAAAATTTTCGATGGCCCGCTGACTTCGCCGGAAATACCGTGGCAGATCAAAATCAAGAACTACCTGCGCAGGCTACAGACTTCATTCTATTATCCCGAATAAAACGCCAGGTTGTGAATTACCGGATATAAGTTAACTGCCTGTCCGAAATAAAAAAAGGGAGCATCCCTCTCAGGTGCTCCCCATATCATACTGTAATAAGCCCTATACCTCAGCTCTCACAATTTCTTCAAACTCGCTGACGCTCACAGTTTTCTCTTCCGGAGTCACGTTCCCGCGGAGAAGTTCGTAAACCTTGTTGTCGAATACCTGCTGGAACACTTTCCGGTAGTTATCTCTTTCTTTATCGGTCAGGTACTGCTGAGCAATTTTGTCGATGGTTTCCTTCATCGATTCTTCTTCTCCGTAAATCCCGAACTGGGCTTTGATGATATTCCTGGATTCTTCAAGCAGGTCTGCCGCCTCTACTTTCACTTCGTGGCTCTCGGCGATACGATTGCGGATAAGACTCATACGCAATGATTTCGCAAAAGCGCCGAACTCATCCGCGATCTGCTCTTCAGTAAATTTGCCTTCGTTGGCCTGGTACAGCCATTTTTTAAGAAACTCTTCCGGGAGCTCTACAGGCGTTTTTTCAAGAAGCTTCTCTTCTATATCCCTTCTCAGCAAAGCTTCGCTTTCGCGGTTGTAGTTGTCCTGCACTATAGCCGCCACCTTATCGCGGAATTCCTGCTCACCGGCAACTTCCTCGCCAAAACCCAATACTTTTTTATAAAAATCGTCATTCAGCTCAGCCGGAACATTCCTGGTGATATCCTCTGCAGTGAAAGTAAATTCGCCGGACAATTCACCTACTTCATCCTTTTTCTTCCCGGTTACATGCGCGATCGCGGACTCATCTTCGAACGTATTCTGAATATCGAAAGTCACCGAATCACCTGCTTTGATCCCAATGAAAGACGCCCTCACATCTTCCTTCACGCGTTTTACCGGGATGGCAGTTTTGGTGCTGAACTCAGTGGCCTCCTGGGCAAGCTCTCCATAGATGATATCTCCGTCTTCGGAAACTTCCGGATGCGTATTTTCTGCAAACCTCTGGCGAAGGTCTTCTATGGTTTTGTCGAGATCGCTTTCACCCGCCTGGATAGTATATTTTGTAATGCCGTTCAATTGCTCCAGGTCCACCACAAAATCCCCGGCAAGGCCGAGATCAAACGAAAATTCAAAATCTGTCTGGTTCTCCCAGTCGACCGAATCCGCTTTTTCACGGTCGGGCATCGGATCACCCACAACCGGTAGCTTGTTGTCCTTGATATAATCGTTGACAGCGTGCGAAAGCATATGGTTTACTTCTTCAACCAATATACCCTTTCCGTACATTCTGTTGATCACATGTGCCGGCACTTTCCCGGGCCTGAACCCTTTGATGCTGGCGCGCTTGCTGTAATCTTTTATACTCTTATCCACCTTCGGCTGATAATCCTCTTTTACCAGCTTTACCTTCAGCGAGGCGGTGGTAGGCGAACTTTTCTCTAACAGGACTTCCATTTACTGAAATAAATCGGTTTTAAAATAGTAATACTTAAGCCACTATCGGCCTCCGCGGCCCGGCCTCCGCGGCTCAATTAATCAACTTTAAAGAAACAAAGCCCTCAAAACCAAGTCCTGAGGGCTTTCTCCTGAGGGATCAGAGATCCTTCTTTCTTGTACGGGCGGAGGGAATCGAACCCCCACGCCTTGCGGCACCAGATCCTAAGTCTGGCACGTCTACCAGTTCCGCCACGCCCGCATTCACTATTGTGTATCAGTCCAAATTTATAGCACACCGCCGAATTTGGAGTGCAAAGGTATTAACTTTTGTTTTTATTTTCCTAATTTTATATAACAATTTTTCTTGTCGTTTTTTCATTGAAAAATTGATAACAATAGCTTAAAATTACGGTTCAGCCTTGTTACACCAATATACGGAAAGTGGAAATCAGCGAAGCAGATTTAGAATTAGAAAGGAAGGACATTCTTAAGCGATACCGTAAACTATTGCGGACGGCGAAGCCGTTCCTGCACGACGACGATGCCCGGTTGATCAAAAGGGCATTTCATACTGCGGCAGAGGCACATAAGGAAATGCGGAGGAAATCGGGAGAGCCTTATATCTACCATCCTATTGCCGTAGCCCAGATAGTCGTAGAGGAAATCGGCCTGGGGACTACATCCATCATCTCGGCTTTACTCCACGACGTGGTCGAAGATACCGACATGACCATCTCCCAGATCGAGCGGATGTACGGCAAAAAAGTAGCCACCATCATCGACGGGCTCACCAAAATTTCCGGGAAATTCGAGTATGGCAGCTCCCAACAGGCCGAAAATTTCCGGAAGATGCTGCTTACGCTTTCCGACGACGTCAGGGTGATCCTGATCAAGCTTGCGGACAGGCTTCATAATATGCGCACGCTCGACAGCATGCCCAGGCACAAGCAGCTCAAGATCGCCTCCGAGACAATTTATATCTACGCCCCGCTGGCGCACAGGCTGGGGTTGTACGCTATCAAATCTGAGCTTGAGGACCTTTACCTGAAATACGCCGAACCGGAAGCCTACCGCTCGATCGCCATGAAGCTCCGGGAAACCAAGCTGGCCCGCGATCGCTTTATCTCACGGTTCATGGAACCTATCGTAAAGGACCTCGAAGAGTCGGGATTGCGCTACATTATTAAAGGGCGTCCCAAATCGATCTATTCCATCTGGAACAAGATGCGCAAGCAGAATAAGCCTTTTGAAGAGGTCTACGATTTGTTTGCCATACGGATCATTCTGGACTCACCTTCTGAGTACGAAAAAGAAAAAGCGCTGTGCTGGCAGGCCTATTCGATTGTCACCGACCACTACAAGCCTAATCCCGACCGTCTCAAGGACTGGATAAGCACTCCGCGGGCCAACGGTTACCAGTCGCTGCATTCGACCGTAATGAGCAAAAGCGGACAATGGGTGGAAGTCCAGATCAGGACGACGCGGATGGACGAGATTGCTGAAAAGGGCTATGCTGCCCACTGGAAGTACAAAGGGAATGACACGAAAGTCAAGGGAAATATCGATGTCTGGATCAACCGTGTACGGGAAACACTCGAAAACGGACATGGAGACAAGACAGCGGCTATCGAATTCCTGGATGAGTTCCGGAACAACCTTTTTTCCGAGGAAGTTTTTGTATTCACTCCCAAAGGGGAGCTGAAAGTATTGCCCCGCGGAGCGACTGCGCTTGATTTTGCATTCGATATCCACACCGAGATCGGCGCAAAATGTATGGCTGCAAAAGTTGGCGGAACGCTCGTGCCGATCAGTTATATCCTAAACAACGGCGACCAGATCGAGATCATCACTTCCAACAAGCAGAAACCCAACGAGGACTGGCTGCGGATCGTTACGACCTCCAAGGCCAGGGGCAGGATCAAGGAGTACCTGAAGGAAGAGAGCCGCCGGTACGAAACTGACGGCCGCCAGATGGTGGAAAAGAAGCTTAAAATCCTCGGGATCGAAAGCAACGCTGAAACCTTCAACCAGCTCAGGGCATTTTTTGATTGTAAAACCCCTGTCGATTTCTTCTATCGCATCGGGAAAGGTTATATCCACATCGATGAGCTGAAAAAATACAAACGGCACCGCGATCTCCGCGACAAAAAAAAGGAGGAGGAGGAAATATTTGTCCCCAAGACGGAGAGCGACGGCAAAGAGCTCGGAAAATACCTGAAAAACCTGCATGGCAACCAGAAGGATGGCGATACCCTCCTCATCGGGGAAGACATGGACAAAATCGACTACCGGCTTGCTGTTTGCTGTAACCCGATTTCCGGCGATGACGTTTTTGGGTTCGTTACCATCAACGAAGGAATCAAAATACACCGGACCACGTGCCCCAATGCCGCTGAACTGATGTCGAAGCATGGCAACCGGGTGATCAAAGCCAAGTGGGTTTCGAAAAAAGAGGAGGCTTTCCTTGTCGGGATCCATATTACCGGCACCGACCGCGTAGGGCTTGTCAACGACGTGACACGCATTATCTCCAACGAGCTCAATATCAATATGCGGGGAGTATCTTTTGACACCGTCGATGGTATTTTTGAAGGCGATGTACGTATTTACGTGCAGGATACGGCCCACCTTGAAGAGCTCATGCGCAAGCTCGAAAAGGTAGAGGGGGTTTTTAATATGACCCGCTTTGACTGCTCAAAGCAAAAATAAGGTAAGGCTACAGGCCTGATACCGTATTTAGACTGGTTTTATAAAAGCCTCACTTCTGTGCATTTACATCTTATTTTATTTAAACTTGCGTAAGTAATAGGATTTTAGCTCAAAGATTTACGTTATCAATGCCGCAAGCGTCAGCCAACAACTTCGAATCCGCAAAGAAAATCCTGACGGCCTATATCGAAAGCCGGGGCCTTCGAAAAACGCCGGAAAGGTTTGCCATACTCGAGGAAATCTATTCCCGGAACGATCATTTTGATGTAGATGAGCTCTATATCAGTATGAAAAACAAGAAATACAGGGTTAGCAGGGCTACTGTCTATAACACGCTCGACGTCCTGGTTGAATGTGACCTGGTAACAAGGCATCAGTTCGGCAAAAACCTGGCGCAGTACGAGAAGTCGTATGGCTCCAGGCAGCACGATCATCTTATCTGTACGGAATGTCAGAAAGTGCTTGAGTTCTGCGATCCCCGGATACAAACTATTCAGAGCATGGTTGGCGAAATGCTTCAGTTTAAGGTCGCCCACCACTCCCTTATCTTCTACGGTAACTGCAATCGCAGCAATTGCGAGAATAAAAAACAGGGAGGCAAAGAGGAATTATTGGCCAGTTAGTATTTTTCTTGGGCATAGTATATTACTTTTGTCACTCCGGTATCAAGATTTTTCTTTCTGGTACCGGCATTATTTGTTTTATTGGTATCCTATTCTGGTTTTTTAGTGAAAATAGATGTTTTGCTGGGCCTTCAGTGGGGCGACGAAGGAAAAGGTAAAATTGTTGACGTAATAGCTCCTGACTACCAGGTAGTTGCCCGCTTCCAGGGAGGTCCCAACGCCGGTCATACACTTGAGTTTGATGGTATCAAGCACGTGTTGCACCAGATCCCTTCAGGTATATTCAGGAACAATATCCAGAACATTATCGGAAATGGCGTTGTTTTAGACCCCATCGTATTCCGTAAGGAAATTCTGGCGCTCGAGCCCTATAATCTCGATCTGAAAGGCAATCTTTCCATATCAAAAAAGGCATCGCTCATTATTCCTACCCACAGGCTGCTCGATGCCGCCTATGAACAGGCGAAGGGCGACTCCAAAATAGGTTCTACCCTACGCGGGATCGGGCCTACCTACAAAGATAAAGTTGCCCGCCAGGGCCTGCGCGTAGGTGATATCCTATCTCCCGATTTTAAAGGGAAGTACGAAAGGCTCGTTTCATCGCACCGGGTAACACTCGACTTCCATAACTTCCCTTACGCCGAAGAACTGGCTAAATCGGAGGTGGAATTCTTCGAAGCAGTCGAATTCCTCAGGCAGTTCAGGCTTGCCGACAGTGAGTATTTCATCAACGAAGCGCTCGACAAAGGCCAGAAGGTACTCGCCGAAGGAGCTCAAGGCTCGCTTCTCGATATCGACTTCGGTTCCTATCCTTTTGTAACGAGTTCGTCGACCATGGCAGCCGGTACATGTACCGGCCTGGGCGTGGCCCCGAGCCGTATCGGCGAAGTCTTCGGGATATTTAAAGCCTATTGTACCCGTGTTGGAAGCGGGCCCTTCCCTACCGAACTGCTGGATGAAACCGGCGACCGGATCCGTGAAGAAGGACGGGAATACGGAGCCACTACCGGCCGGAAAAGACGTTGCGGATGGCTGGATTTGCCCGCGCTGAAATATGCCATTATGATCAACGGCGTGACGCAGCTTATCATGATGAAGGTCGATGTGCTATCTATCTTCGACGAGATTAAGGTCTGCACACATTACATGCTTCCCGACGGATCTACTACCAGCCGCCTGCCATATGATCTTTGCGATGAGAGCGTAACCCCAGTATACAAGGATTTCAAAGGGTGGGAAGTTTCCCTAGACGGGATCCGGGACTATAAAAATGTCCCTGCTGAACTTGCTGAATACGTTTCGTTCCTGGAAAAAGAGCTGAATCTTCCGATTACTTTTATTTCATCCGGACCGGAAAGGGAGGCGCTGATCCTGAAATCGAAATAAGGAAAAACAGTATAAAAAAGGCAAAAAGCCACCCTCTTTCTCAAGCAGGGTGGCTTTTTTATTATTCTACCAGCAACCGGCTTTCTGCAACAACCGTGCCTCCGATACGGGCTTTAACTACGTACAAACCCGCAGACAAACCGTCCGTTTCCAGTTCAAAATTCCCCGGTACTTTTTCTGTTACCGGAACTTTCATTATCCTGCCCGACATATCGGACACCGTGATATCGGTCTTATTACCTGTTGTTCTCAGGTCCAGCATCACCTTTCCGCCGCGGGTGGGATTCGGATAGACATACCCGAATATATTTTCAGCCTGACCCCATTTCACCGATACCATAGCCGACAACTCGTAAGTGCCGTCTTTATCTACCGTTTTGATGCGATAGTAAGATAGAACTCCTGGGAGCACCGGCCGGTGGTCGGAAAACTGGTAACGGACCGTTTTCGCTCCTTCCCCTTTTGCCGGTACCATGCCAATAGCGTCAAAAATCCTGCCGTCAACGCTCCTTTGCAGCTCAAAATGAGAGGCATTGACTTCCAGCGCCGTCTCCCAGCTCAGTTGTGCGATATTTCCTTCGCTGCGGGCTTCAAAAGAAGTCATCGTAACCGGCAGCGGGTCATACCCTCCTTCATAAGCGCCCATATCGATGCTACTGCCTGAGCGTCTGGGTTTGCCGGAAGGATCGGTATCATTAACCAAGTCACCGGGATAATGTGCATCGGCCCCTTTATTCAGCACCGGGCTGTTCGTTTTCAGACGGTAGTCACCATTGGTAAAGGGGGCATCAGCCGCCGTGCGCCCATTGACAAATTGGGGGTTGGTAGTGCCTGCCAGATTCGTCCCGCCGCTACCTCCACTGGTCGTGACAGACTGTACTATACTGTTTGTAACTTTATCTTCAGTCAGGTAAGAAGTATATACGCCCGGATTATTGATGATACTGTTTTTTACCGCCGTAATAGTTCCGCTCTCCCTGTAGATTGATGCCCCCTTGTTTGCGCTGATCGTGGTGTTGATAATTTCAAGTTCGCTGGTGTTATAAAGATATAGTCCTCCCCCGTATGGACTACCGGACAGTTCTCCATTGTTTCCTGCAATCACGGTATTTACTAATGACAGTCTGGAATAATCCAAATAAAATGCCCCTCCTCTATCCGCCACATTTCCCATCAGCACGCAATTATGGGTAGCTAATTTCAACCTTTGAGGATATTTACCTTTAAGATAAATACCTCCGCCGAACATATCCGCGCTGTTTCCCATTACCGATATATTAGAAAGTTTCAATACTGTCTCATTGACAATACCCGATTCTATAAAAATACCTCCGCCTGTATAATTTGCGCTGTTATTGGCAACGACCAGGTTTCGCAGAGTCGGGTAAGAATCCTGCACATAAATACCCCCACCGCTGGATGTGCTGATGTAGTTACCGTTCACATCATGGCCCGCCCAATATTCGGCTTTACCTCCGGTAACGGTAAAACCGTCGAGCACAGCGCTGCCCATCTCACCGGCGGCCACTACCACATGGCATACTGAAGTGTAGACATCAACTTCATCATCCCACATATGGCCCTCCTCGTAAGGTTCGTCGAGCTCGCCCGACAAAATAGAAGGGTTCGCTTTCCAGTTCGTACGAGCAGCAAGCGTCGCCTCGTTTCCTTCGAATCCACCGTACACCTGTACATCCTTAGCAAGTACAAAAGAGTTCAAAACCGGCGGAGTATTGCTCCCGGCGTCATCATCAGAAGAATAAAGCGGCTTGTAAGTCCCTTTCGCAACCCATATCTGAAGCGGGTTGCCGCTGTTCCAGGTTCCGCCTGAAAGGTTTTCGCGGGCCCACTGCAACGCATCCGCCAGTTCCGGAACCGCATCATTCCAGGAGGCACCTGACCCGCTGCCTGCCGCGTCTTTCTTTACATAGATAATATTGGAAGATGGTGTAATCACCTGGGAAAATGCTGACAGGAAAGCGGCAAAAAATAAGCCTGCCGATAACAGTAGTCTTGTTTTCATCGGAATGGGTAATAAGGGTTGTCAATAAATAATCATCAAATTTAGGCAGGGAGCAGGCGGGAGGAAATACAGGAAAATATAGAAATCCGGTATAGGAAAACCTGTATTTTAATGGGGATCACACAATAACCTTTCCTGAAACAGGGTTGCGCTCCTCAGTTGCGGCGGGGGTTTGGCTTCCCGGCGCGATAACGATCTTATGGAACGGCTTCTCATACACGTAAGAAACCCGGAGGTCGTAGCAGTCGCAGATCTGCCGTACGATCGAAAGGCCCAGCCCAAGCGACTCCTTGTCACCGGACTCCTTCCGGAAACGCTCGAAAAGTACTTCCGTCGGGACAGTAAGGTCGGGGCCCGTGTTCCTGATTTCCAGCATCCCGGCCTCCGAACGGATCGAAATCACACCGTCGGGATGATTGTGCCGGATCGCATTTTTCAGGAGGTTTGACAGGAGGATATCCTGCAGCGCATGAGAGATCCGGAGCCTGAAAGGATGGTTCAGGTTTTTTTCTACTTTGATCCGTTTGTACTTCAGGATATCCGAAAAATCGTTCAGCTTCAGCTCAAGGAGCGCTGCCAGGTCCTCCTCCGAAACGTCCGTAAACTGCTTGTTCTCGATTCTGGAAAGCAACAACAGGCTTTCCAGCAGGCGGGAAATCCTTCGCGAAGAATGGTAAATCTCCTGGATCCAGTGAAGCTGTTCTCCGGAAAGGTTTTCCGACTGGATCATCTGCTCTACCCGCGCCGTAATAAGCGCTAACGGGGTATGGATTTCATGTGAGGCATTTTCGGTGAACTCACGCAGGGTCCGGTAATCATGGCATATCTGCGTGGTCATACGGGTGAGCGCCAGGTTCAGCTCGTTAAATTCCTGTATTTCCCCCGGGGGAAATGTCACTTCGCCACCTTTTCCTTCCGAACCGGTCTCCGACCGGGTCCAGTCGAATGACCTGATCCTGGCGAGAGAGTCGTAGAACGGCAGCCACAGTGTCTTGGACAGCCTTCTGTGTATAAAGAAGGTACATACCAGCAGAATAGCCAGGAAGGACATCACCGTTCCCGTTACTACTTCGATCAGGGTAATGGGCTCGAGCATCGACTTGCGGATGGAAACCATATGCGGTTTTCCATCTATTAAAGTCTGAAAGGTCAACTGCCTGAAAGGCATTGCCTCCTTAGCGAAGCTCTCGTACATGACCGTGTCCTTAAAAGCAATCCGGGAGCTGATCTCATTTCCAGGCAGCGGTATCACCTGGATTTTGTTTTCGACGAAAAAGTTCTCGTCCGACCAGTGCTTCCACTTTTGCACAAACAGGATGAAATCATATTTTTCGAGCAGCAGCCGGCTTTCTATTTCCTTGTATATGACGTTCCTGATGATAAAATAAAACACGCAGCCCGCCGACAGGTAGACTACCAGCGACACCACGAAGTAGGTCCGGCTGGTTTTGGTCAGCAATTTCATAATGAGCGGAATTTATACCCGATGCCGTATACCGATTGTATATAACCTGCCTCGGAATGCTCATTAAGCTTTTTTCTCAGGTTTTTGATGTGGGAATAGACCATATCCAGCGAATCGGCCGAATCCACATAATCTCCCCAAAGGTGCTCGGCAATCGATTCTTTGGTGAGGACTGCATCGATATTAGACAGGAAGTACAGCAGGAGATCATACTCTTTCCGCGAAAGGTGCGTTTCACGGTTGCAAACGAATACTTCCCGTGAGTAAGGCTTTACTCTTATCTCCCTGAAAATAATCTCGTTATTCCCTCCGAAATGCCTTCTCCTGATCAGTGACTTGAGACGTGCATTGAGCTCGGGAAGCGAAAACGGCTTGGTCAGGTAGTCATCAGACCCCATCTCCAACCCTTTTATCTTATCTTCCAGCGCTTTACGGGCCGAAACAATTATGATCCCGGTCGCAGCAGCGATACGCTTCAGCTTCAGGATAACCGACAAACCATCGCCGTCGGGAAGCGTGAGATCGACGATGGCCGCGTCGTACAGGTAAAGCTCGATTTTCTCTACAGCCTGGTCAAGACTGTACGCAGTCTCGCAGACGAAACCTTCCCTGGAAAGGTACTGCACCATGCTTTCAGACAGGGCTTCTTCGTCTTCTACTATCAGTATTTTCATCTCCGCAAACCCGTTCGAGGCTAAGATTTTCGGTCCAAAGTAGCGCATCCGCAGAAATTTCCAAAATATTTCCAGAATTGAACTATAGCTTTGACGGCTACGACGATCAATCAGAGTCATTTTAATATGTATAAACCCTTTTTCCAGGTAATGCTGCCTTTTGCCGGCAGTGCAAAACTTTTTTGCTCCAACTTTCTTTTACACCCGAGGCTACCAGGATCGAAGTACCTGGCCCTGTTCGCTTTCCTACTGTTTTTTGCCCAGACCCGGGCGCAGGTACGGAGCCTTCAGCAGGTCCTCGAAGAAGCCGACGGCAACTTCCCGGCGCTCAAAGCTTTCAAAGCCGACCAGGAAGCCGCCGACTACTCGGTACGCTCGGTAAAAACCGCGCGGCTCCCTGCCGTATCGCTGCAGCATCAGTATACTTTCTCTACCGGCAACAATGTAGACGGCAGCTTTTTTCCCAACTACGGCACTGCCTTTGCTCCGTCCGGCGGAGTCGGGCCTGCTAACGTTTACCAGGGTGTATTCGGCTCGTTCACTTCCGTTACCGCCGATTGGCAGTTTTTCAACTTCGGCAAGGTAAAAGCTGCGGTAAAGGCAGCCGAATCTGTTTCCGGCGAACGCGATGCAGCGTATGAAAATGCGCTCTTCCAGCACCGGGTACGGGTAGCTGACACCTACCTGGCCCTTCTGGTCGGCCAGAAAATAACGGAAGCCCGCTCGCGCATTGTAGACAGGACGCTTACGCTCAAAAAGGTAGTAGACGCGGCAGTAAAATCGGGAATCAAGGCTCCTGTCGACACTGCGCTCGTTAATGCCACAGTAGCCGGCGCCGGTATCTCGCTGGTAGACGCCCGGCGGAATGTAAGATTTTACCAGTTACGCCTGGCCGAGCTCACCGGCACGCCATACGACAGCCTGAGGGCCGATTCCCTTATGCTCTTCAGTATATTGCCTTCGGGCAAAGAGCAGTCGTCCCCGGCGGGAACGCACCCGCTCCTTCTTCTTTCCGAAGCGGAACATAACCGGCTGACGCTCCAGGCGGCTTCCACTCAAAAATCCTGGCTCCCTTCCCTTTCTCTTATCGGTTACGGGTTTGCAAGAGGCTCCGGTAACTCCAACCAGGACGGAACCAGGTATAATGACTTCGCGCACGGAGCACGGTACCAGGTCTACAACTATCTTTTCGGCCTTTCCACACGATGGAACGTAACCGACGTTGCCCGCCTGCGCTATAATTACAAAGCCGATCTCTACCAGGCCGAAAAAGCAAGGCACCTGCTGGAAAATACGAAGCTACGATTGGAAACGGAGACAAAAGATGCCGATACCCAACTGGACCTTTCACTGCAGCAGGCGCGGCTTACCCCGGTACAACTGGAAGCAGCCCGCCGGGCATATAACCAGACCCGGGCACGATATGAAAGCGGACTTGCCGATCTCACCACTCTTACGCAAAGCATTACCCTGCTCAACCAGGCCGAGATCGATCACTATGTTTCCATTGGCAATGCCTGGCGCAGCCTCCTGCTGAAAGCGGCTGCCGGCGGTGATCTGTCACTTTTCCTGGACCAGGTTCAGTAAATCAATCTCTCAGGATATCCCTAACTACTCCCGTTTATGTTTCAGCTTATCAGATTGGCTTTGCGTCGACCGATCTCAGTGATGGTCGCCGTTATCGCCATTTTATTCTTTTCAATCTTATCCATACGGACCATCCCGGTCGATATATTTCCTAACCTCGACCTTCCGACCATCTATATAGTACAGCCATACGGAGGAATGGCCCCCGACCAGATGGACGGGTTTATAGCCACCCGGTACCAGGACCATTTCCTGTACGTATCCGGGATCAAGGATATCGATATCAAAACCATCCAGGGGCTTTCCCTTATCAAGCTCCAGTTTTACCCGGGTACCGACATGGCGCAGGCCGCGGCGGAAGTAGCCAATAACGTGTCGCGGGCCAAGGCCTATATGCCCGACGGCACGGTACCTCCGCAGGTTGTGAGGTTCGACGCCAGCTCAGTACCGGTCGGACAGCTCGTTTTTGAAAGCGCCGGAAGGTCGCTCAACGAAATCCAGGACTTTGCTTCATCCAGGATACGCCCCATGTTTTCGCGCATCGAAGGGGTATCGAGTCCGCCCCCTTTCGGCGGGAACCAACGTACCATCGTTATACGCGTCGACCCGCTTAAGCTCAGGAGCTACCAGATGACGAGCGAAGAGATCATCAAATCTGTCGTTGCCAATAACCTTCCCTCTCCCGCCGGCAACATCCGGATCGGCGACAAGGCTTTCATGACACCGGTCAATGCGCTCGTCAAACGGCCGGAGGATTTCCTGGATATACCTATCCGTACAGGTTCGGGACCCACTGTCTTTATCCGCGATATCGGTACCGTAGAAGACGGCGCCGACATCACCGTGAGCTATGCCCTCGTCAACGGGCGCAGGGCGGTTTATATACCGGTGGTCAAAAAAGCCGATGCCTCTACACTCGATGTTGTCAGCAATATCAAAGCGGCTTTACCCGAATTACAGCGGGCAATACCTGAAGACGTACACATTTCCTATGAATTCGACCAGTCGGTCTATGTCATTAATTCTCTTAAAAGCCTTATTACGGAAGGCGTACTCGGGGCGCTCCTGACAGGACTTATGGTACTGCTGTTTCTCAGGGACTGGCGCAGTGTGATTATCGTTGTCGTGACCATCCCGATCTCCATCCTGTCGGCAGTGATTATGATGAACCTTGCCGGGCAGTCGATCAACATTATGACGTTGTCGGGGCTGGCACTGGCTATCGGGGTATTGGTCGACCAGGCCACGGTTTCGATAGAAAATATTCACCAACACCAGGAAATGGGCAAACCGAAGCAGCAGGCTATATGGGATGCTTGTAAAGAGATTGCTTTCCCCGAATTCCTGATACTCCTGTCTATCCTGGCTGTTTTTGCACCCGCCTTTGTTATGACCGGCGTGCCGAAATCCATGTTCCTGCCGCTATCGCTTGCCGTAGGGTTTGCGATGATCGCCTCTTTCCTTCTTTCACAGACCCTGGTACCTGTACTATCTAACTGGCTGTTAAAAGACCACCCCGAGCATGAAGCCCCTACCCTTGCCCTCGACGACGTCGAAACAGAGGAAGTAATCGAAGAAGGCTCGCACCTGCGCGATGAGAAAGCCACTGGCTTCAACAGGTTTCGCAACCGGTACATCCTGGTGCTCGACAAGGTCCTGGCCAAAGGCAGGCTCGCCACTACCGTTTACCTGGTAGGAGTTATAGGCCTCGTTATAGCCGGCTTTTACATTATAGGAACCGATATCCTGCCCAAGGCCAACAGCCACCAGTTCCAGATGCGCCTCCGGCTTGCCGACGGCACCCGCGTGGAGCGTACCGAACAGGCTACTCTCAAGGTACTCCGGGCTATTGGAGCAGAAGTAGGCGCGAAAAATCTTGAGATTTCCTCCGCATATATAGGCAACGTGCCTTCAAGCTACGGAACATCCAATATCTTTATTTTCAACAGCGGTCCTCATGAAGCGCTGCTGCAGGTTTCGCTGCGGGAAGATTTCCCTGTCAGGATGGATGCGCTGAAAGAGAAGCTCCGAAAGCGGCTGCATGACGAAATCCCAGGGCTGCTCATCTCATTTGAGCCTATCGAGCTCGTCGACAAAATCATGAGCCAGGGCTCTGCCACTCCTATTGCAGTCGATGTAGCAGCAAAAGACCTCCGGGAGGCCGGCAGGTTTGCCACACGCATCAAAACCGAGATGGAAAAGATCTCTTACCTGCGCGACATACAGATAGCCCAGCCGCTCCAGTACCCCATCCTGAAGGTAACACTTGACCGGGAACGAGCCGGTCAGCTCGGTGTGACCTCTTCGCAGGTTGCGCGCTCTATGGTGGCTGCTACTTCATCCAGCCGTTTTACGGACAAAAACCTCTGGCTCGACGACTCCAAAGGCCTGGCCTACCAGGTACAGGTACAGATACCGGAATATGAAATGGCGGACCTGGACGACATCGCGAACATCCCGTTGCTGAAAGGCGCGACAAGACCCCTTCTTTCCGACGTAGCGACCTTCGACGAAGAAACCGGCCCCGGGCAATATGACAGGGCCGGCCCCAACAGGCTCGTAACCGTTACTGCCAACCTTTATAAAAAAGACCTTGGAGCTGCCGGCAAGGCTGTTTCCGAAGCCATTGCCCGGGCAGGTGAGCCTCCCCGCGGAGTCCTGGTTGAAATGAAGGGACAAACCACCCTTCTCAATGACACGCTGGCCGGCCTTCAGACCGGTCTCATCGTAGCGGTTGTAATCATCTTCCTGATGCTCGCGTCTACGTTCCAGTCTTTCCGTCTTTCGGTCATCATACTTTCGGCCGTACCGGCGGTAGTAGCGGGGTCGCTGGCGCTGCTGCTCCTGTCGGGATCTACCCTCAATCTTCAATCGTACATGGGGCTTATCATGTCGGTGGGGGTGTCGGTCGCCAATGCCATCCTGATGATCACCAACGCTGAAAACCTGAGGTTACGTATGAAAGACGCCCGCGAAGCGGTGGTTTATGCGGCGGGGAGCCGTCTTCGCCCCATCCTTATGACCACTATCGCTATGATCGCCGGTATGATCCCCATGGCCCTCGGACTTGGAGAAGGCGGCGACCAGATTGCACCGTTGGGCCAGGCTGTGATCGGCGGGCTCATTGCCTCCACACTGGCTTCACTCCTGGTACTGCCGGCCCTTTTTGCGCTCATGCAGAAAAATGCTTCGCTCAATTCGGTATCGCTCGACCCTGAAGATCCTGAGAACAAGTTATTTGTCAAATAATTAACCGACATCAATTTTTTATGATGAACTCCCCTTTTTCCAAATTTCTGCTTGTATCTGTAGTGGCCTTCTCAGCGTGCGGTCATTCCTCCGACGAAGCGGAGACCCCGGATGCAGCAACCTCTCCCGTCGAAGTAGCCTGGAGCCCGGTTGTCAGTCTCAAACCCTCAAAAGGCATTACTTTTCCCGGGGAGCTAAAGCCCTGGAACCAGGTTGGTATCTATGCCAAAGTCAACGGGTTTGTGCGTACCATCCTGGTCGACAGGGGCACGCATGTAAGGAAAGGACAGGTACTGGCGGTACTCGATGCCCCGGAAATCCATTCGGAGCTTAGCCAGATCGAAGCGCAGAAAATAGCCGCCCAGGCTGCGCTCAGCCAGCAAATGGCCCACCTTGCCGCCAGCAGCGCTACCTACGGCCGGCTGCTTCATACCAACCGTTTCCAGGAGGGGTCCATTTCGGTTAACGAAATCGACCAGGCTCGTTCAAAAGCCTGGTCAGACAGTGCAGCGGTGGCAGCTGCCAGGGAAAACCTGAAAGCCGCCGAAGCACTATATAAATCAAAATCGGAGTTTGCCTCTTACCTGACCCTGACTGCTCCTTTCGACGGTACTATCATTGAGCGCAACGTCAGTCCCGGGGCGCTGGTGGGCCGGGGAGAAGCCGGTAAGCCTCTGTTTTTGCTTGAAGACAGCCGGACACTTCGTCTCACCGTGGCCATTCCCGAAAGCTTTGCCGGCTCCCTGCCGGCAGAGGCGCGCGTCAGCTTTTCGGTAACGGCTTTCCCCGATAAACAATTCAGCGCACGGCTGGCAAGGAGTGCAGGAAGCGTCCTGGAGCATAATCGGGCCATGATGGTAGAGTTTGATACCGATAACCATAACGGGCAACTGAAATCAGGCATGTATGCCAACGTATCGCTTCCCGTCATACGACAGGATTCTACACTGTTCGTCCCGGCCACAGCGGTGGTCACCTCCAGCGAGCAGGTTTTTGTGATCCGGTCTAAAAACGGCGTCGCTGAGTGGGTTGGCGTAAGGAAAGGAGTCGCATTGGACAGCCTGGTCGAAGTATTCGGTGATCTGCACGCCGGCGATCGTATCGTCAGGAGTGCATCCGAAGAAATCCGGGAAGGCGACGCGCTGCATCTGGCTTCGAACTGACAGGGTGTTTAACCACGGAGGACACAGAGGATACACAAAGGTTAAACTCTGTGGTCCTCCGTGGTTAAATTCTCATCCCCCCGGCTATCAAAGCTTAAACAGGTTCTTTTGCGAAATCCCCGAAAATGTATTGGCTGCTTCGGCGTTGTTATTGATGTCTGCATCCGAAGTGTACATAATGGCATGCCCTCCGCTCTGGCTGATCTGCGAATTAACGATCGTCAGCTTTGCTCCCTTCCCGTAGGCAGTCACTGCCGCTTTCTGTCCTGACACGATCGTCGAGCTTCCGGCCCCGTTTATCTCCGCATTCTCCAGGAAATTCTGATTGCTGTTGGAGTAGAAGATAATCCCCCGCCAGTTAGCGTTGTTACCGGTCGCCCCTTTAAAAGCTACTTTCTTCGTCGCTGTACCTTTTGCAGACAGGTAACCGTTACGGTTGACGCTGATCATGGCGTCTCTGGCAGCTTCCAATACTACACCCGGCGAAAGTGTCCAGCCCGTTTCAATCGCCATGTTGCCTAACAGGCGGTACGGGGTCCCGTCTTCAAAAGCCGGCCATACCACATTCTGGATATCCTTTATATCGGACGACGATATTTCGACAACATCCCGCCCGTTGGTACCGGAAAACGACGACTTGCTATCGAGCGCCGAAGCGTTGTAGGCGTCAATCAGCAGGCCTGCCTCCGCCTGGCCTGAAAAACTGTTCCGGGCAAACTGCCTCAGCACCGACCCATTCTGTACGTACAGCCCGAAACCTCCGTTCTGGTGGAATTTGCAATCCTTGAGAGCGACCTGCGCTTTGTTGTTGCCGAACAGGGCCAAACCCGCTTTGGTATTGGTAAACGCAATTTTACTTCCTGCAAACTGTATGTCCGTAAACTCGAAAGTATTGGCGCTGCCGGGCGAAAACAGCCTTATACCTGCCCAGAAGCCGCGCTGGGCCTGCAGACCGGTGAATGAAATTCGCTGCTCATCAGAACCCAGTGACAGAACCGCGCCTCTTTCATCAATACTGATCCCTTTGTCGCGTTCGAACGAGATGTTCACTCCCCGGTCGATAGAAAGCGCCGCTGAAACCAGGATGTCTTTGGTAACGAGGTAATCCGGCTTTACAGCATCTATAAAGCGGTCGAACAGCCGGGTATCGGCCGTGATGCTTTTGTCGAGGATAATGGGTTCGGTATACTCTGCCTTGACCGTCAGTTTATCCGTGCTTTGCTGCCCTTTGTCCGCAACGGTCAGCTCAATTTCGTAATAGCCGACTATATCGGGTGTAAATGAAAACTTTTCCTGGCTGGCGGCGCCGAAATTCACCTGGCTCAGCGCAGGCTTCTTCAACAGCTTCCAGCCGAATGTTTTGGTAGCCTCCCCGGTGGACGCGGAGCCGTCGAGGGCTACCGGATTATTGGGGATAACATCCTGGTCAGCACCTGCTTCGGCTTTCAGGCCGGCTGCAGGTGCAGGTGTTTTCTCCTTTTCCCCGCAACTCCAGGATACCGTAATGGCAATAAGAAACAAAGTAGCTTTTAAAAATTGCATTTTCATGGCGTTAATTGATTTTAGATGATCTGATGGCAGCAAAACTAAAGGCACGCCAGGAGCTCCTGCCACGCTATTCTGCGTGAATTGATGCAATGCCAACGCCAGTTGATGCCCGGGTTTACTGAGCTGCCGGAAATAGTGCTTCTGTAGTTGCCGGGCCGGCTCCGAAACGATTTTTCCGACGAAACGGCAGGCTGTCCGCACTTTTACCCAATTGATACGTTAAACGGATCAGTTCGCGCGCACGATGTCGAAGGTTTGGCACCGGCTCGTTATTTTTGTCTTGAGCTTTTACTCCGCCTCCGAAAACATGCGCCCGTTCTTTTTTTCCAGATACGAATGGTGGTATCACATCCTTACGATGCCGGTGTTCCTGCTGATCGGAAATTATTATTTCATAGGAGAGCGGTATTTCCACTC
>CAZLTN010000066.1:0-29683 GCA_964562455.1 uncultured Cytophagales bacterium
CCAGGGGATGAAGTGCAGTAATTTATAGTGGGTCGATACGTTCATTCCGAAAGATGATTAATGTCCTGCACCGGTAATTTTCAGCTCTTCCAGGTCCAGTTGCAACTCCGCCTTCCTGATTTCCTCGTCGCTGAAATACTTTTCCTTCCGCAGCTTGAACAGCTCTTTACGCTGTAAGGCATATACGTCAAGCAGCATTTCCCGGAATGCCGCTGCTTCCCCGTGCCCGGAATGATCAGCCTCCGGCGATTTCAATTGCCGCTCCGCATCGCCGATATGATTCTCAAGATTGAGCTTATGCAGCGCTATCATTTCACTTTTCCCTTTGTATTGCTCGTTTATGAACTTTAAAGCCACATGATCCAGCCTGAGCCGGATACCTGCCTGCTGCCGGTGGCCGGGAATCATTTCGTCAATCTCCTTCAACCCGATGAGCCTGATCATAGCAGGCAGCGTCAATCCCTGGAAAACCAGCGTAACAAATATGACGACAAAAGTGATGAAGATAATCAGGTTGCGCTGCGGAAATGCGCTGCCGTCGGTCATCAGCATAGGAATGGAAAGTGCAGTAGCCAGCGAAACCACACCCCTCATACCGGCCCAACTGATTACCATAGGGCCTTTCCAGCCGGGGGAGGGATCGCGCCTCGCTTTGGCGCTCAACCATCTCGGAATATGCGCTGCCGGGTAAACCCACAGGAACCGCAGCAGGATGGTGATCACGCTTACGATCAAACCGTATTTGATGCCGTCGGCGATCGAGTAGCCTTCCAATCCGGCGACAATCTCAGGCAACTCCAGGCCAATGAGAATGAATACCAGCGCATTCATGACAAAAATCATCGTCGTCCATACCCCAAGCATGTTCATTCGCGTACTCCCGGTCTGGAAAACCTCGTGCGACCGGTACGACATAAACAACCCGCCGCTGACGACTGCCATCACGCCGGAAAAATGAAACTGCTCCGCGGCAAGGAACAGCATATAAGGAGTCATTACCGTCAAAGCAGCGTCGATAGCAGGTGTGGTGGGCAGAAAACGATGCACGACATACATGATGTGCGCTCCCGCAAGGCCAACCGCTATGCCCATTCCGGCTACCCAAAAGAATTGCCCTGTCGCCTCCTGCATTGAAAATGTGCCGGTCAAAACAGCAGCCAGAGCAAACTTGAATACGATAAGGGACGAAGCATCGTTGACAAGGCTCTCGCCTTCAAGGATGGTGAGCAGGCGCCGGGGCACGTTCATTCCCTTCAGCACTGTTGCCGCTGCCACCGCATCGGGCGGAGAAACGATGCCGCCCAGCAGGAACCCCAGCGCCAGCGTAAAGCCGGGAATGATCATGGAGGTCGACCAGGCGATAATGGTGGAGGTAAAAAACACGAGCCCGAAAGCCAGCAGGACAATGGGGCGTTTCCACTTCCAGAATTCGTTCCAGGAGGTATACCAGGCGGCTTCATATAACAGCGGAGGCAGGAAAATAAGAAAGATCAGCTCCGGATCGAGGTGCAGCTCTGGCATCCCGGGAATAAACCCGATCGCCAGCCCGGCTATTACCAGGAAGATCGGGTAGGCCACGTTCATTCTTTTTGCCAGTAAGACCAACAGCATTACGGCAAACAATAAGCCCAGGACGAGGAGCAAAGCGTGGTGCATAGTCATTGCTTCAGCGGATGCCTCAGGTAAATAATCACAAGGTTAAGAAGCAGGAACGGTATTTCAATACCAACGCCTTTCCAGTCTTTATCCTGCAGGTGAAAGCAGATGATCAGCAGGATGCCCGCTGCCATCAGGAAGTTTCCCCATAAAAACGTGCGGGGAAACAAAATCAACGCGGCGGCCAGCATCGTAATCGCACCATTTACGGCCAGCCCGGTCCGGTCAAATCCCCATTTGCCAAACATATCCGTCATTTCCGGCTTTCCCGAAAACATTGCAAATCCCTGCTTCATGCCCATCCATACGGCGCAGAGAATAAGAATAGCGTTAATGCCTTTGAGTATCATTATATTTAAGTAAAAATAGTTGAAAGCAGGTAGAATAACATACAAAGCTCGGGATTATCACCTTACCGGGAATGGTGAACTTTTCGCATTTTTCGGGCTCTTCGCACTTTGCATCACTGTCCGGCGCGTCTCTGCCCTAAGGAGGTCGGTTTATAAAGAGAACCTTCCTGATCTCTGTATTTCGAGGGAGTTACTCCCACATATTTCTTAAAAAACTTGGTAAAATTGGAAGGGTCGTAGGTTAGCCTCTGCGCGATCTCGCTGATGGGCAAACGTGTTGTCGCGATCAGGTGCTTTGATTTCTCCAGGATTGCCTGCACATAAAAATGACACGGGTGATTCCCCCTCGTTTCCTTTACAATCCGGATCAGGTGCTTTTGAGATATGGAAAGCCTGTCTGCGATATCGCTCAACTCAAACATCCGGTCGATCCTGCCCGAAAGTAAGTCCTCCAGATGAGAATCGATCAGCTCGAAATAGCATCCGGTGACTTCCGTCCTCCTTTCTTTATTGTAGTTTGGTTTAAGTTCTGACATCTTTCCTGGTCGGGACCGTTCATGCTCCTGATCGGGTGCCTTCCAGGGGCTGAACTGTATGAGCAAATTTAAAGACAAACAGTTTCGGGCGCAACAAATTCGTGGTCATCTTATTATTCCACAAAATTGAGGTAACCTTTCATTCGGCTTTCCCGCCTGAGATTCCTATCTTTACCTCATACGTACTATAATAATACTATGACTACTATTACTTCCATACACGATAAGTTCCTGCGCGCTATCCTGACCGACAAAAGCATCGCAATCGACTATTTCAGAGCCTGTCTGCCGGAACATCTTTCGACTATACTGGATTTCTCTACACTCACCCAGCTTCCGGACACCTACGTATCCAAAGAGCTGCGGAAGACAATATCTGATATCGTATATTCCTGCCGAACGAAAAACCGCAAGCAAAAAGTAAAGATTTCCATATTGCTTGAACATAAAAGCGCACCTGATAAATTTACGCCTATACAGATAGGTAGTTACATCTTTTCAGGCTTCCAAAGGCAAATCGCCCAGGAAAGGCAGCTTTCACCCATTATCCCGGTGTTGCTATATCATGGTAAGGATCACTGGGAATACCGCACACTCTCTTCCCTTTTCCAGAACCTCGACCCGGAACTCCGGCCGTTTGTTCCTGATTATGAATTCATTTTTCACAACCTGGGAGAAATACCGGATGAGCAGATCGAAACACTAGAAAATAAATTTCTCCATGCCTCCTTACTAGCCTTGAAATACAGCCAGTTACAAGCGGAGTTGGTAAAGTGGATTCCAACCATCCTGTCGCTGGCTATAGGTGTGCGAGAGAACTTGGAAAGCAACCTCATAGTTTATACCTTTGGAGTAAGCGGTCTGAAAGAGGAGGAGATCATTACGCTTATTGAAGAAATACCAGTAACTATAAAAAGCACTGTCATGAATACGCTAGATATTTTTGTCGAGAAAGGGAAGAAAATTGGCCTCCAGGAAGGATTACTGAAAGGCCATCAGGAAAAGACGGAAAAGATAGTCCGTAACCTGGTCAGGTCTTCCGGTCTTACGGACGAGCAGATAGCCGGCGCAGCCGAAGTGCCTGTTGAGTACGTCGCCCGGATCAGGAAGGAATTGGATGAAAACTAGCCACGAATTCACGAATTGTTTTTTTAATTCGTGAATTCGTGGCTACCTCCCTTCGACCGAGCTCAGGGACCGGTGGCTGAGCTTGCGGTCCGCCGCTGCGACGGTCGGCCGTTGCCGTCGAAGTCAAATTGAGGTACGCCCCTCCCTTGCCTTCTCCCCCGGAATCCCTATCTTAGCCCTATCAAAAAATACTATATTTGTCACTCATGAAAACTACTACTATGTCTGACCGCAAGAAAGTACACGAAGGCCGCAATGTAAAGCGCTTTAGGGAAATGCTCGGCATCAAGCAAGACGCCCTAGCCTGGGAGCTGGGCGAAGATTGGAACCAGCAGAAGGTATCGCTAATCGAGCAGAAGGAAACCATCGACGAGGCCATTCTACGACAGATTTCCCAAATATTGAAGATACCCGTGGAGGCCTTTAATAATTTTGATGAGGAAAATGCGGTGAATGTGATTGCGAATACGTTTGGGGATCACGGAATAGGGTACCAACGAAATGAGAATCCAACATTCCATCCTATCGATAAGCTAATTCAATTTCACGAAGAGAAAATTGCTCTTTATGAAAGGATGTTGAAAGAAAAAGATGAGATGATGACTAGGATGGAGCGGTTGATGGATGGGAGGTGAGTTTTTGTATGTATATAACGGTTCGAAAAGGTATAGGTATAAAGGATCTGTTGAATTAGCCCCAACGAATCACTCCTCTGCTTGAGTTCTAATTGACTTTCCTTTAAGTTAAACAGATCTTTGTTTGGGAATATCAAATTCAATTACTACAGCTTCGGATCTATATCTTAGTTGTGCCCCAAATAGAGGCTAAGGCTATTGACGAGCTAGTATAAAAACCACCTCATCCACAATTGAGTCGACCACCTTTTGGCCGTCGGTTTCTATTTGACTCTTTCTCTGATTCTTTCGATGTCTGTACCTAACTCCTGTGATTTCTGTTTCCAAATAAAGTGAGTGTTTTTAAAGTTACCTTCATCCCAAATATTGTCGAGATATCTTGCAAATACAGATGCCCTTTCAAGTCTTTCTTTAATATCAAAAGTGTTAGATATTTTCTCTCTCGTTTCTTTATCGAAAATTGGAACGTCAATAATAATTGCGTCTATATAGGTAAAGCTATTTGATAGATGTGTCAGATGATAGATACCAGTTCCAGTTGCCCTAAGCATCAATTCATTTTTGTCTGTGTTTAGATAATTTCCTTTTTCTGATGTTTCAAAAAGCTCTTTTGAATACATAAAGTTTAGGGCGGTATCAATGGCAATTGGCAAGTAACCAAGCTTTTGCATATAGGAATAAATCTCCTTTATAGACACAAAACCTTCGTTCCGATTATTAACCGAGTAGTCTTGCAAAATTCCTAGGATTAATGGGGTAGTAAAGTGGTCTTTAGGTACATTTGTCCTTACATCAAATATATTTGTAATCTCTGAATTTACGGGGTTATAATGTTCATTATCACCATATATAACACTTCGCAGTATCTCGTGAACAGGTATAATATATTTCCCTGTCTCCTGAATGAATCCAATAATTTTTTCTGTATTTACATGTCCGCTGCCAAAGAATTTTTTTATAAGCTCAATCGCTTTTCTAATATTCCCATTAGATACATTATCAAAAAAAGCAAATAGATATTTATTTGAAGCAAGTGAATCTATGAAGCACTGAATTAGTATATCGAGCTTTGAAAAGCTTGTTATATTATCCAATTTACTTAAAGGTATCTCACCACGTGTAATTTTTTGTGCAAACAATAGTCGCTTATTTATTACATCGTCTATTCTTGGTGGTGCAATTGTGAAAGCTTTTGGATGATAACCACTTAACGCCCCTTCTTTCTTCTTCATTCTGTGAAAAGTCTCTGGTCTAAGGCAGACAAAAACAATAACAGGCCAATCTGATGCTAACTCCTGCGCAATTAAAAACGCTGTCTGCTGATCAAGGTCATTTCTTTGGTCACAGTTATCTATAAATACAATAATTTGCTTTTGCTGATTCTTACTAATGTATTGAAGTGATTTTTTTAAATGCTCCGCTTCGTTCCTAATCAAATCAGAAAGAAACTCAATCTCTTTTTCTATTGCCTGAACGGGGGCTACTTCATACAGTCGTTTGACAGTAACCCCTTTCTTGAAATTTTCTAGTTCAATGTAATAGGCGTGTCTTACGAAATTATCTTCTGTTATGTCAATATTGTAAATTTCTATAAGTTGCTGTCTAATTATTTTTATAACCGCTTCTTTTAAATCAAGAGAAATTATTGCCTTTGAGCCAAGGTCAATTTTAAAGGTTATTGATTTTTCAAATACCGTAGGTGCTTCTACAAGCAATAAATTGTCAATGAAGGTTGATTTACCAACACCTACATCACCAATTAAAAGTATTGGTCTTTTACTTAGACTGTTAGCAAATAGTTCTACTAAGTCTGATGAGAGCCCTTTTTTTGAAGCTATTTGCTCTAAAACAGCTTTCTTATCATTGCCCTCAAATAAGTAGGAATATCTCGTAGTTAGTATTTGCTTGCTTAATAATGAATATTGTGATAATGAGCCACTCTTGCAGTAGCAATCTTTTAAAAACTCTTTTTCTATAGACTTCTCTTTGATTACATCTTCCAGAACTAAATCGCTGATAATTTCAAGCTCAACCTGGAATGTATTTCTGTTCTTTATCCCAGGATAATTTGTGACTGTTGACGAGAGTTTTGGTGGAAGTTGTTCTTCAGATCCGCCAATCAACTTTTTGGAGATATGGTCTTCTTGAAATCCATTTTTTGATAGACAATTCCATATTTCTTTATAATTTGATAAGAAAAAATCTAAAGAAGGAACAACTAGTCCGTTACCGTCTAAAGGTGGAATAGAATCGTTTCTATTTGCAATGAATGCGATAAATTGCCAACCATTAGAAACTACGCCAATTTTAATTCCCCTTTCGTGACAGTATCCGCTGACTTGATTTAGTGCATCCTTAATACTTGGATTGTCCTTGCAAATGGATTTCAATGGCATTATTAGTTTCGAGGTTCCTATCGGCAATTCAAAGTAATTATCTGTTCTTTTGGCTTCCCATACAGCAACTGGCCTAAATAGATTGAGCTTATAGTCTGCATAATGCTTGTCCCTTACATCTTCATTATTAATGTCTTTTGGTTCCCAATTCAAACATTCAATCAATATTTTATCTATAAACCGAAACCTCGTGTCTGCTTCATTGAATTTATCAATATTTATTTCTTTAAAATCTTGAATTAGAGATTCTAAAATTTGTCTGCCTGATTCGTACTTGTCTATGCTCATTTATTTTGTCTCTTTGTCTTTTTTAAGATTATCTACAACTTATTTATGCCCGCTACAAGTCTCCCAATTACTTCGCCAACATCCTCTATTCTGGTAGGATTAGCACAATACACGTTTTATTTTTCTAACTCATCTAATGAAAAACTACTTTTACCAAAGTACAACCGGTTAAAAAAATGAAACTGACCCACCCAACATATCGACAAGAATGGCTTATAAAAAAGCATATCACTTGATAGTAGAGAAGTCATCACGATAAAGGATTATTCAAACTCCCAATATAGCAAATAATCAAACATTTTCTAAGATACGTCTCATATTTTGAGTAAACGGGCTTCGACTAACTCAGCCACTGTTAATTTCTTCCCGCTAAGCAAGCTTCCCTAACGCCTCTACCTATATATTCGCAGCCAAAAACCGTATTTCCATCTCACCCCAACCTCCCCCTACTCGGCAATACCCCAAACTTCTTCCTGAACGCCGCCGAAAAATGCCTCGGGTTCTGATACCCACCATATCCGATACTTCGCTTATGCTCGGGTCTTCTTCGATGGGGGCGCCCAGCCAGCAGCTTGCGCACCTGCTCCATTTTAGCGTCATACCAGAAGCCGAATACCCTCGTGTCGAAAAGCACCCGTAATCCCTTAACGAATAAAACTCTTTGATGGATAACTTGTTAACGAAGGATCAGATACGGATTTGCTTTGAAATTCACACAGTTTTGCGTTTTTTCGAAATCTGTCAGGTGGTAGATTTGCTGCTAACATAATGTGAACATGGCATGAAACCTACTGAAAGTAAGAAACTCACAGACTGTATCGGCAATCTCCCACCTTTGTCGATGGGATTTACAAGTTATTTAAACACAACTATTCCAATTATCAGTGAGGAAAAGGATATCATCATTCACCAGCAGGGAAAACCGTTAAACAGAATACTTGTTATCAAAAGTGGGCTGTTGGTGGCATTTCAAACATCCAACGGAGAAGCAAACCACATTTATTATCTGTGGAGATCGTCGGAAACTGTCATATTCCCGTATAGCTTTTTTAAGCCATACATCGATACAGACTATTTTGTTCAAACACTTGAACCCACAAGTATGTGGATTATTGACGAAGATCAGTGGAAAAATTTAGAACAGCAATTCAGACAAGACATAAAGCTGCTGCAGCACGCTCTGCAAATCAATTTTATTCAGCGACTAGAGGAATTGCAAAAGCTCAGACATATGCGTAATATCAATAAATTTAAATGGTACGAATCGCTTTACGGAAGGAATCTTCTCCGGAACGAGGACGTAGCTGCTTTTCTCGGATTCAGCTCTAGCACACTTGATAAATTTAGACGCATAAAGTAATTACCACTGTTAACTATAATAATCGCAATAAAATATCACCCCAACCTCCCCCTACTCGGCAATACCCCAAACTTCTTCCTGAACGCCGCCGAAAAATGCCTCGGGTTCTGATACCCACCATATCCGATACTTCGCTTATGCTCCGGTCTTCTTCGATGGGGGGCGCCCAGCCAGCAGCTTGCGCACCTGCTCCATTTTAGCGTCGTGCCAGAAACCGAATACCGTCGTGCCGAAAAGCGCCCGGAAGCCTTTTTTCAACGCAAACTCGTTGGTGCCTACGCGGTGGGCAAGGTCGGTCAGTGAGCAGGTGGTGTCGAGGTGGGATAGCAGGGAGTCGGGGCGGCCAAGGCACGCACGGCCTGGGCGGCCCCGCATAAAGCTTGTCGATATCCGACTTTTTGAGGTTTGGGACGGGCTGCTGCGCTTCGTCCATCGTTTTGCGGTCAGAAAATCCCTCCGGCGGACTTTTTACTCCGTTTGGCGTACCTGGCGGAGCAGCCGGGGAAATTAATTTTGTGCAAATTTATAACTTATTTAGAACTATTACAGATAAATAGCGTTAGTACACCTATGGATGCAAAGCGGCAAAGAAGAAAAAACGGGGTGCTCCGCCTGCTGGAAATAGCCGGGCGGCGAAAGGGGCTGCTGCTCGCATCGGGCCTGCTGGCGGTGCTCCATGCGCTGCTCAGCCTGGTGCCGTATGTGCTGGTGTTTTACATCATCCGCGAGCTCACCCGCGAAACGCCCGACTTCACCCTCGCCCGCACGTACATATTATACGCGGCGGGAGCGGCGGCGGTGAGCATGGCGGTGTTTTTCCTGTCGGGCATCCTTTCGCATATCGCGGCGTTCAACATCCTGTTTGAGCTGCGGAAATTCATCGCCGATAAGGTCGGGAAGCTGCCGATGGGCTACCTCAACAACCGCAATTCGGGGGTATTCAAGAAAATCCTCTCCGACGACGTAGAGCGCATCGAGGGATTCATCGCCCACCAGATACCCGATTTCGTCAAAGGCATCGCCCTGCCGCTGATCACCATCGCGTTCCTTTTTTCGCAGGACTGGCGGCTGGCGGCGGTCAGCTTCGCGCCGCTGCTCGTGCTGGCGGTGATGATCCCGAAGCTATACGGCGGCCGCAACAAAAAGCTGATACAGGACTACCACCAGTCGTTGGAAGACATGAACGCCGGTATCGTGGAGTACGTGCGGGCGATGCCGGTGATGAAAATTTTCGGTCAGTCGGCCGATACTTTCGAAAAATACGGTGCTACAGTCAGGCGTTTCAACCGCTTCGTGGCCGACTGGGTGAGAAGCAGCACCCCGGCCTTTGCGGTTTTCATGAGCTTTACGAGCAATGCCATGCTGCCGGTGCTGGCGCTGGGCCTGTACCTCTACTTCACGGGCGGCGTGAGCCTGGCTACCCTGCTGCTGTTCCTGATCCTGGGCACGGGCTACATCAAGCCGTTGTTTGTGCTCAGCAACATGGGTATGCAGCTCTCGATCATCAACCGGGGCGTGGAGCAGATCGACGATTTACTGTATAAGGAGGAGCTGCCGGGCAAGGCGGATTTCCGGCAGCCTGACCACTACGGCATTACGTTCGAAAACGTCAGCTTTGCCTACCAGGCCAACAACATGGTGCTGGAGGAAGTGAGCTTCAGGATCGCCGAAAAGTCGATCACGGCGCTGGTCGGTCCTTCGGGAGCGGGGAAGAGCACCGTCGGGCAGCTCTTGGCCCGCTTCTGGGATGTAAGCACAGGCACGATCCGGATCGGGGGCATCGACATCCGCGACTACCCCACGGCGCAACTGATGCAGATGGTGTCGTTCGTGTTCCAGGACAGCTTTATGTTCCAGCAAAGCCTGTATGAAAACATCCGGATGGGCATGGACAAAACCCGCGAAGAGGTCGAAAACGCCGCCGCGGCCGCGCAGCTCCACGACCTGATCAGCGCCTTGCCCGACGGCTACGACACGCTTTTCGGACAGTCGGGCATACACCTGAGCGGCGGCGAGCAGCAGCGCTTCCAACTGGCGCGGGCCATCCTGAAAGACGCGCCCGTCCTGATCCTCGATGAGGCCACGGCCTTTGCCGACCCCGAAAACGAGCACAAGATACAACAGGCCTTCAGCCGCCTCATCCGCGACAAAACCGTCCTGATCATCGCCCACCGCCTGAGCACCATCACCGACGCCGACCAGATCCTGGTGTTCGACAAAGGCCGGTTGGTATCGTCAGGGCGTCACGAAGACCTGCTGGAGCAAAGTGGCCTTTACCAACGAATGTGGAATGCGCATTTAAGGGCGAGGGAGTTTTTTATTAGTTGAAAGTTGAGAGTTGAAAGTTGAAAGTTAGCCTCATTTTCAACTTTCAACTCTCAACTCAAACTATTTTTAGTGCTCTTGACGATGGATGCTAATAGTCTGGTTAATTCTTCTGAAAGGGGGAATAATTCATTAAAAGCGGGAGAAGATATGAATTCACTGTCACGGAGCAACTGTAACCAATACAATGTTTCATTGGCTTCCTTAAGGGCTATGTTCATTTTGTTCAGAAAATCTCTTTTCGACTGCGCATGTTCGGCCTCACGGATCAAGGCCCCAACGGCCGTGCCACTTCTGAGTAGCTGTCTGGACAACACGAACTCCCTTTTCTCCGACGACAAGTACCCGTATACCGAAATCACCTTCAAGGCAAAAGCATATGATTTCTCACCCACAATAGATTTTCCCATATCTATAAATTTACAACCCGCCCATATACATCCCTACTCAAAAACCGCATCTCTTTACTCAAAATATTCAATTTTCTACCCACCACTTACCCAAACTTTCAATTCTCAACTCCCCACTTTCAATTTTCAACTCTCAACTTTCAACTCTCAACTTTCAACTCTCAACTAAAAAATGCCCAAAGTCCCCAAATGGATGGCCAATGCCATGGAGTCGCTTTTCAGCGGCAGTTATCACCCGGTGCGGGTTACAGCAATCGAAGACCTGGCTGACGGCTTACGGAAAGTCCGCTTCGAAGGCGATTTTTCGAAATCAAAAAAAGAATTTATCCCGGGCAATGTCATCGAATTCCGCATCAGCGATACCGAATTCCGACATTATACTCCATCGTATTTTGACCAACGGGCGGGTATCTGCGAGGTATGGTTCTACCTGCACGACAAAGGCCCGGGAAGCAAATGGGTGAAAAGCTTGAAACCGGGCCACGAACTAAAGCTGCTCGGCCCCGGCGGTAAAATAAAGTACGATGCTGCGGCCCTCCATCACATCGCATTCGGCGACGAAACCTCCCTTGGGCTATTCGACTGCCTTTCTGCCGAAGCAAAGAAGCAGGGGCATTCCTTCCTGGGCATCGCCGAGCTGGACGACGCCAATCGTCCCTGGTCGAAGCTACCCGGCGGCGATGTCGTATCCGTTTCCAAAAGTGACGACGCAAAAGGCATCAGCGCCATCGCCCGCCTCGACAAATGGCTGCAAAACCAGCCCGTCAGCCGCGAAGCCACCGCCTTTTACCTGACCGGCAATGCCAGATCCATCGTAGCCGTGAAGAAGTACCTCCTCGACAAGGGCTTCAAAAACGCCCAGGTACAAACCGAACCGTATTGGTCGGAAGGGAAACGGGGACTTTGATAGTTGAAAATTGAAAGTTGAAAGTGGAGAGTTGAAAGTTGAAAGTTGAAAATGATTTCTCTTCAATTCCTATGCCTGTTTCCAACTTCCCATTCTCGGCTCTCTATTCCCTATTCGTTTTCGAAACTCTCAGCGAAAAAGAACTTTAAACCGCAGCAGCGGCCGCTCTCAATTTTCAACTTTCAACTAAAAAAAACTTTCAACTTTCAACTCTCAACTTTCAACTAAATGTTTCAAAACCTCACCCACATCACCTCCTCCCGCCGCGCGGAAACCCGGCAGGTAGCGCTTTGGGAAATCGCCCATAGTCTGTTTATCGCGGCGCCGTCGGGGATATTGCTGGTTATTATCTGGGAATTGTTCTCTGAAACGCCTGACAAGACCCGGATCTGGACTGTCGTAGCATTGATGGCCGTGATGCTGATCGTCCAGTTTTTCATCGCGTCGAAAACCATGGTCAGATCCAATATCTGGGTGCATGAATTGTCGACTGCGCTGCGGATCGGGCTCGGCAACCGGATACAGAAATTCTCCCTCGGTTTTTTCAAGCAGAAAGACCCGGGAGAGATCGCCTCGGTCGTCTTGCAGGACGTCGCCAACTTCGAGGCCATCTTCGGGCACAGCGTCGGCAACCTCGCCTCGACCGCTTTCGGCTCCGTGGTGCTGTCGGCCTTCCTGCTGGCCTACGACTGGCGGCTGGCCCTGTGCCTGCTGGGCGTGCTGCCGCTCATTTACCCGTTCCTGCTGCTGGCCAATTATTTCGTGAGCCGGCTGGGCAGGAAGCAGATCGCCGCGCGCAACACCGTCGGGGCGAAATTCCTGGAATATGTGCAGGGCATCCGCCACCTGAAATCGTACGGCCTCACCGGCGAAAGGCACAAAGGGCTGGAGCACGCCTTTGACGAACTGCGCCGGAAAAGCATCCGCCTCGAAGCCGTGCCCGGCCCGTTTGTCGTGACGGCCTCGGTCGTATTCGAAATCGGCTTTCTGCTCATGGTCGCAATAGGGCTCTATTACCTCTCCGGCAACACCATCAGCATCCCGGTACTGATCACCTTCCTGGTGATGGGCTATAATTTATACAACCCGCTGAAAGTCGTGATGGTCGACTACCTCGTGCTGCGGTATATGAACGAAAGCCTCGACCGCATCATCGACGTGATGGAAACCCCGACCATGGAAGCCGAAAAAGACGAGCTGCCGGCCTGGTACGACATCGCCTTCGAAAACGTGAGCTTCGGGTATCAGCAAAAGCTTACGGTCCGGAACCTGGATTTCACCATTCCCGAAAGATCGATGCTGGCCCTGGTGGGGCATTCCGGCTCGGGCAAAACCACCATCGCATCGCTCATCGCCCGGTTCTGGGACGTAAACGAGGGAAGCATCAAAATCGGCGGCGTGGATATCAGGCATATCAGGCAGGACAAATTCTACCGGCTCATCAGCGAGGTATTCCAGGAGGTGTACCTGTTCGATGACACCATTTACCGAAACATCGGCATTGGCAAGCCCGGCGCCACGGACGAGGAGATCTGGCTGGCGGCGGAACGGGCGCAGTGCGGAGAGTTCATTCGCGAGCTGCCCGACGGCATGAACACCCGCGTCGGCGAGGGCGGAAGCAAGCTCTCCGGCGGACAAAAGCAGCGGATCAGTATCGCCAGGGCTCTTCTTAAAGACGCTCCCATCGTACTGCTCGACGAAGCCACGGCAAGCCTCGATCCTGAAAACGAGCTCTATATCCAGAAAGCTATACAGGAGCTCGTCCGATCCAAATCCGTGGTGGTGATCGCCCATAAGCTGGCTACCATCCGCAATGCCGACCGGATCATCGTGCTGCAGGAAGGCCGCATAGCAGAATCGGGCCGGCACGCAGAGCTGCTACAGCAGGGGGGCATCTATCGCCGCATGTGGGACATACAGGCGGAAACGGGCGGATGGAAGGTATGACTTCTTTCATTAATCAAAAACTTCGACCTCTTTCAGGATGTAGTTCAGGTGGTCGACATCCCTGGCGTTCAGGCGGAGTACTCCGGTCACCGTCCGGATCTCGTCTGTCTTAAACCGGAGCCCTTTCTTCTTCAGCTGCAGCTCGATCAGCGACTCCGGGCCGGCCCCGCCGCAGAAAAAGCACTGCGCCATCGGCTTAGCTGAAATCACGTAGCGGCGCCCGTACTCGTCTACCGGTATCATATACCCTTTGATGCTGATCCGCTTTCCGTCCAGCGACCTGACTTTCGGACCGAACGCCGGGTACATAAAATACAGGTCGTACTCTCCATTCAGCTCCTTCCGGTATTTAACATCGGCCAGTGTTTTCCATGTGATCACGGTTCCCCCGTCCTGCAGCGCGGCCCCCGGCAATAGCAACATCACGAAAGATAGTGCCACTAATATTTGAATGGGCGAATCCTTTATCAACAGTCTTAGGGCTGCTTTCCATTTTCCCATCTTATTGAATTTTTATATTTGCAACATTGTTGCAAATATAAAAAACATATCCAGTCTCTTCACCAACATATTCGCATTTCCCCTATGACATTTTTCCCCGCTTCACGACGAGACTTGCTGACCGCCTTTTTCTCACTGGCCGCGACCCTGCTTCACACGCTCTGCTGCCTGCTTCCGCTCTACGCGTCATTTGCCGCGGCACTGGGAAGAAGCTTCATATGGAATGCGGCCCGCCCCTATCTGCTGGTCGTCCAGTCGCTGATTCTACTCTACTGCGTCATCCGCATCATCGCCGCTTATCCGAAGCTGCTCCGGGCTAGAATTTACATTGTAAGCGCGCTTGTCAGCCTGCCGGGCATCGGCCTGGGACTGCGAGATACGGTCCGGTCGCCCGAACAGGAGCAGGCTATCCATATACTCGACAACCTGAAGTACCAGGAATCGGTTACCATACCTTTCCGCCAGGAACCCGATCTTCCCGGGGTAAAGGAAGTTTTGGCCAACCTGCAGGGCGTTAAATGGAGGCATACGGAATGGAATGAGGATGGGCTCATTGTGCACTACCATTCCGGGATGATATCGGAAGAGCGGATTTTACAGGCGCTCGCGGAAAGAGGGTTTCACGTTGAAAACCGGTTCCGCGAGACCACAACCGGGGACTAGCTCCCTGCTTTTACCATTCCTTGCAACAAATTCTTTACCCGCTTTCACAGATCATATTACAGAAGCCACGAATTCGCAAATTATCTGAATTCGCGAGTTCGTGGCCTCCTTATAACTTAAACCGCATTATGACAAATCCAGGTCCCCTTCTCTCCCGATGTCCAGTTTGCTGCCCGACGCGGCGCTGACAACAACTTTAAAGAAGGTAACCAGTTTATTCGCTTTGTTATCCCAATAATGCGCTTCGGAAGGAATCACTTTTAAGATCCTTATCTGTGGATCTTCGAGCCCTTTTTCAAACCAGGCTTCCACGATCTTGTTCCAGTATTTTTCAATCCGGTCCCTGTCACGCGATATTTCACCGGTACCGTTGATGCTCAGGAAGCTGTAATTCCCCACGTCTGCATACAGGAGGCTTAATTTGTCGTTTTGGAGCAGGTTCCGATGGGTTTCGCTTCCTGACGAGAACAGAAACCAGATGTTGCCCTCTTCGTCTACTTCCTGCCTGCTCATCGGCACCGCGTGGACATGGTCGCTTCCCTCTGCGTTGGTACACAGCATGCCGATATCGATTTTATCTACCATCTCTTTCAGCTTATCGATGGCTTCCCGGTTATGAAGGTTTTCTGTGCTCATGATTTTGTCGTTGTAAGTTTTTAGTTTGTTTAATAGAATTATCCTGCCGGAAAGCCCTTCATAAAGTGTGGCTGGAAGGCGGCAGGCGATCATGTGTGCCTGATAGTATTTTAAACGTCCGGATGTTCCTTTTATGTATAAAACGCAAGCCTGACGCCCGCGTCTTCCGGGATACCTCCTTTTCATCAATTATAAGAAAATCAGGTCGGGTGCATCCTGAAAAACCGTAACTTTATTGTCGGCGGTTTCGAAGTTTTGCTGGTCTGTGTGGTGGCGATTTTCATTTCAGGCCTCCGCTGAACTCCCCGAAACCGATCGCAGAGAGTACCAATCACCTAAAAAGGTCTGATGATGGACAATCTGGACGCTGCAAGAATGCAAATGGCATTCACCCTTATTTTTCACATCGTATTTGCTTGCATTGGCATGGTGATGCCCTTCTTTATGGTGGTCAGCCATATTCGCTGGCTTCGTACACGACGGGCGGAATTCCTCACACTCACCAAAGCGTGGCAAAAGGGCGTGGCTATTTTTTTTGTCACCGGGGCCGTATCCGGCACCGCCCTTTCATTCGAGCTCGGACTGCTCTGGCCGGGCTTTATGAAACACGCCGGGCCCATTATCGGCATGCCGTTTTCGCTTGAAGGCGCTGCTTTTTTTGTAGAGGCAGTAGCACTGGGTTTTTACCTTTACGGCTGGAACAGGATTCCCGAACGCTTTCACCTGCTGACCGGCATTATTGTCGGGATTTCGGGTATAGCGTCGGGTATACTCGTCGTATCGGCCAATAGCTGGATGAATAGCCCTTCGGGTTTCGATTACGTAAACGGGCAATTCCTGAACGTCGACCCTGTGAAGGCTTTTCTGAACGATGCGTGGTTTGCGCAGGCCCTGCATATGACGCTCGCCGCTTTCGTCGCTACTTCTTTCGCCGTAGCAGGTATCCATGCCTGGCAGGTGTATAAAGGACGTAATACAGAGCTGCATAAAACCGCTTTTCATATCGTCATTGTATTCGGTACGGTGGCTGCATTGCTGCAACCCCTGAGCGGTGACTATTCTGCGAAAGACATCGCCCGTCGGCAGCCGGTAAAGCTTGCCGCACTCGAGGCGCACTACGAAACGGGCAAAGGCGTGCCGCTATATATCGGGGGGATCGTCGACGAAAAGAACAAAAAGGTTACTCACAAGCTGGAGATTCCCAAGGCATTGTCATTCCTTGCCTTCGGCGATTGGAATGCGGAAGTAAAAGGCCTGAACGAGTTCCCGGAAGAAGACCTTCCGCCGGTAGCCGTCACTCATTATGCCTTCCAGGTCATGGTCGGGCTGGGTGGTCTCCTGGTATTGGCTGCCGTGGCCTACCTGGTCAGCCTGAAAAGAAAACGATGGCAGACCCGCAAAATTTACTGGCTGTTTTTTTCGCTGATGGCCCCCGTAGGATTCATCGCGCTGGAAGCCGGCTGGATCGTGACCGAAGTAGGTCGCCAACCCTGGATCATCCACCAGGTAATGCGCACCGCCGATGCCGTAACGCCCATGCCGGGTATGATTTACAGTTTTTATGTATACGTTACCCTATATACGACACTGACAATTGCCGTGACCTGGCTGATGACCCGCCAGATTAAAGTGTTGAACAAGCAACCAGCCTGAGCAATGTTATATATCGTGTTATTATTTATCGTGCTGTCGTTTTTCCTGTACGTGCTGCTTGGCGGCGCCGATTTCGGGGCAGGTACGCTTGAGCTGTTTTCAGGTGCGGCACATAAAAAATCCATTAAGAAAACTGTTTACGGCGTCCTGGGGCCGGTATGGGAAGCCAACCACATCTGGATCATCATTCTCATTGTAATCCTCTGGATCGGCTTCCCGGATTTCTACAACATCATCGTTGTCTACCTGCACATCCCGCTTACCCTGGTGCTGCTGGGCATTACGCTCAGGGGTGTCGCTTTCGTATTCCGTCACTATGATGCAGTGAAGGACAATACGCAGTTACTGTACGACCGCATGTTCGAAATCAGTTGCCTTGTAACGCCGGTTTTTTTGGGTATGACCTTCGGCGCGCTGCTTCACGGTGACCTGCAAACACTGGAAGAAAACCCCGGTGCATCGTTCACCGAACTGTACGTTCATCCATGGCTACAGCCGTTCCCTGTGCTCACGGGTTTCTTTTTCAGTGCATTGTGCGCATTCCTGGCTGCTACATTTCTCATTGGAGAGGCGGCAGCACAGGAAAAGCGAATGTATATGCGGAAAGCCGCCAAGGCAGTCATAGCAGTAGTACTGACCGGTTTTGCCACGCTGTTGACCGGTTATATACAGGGCAACGAATTTACGGCCGAATTCATCACCAACCCGCTGGCAATCGGGGCTGTTGCACTATCGGGGCTGCTGTTGTACCCATTGTGGGGAGCCATTCGCACCGGGCGCATCATCCGGTGTCGCTTCCTGGCCGGCTCACAGGTGCTCCTGATCCTGCTTGCTGCTATCGGCCCGCACTTTCCCGACCTGATCATCACCCGGCATGGCCCGGTCAGCCTGCTGGCAAACCCTGCCGGCGAAGACGTCATCAAGGTACTGGGCATCAGCCTGATAGTTGGCGGATTGCTCATTATCCCGGGTCTCATACACCTGCTAAAGTCCTTCCGGATGATCAAGTTCCTGGAAGAAATAGAAGCCGGGGAGTAAGCGGCAAATGGCATAATTATTTAAACAACAAAGCTACTTCATTACTTCTAACCAATACCTACTATGAAAGATCAACAAAAAACAAAAGACGCGGAGCTTTCCGCAACCCATGTAGACAAGCATCTGACAGATAACTCCGGCAGGGTAATGACTACCAATGACGGGGTACCGGTCTACGACAACAACAATACGCTTAAAGCCGGAGAGCGCGGTCCTTCCCTCCAGCAGGATCACATCTACTTCGACAAAATGATGCATTTCGACCGTGAGCGCATCCCCGAACGCGTGGTACACGCCAGGGGATCGGGGGCTCACGGCATCTTCGAAGCGACCGCCGATGTATCTCAATACACGACTGCGGCTTTCCTGAAAATGGGAACTGTGACGCCTGTCTTTGTCCGTTTTTCTACTGTCGCCGGCTTTAAGGGCTCGACCGATCTTGCCAGGGATGTACGGGGCTTCTCTGTTAAATTCTATACCCGGGAAGGCAACTACGACCTGGTAGGCAACAATATACCGGTTTTCTTCATCCAGGACGCGATGAACTTCCCGGATCTTGTACATGCCGTCAAACCCGAACCCGACCGGGAGATCCCCCAGGCGGCATCGGCGCACGATACATTCTGGGATTTTATATCCCTGATGCCTGAATCAGCCCATATGGTAATGTGGACGATGTCGGACAGGGCCATTCCCCGGAGCCTGCGTACGATGGAAGGATTCGGAGTCCATACCTTTAAGTTTGTGAACGCGGAAGGGCGTGGTACTTTCGTAAAATTCCACTGGAAACCCAGGCTGGGCGTTCACTCGGTAGCCTGGAACGAAGCCCAGAAGATTTCCGGTTTTAACTCCGATTTCCACCGGGAAGACCTGTGGGAGGCGATTGATAAAGGAAACTATCCGCAATGGGATCTCGGCGTTCAGCTTATCCCAGAAGAAGACGAGTTCAAATACTCTTTTGACCTGCTCGACCCGACAAAAATTGTTCCGGAGGAATTGGTACCTGTGAAAATAATCGGTACCATGACGCTGAACCGCAACCCGGAAAACTTCTTTGCAGAAACCGAACAAGCCGCTTTCGATCCCGGAAGAGTAGTACCGGGTATCGATTTCACCAACGACCCGCTCCTGCAGGGAAGGGTATTTTCATATATGGACACCCAGAACTACCGGCTGGGAGGCGGCAATTTCCACGAGCTGCCTATCAATCGGCCGCTGTACGGAAAATACAACAATCAAAAAGACGGAACCTCCAGGATAGACATCCTGAAAGGGCCGGTGAGCTATTTCCCCAACAGCAAAGCCGGCGGCTGTCCTTATCATGCTATGCTCAAAGGAGAAACCGGCTATATCTCGCACGAGGAAAAGATAGCTGACGCGGTGAAGGTACGTCGCCGTGCAGATTCTTTTGCCGACCATTTCACACAGGCGCGCTTGTTTTATAACTCCCAAAGCGATGCGGAAAAAGCCCATATCGTCAATGCGTACAGTTTTGAGCTTTCTAAGGTAGCAGACGAAAGTATCCGCAGGCGGGAGCTGGCCATTTTAAACCAGGTCGACCAGGATCTTGCACGGAAGGTAGGCGATAACGTTGGACTGGTTCCACCCGCAGAGCTCGATCCGCTTACCCTTCAGTTTGCACGCAACAACCACCCGGATTATCCTCTCGCTCCGCATAAACCTGAAGTAGAAAAATCGGCGGCTCTGAGCATGAAGGTCGCCCCGGGTAAAGGCACTATTGCTACCCGTAAAGTTGCCTTCCTGATCGCAAACGGCGTGTCCGGGACCTCTGTTGATTCCATGAAAGCCGCGCTGGAAAAAGAGGGAGCCGAAGCAGTCATGATTGCCGACCGCGTCGGTACGGTCACTACCGAAGAAGGTGAAGCCATTGTCCCGAAAGGATCGTTGCTTACCGAAGCTTCCGTTTGCTACGACGCAATATATACGCCCGCGGGCGGCAGCGTGGATATACTCGCCGGCAACGCAGACTATTATCAGTTCATAGAAGAAGCTTACCGGCACTGCAAAGCGCTTGCATTTGCTGCAGGAGCCGAAAAGCTTCTGGACAACTCCCGCATCAAAACAGACCGGGGCGTGATTCTGGCGTCGACCGGCCAAAAGGAAAATGACTTTATCGAAATTATAAAAGAACACCGCGTTTGGGAGCGGGAGAACAGCCGGAAGATCCCGGCATAGAACAACCGCAGCGAATGCACGGATAAGATCGTTAACGGTTTTATCCGTGCATTCGCTGCTTACTACCCTTTCTAAAATCCGGCCTCACCTTCACCGGATCTGCTCCCTCCCGCCACACCCTGCATTCGGCCTGATCCTAACCTATTCTTCCCGCATCCCGATCACTCCATTTCAGGCAAAATCAAATATTTACAAAGTACCTTGCATTACATAGTACATTGTAATATATTTGCGTTGTAAATATTACCAACGTTGCCGGCGACCATTGAATCAGCCGGTCGGCAACTGCCATTTGATTTTACTGTCCGGGTTTCCAAAAAAAGGGCGCAGGCCCTATAGGTATCGCTTTGCCTTTTGAAAAATCTATTAGCCACCGAACCACGGTTCACAACCAGATAAAGAATGAAAAATCCAGCATCCGTTATCCTGCTCCTTATAGCGCTCACCCTTGCCTTCCTGCTTCAGAAGCAGGCATACGGACAGACGGTGGCACGTACCGGCGCGATTACAGGCTTTGTAAGCGATTCCGTATCGGGAAAGAAGCTTGAATTCATGACCGTCAGCCTCCTGACTGCTCAAAATGAAATAGCGAAGACAGGTTATAGCCAGGCAGACGGCAGTTTTCTCTTTCCTGACTTGCTTCCGGCAGTTTACAAAGTTGTGATAGACGGCGTAGGATACAGGCGAAGAACCCTCATGGCCGATCTGTCGGGCGCGTCCGGCAAGGTATTGGAATTAGGGGAAATCAAAATCAGCCCCGGGACCATCGCTTTGGAGGAAGTGTCGGTAACCGCTGCAAAGCAAATTATCAGGCAGGAGATCGACCGGATTTCCTACGATCTTCAGGCCGATCCGGAAAGCAAGGTTTTCAATGTACTGGAAATTATGCGGAAGGTTCCCCATCTTTCCCTCGACACAGACAATAACCTGTACCTGAAAGGCAATACCGATTTCCGGATCCTGATCAACGGAAGGCCTTCCAGCATGGCGGAGCGGAATTACAAAGACCTTTTAAGGAGTATGCCGGCGTCTTCGATAGAGCGGATCGAAGTCATCACCAATCCTCCGGCAAAATACGATGCGGAGGGACTGGCCGGGATTATCAACATTATCACAAGCAAGCGCATCGACAATGGTTTCGGAGGTTCGGCCAACGTCAGCACCCGTTTCCCGGTGGGAGGGCCCGGTGCAGGCGGCTCTGTTTCGGCCAAACTCGGCAAATGGGGCATGACCGGGATGGCCGGCGGCAACATTTACAACACACCTGAAACTTACAACTCGACGGGGCGGGTTACCCTGGGTAGCAGCCCCACAAACCTGTTGCAGACGGGTACGGGCACCTCCGACAACAAAAGCGGGTACATCGGCTATGAAGTCAGTTATGAAATCGACAGCCTGAATCTCATTTCCGGGCAGGTCAACCTAAACGGCAATCGCTCGGCCGGGTCGGCCCAGCAGATGTCGGTATTAAGCAGCCCGCAGGATATCGTACAGCAGTACCAACTGACCAACCGCAATGCCGGGACAGGTAACGGAATGGATGCGGCTCTGAATTACCAGAAAGGCTTCCGGGCCGACAAAAACCGGCTTCTCACCTTTTCCTATCGCTTTTTCAGGTTTGGAAATCACCAGCATACCGACCTCGGTCTGACCCAGCGCATCAATTACCAACGGCCCGATTACAGCCAGGTCAACGACCAGCGCTTTGCCGAGCAGACCTTCCAGGTCGACTATGTTACCTCCTACCGGAAACTCAATATCGAAGCCGGGCTGAAAGTGATCATGCGGAATAACGAAAGCGATTTTCAGTACAATATCCGGAACTCAGAAACCGGCGGATTCGAAGCGGATCCGTCACAGCGCAATCATTTTGCCAATACCCAGAATGTATACGGAGCTTACAACACCTACCAGTACAAGTTCGGGAGCTGGGGGATCAAGGCCGGAGTACGCCTGGAAAAAACCGGGATGCATGCAGATTTTATATCCTCGGTCACTACTGTGGAACAGAACTACTTCAATATTATCCCGTCACTGTCGGTTCAGAAGAAATTAAAGAAGCACAACAGCGGCCTGACACTGGGGTATTCCCAGCGCATACAACGCCCGGGGATCTACCAGCTCAACCCGTTTATCGACCGGTCGAACCCTAACTTCGAACGTACCGGGAACCCGAATCTGCGCCCGGCGACAGTCAATGACTTCCAACTGGGCTACAACCGGGCTAAGAAAGGGTCGGTAAATTTCAGCGTAGGCGCTATCCTGTTTACAGACCTCATCTTCCCGGTTTCAGTATACGATTCTGTTACCAACATCAACCGGATCAGCTACGGGAACACCGGTAAAGCCAGGCTCCTGACGGCGCAACTGAACTGGAACTACCCGATCAGCAAGCGATGGGATCTCAACCTGAATGCAAGAGCAGCCCACGGTAAAGTAACGGGGGTCGTCAACGGCGCCGTGATCACCAACCGCGGTTTAATGACGAATGCGAACCTTTCTACAAGCTACCGCCTGAAGAAAGACTGGCGGGCGCAGGCAAACCTCAACTTCAACGGGCCGGGCGTCAACCTCCAGGGAACCAGTAATTCAGTGCTATTCAGTTCTTTCAGCATAAGCAAGGACGTCGTAAAAGACAAGCTTTCCCTGTCTGCCGCAGTGAACAACCCCTTCTCCCAATTCCGCAGGAACTACCGCTATACCTTCGGCCCGGACTTCGACCAGACGGACTTCAGGCGCGAATATTTCCGGACGTTCAACGTAAGCGCGAATTACAAATTCGGCAGCCTGAAAGACACTATCCGGAAAAACAAGCGCGGAATCCGCAACGACGACGTTCAAAACTGACCTCTGCTTCTTCGCTATCTTGCTGCCGTTTTAAACAGGGATTCCCGACTGATCCCCATTTAAAGCGGCAGACGGACTATCGCTTGCGTTTCAGCGTAATGACTGTGATTTCCGGCCAGATCCCGATCCTGCCCTTCAGCCCCAGGAAACCAAAACCCCGGTTGACGTACAGATACTTTCCGTCCCGGTTATACAGGCCGGCCCACTGCCTGTAAACATATTGGATAGGGCTCCATTTCAGCCCGAACAGCTCAAGGCCGAACTGCATCCCGTGCGTATGCCCCGACAAGGTAAGGTGTACGTGTTGACGGTGGTCCAGCACCACTCCTTCCCAGTGCGACGGATCGTGCGACATCAGGATCTTAAAAGCATCGTCAGGAACCCCGGCCACGGCTTTTTGAAGATCGCCATAGCGATGGAAACCACCTTTGCCCCAGTTTTCCACGCCCAGCAGGGTAATGCGCTGCCCGTCTTTCTGCAGGGTGATCGCCTCGTTGAGCATCAGGCGGAAACCGATCTCGTCATGCACCCGCTTCAGGCGGTCGAGGTTGGATCGCTTGGCCTCAGTGCTTTCCCACTGGATATAATCTCCGTAATCGTGATTTCCCAGTACCGAATATTTGCCCAGCGACGCCTTCAACCCGGCAAAGGCCGGTATCCATCGCTCCATTTCGGAGGCCTGGTTATTGACCAGGTCGCCGGTAAAAAGGATTACGTCGCTGTTCTGCGCATTGACCAGGTCGAGGCCTTTTTGCACACCTCCGGGCTCGCTGAAGCTTCCGGAGTGCACATCGGACAGTTGGGTGATGGTAAATCCGTCGAACGCCTCCGGCAGATCAGGGAAATGAATAGTTTCGCGCCTTACCCTGTAAAAATGTCTGCCGCGCGTCAGACCAAAAAGAATGACGAGCAAAAACAACCCTGAGATGACGAGCGCCACCTCGCTTATATAGATATTCCTGGGCGGGAAGCCGCGGAATAGCCGAAAGACATCCTCCGCCAGCAGGACGGGCACCGAGAACAGCTTGGGGACGAATACAACCATCATCGCTGCCATCAGCATCGCCAAAAAACGCTGTACCTTACTACCTCTTGACGGTATAAAAGCTACAAATAACACACCCAAAATAAGGACAATATCAATAAGCCAGTAGCCCGTATGCACAAGCGGGTTTGAAGTAACGGTCGAAACCGCCTGGAAAAAATAAATATCGCTTACTAAGAAAAGCAACAGAATTAAAAGAAGTCTCGCAGCCATATATATAAACAGAAAGCTTTTACAAGGATAGACGAATAACGAACAAAATGACTTTAAATCGTATCTTTGCACGATGGAAGAAGAAATGAAAACATGCCCTCTATGCAGCTCGCCTTATGCCTACGCCAGCGGTGACGATTTGTACACCTGTCCCGAATGCGGACATGAATGGAACCCATCCGAGACGCCGGAAGAGACCGGAGCAGCCGTAGTAAAAGATGCCAACGGCCAGGTGCTCCGTGACGGCGACACAGTTCTGGTAGTGAAGGATCTTCCCGTTAAAGGAGCTCCAAAACCGCTTAAAGCCGGTACGAAAGTAAAGAACATACGCCTGACCGACGGCGATCACAATATCAGTTGTAAGATAGACGGATTCGGTGCGATGGCGCTCAAATCGGAGTTTGTCAGGAAAGCTTGAGGTTAGAAATTACAACCAATCTGCCCACCGGGAGAGAACCCTCCCGAGCCAAAACTTTTTCTAAATACTGTAGGTACTTTAAAGTTTAAAAACTAAGGCAATTTACCTTCCCGCTGCCGCCTTCAGATAAACACCCGTATGCGAGCCGGAATATGCTATCAGCATTTCGGGCGTTCCCTCAAATACGACCTCCCCGCCTTTATGGCCTCCTTCAGGGCCCATATCGATGATCCAGTCGGCACTTTTGATCACCTCGAGATTATGCTCGATCACGATCACGGTATTCCCTTTATCGACAAGCCCGTCCATCAGCGCGATCAGCTTTCCTACGTCCGAAAGATGCAGGCCGGTAGTCGGCTCATCCATAACGTATATGCTCCCCTTCTTATGCAGCTCGCTGGCCAGCTTGATACGTTGGCATTCTCCGCCCGAGAGCGTACTCAGGGGTTGCCCGAGTGTCAGGTATTCCAGCCCGACTTCGATCATGGTCTCCAGCTTTTTGCTGATATCTTTCGCAGTAAAAAAAGCCGCCGCTTCGCCCACCGTCATGGCCAGCACGTCGGAGATGGACTTCCCGTTCAACCGGTAAGCAAGCACTTCCTCCTTATAGCGCCTGCCTTCGCAGACCTCGCACGGGGTTTTTACTCCTTCAAGGAACGCCAGGTCGGTGTAGATCACCCCCGTACCCTGGCAGTTTTCACAGGCTCCCCTGGAATTGAACGAAAAAGGGAAGCATCCACCTTATTGGCCGCCGCGAACGCCTTCCGAACCACATCCATCGTGCCGGTGTAGGTAGCAGGGTTGGACCTGGTGGAGGTTCCGACGGCCGACTGGTCGATTATTACCGCCTCCGGGTAAGAATTCCGAAATGCCTGGTGGATGAGCGAGCTTTTCCCCGAGCCCGCCACGCCCGTTACTACCGTTAACACGCCTTCCGGAATATCGACGTCTACATTCCTGAGGTTGTTCACATTGGCGCCCTTGATGGACAACTGTCCGCGAGCTGACCGGTACGCGGTTTTCAGCGGCAGGCTGTGCTTCAGGTACCGGCCGGTCAGGGTATCCGAGTCCAGAAGCCCCTCCAGGCCACCCTCGTACATGATCTGTCCTCCGTTGGTACCTGCGTGCGGCCCTACGTCTACTACATGGTCGGCAATGCGGATTACATCCGGGTCGTGCTCCACCACGATGACGGTGTTGCCTTTGTCACGGAGCTTCAGTAACAGGCCGTTGAGCCGGTACACGTCACGGGGGTGCAGGCCTACGCTGGGCTCGTCAAAAATATACAGCACATCGATCAGGCCGCTGCCCAGGTGCTTGACCATCTTCACCCGTTGCGATTCGCCACCGGAAAGGGTATCCGTTTCCCGGTTCAGCGTAAGGTATTCAAGACCCATATCGACCAGGTGCTGCAACCGCTCAGTCAATGTACGTATGAGCGGTGCGGCTACCGGATCGTCGACTTCTTTCAAAAAAGCAATCAGCTCTCCTGCCTCCATAGCCGAAAGCTCGGCGATGTTCCGTCCCCTGATCCTGCAGGACAGCGCGGCGGCATTGAGCCGGGCGCCCCCGCACGCCAGGCATTGTTTTTCCTTGAGGTAAGGCATGATCGTTTTTTGCGTACGGTCGGAAAGGGTTTTGATATCGCGCCGTATGTACGCGCGCTCAAATTTCTCGATCAGCCCCATGTAAGTCGCGTTCATAGTGCCTTCGCCGAGCTTCAGCTTGAACTTCCTCGGCTCGCTGTAAAGCAGCAGGTCCATTTCATCCGGGCTGTAGTCGGCCAGCTTCTTGTCGACATCGAAAAAACCGCTGTGCGCATACATGTCCTTTTCCCACGAAGCCAGTCCCGGAGCCTGGACTGCGCCTTCTTTCAGCGATTTGGAGAGATCTACAAATTTGGAAGCATCGAATCCCAGCTTACGGCCACGGCCATTACATTCCGGGCACATTCCCTGCGGATCGTTGAACGAAAACGCGTTGGCATATCCTACCCAGGGCTTCCCCACGCGGGAATACAGCACGCGCAGCACGGGTGAAATATCGGTAATGGTACCCATGGTAGAGTGCGATCCGCCACCGAGACGTTTCTGGTCTACCACCACGGCCATGCTCAGTTGCCCGATGGCATCGGCGTCGGGCTGGGGAAACCGGGGAAGCAGGTTCCGGATAAACATGCTGAAATTCTCGTACAACTGGCGCTGGGCTTCCGTGGCGATGGTATCGAAGACGATCGACGATTTGCCGGAGCCGGACACTCCAGTAAAGATGTTGATCTTCCGTTTGGGAAGGCGCAGGTCGATATTTTTCAGGTTATTTTCCCGCGCGCCGCGGATTTCGATGTATTCTGGATTCATAACCGGGACGTGAGTTTTTTGAAGGGCCGCAAATTTATCAAAAAGAGCCCCCCGAACCAAGCCGGGACCTGGAAGTATTTTAGTAAACTCCGGCTAAGACCCGGCTGAGAAGGCTTCTAATGCTTCCCTGACAGAGGGCACGAAATTGACGTGCTTCCCTCTGTTGCTTTCGTAAATAAAATCCTTCAGGCTTTTGCTTGTAAACAATGAGAAGTCGCCTACTATAGCAAGGCGCATGCGGTAATTGGAAAACTTCTGAAGAATATCCCCCGCCATTTTATTCTTTAAGTCGAAGAACTCTGTCGTGATATTCTCCCGGTGAAGGATAAGGCAGTCAAATCCCTGGTAATAGATATTACCCAGCAGGTCGAGCGCGTCGTCAGTGTTGCGAATGACGATATCATCCGAAATTATTTCAGCAATAGCTTTGCCGCCCGTTTTGTAAGATTGTATGTTCATGTTTTTCTCCTCAGATCTTACCGGCAGTATCAAGCCAAACAACTTTCTGCACAGACTCGTGAGCCTGACCTATAACGTGGCGGTATAATTCAGGCCTTCGTGCTTCGAGGTACCGGTATCCTCCTGCCTGGGTAAGCTTTTCCGGGGTCAGGGTCGCGGTTACAAAACTGTCGTCGAAAGAGCGGCACTCGGCGATTATATCCCCGAAAGGATCGACTATCATCGAACAGCCGTTTTTCAACTGATCGTCATCCATACCCACCGGATTCGAAAAAACCACGTAAACGCCGTTGTCGTAGGCCCTCGCCGGAAGCCATTTCATAAGCCACGACCTCCCCTTCATACCGTCGAACTCCAGGCGCAGGGAGGTAGGATCGGCTTCACGGTTTTCCCAGAGCTTCGGATCTACAAAACCTGCTCCGGGCCGGGTTGACGGAGTACACATCGTAACGTGCGGCATAAAGATAATCTCGGCGCCCAGAAGCCTTGTCGCCCTCACATTCTCTACAATGTTATTGTCGTAACAGATCAGGATACCACACTTCCATCCATTGAGTTCAAATACGCAATAGCTGTCGCCGGGAATTAAATGCGGGTTAATGAAAGGATGAAGCTTCCGGTATTTGGCTACCAGCCCGTTTTTGTCGACACACACATAGGCTTTAAAAAGCTGATCATTTTCGTCCTTTTCGAATAGCCCGGCCAGGATTGCGATATCCGCTTTCCGGGCTACTTCTATTAGCTTCCTTACACTTTCTCCGTCCGGTATCGGCTCAGCCACCTCCAGCATCTGTTCTTTCGAAAGGCTTCTTGCAAAAGTATAGCCTGTTACCGAACACTCATGAAAAGCGATGACCTGCGCCCCGTTTGCAGCAGCTTCAAAAGCAAGTCTTTCAATTACCGAAAGATTGTAGTCCTTGTCGGCGCTTTTGTTCTCAAATTGGGCAGTCGATATACGTATCTTATTCATGTAGCTTCGATTGGTTTACTGACAAAAATATAAAAAACCGCGACATTCCGATAATCATATCCGCTTTGAGGTATTTACTTCTCCGGGTTCACACTTTTCATGGCTGGTAAAGCCCGCACCCTGCTTTTTACCAACTATTATTCTTAATTTTCACAGCCACTCAAACATCCCGGGATATGAAAACGATACAGATAATTTTTCTTCTGCTGGCGGTCGCCTGCAACCCTAACACAAGGCAAACCACGGGTGAAGCTGCCGATACGGCTGATAAGGATACCGCCAGGATGACTATCCAGATACCTGAATCGGGATGCTATGCGAATATATCCGGCAGAGATACGGTCAGGTTAAAAGTAGAAACATTTCCCAATGTAGTTACGGGTACACTCGTTTATAACTTCTTTGAAAAAGACAAAAACACCGGTGAAATAGAAGGGAGGTTAACCGGAGATACACTGCTGGCAGACTATACTTTTATATCGGAAGGCATACGCTCAACAAGGCAGGTAATATTTCTTATCAGGGATAGCGTTGCCATAGAGGGATATGGAGATGTGGAAGAGAAAGACGGCAAAATGGTATTCAAAGACATAAGCAAAATCGACTTCAGCAAGGGGATGAAATTGACAAAAGTCTCGTGTGTGGAGGAAATTTAACTGTAAGGGAGGTTCAACGCTGATCTATTCATACCCTTCCATCCAACCCCTTCCTCTCCCACATCCCCTTAACAATCTCAACAACTTCTGAGG
>CAZLTN010000067.1:0-28800 GCA_964562455.1 uncultured Cytophagales bacterium
CGCTTTCCCGTAAAACTGTCGAGGAAGCGCTCGCCGGTCCTATATTCGAAAGCAATGCCGATAATGCGGCAATGCCAACCAACCCGCAGGACGGGTTTGCATTGGGATACCACCCGACAATAGGAGGCTATAATGGCAGTAAAGAGCTAAACCAGATTGCAGCACCCTTTATCGACATGTTGCTGGCGAAAAAGGATCCCAGGCTCCCCAGGATTGCCGAACCGACAGAAAACTCGAAAAAGGCAGGTAACCCGATTTACAGGGGGCTCGGTGTTGCGCTCGGTCAAAACGTGATCATAAACCGTGACGATTATTCCTACGGAACGATTTCTGTTTACGACGACAGGAAATCCACCTTCCCCTACCTGTTTATGACGTATTCGGACCTGTGTTTTTATAAGGCTGAAGCGGCATTGCTGGGATGGGCAGGGCTAAGTCCGGCACAGGCTGAGAAGTTTTACCAGGATGGTATTACGGCTGCCATGAAGGTTGCACCCTACAATGTAGCCGATGCGGCTATAGCTACTTATCTTGCCGAAGAAGGTACGCTTTCCGGTACCGACGATGAGAAGTTGGAAAAAATCATGAACCAGAAATGGATAAGCCTGTTCATGCGTCATTATGAAGCTTATGCCGAGTGGCGCCGTACAGGATATCCGAAGCTGGTTCCGGGGCCCAACAAAGGTGTAACCAACGGTACCATTCCGAGGAGAGCTGTATATTCGGGAAGTGAGCGTTTCCGCAACCCGGATGAATATAACGCAGCCGCCGCAAGAATGTCAAACGGTGATACTTACCTGAGTAAGGTTTGGTGGGATAAGAAGTAAGTGCCGAAATAAAACAGGCCGTCGCGGATTCATTCCGTGACGGCCTGTTTTATTTGTATCCTATCACTTCAGCCTCCGTAATTTGATATTCCGGTAGGCTACAAAATCACCATGGTCCTGTAACCCGATCTTCCCTTTCCGGGTTTTGGCGTAATTAAGCGCTGCGAATTTGCTGTTTTTGACCGCTTCTTTCCACGCTTCGGAATTCAGGTCGTAGGAAAGAATTTTCGTTCCGTTGAGCCAGTGCTCGGCTTTTCCCTCTTTTACAACGATGCGCGTCACGTTCCATTCGCCGATAGGCTTTGTGAAATCACCCGACGGGGGCAGCACGTCAGACGCTGATCCGGTAACCTGGTTGGGAGCCAGTTTCTGCGGGTAATTTTTGTTGTCGATAATCTGGAATTCGGGCCCTGATTCGTACATCCGCTTATTTTGAGGATCTTCCATTATGTAATAAAATATCCCGCTGTTCCCTTTCTCCCGTATCTTCCAGTCGATGGTCAGCTCAAAATCAGCTACCTCCGTGTCGGTCACGATATCGCCGTTTTTTCCTTCCGTGACAAGCTCGCCGTTGACTGCTTTCCATCCGCTGATCCCCTCTTTAAGGTAATTGTGCCAGCCGTTTGTGGTTTTTCCGTCAAACAGCAGTACCCATCCCTGCCGGATTTCTTTTTTTGTCAGTACATTATTCCCGCCCGGCTGTTCCTTTTTCTCTCCGGCAAGGATTGTCGTTGCAAGTGTCAGCAGGAATGCCTGCCATAGTAATGCTGCTTTAATCGAATTCATTTGTTAAAAATTGTTGAATAATTGATTGCGGTCCCGTACCGGCTGTCCCGGTTAAATCCCCTCATACCTAAAACCCGATATCAGAGTCCTTATACCTCCTGTTTCAACCCTTTATTACCATTTTTTCCGGATCCCATTCTACGATCCGGTTTTCGTAATAGCTGATGTTCCCTGCAACAGTAGGCCCGCAGGCCCGCAAACCGAATACGGCATCTTCCACAACCGGTTTCTGATGGCGGATGGAATCAAAGAAATTGACAAAGTGTTCATACCGGTCTCCTTTGTAGTTCTTAGGAGTTTTAAAGACCTGTTCAGCCGGTGCCGTCATTTCAAATTTGTCGGGGTATTTTATACTGTAATCCTTTTTAATCCGCTCCTGCATTTCGCTGTCAAAGCTCCCTATCGATAAGCCGGGGGCTTTGGGAAACGGCGTCCTGCGAAGTACGAGGTTATCCCACCCGATCGAAATGTCGCCTTCGCTGCCCGCAATCCTGAACAGGTAGTTTTCTCCTCCTCCGCTGGCAAGGTTGGTCCGGAGTGAAAGGTTAAATGGTCCATGCGAAGAGGTCTTTGGGTAATCGAATAATCCCAGATGAATGTCTGGTACATCCCTTCCGTCTTTCCAATAGCGGATCCCTCCGGTTGACATGACGCGTGTCGGGCCTTTCGAATCAAGCACGAAGTGAAGCATCGACAACATGTGCACGTAGAGGTCACCTGCTGCTCCCGTACCGAATTCCTGGTAGTTCCTCCACCTGAAAAACTGGTTCGCATCAAACGGAAGTTTCTTTCTAACAGGTTGTATATATGCCTCCCAGTCGACGGTTTTGTCATTGGCATCCAGCGGAAGGGTGTACTGCCAGGCGCCGATGGCGCTGTGCCTGTCGATCTGCACCTCTGCGAAATTCACCTCGCCGATTTCGCCCGCCATTATAAGCTCCTTAGCCTTTGCATGGATAATCGAGCTTACAAACTGGCTTCCTACCTGAAAAACCTTCTTGTATTTGTCCTGGGCGGCGATCAATGCGTGCCCTTCTTCGATGTGCTTAACCATGGGCTTCTCGCTGTACACGTGCTTTCCCGCGGCGAGCGAATCGATTGAAATCCGGGAGTGCCAGTGATCCACAGTGGCATTGATAATGACATCGATGTCTTTGCGCTGCAGTAGCTCACGGTAGTCGCGGGTGACAAAAAGATCTTTGCCCCACAAATCGCGGGCCCGTTTCAGCCGGCCGTCATAAAGATCGCAGGCGGCTGCAATTTCCACACCATCTACCATCAGGGCAGTCTGCATGTCCCCGATACCCATTCCCCCTGTCCCTACAAGTCCGACCCTGATTTTGTCGTTGGCAGATACCGGTATCCGCGGCCTGGTTTCGAGTATACCGGGGCCCGGGAATTTTCCGAATGCGTCGGGCGCAATAGTAGCCGCGACTGCCGCTCCCCCCAGGTTTTTGAGGAAATTACGTCGTTTAGAGTAATGATTCATTTATTAAGCAAGTTTTAGTTATATCCATCATTTTGTTGCAGCAGCGGATTGGAGTTGAGCGCAAACTGCGGGATCGGCATCCGGTTACGGAATTGAGAGGATGGTTCGTTGTGGTCGAACCAGCGGTCTGTAGTATATTTTCTCCATCGGATCAGGTCGGTTCTGCGCCGCCCCTCCATGATGAACTCTTTTCCCCATTCTTCCAGCATCCGGTATCCGTCGGTATCCAGCTCCCCGGCGGTAAGAGGAAGTCCCAGCGTGTTGTTTTCCCAGTCGGTTGCTTTGTAGTTGCGTTTTATGAGCATGTTAACCAACTCCGCTGCCCGCTCTTTGTTTCCCAGCCGCGCCTCACATTCCGCGAGCGTTAGGTAAGCTTCAGCCAGCCGCATTTCCGGCTGGTCGGCCTGGGCTTCGTACTGAGCATCCACATCGGGAAAAACAGGGCAGACTTTTACCGGACGGATACCTGTATTCTCTTCCCCTTTCAGCATGCTAACCGAGGCCAGATCTCCTTCCGACGCTCTCGCTACAAAATCTACAAGAACCAACGGCCGGCCTTTATATTCTTCCACACCGCGGATTGTGTCTTTTTTGTCAAAAGTGAGCTGTAATCCGTGCAGGAACATCCCCTCCCAGTTGCCGTTTCCGAGATAATTCCACGATTTTTTTCGCAGGTCTTTCTCGTGATATCTGGCAAACGGCATCCCGAGTTTGTAATCCAGGTTCTTTCCGTCGGCTGTTTTGGAAGGCGCCAGCCCCCAGCCGTTCCAGCCGGCACCGCCATACGAAGAACCAAAGGTGAGATGTGTCTGGTAGTGGTGGAAGCCGCCAAACCACCAGCCCTTTTCATCACGCTGTCCCTTTTCAATCGGGAAGGCAAAAATCAGCTCGGGAGAGGCGCTGTTATTATGCGTAAAAGGGGCGTTCCAGGTATTATCGAGTGCATATTGCCCGTAGCTGCCGTTGATGATCTCTTCCGCCAGTCGACGGGCTTCTTCATAGCCGGATTTGCGGATATAGGCTTCGCTATTGAACAATGTCCTCATGAGCAGGAACCGGTTAAAGCCTTTGGTGACCCGGTAGAGGCCGGCAGTATTGGAAACCTCCCCTTTAACGGCCAGGTCCGGGAGGGTCTCGTTCAGCTCTGTGACTATAAAGTTATACACTTCTTCGTCCGAATTCCTGGGTTTTACTTCACCACCCACAGAGGTCACGATCGGCACGCCCCCGTAGATTTCCAGCAGATGCCAATATCCGTAGGCACGTAGGGTCCTGATTTCGGCAATATGTCTTTTTTTGTCCGTTTCGGTTAGCCCGAGCTTTCCGTAATCCATTTCCGGCAATTCGGCCAGTACGTGATTGGCAAAGCCGATGAGCTGATAGTTTTCGGTCCAGGCCATGGTGGCTCCCCTGTCCAGGCCCGACCAGTTGTGTTGGTTCAGGCGAAGGTACTCGCCTGCATTGTACCCGTGAACACCGCGGGTCGGTGTCAGGATCTGGTCTGCTGTAAGCTCCTGCGGAAAGAACCAGGAAATCAACGTGGTGTTATGTGCTCTGGCATATACACTCCCGATTACCTGCATCAGGTTTTCTTTTTTCTGGATAAAATTACCCGATCCGACCCGGTCGTACATTTCTTCGGAAAGATCGGTGCAGCTACCCGATGCCAGCAGCAGGGTGCATGCGATTATAGTTCTCAGTTTCATAACCGGCTCTTTTTAAAATGTGAGTTGGACAGAAAGGGTGACCGAACGCGTTGTCGGGTAAAAATCCATTGTCTGGATGCCGGGCGTCAGGCCGTTAACTTCCAGTTGGGTAATATCCAGCCCGGAGAATTTTGTCAGAGTAAACAGGTTGGTTGCGTTGATATTTGCCCGCAACTGACGCAGCAGCGTCTGTTTCCCAAGCGCAAACCGGTATCCCAGCGAAATGTTACGCAGGTTGACATAATCCCCTTTTTCGAGGAAATACGAGCTTGCTTCCTTTTCAGACTTTATGTGCGCATTCTTCCCGTAGGCTACGGTCAATACGTTGCCGGGCGCGTTGAGGAGCCCGTAGTACATCTGGTGAAGGTTATATACATCCCATTTGAAGGCTCCCTTGAAAAATACGGAAAGATCGAAGCGCTTATAGCGCAGGTTATGGGTCCAGGAGAAGATGTAGTCGGGGATTCCGTTCCCCACATACCTTTTGTCAGCCTCTTTCTTTGCCGAAGCTATGATCGCTTCGTTTGCCTGGTTCATTACCATAAGGTTCCCGTTGCCGTCCACACCGGCGTGCTCATACATGTAGAAACTGCCGATTTCCTGTCCTTCCTCCAGACGGACGATCGGCCCCGGGTTCCCGGGCGAGGGCAGGGAATAGAGATCCATGTACTTGGCGGCGGCCGCGCTACCCGCTATTTTCAGCATCCGGCTTTTACCGTAGCTGCCTACTACGTTTGTAGACCAGGTAAAGTCAGGTTTGCTGATCAGTTGTACATCCAGCAGCAATTCTATCCCCTTGTTAACGATTGAACCTACATTGCTCCAGGTGTTTCCGTAGAGGTTCGGCGGCATTGGTACCTGTGTATAAAACAACAGATCTTTGGTTTTCCGGTTGAAATAATCGAGCGAAACAGTCAGCTTCTGGTTCAGCATGGTTACATCTATCCCCAGGTTGGTGTTATAACCGACTTCCCATTTCAGGTCGGGATTCGGGTTGCCTGAAGGCCCCCATGTCCTGAGCCAGTTATCTCCCATATTATAAAAGGATGTAGCGCTGTAGGTGGACAGGGATAGGAGTGGGTTGATATTCTCTCTCCCGGTTACCCCGTAGCTGGCTCTCAGTTTAAGGGAGTTCACTGAGGGAAGACGGAAAAATTTTTCTTTGGATATAATCCATGCACCGGAGATGGCGGGGAAATTACCCCATTTGTTATTCACTCCGAATTTGCTGGAGCCCTCACGCCGCAAAGAGGCCGTCAACAGGTATTTCCCGGCGTAGAAGTAATTTGCACGGCCAAAAAAGGCAACCAGCGTATTGGTCGATTTGGATGACGAAGGACCCACCAGGCCTCGCGACAGGCTATGCCAGTTGCCGCCGCCCAGGCTGTTCCAAAGGAGCGCATCCGACGGGAAATTGGCATTCCACGCGCTGAAATCTTCACTGAGGAAAGTCTGGTAGCTGTATCCGGCCAGCACCTGCAGGTTATGAGAATTCCTGCTAAGGTTATAGTTGCCCGTCCATTCAAGAATCCGGTTGTCTGTGCGGCTCTGGTCGCGTGAGGCCATTCCGGAGTACAGGTTATCGCGGGAAATGTGCGAATTGCTGGTTTTATACCCATATCCTGAGCCTTCGACAATATTTTCCGCTATCATCAGGTTGGTCGAAAGTCCGTCGGTTAAATCCCATTTAATATTGAGATCGCCGCTGAGATTGAGAAACTCCTTACGGTTGATACTCGTTTTCAACAGCGCTACGGGGTTATAATAGTCGTGCCCGCTGAACAGGTAATACCTTGTCGGATCGTCCGGGTCATAAAGCGGTTCGGTCGGCTGCACTTTTATAGCCTGCCGGAATGCCACGTAGTCAGTGATGTCCTGCTTGTTTTTGTTTGCGTATATATTACCATGAATGTTTACCCGGTTGAGAATGGTATAGTTGTAGTTCAGCCGCACACCGTATTCTTTCCGCTTTGAAACGATATCTACCCCTTTCATGTCGCGGTAGTTCATCGACAACCGGTAATTTGCATTCCGGGAGCCGCTTTCTATTGCAAGGTGATGGTAATTGCCCAACGACTGGTCGCGCAGGAGCAGGTCGTAGAAATTGTTTTCGTAAGGCAGGTTGTTTGCCTGGGAGGGCGGGTACAGGTTCGACCTGCCCCGTTCAACGTATTCTTTTGCCGACAGCACTTCGGGCTTTCTTGCCACGTAGTTTGAAGTCAGGTAAGTTTCGTAGGAAACACTTGTTTCGCCTTCTTTTCCTTTTTTTGTCGTTACCAGGATTACGCCGTTAGCGCCTCTTGCTCCGTAAATCGCCGCTGATGCACCGTCTTTCAGGATAGTGATGTTCTCGATTTCATCCTGTGGTATGGAGGACAGGTTCCTGCCGGGCACACCGTCGACGACGATCAGAGGTCCGGTACCGGCATTGACCGACGCAACACCGCGGAGCTGCAATGAAGATCCTGAATTGGGATCCGCAGCAGCCCTGGTACCCATCGTCAGACCGGCTACTTTGCCATCTATCATCTGGATGGGGTCGTTAAAGGCGCCCGAAATAAAATCTTCTGCATTGATACTCACTACTGCGCTGGTAAGCTCTTCCCTGCGAACCGAGCCATAGCCTACAACGACTACTTCTTCCAGTGATTTGGCATCTGTATCAAGCACTACATCCAGGGTTATCTGACCGGGCCCTATGTTGACTTCCCGTGTTTTATAACCTACGAACGAAAACACGAGAGTTCGGGCATTGTCCGGCAGCCGGATGCTGTATTCCCCGTCTTTCCCGGATATAGTTCCGGTTTGCGTCCCTTTGACGAGGATATTCACCCCGGGGAGCAGCTCGCCTTTTTCATCGGAAACCGCGCCTTTCAGAATCCTGTCGTCGGTGTCCGGCGGGAGGGGCAGGAAATTGAGCGCCGGGGCGGAGGCCTCGGGAACGGTAACAGCCGGGCTCAGTATGATCTGATCGTCAAGTACCTTGTACTGGAGTCTGAGATTCCGGGTGAGTATGTCCAGCACGTCAGACAAGGGTTGATTGACAAGATGCAGGCTTAGTTTCCGGCTGCCTGAAAGCAATTTTGGCCGGTAGGCGAATTTGGCGTTAGTCTGTTTCTCGATGAGCTGGAGTACTTTCCTTGCTTCGGTGTTTTTTACGTCGAGACTCAGTTTTTTTGTGAGGAGCTCCTGCCCGGTGGCTGATGTCGCCAGGCTGATTCCCGAAAAAAGTACCACTATCATACTGTGAATGAAGGTCAGTCGTATCATCTGGTAAATGACAGGGATTAGGCGTAACGGTTTTTTCATTATTTTTACATGTTGTGTTGATTTTATTGACATAAACATCTCCTTTCTCCGGCAAACCTGCCGGAATACGGTGTCTGACAAACCAGGGGAGGCCGGCCACTGAATGTGCTGGAACACATTCGGTGGCTTTTACTGGCAACCCTTTTTCTCGAATACTATTTTTCCTTCTGTTTTCTCATAGGCAATACCAAGGGCAAGACTGATCACGTCCAGTTTCCTGTAAAGTGATTCGTGTTCCAGATTAATTTTAAGATGACAGTCTTTCATCAGTTCGCGGTCGTAATTGATCTCTATACCGTACTGGCTTTCAATTGCTTCGAAAATCTTTTCAACCGGTGCGTCGTCGAAAATATAGATTGTTTCGGGAGTATCGCTCCCGGGCTGCAGTAAAAGTGGCGCGTCAACAAGATCTTTGGAAAAGGATTGTGATGTTTTTGAGAAAACGGCTTTCTGATTAGGGGTCAGGACCATAACGGCGTTATCGCGCACATCATCTTCCTCACGGGAAACACGCACTTTCCCGCTTTTGACTTCGATGGTCACAACCTTGTCGACGTCGTAGGCCATAATCCTGAATGAAGTTCCGATCACGGTAGTTTTCATTCCACCTGCTTTAACAATAAACGGCTTGCCGGCATTTTTCACAACCTGGAAAAAAGCGCCTCCCCGCAACCTTACTTCCCTGACGCCGGCATCCTCCCGGTATTCCATGCTGCTGCCTCCATCCATCTGCACCTCCGAGCCGTCCTGAAGTCTTACTAAACGACTATCTGGTCCCGGGTTGTGATAGGCCTTGTCATTGACGAGATTATTAATAACAGGCTGTTCCTGATATTGCTCACCATAGTAGCGGTAAGCAAAAAAGCATGCTGTCATAAGGAGACATGCTGCCGAAATCCATGAGAAAAAGCGGCCCTGGAATGTATGGAAAAAAGGATATCTCTTAACGGATTTCTCTAAACGTCCCCAGATACGACGGCTGCTGTCATAATTTTCCGGATTGGTTTCAAATACGGCTTCCAGCCCGTCTACCAGTCTTCGTCCTTCGATGATGTCGTAGTATTTTTCCGGGTATTCCTTCAGGAACTCCTCCCAGAACCTGTCGCTTTCCGGTTCGGGTGAAATCACCCACTTCTTGAAGTAGTCTTCCGATGCAAAGTCTTCTGCTTTATAACGATAATATTCCATCTTTTATCGGGCTTCTTCGTTTAGAATTTTAATAGAAAAAGAGAGAGTCCTAGGATACGCACCGCTTCTTTAAGGTATTTAAGGCCGCTATAAATGAAACGGCAGGCGGAGTGGTAATTTACGCCCATCAGTTGTGCAATTTCCTCGTTGCTGAAATGCTCATAGAAGCGCAGGTAAATAGCCTGTTGCTGCCTTGCTGAAAGCGCGTTCAGGTTCGTCCGCAGCGATGTCAGCAATTCCCGGCGAGCCTGCTCTTCAATGAGGTGTGTTTCCAGCGGTTCCTCAAAGAGGAAATAATCAGAGTTTTCTGTCGATACTACGTCCGTTCTGTTGCTTTCCCCTCTTTTAAACGCGGTGTAGAGCCTGTTTCTCAGTGCCTTGTAGAGATAAAACTTCAATTGTCCTTCCTCCACATCCGTTAGCTTTTCCCGCGATTTCCAGAGTTCCAGGAATAGGTCATGAACGGCATCTTCGATCAGTTCCTGGTTGGGGGAAATTTTTTTTCCGTAAACCAGCAATTGGTGTACATATACCTCATAGATACTCTGAAAGGCGGTTTGGCTCCCGTTCCGGAATGCCTCCCAAGCCCCGCGGGGCAGCCTGTCAGCAGAATGTTTTATCACGTTTAAGCAGAGTTTAGCCCAAAGGATAGCATAAATACCAGCCTTATATATACTAATCTCAGCTTGCCGGGTTTTTATACCTATTTTATCCTGATTTTTTTGTCATGCACTCCTGTAGCGCGACATCCGGTCCCGGAGATTTTCGGCCGAAGAACGGAAAGAAGCAGGTGTAAGCTTCCCGGAATTACTGCCGAAAGCGCCGTCTGACACACGGAATGAAGTAAATATCCGGAAAGGGGAGCTTTATGATACAAGCAACTTCGTAAGAGCGTGACATTACGGCAGCGGCCGGTAAGCAAATGAAAGATTTTCTCAGATACTTGTGTTTGTGGGCTTTGATTTCAAGCCCCGGCATGGCTCAGCGAACCCCGGAAAAGCAATCTTATTTGCGGGAAATTAACGCCATTGTTAAGCCCGCGCGGTCGGAAATACTGATCGAAAATGTCCGCATCATAGATGGAAATGGCGGAACACCTATAGAAAAAGGATATGTCGTAGTGAAGGACGGCATTATAACGGTAGTTGAAACCGGGGCTGTAGCTGAAGGCTTAAAAAAGCGGATGTCGGTAATAAACGCAGAAGGGAAGTCGCTTATGCCGGGTCTGATAGACGCTCATCTACATTCGATCAACGATAACGACTTTCTTCAGCTTTGCCTGAACAACGGCATAACGGCGCTTCGCGACCCCGGCCACCCCTTTACATTTTATCAGGCTATCCACTTTACGGATAGTCCCCTGCCCCGGATTTTCCTGACCGGGCCGCATCTGGACTACCCGCCGGCAGCATACGGGCAGGAGGCAACGCTTGTACGCAATAACGATCATGCCAGGCAGGTCATACGCCGGTACGCCGAAAACGGGGCGAGCGGGATTAAGATTTACTACAGGCTTCCTTTACGCTTTTACAAGGACGTGATAGAAACGGCGGGCGTTTACAACCTGCCGGTTGTTGCGCACCTGGAGCTGACCAGCGCTGTCGACGCTATACAGGCGGGCATTAACGGCATTGAGCACGTAACTTCTTTCGGGACGTCGATTTCAAGTCCGGAGGCAAGAGCCGACTTTGAGAAGAAGGTCGATGAAAATAATAATGCGAGAAGGGAAGAAAGATACCGGCTTTGGGCGTCCCTGGATATGAATTCGCCGAAAGTAGGAGAAGCGATCGATCTCGCCGTGAAAAAGAATATATTTTTCTGCCCTACACTCGCCACGTTTGAAAGGCAGGCCGATTCGACCGGAAAAAAAGACTACCGGGTAAAAGGCTTTCAAAACATGATGAAGTTCGTAGAGCTGGCGCATAAAGCAGGAGTAAAGATTGTCGTAGGATCTCATTCATCATCTTTGTACTCAAAGCACGGCTGGACTTACCAGCGCGAAATGGAATTGCTGAATATGGCAGGGCTTACGCCACTTGAGGTTATAAAAAGCGGGACTGCGCTAAATGCGGCTTATTTCGGCAACAGCCTGAGACTGGGAAGTATCGCAGTCGGAAAAGCTGCCGATCTGATCCTGGTCGATGGAAACCCGTCGGAAAATATCACGGCGATGTACAACATCAGGGCAGTGATGATTAATGGGGCCTGGGTCAGAAAATAGCAGCTTTATTCCACGACCAGGATTTCGTAAATAGGCACAGAGTCGACATCGACTTTTATCTGTCCGCCGGTATAGGTGAACTTACATTCTTTTCCGAGCGGCTGCAAAGTCACTTTCGATGGACGTTTGTCGCTCCGGATCGTGACCTGCAGATCTTTGACAGGGTTTACTTCTTCGATATAAGTCAGCTTGCTGTGTTTGCCTGAAGTATTGACAAGGTGGATGGCCAGCTTACCATCCAGGCGGCTCGCCGAAACATCCACCCATTGAGAGCCTTTTACCTCGACAACAGGGTTCGTAAACATCGAACGGACCGTGCCGTTGACCAGCTTATGTAATGCTTCGTCGCCTGACTTCAGGTATTCAAGACCGACGGGTTGCGGGATAAAGCATACTTTCCCTTTACCGAACTGAGATACGGATCCGGAGGCAGCCGGAGTATTCCCGGGAAATTTGTTCTCAAACAGAGCCGAAGTTTCCTTCCCGATTACCACCAGGTTTCCGCCTTCTTTTACATAAGCCGCCATATCGTCCTGAAATACCGGGGAAAGGTAGTTCCACTCCGGGATGACAATCGTGGGAAAGCGCTTCATATTGTGTCCAAGCATATCTTCGGTAACGATATCGACACTGTTCTGACCTTCCAGAAGGCATTGCAGTACTCCGCGCAGGCGGCTATTGCCGGCATATCGTGAAAATAAACCGGGACTTTCGCGCTGGTATGCTTCAGTTGAAAAAAGCAGTGCTACCTGCGGGATCTGCGCCGAATGGTGGCAATAGGGCTGGCGTTCGCGGGCAAACCGGGCGACCTCGGCCATTACTTCCATCTCGTCAAGCTTTACGGAGCCGTCGCGCCGTTGGGAGAAGTATGCCTGGAATCCCCCGCCCAGTGCAAGTACAACAGCAGCTTCCTGTTTTAGTTGTACGGCAGTTTTCTGCTTCCACGGAACCGCATCCTCATTGGGCGTGCGGGAAAAACTCCATGCCATCAGGTCCCAGGGAATACCCTGGTGAACGAGGTATCGCCCGGCATAGCGTGCAGAATTGACGCTATTGAGATGTTCGTAATCGCCTGAAAGAAAGTTGAGCGGGACGGAAACCGGTTCGGGCATATGGTCGGTAAATGCCCAGTTGCTGCATATCTGGAAATCGGGATAGGCGCTGCGGACTTCAGATACATAGTGGCGCAGGTACTTCCGGAAAGCCTCCCGGTGAAATTGCATCCATTCAAACCAGTGCGGGTCATTTTTAGATTTCGGCACTGTCGTAATGCCGGTAGCTTCCCGGAAAAGGCGGGTAGCACGTTCCCCGTAATCGGGCACCGTGGCCCAGCACTCACCGTCTACCCAGATTCCGTCGATACCGTAGTCGCCCGCGAGCTCTTTCAGTTGCGGAATGAGCAGCTCGTCAACATAAGGCCCGAAAACAGAAGTCATATTTGGATTCTTTTTTCCGTCACTGTTGATAACAGCCCATTCAGGCCGCAATTCCAGGGCTCTTGTATCCCAAACCCCTGAATAGTGCATATAAAGGGCAACTCCGTTGGCGGCTGTCACCTCACGCCAGGTACGCAGCGGGTCGCCGGTAATGCCGGGTGCCGGGTTGCCTACCTTTGTCGGGTAGCTGGTATAGCCCGAATGTCCCTTGCAGTCGATCTGGATATAATCGGGAGAGACCTTTTCGATGATGCTCTTTACCATTCCGGGAGTTGTGTTCGTGCCGATCAACGTATCATTTTTATCTGCGTGAAAGTCGAAATGAATCCCGAGAAAGCTCTCGCTGCGTTTGAGGCGCACGGGCTGCTGCCGCGAATCGCCGGACCGCTGATTTTGCGCAATCAGCTCAGAAGAAGTAACCAGGAGAAATACCAGCGCGTAGTTGAAGATATTGAGCAGTAGTTTGTTCATGTTAAAACGGGGAAAGGAGATCGTTCGGGTATCAGGAAATAAAAGTGGCAGGCGTAGTGCTTTTACTGTTTGGAAATCGGGCAACCAGCAACTACCTCCGTGCTACTCTTTTTTTCTCTGCGGCTCTCTGTGTCCAGACGTCTTCCTGAAAAAGCTACAAAGATTTTGCTACGCCAGAAACTCCGCAGCGCTGTTGAACGTTGTAGTAGTGGCTATACAAAAGAGACAAATCGGAGGTGGCTTCGGCTCCGCTCAGCCACCGTTCGGCTCCGCTCAGCCACCGGATCGATGAACAAAAGCTTTTCAAATGCCCGGTACAGCCGCAGGGCCTGCGGCTTCATCCCGCGAGAAGCAATAAGAGCTTAAAATATATTTATTATACATGAAAACTTCGCACGCATCAATTGAGACTACAGAAGCCAGCGGCTATATAAGAAAGCTGTGCAAACATTTTGCCCATAAAATCAAAGTGGCATACGATGAAAAGGAAGGCACTGCGGAGTTCCCATTCGGCCGTGCCCTAATGACCGCCGACGAAAAAACGCTGCGTTTTGACATATCTTCGGACACTTTTGAGGGAATCAGCCGGATCAAATATGTTCTGGTCACGCACCTGGAAAAATTTGCGTTCCGTGAAAACCTCGAAATCGTGTGGAAGGACGAGCCGGTGCCCCCGGAGCCGGACTGGGAACTGGTGGCCGGCCAGCTCAGACATCCATCTGGAGAATGGGGCATAAAAACCGGTATTAATATGAATCATGCCAACATGGGGATGATCGTGAGGGCCTTCGCGCTGTCGGATCTCTCCGGTAGGGAACAGTTGCTGGAGCTGGGGCCCGGAAACGGAGCCCATCTTGCCGATATAATGAAGCAATTACCGGGATTGTGCTACACCGGTGTGGAGATTTCCGAAACCATGATCCAGGAGGCTTCCGAACGATGCAGGGGGATGAACAATATAGCTTTCCTGATGACAGACGGGAAGACGCTTCCGTTCGGCGACCAGGCTTTTGACCGCGTTGTAACTGTCAATACCGTCTATTTCTGGGAGGAACCTGCTGCATATGCTGCTGAAATACGCCGTGTGCTCAAGCCGGGAAACGGGATATTCTGCCTCGGGTTTGTCAGCTCTGATTCTATGGAAAAGCTGCCCTTTACGCGCCACGGATTTGAGCTTTACGACCTGGAAAAGGCAGAGAGACTGCTTACAGACGCCGGGTTCGTCATAAGAAGTGTAGTGAGCGAAACAGAAACAATCAGGAGCAATACAGGTGAAAATATAGAAAGAGTAAGAAATTATATCCTGGCGGGTTAGGTTTTATATAGTGTATAATGAAGAAAGGGCGCCATGAGGCGCCCTTTCTTCATTATACGGCTGTTTATCAGTTTTTAAGCACCTTATGCGTAGAAATACGCCCGCCGGTTCTCGTTATATTGAGAATATACACGCCGGAGGGAAGGTGGCGGACATTGATATCGGCCAGTGCGTCGGCTCCGGACCGGTAGAGAACCTGCCCGGTGGTAGAGATCAGCTCTACTTTTTCCACGCTACCCGCATCGCGTACTTTCAGCCTGAGGCTTTCAACTGCCGGGTTAGGCGTGATCAGAATTTCGGAATTAAGCTGGAAAGAGACGCTCCTGATCGGGCTGTGCTCAAAAGTTCCGTCCTTATCTACCATTTTAAGCCTGTAGTAGTTGATACCTTCCGCCGGATTTGCATCGACATAGCTATACCGGCTGGCGATATTGCTGTTCCCCGTAGCCGGTATGATGCCCAGTCTATGCCAGTTTTTCCCTTCGATGCTGCGCTCTACTTCAAAACGGCTGCTGTTCTGCTCCCCGGTAGTAGCCCATGAAAGGTGGGCTGCATCCGCTTCTTTGCTGACTGTGAAATCACTGAGTTTCACCGGTAGAGCTCCCGGATCCAGGACGGAAACATACAACGTAGCGTTGGCACATACGTTATCGCTGTTGCAGGCCCGGTAGGGGAATACCCCGGTGCCGGAGAAAGACGTAGCAGGCGTATAGCCATAACTTCCGTTTGACGAGAAAGTTACAGTGCCGGCCTCATTGGTGACGGTTGTCGTAGTGACGTGGATAGCTCCTCCGGCGGCATCGCGGTCATTGGTCAATACTCCGGCGGCAGGGGCTGAGAGCTGAGTACCACTGGTAGTCCTGTTGTAGTCGTCCGAAGCGATCATCGCAGAGGCTCCCGGGGGAAGCACATTGACAACGACTTTGGCTTCACGGCATATATTGGACGGGTTTTCACAAACTTCATAGGTAAATACGTCTGTTCCGACGAACCCGGGATCAGGCGTATACTCTACCTTGCCATCTACTACCTCTGCGGTACCGTTGGCCGGATGGGTCTTGATGGTAGGATCCTGGAGAGTTCCGCCCGTGTTACCCGCTTTGTCGTTGGCTTTTACATCGATGGTAACCGTAGCGGGATCTGTTTCGCTTCCAGTCGTATTAACAAGATCGGCATTGGCTACCGGCGGATTGTCTGACTTGGTCGGATCCAGTACTGTAATCGTAAGTGTTTCGGTAGGACAATCTGTTGTCTGGCTACCCGGGCATACCGGTATTTCGAATGTGTAAACGCCTTTTTGTGCAGCCAGGAAAGTGTAGCTTCCGTCAGGAGACATAGCAGGGGTTTCATTGCCAGGGTTGGAAGCACCCGGTACAGGCGTGCCGTAAGTAACGGTTTGTCCTCCCCCTACATAGTCATTGGTACTGACGTTTCCTTTTACCGTTTTGTTTATATAGGCCACGTTGATATCAGGATTGGTAGAGATGCAAACCAGGTTTCCACCGCCCGTGGCACTGCGGGTGTCTACGAACGCACCGTATACGCGGATTTGATTGCCCAGGTCGACTTCAACCAATTCAGAAGCTGTTATCTGGATTTCGTTGAACGGCTGCGGGCTTGAAAAGCCGACATTATAAGTACCGTTGCCCGTTCCGAAAATTGTGGCACCCAGCAGCTCAAGATCGATCAGGTTTCCTGCTGAAGCGCTCCCTGACTCTGTGCCGTTGAGATAGGTTGTTATAGTCAGCGCCGACAGTACGCTCAGGTCGACGATTGAAGGGTTTACCCAAATCGTAAAACCGGCCTTCGTACCGGCAGGATATACGTGGAGCGCATCTACTACCGATATAGAGGTTTGTGCAAGTCCTTGTATATCTGCATTAACGCCCAATGTGGCAAAATCGTCTGTCGCGGCGGAAACTACATTCCAGGCGTCTTTTACGCCACCCAGATCCACGCTTGCAACCCCGCTGGAGCCTGTTCTCGCCGGGTTGATATATGCCGGGAAAGCCTTTTGGGTGAGGTAGTAACTGGCGTTACAGGTGATGGGTATAGCACAGCTGCCGGTGAAGACTGCTTTGTAGATCCTGATTGTTCCCAGATCGACGCCGGTTTGTTTGAAAACGATCTGTGCTTCATTGAAAGGTACATCAGAAACAATCCCGATCAGTTGGCGGTTAAACGTACCGTCGACGATACTGGATGTAGCGCTCAGGAGCAGCCCGGCAGAACTGACGGTTTTCACCGGATCGGGGTCGCCATCGTTGTAAAGGTTGATCTCAATGGACGAGAGTATCTCAGCCGACAACAGGGTAGCGGTACCGATTTCGAATCCTGCAAACGATTTGGCGGGATAGGTTTCTAGTGCATTGGCTACCGAAACGCTCGCATCGACATTCAGACTGGCAGTCAGAACTACCGAAGCGTAAGTAGACGGGTTATTGTCGATTATCGCCTGAGTATCATCAATCTTGCAATCCCCGCAAACAACTGCGTCGACACCGGTGTTGCGAGCATTGATGTACACAGGATTTTTGGGAATAGAGGCCTGTGTCGGGTTGTTGCAGGCAAGGGGATCTTCAGACTCGCAGAATTTCTGTATAACCATCGAATGAACGCTGGTTGTGCCCAGTTGAACGCCGGTATGTTCGATTACGAGCTGAATTTCATCGAAGGGCATGGTGGGTATAAACCCTATTATGCGACGGGCTGTTCCTGACAGGATAGAAGTATTGACAGCCAGGAGACCGTTCTCACTCACCACCTCCGTAGTAGGGCTTCCGTTCAGGAAGGTCTTAATTTTGAATCCTTGCAGTAAGCTGACGCCCGTGAGTACGGGGCGGGATACATCAAAACCTATGAAAGCACCGGCAGGGAAGTTTGACAAGCCCTTCTTTATAGAAATCATGCCGGCCGCATCGCCGCTCGCGGGTAATATGATCTGTGCCGGTGAGGTGGCGTTTTCGTCCAGGATATTGTCGGTACCTGTTATTCGGTTATTGAGACCAAAAATGCCGTCTACGCCAGTATTGGCCATGTTGATCGTTACGGGATAATTCCTGCTTGTTATCCTGACGGGTGTATTGCAGACGAGCGGATCGGCTTCGCACAACCTCCTGAACACTGCATTGTATACACGCGTGGTGCTGGCTCCCAGCTGGATGCCGCTAATGGTAATTCTTACCTCGTTGAACCCGTCGATATGATCGGTAATAAATCCGAGCGTTTTCTTTCCCGAGGTCTGCAGAAGCCCGCCGGAAAGGAAAAGATTAGCGGCAGATTTCTCCTCTTTCTGAACGCCGTTAAGATAGGTGGTTACTGTGATGTCGCCAAGCAGGGATACATTTACAATGTCGTCATTTTCTATCTCGAATCCAGCGAAAGTGCCTTTCGGATGAGTTATCTGATCTTTGACCTGTATCCAGGCCGGCGCCAGGCTAGCTAAATAAAAGCTGATTGTACCGTAGTCTGTGCCGGAAGATGAGATCACATTTCCGATGTCGTTGGCTCCGTATTGTATTGTCCCCAGAACAGGTACTGTTATTTCCAAACCTCCGCTTCCCGAAACGCTTACATTCTGGTCAGGTAGGTTTGCTTTTACAGTAAGATTGCAATCAGGTTGCTGGGCCGGGCAGTATTTTACAAGAAATGCATTCTTAATCCCGAGAGTCCGTGTCCTGGTCTCGCATCCCTCCAGAAAAGCAGGGGCATTTAGCTCGAATGAAAGTCTTACCCCATTAAAATTACCGGATCCGGTAGTTTTAAACCCTACCATATAGGTGCCGTTATTGAGAGAGCTCACAATGGGAGTTGATTCTGACCCGCCGATAGGTGTCGTACCGTTCATCGCTCGTATGGTGACGGAAGAGAACTCGACAGTCGGATCTTTGTCGGTTATGATTCCCACGAAGTTGCCGAGGGTGTAATTTTCTGCCGAATAAATCCTGATGCTGCCGGCTGCACTGGTAGTTGTCAGACAAGTGCCGCCTCTCCTGTTAGATACAAGTGTAAGAGTACCGAAGTTATCGGTGTCGCTGTCGGTAATGTTGTCTGTGTTTTCCCATTTGGACAGAGAATTATACCCACTGGGGGAGGGAGCCTCAATTGATGGTTGCACGAGCGTGCCCGATACCCAGTTTGTAATTTTATTACACGCCAATTCGCTTTGCTGGGCTGAAATATTAAAGGACGATAGCAGCAATGCCAGTAATAGCAGGTAGTTTGTTCTCCGGATGGGCTTTTCCAGTCCCGTTCTCCGAAAAATTCTTTTGGAAATGTTGATCATAGCTTTAGTAATTTAATCATGAGAAAAATTGTAGTTATTCCTGTCTGTCGCACGTATAGACACTCTTTCTGCTGATCTCCTGCCCGTGAAGCGGGCCGGGAAACCGGTATAGCAGTAGCAAAGGCAACAGTTTTCCCGTTGCTGATTTTAATAAACCAGGCAAAATCCCCTATTGGCAAATCAATGCGATGAAAGGGATAACGATATACGTTTTTACGTTTACGCTAGAAATACGGAGTCTTCCTGTCAGGAAGATGTGGTAATTTTTTTCATATGAACGTTGGCTTTTAAAGTTATCATTTAGTAATAGAGAATTATGCTATCCAATCGGAAGGCTCTGAGGGAGAAAATTCCGGTGTATTAAAATTCATTTACCTGCTTCTATGTATGTGATCAGGTAGTTTGCCAAGGTTAAGGCAATTCAAATATAGTAAATAATCGTATCAAAAAGCAAATACTTTTATAGCTTCCGGGCTGGGTATATGGTAATATTTTCTATTGATTTTAATGATGTTTGTCTACCTGTTTTGTAGAATAGATTCTATTGCATCCATAGTTATACAGCCTGGTCGGGATTGTCGTTTACCTGTAATCGTTTCCCGAAGCAGGCCGAAAAGTCCGCTTGGTCAGAGATATTCAAAAAAGCAGCGGTTCGCCGGCGCTACAAAATACAAGGTGTCGGAGATGTTAGAGTTGATCGAGTTCCTTTATGGTAAAGGCCTTTTCGCGCCCCGCAAATTTCTTTCGTATTTGTTCTACTTCTTCTACGGAAACCGGGTCGGCGTTGTTTTGCCAGGATTTACGTATATAGCTTAACATCTCGGCTATCTGATCGTTTGAAATGCCAGGGTCGTAGCCGATACCCGGCATGTCAGCGCTAATTTCAGGCGCCTGGTAAAGCCTGTTGGCTACTGTTACTGGGCCGGTCAGTCCGAAAAGTACAATGGAAGTAAGAATGTCTTTCCGCCCGGTGACCCACTCCGATTGATTGAGAGGAGGTGCAAGCCCCTGCACTCCGTTCCCGTCAGGACCGTGACAGGTCTGGCATATAGTATTATAGAATTCAGCACCTTTGGGGTATTTTTTCGAAAGAAGCACCTGGTTACGGGAATTGCTTTCCTTTATACGATTATCAGCAGCCGATTTAAGCTGTACGATCAATGCCGAAGCGGTATCGCTTATACTTTGACCTGCTGCGCTCAAAAACTCACTTTCCCGGTCCTGAAGGATACTTACTATCGCCGCCGCCAGGTAGGGGTTACCGGGTTGCTTTCCGGCGAGACGGTGCAATATATCCTGCGCCAGAGCGTCGTCAAAAGCCTTCACCGCGTTCATACCGAAAGCTATATACGGAAATGTCATTGTCAGGTTGTCCGCAATGAGTTTTTCCCACACAGTGGTGAACATCCTGTAATTATCGCGATTGATTACCGAAGGCGTAAGCCCGAAAGCCGCAGCCTGCAGGCGAAAGGACTCCTGCGCATAGAGGGGCAGGACCTCTTCGGCCGATAAAGCGCCCAGGCCTTCCAGTGTCCAGAGGCTATGTAAGCGCCCGAGCTCATTGCCGCCGGAAGTAGCAATCATTCTCAACCTGGGGATCAGCCCGGTTTTCTTTCCGTCAATAATAGTCTGCTGAGCATAATCTCTTATCCATCCGTTGGAGTGCCCCAGCATGCCGATCAGGCTTTCATTGTCATTACGCAGTTCGATAGGGCCGGTTTTTGAACCCCGCGGTACGATTTTATAGATCCTTCCCAGAGTCAGCGGCTGCGTCAGGGAGCGCTCGTTGATTTCCTGCCTTAAATATGGCGTTACATAGGTCTTATGCTGGATGATGCCCCTGTACATATCTGCAATATAAATAGCGCCGTCGGGCGCATTGCTCAGCGCTACCGGGCGAAACCGCTCATCGGTACTGGATATGAACTCCCGGTGTGCATAAGCTTGTTTTCCGGGCGTGATATAGCCTTCCTCTTCTATGATGTTCCTTTTGATCAGGTTGGCGGAAGGTTCCGGCACAAATACATTGGAAGCATAGGCCGGGCCAAAGAGGTCACCCCGGTAAACCAGCGGGCCGCACGCAGCCGTAAAATTGACCAGGCGAAGACTGTCGTCCAGTATGCCGTTCATATACCCGCGGTTGACCCCGGGAGTAGGGCGGCGTGGATAAACCCGGTTGCTGGCCACGATCCTTGCATTAAATCCCGCAACTCCCTTCTGGTTTTTGTTCCAGTGGCCCAATCCCGGTAAAAAGTTGTCGCCAAGTACATTGGCCGAGTTATGGTTGTAGTAGAGACGACCCTGGTTGTCCTGGGAAATACCCCATTGGCCCCTGAAGTGCGTCCTTTCTATTTTCCATTCATCGCCGTATTTCCGGTATCTTTTATTGGATTTTGCATTGTATATCCAGTTGTCCATTGCCCTCAGCAATCCGTTCGGCTGGTGCTCTACATTACCGCCCACAGCATACACCGAATCGACAAGCACCCTGGAAACCGGTTTATCGCCTGCTATCTTATAAAACCAGAGACCGGGAGGTTCTGCTACCAGTATGCCGTCCTCGTAAAAGCAAAGGGATCTCGGAAGTACCAGGGAGTCGAGGAATATTTTCCTCTTGTCCATCTTCCCGTCCGAATCGGTATCTTCCAGGATGACAATCTTTCCATTGGGGATGTCTTCACCCGTCCCGACCACGTCGGGCATGTAGCCTGTCATTTCCGCCACCCAGATCCGGCCTTTGGGATCAAAAAGCATGGCTACCGGGGTTTGTACCAGCGGCTCCGATGCCACAACGGAAATTTCAAACCCTTCTTCGGTTTTGAGGAGTTTAAGTGATTGCTCGGGAGACACTACCGGGGATTCGCTGAAGCCCTTCATCCAGTTAATGTCCGGTCTTTTGTATCCTTCCCCATTTTTGGAGACAGGCTGCTGAGTAGTGTCCGTCCGTACCGTTTTGCAGAAATAAAGCAATACGGATAATACTGCAATACCGGTTAAACTGATAGCTTTCAACTTAATAAAAAGAGATGGTTTTATTTAGATAAATGAGACGGTTAGACGACGAAGCTCATTCATAGTTCAAAATTCATAACCCATAATTTTCTAATCATTCTCCGCGAGTACTTCTTCAACCGGTTTCATTTTGTAGGTCAGTAACTGGATAATTGCCCAGGCGACAAAATAAGAAAGGCCGCATATGGTAAACAGTATGTTGTACCCGGCTCCGATATTGCCCAGCAGCTTGTAATGGTCGAGCAGCGCGCCCACGAGCAGCGGGAAAAAAGTCGAGCCGAGAGATCCGGCCATGCCGCCGATCCCTACTACCGAACTGACCGATTCCTTCGGGATAATATCGGATACAACAGTAAGCATGTTAGTACTCCAGGCCTGGTGGGCAGCAGCTACAATAGCTATAATAAACACTACGACCCATATGTCGGTGGCATAACGCGCCAACAGGATCGGCAAGACAAGAATGGCTACTAACAGTAATACCAGCTTCCTGGCTTTTAGCGCAGGCCAGCCTTTTTTCAGCAGGTAAGACGACAGGTATCCACCTGCAATACTACCGAAAGTAGTAAGCGTATATACTACTGCCAGGTGCAGGCTCGGCTTTTTGAGATCGAGATCGAAAGTAGAAGCGAAGTAGGAGGGAAGCCAGAACAGGAAGAACCACCAGATAGGATCAGTGAACAGCTTTCCGACGATGAATACCCATGTTTGTTTCAGGGTGAGCAGGCGGGCCCATTTGATTTTTTTTACCTCCGTTTTGCCGTTATCCCCCGTTTTGGCGTCGCTGTGTATATAGTTGAACTCACCGGCCGACAGCCTTTTCTGCTTTTCGGGGATTTCATAGTAGATCCACCATATCACAAGCCATATAAAACCGAGAGCTCCCGTGATGATAAAGGCTTCCTTCCATCCGAAAGACGCAAGAAGCCAGGGAATCAGGATGGGAGCGATAATAGGCCCGATGCTGGTTCCGGAGTTAAATATGCCGGTTGCCACTCCTCTTTCTTTCTGGGGAAACCACTCGGCTATCACTTTTACGGCTGCGGGGAAATTCCCGGCTTCACTGACACCCAGAAGCCCCCTGAAGACCCCGAAGCCGAACGTCGACTTCGCTGCGGCGTGAAGTATGGCAGCAATGCTCCATACGGCAACGGAAATGGCATATCCTATTTTTGACCCCAGGCGGTCGATGAAGTTGCCGAACACCAGGAAACCGAGAGCATAGCAGGCAGAAAAAACCATTACAATCCGGCCGTAGTCTGTTTCGGTCCAGTTAAATTCGACTTCAAGGACCGGTTTGAGAAAGCCGATAATCTGGCGGTCGATGTAATTAATAGTGGTGGCAAAAAACAAAAGCCCGCAGATAAACCAGCGGTAATTACCGGTTTTAGGATTATTGGTCATTATAGAGAATTGTAATGTCAGCCAAAAGGTAAGACGTTTTAACGGATTTTATCCAATGAAAGGCCAGAAAAATCGAATAAATATAAACTACCTCGCTCCCAGGTAGGGAAGCCAGTAGTCGTGCGGGCCGCCGGAAAAATCCCGTATAAAGACCAGGAAACTGGGTTTGTAGGGTTGCTGTCTGAGCTGCATGCCTGATTCTTCCGGGGTAAGGTCCCCTTTCTGGGTATTGCACCGCTGGCAGGCTGTAATAAGATTATCCCAGTTGCTTTTGCCTCCCCGCGATTTGGGGATTACGTGGTCGAGGGTAAGATGATCTTTTGCTCCGCAATACTGGCAGGTATTCCGGTCGCGCTTGAAAATATTCTGCCGCGTCATCATTACGCTTTTATACGGGCGGTGTACATATTTATTCAGCCTGATAACAACGGGGTAAAAATAGGTCTGTGAAATAGAGTGAAGAAAGCGGTCGTCGGCCTGGGCTATCAGCTCCGCTTTGTTGAGATAGACAAGCAGGAAAGCTTTTGGAACTGAGCAAACATTAAAGGCACTGTAATCCTGATTAAGTATCAAAACTTTCGAACTCATACAATGTCAGGGAGTTAGTTTCCTAAAGTTAAGTAGTTTTTTCAGACCGCGGCAATACTATGCCGGGAAATTTAAAATTACTTAACGAACGGATAAACCCATTGGAGATCTTCAGTAGTCCCCCCTGTCAGCGTCTCTTTTGACGTCCCTTTCTTTGATAGTGTCGCGCTTGTCGTATAGTTTTTTTCCTTTTGCAAGCGCTATTTCGGTCTTTGCCAGGCCGCGGTCACTGCTGAAAATGCGTACCGGTATGACGGTGAGCCCCTGGTCTTTTAATTTTGAAGCAAGCTTCCTGAGCTCGCGGCGGGTGAGCAAAAGTTTCCTGTCGCGCAGCGGTTCATGATTGTAATGAGTTCCTTCGGAATAAGGCGAGATATGAAGGTTACGGATAAAAAGCTCGTCGTTCAGAAAAAGACAGTATGCATCCTGTAAATTTACTTTCCCCTCTCTTATAGACTTGATTTCGGTTCCGGTCAACACGATCCCGGCCTCATATTTTTCGAGGAAAAAATACTCGAACCCGGCCCGTCGGTTGGAAATATTGAAATTCTTGGAGATTTTGTCCGCCATATTATTTCAGCATGGCCAGGAGGGTGCTTAGCTTGCCTTTCAGTTCTTTCCGGTCGACGATAAAATCCAAAAAGCCATGCTCCAGCACGAATTCAGCCTTTTGAAACCCTTTCGGAAGATCTTTCCCGATGGTTTCCCTGATTACCCTGGGGCCGGCAAAGCCGATCAGCGCTTCCGGTTCCGAGATATTGAAGTCGCCCAGCATGGCGTATGAAGCCGTTACGCCTCCTGTAGTAGGATCGGTCAGCAAGGAAATATACGGTATACCGGCCTCAGATAGAAGCGCGAGCTTTGCCGAAGTTTTCGCCATCTGCATAAGCGACAGTCCGGCTTCCATCATCCTGGCGCCTCCTGACCTGGATATCATCAGGAACGGAATTTTCTTCTTAATACTGTAGTCAATGGCACGGGCAATTTTTTCTCCTACGACAGATCCCATCGACCCGCCTATGAAATTGAAGTCCATGCAGGCAATGACAAGATCGGCTCCGTCCATTTTACCTACGGCAGTCCTGACAGCATCTTTCAACCCCGTTTTATGTATACTGGAGGCGATACGGTCGGGGTAGCGTTTGGTGTCGGTAAACCCAAGCGGATCTGCCGATCTCATCTCAGGGTCAAGCTCCTTGAACTTGTCATTGTCAAACAGTAGCTCGAAGTAAACCTCCGAACCGACTTTATCGTGATAATTGCAGTGAGGACAAGTGAAGGCATTCTGCTTGTGTTCTCTTACCGGGGTTACCTTCTTACATTCGGGACATTTGTACCAAAGCCCGTCGGGAACCTCGCGTTTCATTTCAGTAGGGGTATTGATCCCCTTTTCCTTTCTAACAAACCAAGACATAAGCCTATTTATATGTTTTCGAGTGTCAAATATAATATAAGTTTACAGAACGCAGGGTAATAAATAGCTTGGAATACCACAGCATGGGAGGGGTTCAGTTCGCTTTAAGAAAAGCGCTGTAAAGCAGTTGCCCGGCAATTCCCAGGAAAACGACCCCGGTTACGCGGTTGAAAATCAGGATACGGCGGGGAGTAAAAAGCTTCTGGAATTTTTTGGCAAAGTAGGCAATCAGGCTCTCCGTTGCGAAAACGCCGATGAGGCTTACCCCGAAAAACATCAGTACCTGTCCATGGTCGTATTGCAGAGAAGACCTTACATAGGTAGCCAAAGTGACCCAACTGATGAAATTGACCGGGTTGAGGCCGTTTAAAAGGAACCCGGTTGTAAAATAATAGATGAAATTGCCGACCCTGGTAGTGGGGTAGACAAGCTTCGGCTGGCCTTTGAAGATATTGACAAGGCCGAGTGCAGCCAGGAAAAGGATCCCGGTCCCGGCAAGCCAGCGTTCGAAATGGGGGATCACCGGAAGCATGGAAGTGCCGTAGATCGCAAAAAAGACAAAAATGATGTCGCAGACGATCACCCCTACGACGATCTTCAGCGCATTCCGGAAGCCATTGTCCACGCTCGTCTGTACCAGTGAAAAGAAAACCGTTCCAAAGGTAGAGCAGAGAAGTACACCGGTAATAAGCCCGAAAATTGCCGCGCTGATCATTTGTCAGAAACCTTTCCTCCGTGCTACCATCAGGATCCCCGCGACGGAAAGTGAGTCGGTGATTTCGGATCTCATCACCATATCGACGGCCTCCGAAAGGTGTACTTTCCTCACCAGGATGTCCTCGGTATCTTCCGTTTCAGGTTCGAACTGTGTAAGTTCTTCGGCCAGGAACAGGAAACCCTCTTCATCAGTGGCGGAGTTGGATGTATGTACACGGGCAATCTGTTCCCACTTTGCGGCTACCAGCCCCGTCTCTTCTTTAAGCTCCCGCCGGGCGGTTTCCAGCGGCGGCTCGCCCAGGGGGCCTCCTCCTTCAGGGATTTCCCAGCTATATTCATTGAGCGCATACCTGAACTGGCCGACCAGGTATATATGGCCGTCAGAATCGACGGGGACAATACCGATCGCCTTGTTTTTAAATTTTACGAGGCCATAAATCCCGTCGCTGCCCGAGGGTGTGATAACGTCGTGATGCTCAATGGCGATCCAGGGATTTTCGTATACAGTTTTCCGAGACAAGGTTTTCCAGTTGTTCCGGGTAGGCATAAATAGGTATTTAGTACTTGCAGATCAGTTTTCCGGACGCAAAGTAAAGCGTTTTTTAAGTTTACAGCATTATTTTTTGCATACCATGAGCTTTTAGAATATAATCGTGCCCCGGAAGCGGGAGTTAACCTCTAAAACTTTTTCTTTATGCAACAATCACGTCGAGATTTTTTAAAAAAGTTAGGATTTACGGCAATAGGGGCGGGTATGATTCCCGGACTGGCGTGCGAGGGGACAGCGAAAAAACTATTTTTTGAGATATCCCTCGCCGAATGGTCGCTTCACAAGACTTTACGTGCCGGGGAACTTGATAACCTTGATTTTGCTGCTACGGCAAAGAAAGAATTCGATATCGATATCATCGAATATGTAAACCAGTTCTTCAAAGATAAAGCGGAGGATACGGCCTATCTGAACGATCTGCTGCAACGGTCTAAAGATAATGGTGTAAGAAATCACCTGATCATGATCGACGGTGAAGGCGGGCTTGGCGATGTGGATGCAGCCGCCCGTAACAAAGCCGTCGAGAATCATTTCAAATGGGTGCATGCCGCCAAGCACCTCGAATGTGCCACTATCCGGGTCAACGCTTACGGTGTAGGCTCGGCTGAAGATGTCGCTGCCGCTGCCATCGACGGGCTAGGTAAGCTGGGAGAGTTCGCTGCCAAATCGGGGATCAACGTGATCGTTGAAAACCACGGTGGTTACTCTTCAGACGGGAGCTGGCTTTCGGGCGTGATGAAGCAGGTAGGACTCAAGAATGTAGGCACATTACCTGATTTCGGAAATTTCTGCGTTGAGCGGAAGCCTGATGACCATAAAGTGTGCCTGAATGAATACGATCGCTATAAGGGTACGCAGGAACTCCTACCTTTTGCCAAGGGAGTAAGTGCCAAGGCCAATGATTTTGACTCAAACGGGAACGTAGTCGAGACGGATTATAACAAAATGCTTAAAATCGTAAAAGAAAGCGGTTTTAAGGGAATAATCGGGATAGAATACGAAGGAGATAAATTGTCGGAGATAGAAGGTATCAAGGCTACGAAGAAGATCCTTGAGCGGGTAGGAGCAGAAGTTTAAATATAACGTATATATGTTGCCTCTGCGCCCTTTGTGCCTCTGTGGTAAATTCACCGCGAAGGCACAAAGGGCGCAGAGTTTTTTGTATTCCAGCCAGCTCAGGAGTATTTTTCCACCACTTGCTGAAGTTGCCGGACGGGTACTACGCCGGATTGCCTCCACACGGGTTCTCCCTTTTTAAAAAGAATAAGGGTAGGCACGCTTTGAATCTTGTACCTGGCAGCCAGGGAAGCATTTTTATCCACGTCGATTTTAATAATCCTGGTATTGTCGCCGACCTGCTTCTTCAGTTGTTCGAGCATGGGCGCCATTGTCTTGCAAGGCCCGCACCAGGTAGCGAAAAAGTCTACCAGGACAGGCTTATCGCTGCTTAATATTTCTGAAAATGAGCTCATGGTTGATAGTATTTATTAAGGTAAACATAAAGCCGGTGCGGATAGTTTATATTTCAAAATATTTGCGACAGGATGGAGCCTGTTTCAAATTGTGATACTTTTGCCCGTGAATACCGGGAAACATATGATTAAAGTTCCCGGGGAAAACCGGGAATGTTAAAAAAGCTTGCCAGTGATACCGCTCTCTACGGGGTCAGCACGATGCTGGGCCGGATGATCAACTTCCTGCTGGTGATGCTACACAGCGAGCTTTTCGGTCCTGAAGAGCTGGCCGTTCAGGTACAGTTGTATGCATTTACAGGAATAGCGCTGGTTGTATATACGTTTGGTATGGAGACATCCTTCTTTCGTTATGCGCGTGACATCGTCGAACGGGAGAAATATTACAATCTTATCCTCACTGCCGTAATCCTGGTTTCGCTATTGCTTTCCGGGATTATTTTCGCCTCTTCCGGATCAATCGCCGATAGTATAGGTTATCCGGAAGACGCCCGCCTGGTACGGTGGTTTTCGCTTATTATCGCTGCCGACTCTATCACTTCGATCCCTTTTGCGAGGCTGCGGCTGGAAGAGAAGAGCAGGAAATTTGTGGCGATCAGGTTTGGGAGCA
>CAZLTN010000068.1:0-28747 GCA_964562455.1 uncultured Cytophagales bacterium
CGCAGAGTTTAGAAGTAACCGGTCACCCGGCTCTTCCCCAGACGGGTGTTATGCTGGCTTTGCTTGCGGCGGTATTCTGGGGGGTGTCAGGCACGTTCGGCCAGTTTCTGATCCAGCACAAACAGATCAACGTGGAATGGCTTATTACGGTGAGGATGCTCCTGGCGGGCGGTATCCTGCTGTTAATTTCTCTTTTCAATTCCGAAAGCGATACCTGGCAGATATGGAAAAACAGGCGCGATGCAATTCAACTGGTCGTATTTGCGCTCACCGGGATGCTGGCCGTTCAATATGCATTCTTCCTGGCGATCAAGCATTCCAATGCGGCCACTGCCACGGTACTGCAATACGGAGGCCCGGTGCTGATAGCTATTTACCTCAGCCTGAAGAACCGGCGCCTGCCCGGTGCAGCGGAAGTGCTGGCCGTTGTGCTGGCTGTAGCAGGAACCTTTCTGTTGGTCACACATGGCAAGCTCAACTCCTTATCGATCTCGAAGCCGGGCCTGATCATGGGTGTGGCATCGGCCTTTGCGCTGGCCATTTATACCCTTCAGCCGGGGAAGCTGCTGGCAAAATATAGCTCCGTAGCGGTAGTGGGGTGGGGGATGTTCCTGGGCGGATTTGCTTTTTCATTTGTGAAAGCGCCGTGGGATGTGGAAGGTATCTGGGACCGGCAGACCTGGGCGGCCCTTTCTTTCCTGATCCTGCTCGGAACGTTGTTTGCTTTTTACGCCTACCTGACGGCGGTGAAGATGATCGGCGGACAACAGTCGAGCCTGCTTGCATCGGCAGAGCCGCTTTCGGCTACCGTTGTGGCGGTGATATGGCTGCAGGTGCCCTTTGAAGCGGTCGACTGGATAGGAAGCATCTTTATCATTTCCACTATATTCATACTGAGCCGGGGCAAAAAGCACTGAATTGCCGGGGGATGGGTTTTATGGGAAAACAATTTCCTGCGATCGGTAAGGATGCGGATCGTTGACAAAGGGTTTATTGCAAAGAAAACATGACGAATGTCATTTTAAACTGTAACACAGGTTACCTAAACCCGTCCTGTCGGTCGTTATCTTTGTGAAGGTGTGAGGGACCTCATACCATGATGAATTCATCAAACCATTAAACTAAAACGGATATGACAAAGCTGGCAAACAAGGTAGCGGTGATTACAGGAGGCTCCGGGGCGATCGGGGCTGCTACCGCAAAATTGTTTTTAGAAGAGGGCGCAAAAGTAGTGCTGGTAGATATCAATGAAGATGCGTTAAAGGCGACCGCATCAGAGTTGGGTAGCGAAAATGTAAGTTTCGTCGCTGCCAACGTAACCAAGTCGGCTGACGTGCAAAAGTATGTGGCCCATGCGGTCAATACCTTCGGAAAGATAGACATCTTCTTCAATAACGCCGGGGTAGAGGGAGTCGTGAAACCTGTTTCAGAGTATTCGGAGGAGGAATTCGACAAGGTAATCGGCGTTAACGTCAAAGGGGTATGGCTAGGTATTAAGTACGTGCTGCCTGAAATGAACGACGGCGGCAGTATCATCAATACTTCTTCGGTAGCCGGTCTGATGGGCTTCCCTTCTATGAGCGCTTATGTAACGAGCAAGCACGCGGTAATAGGCCTCACCCGCACCATCGCACACGAAGCGGCTCCGCGGGGAATTCGCGTCAATTCCATACATCCGTCGCCGGTCGACAACCGGATGATGCGCTCCCTGGAAGAAGGTTTTGCACCGGGGCAGGCAGCGGAAGCCAAAAAAGGATTTGAAGCTTCCATTCCGCTCGGCAGGTATGCAACGAATGAAGACATAGCGCAGGGGGCTTTGTTCCTGGCCTCCGACGACAGCCGGTTCATTACCGGTACGAAGCTGGTTATAGACGGTGGGATGACGATGGCGTGAGGCTATGCCTCGCTAACTTCCTTCCAGCTTACCTCGTGGGCCAGCCGGTTGGTAAGGGAGGCTTTAGCAGCCACCTTCCCGGCGGCTTCGCCCATAGCGACTGCATTACCGGTCACACGGTAGCTGGCGTGGGCGAAGAAGTCGCCGCTGATGCAGCGACCGGCCATCATCAGACCGCCTACTTCGGCAGAGATCAGTGAGCGGAGGGGGATGTCGTAGGGTTTGACCCGTATCCCGTCGTTGCTGTAGCCTTTGTCGTCTTTTCCGTCCAGCGAATGGATATCTACGGCGAATTTCACCCTGCATACGGCGTCGTCGAAGCGTGTACCCTTTATCAGGTCCTCTTTGGATACGGTATAAAGGCCCTTTATACGACGACCTTCACGCATGCCGATCTGCTCGGAAGTGGCTACAATGCGCAGGTCCTTCCAGATGCCGCCTTTTTTCCGGAGCTTGTCTACGATGTCGTTTACTTCTTTCCGCGATTGTATGGTGGCGTCGGTGATGTCCTGCGCATTTAAAGAATCGGCGTTGTACTGGTGATTGGCCATCATCGCAAAAAGATCGTCGCGGATCAGGAACAAGGTCGGCATGCCATAGGAAGGATCCATCCCGATGCTCCTGATCTCGTCGCGCAGGTTGATCTTGTGCTGCGATTGCGCAATGCCTGCATGCTTGATCAGGTTTTGGCGTACCATATCGTATTTGGTAATCCCTGTCAGGATAGCCATCATTGAAAACGGTTGTATCATACTTGTACGCGGATGGCCCTTGTCAAAGCTGCAACCCGCATAGGCCGCCAGGTCGCCGTTGCCGGTAGTATCGACAAACGTTTTGGCCCTCCAGGCCTCCCTGCCCGACTGGCTTTCGGTTACGATGGTCTCCAGGCGCTTTTTGCCGTTGGTATAAGCCGCGACTACGCGGGTATGAAGCCTTACATCGACCCCGGCGTCTTTGCATAGCTGGTCGAGGATCACTTTCATCACTTCGGCGTCATAGTTGGTAGCCGACACCTGCGCACCGGAGCGGTCGAGCGCATCCAGGATTTCCTGCATGATCCCGCCTTTGTTTTCATGCTCGATCAGGTTGCTCAGAAGCCCGGCGGTCCAGATACCGCCCAGGCAGCCGTGAAATTCGATCAGCCTGGTTTTGGCGCCGTTTCTGGCGGCGGCGATCGCCGCCGCCACTCCCGCCGGGCCACCTCCGCAGACGATCACATCCACATCTTCCACGACCATCAGCTTCTTTGCAGGCTCCTGGAAAACAGAAGCCTTTTGTATCTCTTCTTCATCCCGGCTCCAGGCTGTGCCGGTAGCGGCCGGCAGCAGTGCGCCCATGACCCCGAATCGTAATAATTCTCTTCTTTTCATTTGAATAAAATAGTGTTAAGGTGTTTAATTACTCTTTCCAGTATATTTTCTCTCCTTTTGCTATGGCTTCGTTGGCAAGGTCTGCCGTAACGGAAGATATATATGCCGTTTCAGCATTTGAAACCGGCTGTTTTCTCTCGCCGATGCACTGGACAAAATGCTGCAGAGCGCCTTCGGTTGGCAGCACATCGTCGCGTGCCGGATTTTTGACCCTGACTGGCACTCCTTCGTCATTTTCCCAGGCCAGCTTTGTAGCGGCGGTGACCCCGTCTGCCTGCTGCTCCGTTTCTATGTTTTCTGCATAGATTTTTGCCCTGTGCCCGTCTTCTCCCGTCACCTCGATCGACCCCTTATCGCCCAGTATCTTAATCGAATAGCCCTGCAATGCATTGCCGGTAAGGGCGGTAAAGCTTGCTTTAACGCCTTTGGTATAGCCGGCAAGCAAGTGCACGTTGTCGTAAGTTTCACGTCCGTCTTTCCAATAGTCGATACCTCCTGTGCCCATTATCCATCCGGGACGGTCGTCCAGCAGCCAATGCAATATATCCATCTGGTGTGAACATAATTCGGCTACCAGCCCGCCGGAATACCTTTGGTACATGCGCCAGTTAATGAGATGTTCCAGGTCAGGGTAATCGGTATTGCCCTTAAACCCGGTATTTTCGGGCAGCGGGCGGCGCCAGTTCCCATTCCGGTTCCAGGTGCATTCCACTCTCGAGATCCTGCCGCAATAGCCCTGATCGATCAGGAATTTGATTTCGGAATAAATCGGGTTAAAACGATGCTGGTATCCTACCTGGAACACTCGATCCGGCGATGCTGCCGCCAGCTTCTTCAGGTCGGCCGCCTGTCGCCTGGTATGGGTCATTGTTTTTTCGCAATAAACATGCTTCCCGGCTTTCAGCGCCTCTTGTGCCATGTCGAAATGAAGGAACAAAGGGGTGGCGATGATCACGGCTTGTACTTCCCGGGCGGCTATCAGCTTACGGTAATCGTCATAGAAGGCGATATTTTTCCCGATTTCACGGCTGCAGGCCTCACGATGGCCGGGCAAAAGGTCACAGCAGGCCGTAATTTCAAAGGCCGGTAGGGTAGAGGCGATTTTAGCCAGCCACTTTCCCCTGGCTCCCGCCCCGATTAGCCCGGTACGCACCGGTTCGTTGACTTTGGCGGAATGCACCGGGACAGGCTCCGGCGACCGTTCCCGCGAGAGCAGCAGCATCCCCGCCCCCATTTTCTGCACAAACGATCTCCGGTTAAATTTCATGAGTGATATTTTATTTTGCCCAAAACAGCCTGGTCGACGAATCGAAAAGCGTCGTTAAATTCACACCGGCAGGCACTTTGGGGTTCCTGCTGATTTCCGAATCGGGATAAGGTACCCGGTTGGCCAGCCCGCTGGGGTCCGTAATATTGATAAACAGCTCGCGCCTTACATCGTTATAAGCTTCCAGGGGTTGGTTGTAAAACAAAAATATGTATTTCTGCAGCAATATCTCTTTTACCGTCAGGCTGGCCGCACCCGGGGATACTTTCGGTAAAGCCAGGTAAGCGTTTATCTTATCGTCGGCCAGCGCCGTAGCGGGATTGAAAACAGAAGCCTGTTTCAGCGCAACCTGTACCGCTTTCTGATAGGCCTGGTAAGCCGCTTCTTTTTCACCTAGTCTCAGCCTGGCTTCGGCCTCTGTAAATTTCAGCTCCGCATAAGTCGCCAGGGGCTGCGGTGCATTCAGTGGTTTCAGAACGGCCGGCTTGGAATAGAAACGGCCGTCCAGCCTCGGCTCGCCGAAGTCCCCACTGGCCAGGCCATTCGGAGCCGGTGTTATTTTTCCGCCTATCCTCGAAAACCAGATCGAAGTCCTCGGATCGTCTTCCACATTCGTAGTCGGGCTGAACCAGGCCAGCGCATTGTAAATCCCGTTGCCCATCGCAAACTCGGGCTGCGAGTGCTGGGCTCCGGAGTACGGGTTTTCGTAGTTGCGGTTATCGGTATAGCGCCTGAAAATAAACTCATCCGCCTCGCCGGCGAACGATTTATCAAGATGGGCCAGTACATCGTTGGCCGAACCTGTCGGATTGACATTGCTCATTCTGTTAAAAAGCCTTATTTTCAATGCATATGCCGTTTTTTTCCACAACGCCATATTCCCTGAAAACACCAGGTCGTCGTTTGACGGCTTTACCGGGGCCCCGGTGCCTTTTTCCAGGTTCGCAATAGCCCGGTCGAGCATCTCCTGTATGGCAGGGTATACATCTTCGGCCTTATCGAATGCCGGCTGCCTGATGACCCCGGCCTGGAGCGCTTCGGTAAGCGGGATGTCCCCGTACAGGTCGACCAGGTTGGCATAGCAATAAGCCATGAGCACTTCCGAAATCCCGGCATACCCCCAGGCTTCTACTTCTGCGGCTTTCTCTGCCAGCAGCTTCATATCATTCAGCGCAGCGTAAGCCCCCGACCAGCCTCCGGTGTTGTAGGAGGTCATCGTATTGTATATCCCGCCCATGCTCAGCACGTTGGTATGGTGCTCGATGTAATAGGAAGCCAGCCTGTTGGACGAGCTACCCGCTACTGCCTTAATAAAACCCATGGTAGCCTGCGGCAGTCTTGTGTTTAAAGGAGCATCGTTGACCTGGTTGGGATTCTGATCGATGTTGTTCATGATGCCGTCGGTGCAGGACATCTGGAAAACCGGGATAATTGCCGCTATCAGTATTTTATATCGCTTCATTTTATGCTTCTTTTTAGGTTCTACAGGGAAATCCGGAGTCCTCCGCCCACGCTCCTGGTTTGCGGCGTGATGCCGCTTCTGCCGTTGCCGGTCACATTCTGGCCTCCTTCGCTGTAATTCACCTCGGGATCGGAGAATGCGTCGGAAATCAGGAACAGGTTCCGCGCCGACAGGTAGACTGAGACAGCGCTAAGCCATTTTCTTTTCATATCGGACACCGGCAGGGAGTAGTTGAATGTAAGCTCACGCAGCCTTACAAAAGAGGCGTCCGAAAGCTGGGACTCGTAATTGGTCCACAATTGGCTATAATAAGGATACTCTTTTTTGATGGGGATATCATTAGTCCCTTCAATAGCCAGTTGCGTGCCGTTCCAGCGTCCTTTAACACCTTCTAAAACCACTTCCTGCTCCCGGTCGAGCGTAGCGGCCGACAATCCCCGCCAGTTCGCTTCCGCCAGGCCATGATTCCAGAATACCCCGCCTTTTCTCCAGTCGAGCTGGGCGGTCAGCGAGAAACGCTGGTACCGTAATCCATTGATAACATTCAGCTCAAAATCGGGCACCGTTGTACCGATCACTTTGAGATTGTTATCTGTCAGCGGAAAACCATAGGTCGACGATTTCGGATCGTTGTTGATTACGTGTTTGCCCGTGGCAGGATCGCGGAGGTAAGATCTGCCATAAATGGAAGGATAACCGTAACCTGCTTCAGCTACGATCGGGTCGGACAATACGATGCGGTTGACTCCCTCGGCCAGGCTTTGGACCGTATTGTCGAACGAGGTAAAGTTGATCCCCAGGTCCCAGGTGAACTTCGAGGTAGTAACGGGTACCAGGTTCAGTACAATTTCATGCCCTTTCGAAAGCATCGACCCTGCATTCCTGATCTCGGAGGATGCGCCGGTCGAAAGCGGTACCGGGACACTGTAAATCTGTCCGTTTGATTGAGAATTGAAATAGGTGTATTCAAATGAGATCCGGTCGTTGAAGAACTTCAGGTCGGCGCCGACCTCCACGGTCCTGGTGTTTTCCGGCCTGAGGTTCGGATCTATCCTCGTAGCGCTTTGGGTGAGCCCTGTCAGCCCGTTGAATGGAAATACAAATCCTCCCGGGCTGCCTTTCACAAAGCCGGCATTGTTGACATACACCGGACCTACCTGGCCTACTTCCGCATAAGATGCGCGAAGCTTAATGAGCGAGACGGTTTTTTTCCGGATGTTCAATACATCCGACAGAATAAAGCTTCCTCCTACCGACGGGTAGAAAAACGACCTGTTGCCCGATGGCATATTGGATGCGATGTCGTTGCGGCCGGAAGCATTCAGGAAAAAAATGCGGTTCCAGCTCAGGTTGACATTCCCGTAAAACCCAACTACCCGCTGCTTTGAGATGGAGTTGCTTCCGACCAGGTTGGTAGCGTTGTTGAGATTGGCCCACCCGCCGGTTACGAAATCCGACCCGGTCGTCCTGTCGGTGCTGCTCCTGATATCGTATATCTCGTTTCCTGCTATTGCATTAAGGTTCAGCTTTTCGCCGATATCATGGTCAAATGTCAGGAAAAGGTTGGAGTTCACCTGGTTTTGCCGGGTGTTGGCAAGGCTCAGGCTACCGCCGCTGGGCGGGATGGTACGGCCGCGGTTAGCCGTTCCCAACTCCTGGAAATCGTCTTCCCTGCTGTTGAAATAATCCATACCAACCCGGTAGGTGAGGGAAAGGGCCGGGCTCATGTCATAGCGCAGCAGCAGATTTCCGAAGGTCCGGTTGGTTTTATTCTGACGGTAGTTATGATCTATGACCCAGTAAGGATTGTTCTGCCCGCCGCGATAGTACACCTGCCGGTAGGGATTCGACGGATCCGCATAGCGTTTTCCCTTCAGGTTGTAGGATGGCGGTACGTCCGTAAGCCCTCTGAAATAGTTATCATTGCCGCCCAGCTCCGGGTAGTCGTCGACGGTCAGGTCGGAGTAGTTCAGCGACAGTCCTACGGTGAGGTCCCTGATTTTGGTCATTTCACCGTTGAATTTTACGTTGTAGCGCTTCAGCCCGGAGCCGGTCACGATACCGGTCTGGCTGGTCTGGCCCACCCCGATCATGTAGTTCCCGTATTCACCCGCATCAGACAGCGACAGGTTGTTCGAAAATGTATATCCTTTTTGGAAAAATTCCCTGTCGTTATCATATGCGCGGGCTGCTTCCTGCTCTCCGAACTCATTGGTGTAAGTGCCGATCCCGCTGATCTTTGCGCCCCATGTCCAGATCTGGTTCAGATCGAATACCCCGTTCAGCCCCTGTGCGTATACGTCCTGCATTTTGGGCAGACGCGCCACCTGGTCGACGTTGAAATGGCTGTCAAAGCTGACCGTCGGTTTTCCTGATCTCCTGCCGCTTTTGGTGGTAATGACAATGACACCGTTAGAGGCCCTCAGTCCGTATAATGCAGATGCGGCAGGTCCTTTCAGCACGTTCATCGACTCTATGTCGTTCGGATTCAAGTCGTTGATCCGGGTGCCGCCCGCTACCGGAAGGCCATCGATCACATAAAGCGGCTGGTTATTTCCTGTTATCGACCTGTTTCCTCTGATCGTGATCTGGGGAGCTTTTCCCGGCATGCCGCTGTTAAGCCGGATCGAAACCCCGGCGACTTTTCCCTGCAGGCTGTTCAGCAGGTTGGGGTTTCCTACGGCAGTTAACTGCGCTCCCTTTACTTCCTGGGTAGCATAGAAGAGTGCTTTCTTTTCCCTTTCAATACCAAACGAGGTTACCACGACCTCCTCCAGAGCCTTTGTGTCGACTTCCATCTGCAGGTCGATGTTCGCGCGGTTTCCCACGGCGATCTCGCGGGTGACATACCCGACAAAAGAAAAGATGACCGATACATCTCCTTCAGGCAGGGTAAGCCTGTAATTGCCGTCGATCTGCGTGGTTGTGCCGGCGGCCGACCCTTTGACGATAATGCTGACTCCGGGCAGGCCATCTCCTTTTTCGTCTGTTACCCTCCCGGTGATCAGCCTTTCGGCGTGGATGCCGGGGGCGGTGAGAGATGCTGCGTCTGCAAGCGAGCGGTCTATATTCCCGGAGTGGGGATTGTCCGCGGAGTTGTCAGGCAATACTACCTGGCTCTCTTCCCTGGGTAGGATCACGAAAGCTTTTTTGCCTATTTTTTTAAATTTCAGGGCATGCGGTTTCAGGAGAGCCTCCAACTGCGCTTCTATCCGTGCCGAAGCTTTGCTACTCCCTGCTTCCACGATACGGTCCCTGATGGTCGATTCGTCAAAGAGGATGCTTATTCCATACTGTTTACCCAGTTCGACCAAAGCTTCTCTCAGTTTTTGAGGGGAGCTGGGTTGCTGGTAAAGCGATGGCGCCTGGACCGATCTGACGGATGCCAGTTCCTGCGACAGTCCGGCCAGCGGGGCCATCAGCGCGGAACAGCATATAAATGTCCTGAATAGATATTTCATCATTTTGCTGGAAAGATTAAAGGTTAGATCCGGAACGGAGTTCAATGCGATTTTTATTCTGGGAAATTTCAATGTGGTAAAGCTCTGCCAACACCTGCAGCAGGTCATCGGGGCTTTGCGCTTCATAGATCCCGCCCAGCTCTTTTTCCTGCAGTGCCGGGTCCGTGATCCGTATGGCGATCCCGAAGCGATCTTCCATCTGGCGCACTACTTCAGACAACGGCGTGTTATCAAAATAAAACTGGTGAGTTTTCCAGGCCAGGTACCGTTGCGGCTTTTCCGGGACCGACAATGTCCCGGGTGTGTTTCCGGTCGCTTCAAACAGGTACCCCGGCTTCATATAGATCTGCCGCCCTTCGGGAAGCACCATTTTTACCTTGCCTTCGGCCAGGTAAACACGCTTGTTTTTATTGCGTGACAATGCCACGAACTTCGTTCCCAGGACCTCGATGGAATAGCCGCCGTCCATTTCGACGATAAACCGCGTTGAGCCGGGCGTATGGGCGACGTCAAACTCCGCTTCCCCTTCCAGCCTGACCCGCCGTATGTCTTTGTTAAACCCGAACCGGGGTACCCGGAGCCGGGAATTGACGTTTAGCACGACCTTCGTGCCGTCTGTGAGTGTGCAATGAGCGGTAGTGCCAAAAGGATTTTCATACTGCCGGTAAAGGACCGGGCCGTTCCAGACCAGGAGTAAAATAATCAGCAGGCAGGCGGCAATACCGGCAAAGCGGAAAAATGACCTGTGCCACCATGATCTCCGGAAGGTTTTTTTTTCGACTGCAGCAGCTACAACTTCCCGGTTATTCACCATCGCCGAGCGGTATTTCTCCAGGGCGGCGGCTTCATCGGGAATAAACTGAGCGTGCCGGCTCTCCCATTCGTCCAGGTAACGGTAGTAAAGGTCGCTGTTGCCGGGCTGCTGAAGCCATTCTTCTATCATTTTCCTTTGAATCGAAGTTGTCTTCCCGTCGAAGAACCCAAAAAGTGTATTTTTATCTATCGGTCTTTTCATAGGATCTCATCTTTTCTGACAAATATTTACGCTATATGACCGGGCCCTTTCCTGCATGAGCCAGCACACCTGCCAGTATCAGTAAAAACCAGTCTTCCTGGAGTCCCTGGCGAAGCCGCACCAACGCCCGGCTTACCAACGCCTCCACAGCTTTGTTGCTCACATTCATTTCGGCGGCGATCTCGTCGTATTTTTTACCTTCTACCCGTTTCATCAGGTAGGCCCTCCGGCACTGCGGCGGCAATTGCTGTATGATACGTTCCACTTTCTGGTGCAACTCGGTATAATGCAGGACCTCGTCGGGAAGTTGCTCCCCGGACGATGCCTGGTAAGCGCTTTCCAGCGAATCACTTCTTTCTACCTGCGTTTTTAAATGATTGTATGACCTGTGGCGGACCGATTTGTACAAATAGGAACGATAGGAGATCTCAATCTGCTCATAAAGCTTCTTTTGCCAGAAAACAGCAAAAATTTCTCCTACGATATCTTCTGCTACCTCTTTTGAATGCACAAACCGTATAGCATGATTGCATAAATTGGTGTAATAGCGCCGGAACAGCAGCTCACATCCTTTTTCAGGGTTGCTTTCAAATACCTTCCTGATAAACAATTCATCATCCACCTCCCTGGGGTCTTGGGATCGTTCTATCCGAATTTCCGCCTCGGACTCAGCTCTGTTGTACATTTCCATACGCATCCGTGTTTGGGCCGGCTTACCTTGCACCTAACACAGACAATTTTGCACTTTTATTCCCTATACCGGATGGAAATATTTTTTGAAAAAATTTCATTTCAGGAAACGTTTGCCTGTTTCCAGCTAAAAATGATTGTTTGTACGAACCGGCTGCGTCCGGTTAAGAGCATGACAAAGACAGGGCAGGAGCGAGTCTGCCGGCCGGGAGATAAACCGGGACGGGAAGAATGGGGAAATAAGGATCGCCAGCCCCGCTAGCGGACGATCTCCAGCGCCTTTTCCAGTACCTCATCGCGTCCCTCAAGGATTCCCCGGATTGTCGGGCGGATTTCCACATCGGGGATAATGCCCACCTGCTGCGTCTCGCGGCCGTCGGGGTAGTAGACACCGATGCCGCTGATGGCGGTTCTTATGTTTCCCGGTAAGGTGATCATCGATACGTTCCCGTCGGCGCCGGCCGTAGTGCTCCCCACTATCACGACATCCGGCGCCTGCGAAAAGGCCATCGCCGTATATTCCGACTGACTGAGGGTCCGCTCGTTCACCAGCAGGATTACCTTCCCCTTGTAATAGGCAGGGTTGTTCCCGCCGACGCTCAGTGCAGGGGTGAAAGAAAACAGCCCCGGCTGCTTCAGGCTGCCGTTAGTGAATTTTACGAAAGGCCGGGCTTCGGGTAAGAGCATGCTGCCGACTGTAAAGACCATAAAATCGGACGGATAGCAGCGAAGATCGATGATGAGCGCCCTCGTTTTGTTTATTTCCGGTGTGAGCGCATCCAAATACCTGTTCTTGAATTTCCCAGGAAACAGGTAGGCAACATCCGGTCGTATCAGCCTGAAACAGGTGTCCTGCTTATTGTAATTCGCGTAAAGATTTATTTTACTTTTTTCATAAGTCGGCACTTCTATATCCAGGGGGCGCCCTTCTCTGCGCGCTTGTACTTTCAGCGCAGGATTATTGGAGCGGAGCAGGTGAAGGGACAGGTTCCGGAGCTGCGTCGGCTTGTTGGAAGCAGGGGTATAAGGCAGCAGGCCGGCGATAATGGATTCTACATTCCGTCCGTCGATTTTTTCGATAATGTCCCCGACTTTCAAACCTGACTCCTCCGAAAGCGAAGCGTTGAAAAAACCGGCTACCACGGGTTTTTCTTCAACATAAGAAAGCTCGGCCGCCGAATACCTGTTCCCCAAAAGCGTTTCAAGCGCTTTTCCCGGGTTGTGAAGAGTTGCATGGGTGTCTTTCACCCTGGCGATCAATTCCAAAGCCGCAAGCTGATAGGCCGCCTCGTCTCGGGCTTCCAGGAACCGGGGCACGAATTCCCGGAGCACATCGTCCCAGTTTTCCTTTATCAGGGATTTATAAGGGAAAAAATAGGCGATCATGTTCCAGTAGCGGAACAGGCTCAGCAGCCTGAAGCCCGCATCGGGATACGGCATATTGGAATAGGCTTCTTCGTTCCTGAATTCGGGGTTTCCTACCCCGGGAGCCAGCGAGATATAATAGCCGCCTACATCAGAACGGCCGGCCCGTTTGACCTGTTCCAGGAGAGAGACAAGCTCCTTTCCGGAGCTGGGCCGCTCCATCCATGCAAAATCGGGCGTCAGCAACGCCCGGGTTTCAGGAGACCGGGCCGTGTCGGGCGCCAGCGGTCCGAGCTTCCTGATCCATTGTACCAGTACGTCTTCTTTTTCGGCTGGATCAGAGGCATTTTTGATTGCGGGCAGCACCCGGAACAATTCATAATCCCAGTTGAAATCTCCTTTTGAAATTGCCGGGTGGTAGTATTTCAGAAACCCCCAAAGCTTGCCCGTATAGGCCAGGTCGTCGATTAAAGAGGGTGTAAGCCGGGGGAACGAAATCCCCGAGCCGTTGTCGAATTCCTTGTCCGACACGGCAGCAACGGGCTTTTTCAGTTGCGCCTCCGAAAGTGGTTTCCCGTCTATGTATAGCTCAAAGTTGTCTACCCACAATGTCCCTTTCCCGGTTAGTATCGCGCCGATGTATATGCTCGCAGCCTGCGGCGGGTAGGGTAGCCGGATACTGTATTGCTTCCAGTCCTCCGTTCCCCTGATTTTTTCCCCCTGCATGTTGTTGAATTGCAGCGTGCCGGATTTACCGTCTATCCGGAGCATAAGGCCTGCAGCCCCTTCTACCCCGCTAAGCTTCATGTAGCCGCGTAATTCTATCTGCCCGCCTTCATAAATCGCCGGAAGCGCCGAAGCTACGCACCCGAAAGCTCCGGAAGGTATTTCCTGCGGAGCCCGCATTACTACGGAGCGACGATTGCTGAACTTTTCGGTGCTATCCGTCACCACGGTGTAGCCTCTTCCCCACAGGAACCACTTTTCCGGCAGGGATTGTCCCTTCTGCAAGTGTTCCAGGTCGAGATTGTAGTCGGGCACCGTCTGGCTGTAGGCGCCGGTAAAGAACAGGTGAAAGATCAGTAGTTGAAGCAGCTTTTTCATTCCCGGGATAGTATAATTAATATAGAGTAAAGCGGAAAGAAGCGTGTATTTAACTGCCTCGGGCACTCCGTTTAAAAAATGATGCCACTTACTCAGATAATCAACTTATACCCGACCCCGCGGATGTTAACGATCTGCACCCGGGGGTCATCTTTGAGATAGCGGCGGAGGCGCGTGATGAATACGTCCAGGCTGCGTCCGTTGAAGAAAGTATTGTCGCCCCAAAGCTCAAGCAGTACCGTATTTTTCTCCAGTACCTGGTTGCGGAGCTGGCACAACCGGCGCAACAGCTCCGCTTCCCGGTGAGAGAGGGCGGTTTGCTGCCCGTCGAGCGATAATTTTTGTTTGGCCGGATCAAATTCGTACCGGCCGATCTTAAAAATTGTCAAAGGGAATGTGTCCGGATTTCGCGGCCGGAGCAGTGCCTTTATGCGGACAATAAGCTCATCGAGGCTGAAAGGCTTTTTCAGATAGTCATTTCCGCCCAGCTCGAAACCTTTTACAACGTCGGGCGTCTGCGACCGCGCCGTCAGGAACATGATAGGCACGTTCGGGTCCTGCCTGCGGATACGTTCCGCCATTGTAAAGCCGTCCATATCCGGCATCATAACATCGGCGACGACGATATCCGGCTGATGCTCTTCAAATTGAGCGAGGCCGGCAACGCCGTTTTCTGCGTAGAAAACCGTAAATCCGCAGTAGGCGAGGCTGTCTTTTACGATCATGCCCAATGCAGGCTCGTCTTCAATAAGTAGGACTTTCGGCATGGTTTAAAATTTCAGGATAAACTCGCTCCCCCTGCCGGGCTCGCTCACCAGGTCGACGCTCCCGCCGTGCCGCTCCACTACCTGCCTGACGTAGGCAAGTCCCAGCCCGAAGCCTTTCACCGTATGGAGATCGCCCGTCGGTACCCTGAAAAAGCGATTGAAGACAGCGTGATGGTAGGGTTTCGCAATCCCGATCCCGTTATCTGCTACGGCGAGCTGCCAGTTGACGCCGTCATTTTTATACCTGAAAATGACAGTTACTTTTTCGTTGGAATATTTGACCGCATTATCCACCAGGTTACTGAGCACATTGGCAAAATGGATCCGGTCGACTAAAACCGTATCATTTTCAGAGACGTTATGGTCGAAATAAACCTGTTTGACGGTCTTGAGCGTATAACTTTCGGTGATTTCGGAGATGAGCCGGCGGAGGTTTACCGGTTCGCGGTGCAGCTTCATTTCCTGCTTATCTTCCACTGCCAGGTTGAGCACTTTTTCGACCAGCTCTGAGAGGCGCCCGAGGTTGCTTTGAGAAATGGAAAGATAGTTCCTGGCTTTTTCAGGATCATCGAGCGCACCGTAGTGCATCATCGCCTCCACAGCGGCAGTCACCGTCGCTATGGGTGTTTTCAGCTCGTGGGTCATATTATTGATAAAATCGTTCTTGATCTCCGAAAGCCGTTTTTGCCTCAGAATGGTTCGCAGCATGTAGATAAAGCAGCCGGTTGTAAGAATCAGCAGCACGAAGCTTGCGGCGAGCAGGCCGGCCATTTTTTTGAACAAATAAACAAACGGCGTATCAAAAGTAGCCTGCACAAAAAGATTCCTGACCGGATTAACCGGCACAGGAAATGTTCTGAATTGCTTCAATAGCGGCGATCCGCTATTTTCGCTGCTAATAAAGAATGTATCGTCGCCATTGGACCTGGTCTCGATGCGTAGCGTATCGAGTAAAAATGCAGCCCCGATCCCGTGCTTTTGAAGTTCGTGCCGGTAGGCTCTAAAGAGTTTTCTCTTGTCAACCTGTCCGCCTTCCGACCACCCCATCACCAGCTTCCTTGAAATCCGGTTAGCCAGTGTGTCTTCCGGGGCAGATGGCGGGGTTTCACTTCCGGGGTCCGAACGAATATACAGGCGCGGCTGCGCATCTGTACCTGATCGGAATTTCCTGACAATCATCCGCGAGCCCGGGGCGGCAGGAGGTCCCGGAGCGCCGAGCTTTTCACCGTCCCTGCCAAACAATGAATCAGCCCTTGCTATCTGCTGTTCCTCGACAACCTGGAACAGCGCTTCCTGAACTATTTGCTTAAACTGCGAGCGGTTCAGCCGGTAGGTCGTCAAAAGCCAATACCCCTGAAATGCATTGATCGCTGCAATGCAAAGGGTCATCAGCCAGAAAATGAACCTGATACGGGCGCTGCTCATATACAAAGCTACACTGCGGCAGGCGGTTTTGGAACGGCTGTAACACTATTTAACACTAAATAGCAGTGCCTAACATAGCTTCCGGCCAACTTTGGTGCATCAAATTTAAACAAGCGGATGCTATGAAAATCAGGATTTTAATAACGGCGTTGTGGCTGGTCGCCACGCAGGCGTATGCACAGTTTTCGGGACAAATCAATTATGAGGTGATCCGTAAGATCGATCCTTCCCAATTGCGAATGGTCTTTAACGGCGAGCCGGTCAAGCCGGGCGACCCCAATTTTCCCACTGACATACCCAATTCGCGTACCTTCGGGCAGAAGGCGCTTTTTTCGGGAAATTATGTCAAAGAAGTTTCGGACGATCAGAATACGATCGTTCAAAGGGTTTCGCGGGACGGGGGGCCTCCGAAGACTACAAACCTGGGCCGGCCTTTTGATGAATATAAACTTGTAGATATTGCGGCTCAGAAGACCATTACCTTCCTGGCGATCGGCAAAGGGCCGGAGGCGGAAATTTATAAAAGTGAAAGCCCGATAGAACGCATTTCCGGTTGGCAGCTTACGGGGCAGACGAAAAAAATTGCGGGTTATCAATGTAAAAAGGCTATTGTCAATTTTAAGAATGAGCCTTATACCGTCTGGTTTACTGAAGACTTGCCTGCCAGCTATTCGCCTGTCCATGAGCTTACTCCTGAGAAAGGTGTAGCGCTGCTGATAGAAGGGAGCCGCGAGCAGTTCAGAGCAACCAAAGTGCAGTCCGGGGCTGTGAAAGCCGGAGAGGTAGAGCCGCAAGCTGGCGGAAGGCTGGTTTCCAAAGAGGAACTTACCGGCATACGTGAAAAGGTAATGGCCGATTTCCGCCAGCAGAGAATGATGCCGGGAGACGGAGGAGAATAACCCTATGAGACTCGCAATACTATTAGCCATGATCCTGGCATACTTCCAAGCGTACGGACAGAGATCTACCGTCCGTACGGAAGTGTCGGGTGTCGTTCTCGATTCGGTGAGCCGCAACCCCCTGCTTACGGCATCAGTGTCGCTGCTCACCCAAAGTGACTCTTCCTACGTTACCGCCGGTGTTACAGATGGCGACGGCAGATTCCGGTTTAAGAGCGTCTCAGCCGGGCGTTACCGGCTGTTGGTGACGTTTATTGGATACCGTAATAAATCCGTGCTTTTCGAAGTATCCGGTCACAACCCGGTTCGTCTCGATACCTTGTGGATGAGTGAAGAAAGTACCGGTTTGCAGGAGGTGCTGATCATACAGGAGGCGCCGCCGGTGACGATCAAGGGAGATACGGTTCAGTTCAATGCCGATTCATTCAGGACCGAGCCTGACGCCCAGGTTGAAGAATTGCTCAAAAAGCTGCCTGGCATTGAAGTTTCGCGCGACGGCGCAATCAAAAGTAACGGACAGGCGGTGCGCAGGGTGCTGGTAGACGGAAAACCTTTTTTCGGGGACGATCCCAAAATGGCTACCCGCAACCTGCCGGCCGGCATTGTCGATAAGGTACAGGTATACGACCAGTCTTCGGACCAGTCGCAATTCTCCGGCATCGATGACGGTGACCGGGAGCGGACGATCAACATAACGATCAAAAAGGACAAGGGTAGGGGGTATTTTGGTCAGAATATGATTGGCGGCGGTCGGAATACAGAAGCAAATTCGATGCGTTACCAGGGAAAGCTTAGCCTCAACCGCTTTAACAACCGGAACGGCGGGCCTGGCAGGCAAATATCGCTCGTAGGCCAGGCTAACAACCTTAACCAGCAGAATTTTTCACCGGGCAGCAATCTGCCTGGCGGTGGAATGGACGGACCGGTATTCATAGGTCAGCCGGGTTCTTTCGGAGGCGAAAGCGGCCAGGGGCCGGCCAATATCACCGAGGTGCGGGCCGGCGGGCTCAACTATCGCGCGGAGGGCGGCAAAGTGCGTTATGGGAGCCGGGCGGAAATAACGGCCAGCTATTTTGCGAACCAGGCGATCACAACTACCGATCAGAACAGCCGCCGGGAATACATGCTTCCCGGCCGGTCCTTTTGGGCGGATCAATTGAATTATAGCAGGAACAAGGCGTTCAATCAGCGCTTCAACGGGCGATTTGAGCTTCAATTGGATTCGCTGACCAGTATTCGCTTCACACCGAGGATTTCATGGCAAAAGGTGGGTTATCTTAGTGATTTGACCAGCTATTCGTACACAAAAGACAGCGACTCGCTGAATACGGGAGAAACGCGTTATCGCTCCGATGGCGGCGGGATGAATGGCTATAACAACCTGATCCTGATGCGAAAATTCGACAAGCTTGGCCGTACCTTTTCTGCCAATCTGAATACTGTGCTTTCCGATGGGCGAAATACGGGCTACAACCAATCGCAAAATGCATTTTTTGATCCGGTTGGAAACCCCGTCGAAAATCCTATTGGAAGCCTAGTCGGGAACCCGATCCGAACAGGAAAAACGAATGAAAGCATCGATCAGCAGAACCGGCAAAACAGTTTTTCACTGCAAAACACCCTGAACTTTTCTTTTACGGAGCCGCTTTCGTTTCGCAATAAGCTTGAAGCGCGCTACGCGTGGATCAACAACCGGAACCGGCAGTCCAGGTTTGTTTTCGATAAAGATGTGGAAACAGATCGTTATTCCCTGCCCGATTCCATACTTACGAACCGGTTTGCCGGGACATTTGATGCCCATAGGACCGGCGCCACCCTGCAGACACAGCGGTTACGGTTTAGCTACACACTGGGTTTTGATGCGCAATATTCGAACCAGGTTTCGGACAACCTGTCACAGGATTTGCGCATTCGGAAGCAGTATTTTCATTGGCTGCCTAATGCTTTGTTCAGTTACACGTTTTCCGGTAACCGGCGCGTGCGGCTGCAATACCGTACCCGTATTGCGCCGGCGAGCGTGACCCAACTGCAGCCCGTCGTCGACAATACCAATCCGATCGATATCAAAAGCGGCAATCCTGCGCTCCGGCCCGAATATTTCAATACGCTCACGCTGAACTATAATAGCTCGGACAACAGCGGTGACCGCAGCTTGTTTGTCTTTGCAAACCTGAACCAAAGCGACAGCCGGATCAGCAATGCGCTGACAATCAGCGAAAATGGTGCCCGGTTTTCCCAGCCGGTCAATACCCCTGGTTATTGGGCGTTGAACAGCTTCCTGTCGTGGAGCCGAAGGATTAACCCATTGAAATTCAACCTGACACTAAATACGCAGGCCAACATATCCTCCGGTCAAAGCCTGATCAACAATCTCGAAAACCGGGCAAAAACTACTTTGCTTGGTCAGGGTATCCGTATTCAATCGGCTTTTGAAGGAAAGGTCGATTACGGGCTGGGCGCGCGGGTGAGCTATGAACAGGCCGGTTATTCGATGTTGCCGCAGCAGAATACCCGATACTGGTCGCAATATGTAACTGCCGATTTCTACTGGCAACTCCCATTCGGTTTTGTATTCAATACTGATCTGACCTACACGGGCGCCACCGGGCGCACGGCGGGCTATAACCAGAAGTTTACGCTTTGGAATGCCACGCTGTCCGGCCAGTTTTTGAAGGGCAGGCAGGGTGAGGTCCGCCTGCAGATTTTCGACATCCTGAACCAGAACCGCAGCCTGAGCCGTAATACGACAGAGGCCTATATTGAAGATGTTCAGAGTGTTGTGCTGAGAAGGTATTTCCTGGTGAGTGTTGTGTATAATCTCAGGAAGTTCGGGATTTGATTTGCAGAGCCGCGAATTCAAACCCGAAAACGGGAAAGTGTCATCGGGCTGCTCTATGTAAGCTACCGTTGCGCTATCGTATGTCGATTACGGGATTTAAATACATTGGTATCATCCTGCCCACGCCCGGGCTCCCTATCACGTAACTGATGGGTATGCCTGGTGCACATGAAAACCGGATGCATTCATTGGAAAAGGGTAAGTTTTGGACGAATCCGGCTTATAACCTTTAATCCCGTTTAGCAATGAGGACAGCGTGTTATGAGAATTATCAATGGAATCGTAGTTTTATTTTGTCTTTTCGCTTTTTTTCTTCCCAGTCCGGCTTTTTCACAGTCGCCGGCAGAACCTGGTTACGTCGACATTAAAGTAACGGAAACAGCCGGTATCCGGCTGCTCCGTCCCTTGTCGGGAGGGATCCCGGTCGCCGAAGGGGCGGCACCTTCAGGCAGCGAGTTTATCGTGACCGCGTCGGACGGAAAAGTAATCCCATCTCAGTCGCAGGTACTTGCTACCTGGGGCGACGGGAGTGCCCGGTGGGTATTGGTTGATTTCCAGGCCGACCCTGCTGCCGGAAGTACGGAAGCATTTCGCCTCACCTGGAAAACCGGGAAACAAGCACAGGAGATAGGGCCTGTCGCGGAGAAACTGACGGCAAAGAGGGGACTGACGGCCCGGTCGGGTCCGGTGGAATTGAAAACCACCACGGGGGCGCTACTGCGTATATCGAACCGGTTTGACCTGAAATTTTCATTGAAAGATAAAGAGGGTGTGCGGTGTGAAGCCGTAGCAGATTCCGGGCTGATAGAGACAAAGGGACCGCTTCGCACCACACTGATGCTGAAAGGCTCCTTTTTCCGGCCTGACGGTACCAGGGTGACAGACTTCCGGCTGCGGGCTTCGGTGTATGCCGGGCTTGAGCAATTCTACCTGGAACCTCAGCTGCTGGCTCATTCGGATACGGGCATGATTACTTACCTGAAAGACCTGAGCTTTGAGATTCAGTCTTCAGGTGGTTATAAATCGGCAAGCTTCGGCGGATTACAGGAAAGCCATGTTATTTCACCCGGGACCGATCCGGTAAGATTGTTCCAGTCGGATGACGAAAGTTTCCGGATGGAGGGAATAGCCGGTGCGGGTAGTAAAGCGCCGGGCTGGATGGAGGTCAGGGATGGTAAAGGTACTCTGGCCGTAGCGCTGAAAGATTTCTGGCAGCAATGGCCCAAAAGCCTGCAGGTGAGCGGGCATACCGCAGCGCTGGGGTTATTCCCGTCTTTTCAGGCAGGGACTTTTGCCCATATGGAGCCTTGGTATAAGCATGACTATCTTTTTGAAGACGATAATTACCGGATAAGGGAAGGTCAGACCAGGAGATGGCAGATATGGTGTGATTTGTCAGGCAACGGGGAAAGGCTTGTAAAATCAGCCAACCGTCCGCTGATACCGGTCGCCGATCCGGTGCAGGCGATAGCGACCGGGGAGTGGGGGGTAATCGCGGCAGCGGGAACTAAAGGGATGGATGCGTACGACAAATGGGCAGAAGGGCTTTTCGAAGGCTATTGCAGGTCTATCCGGGAACAGCGTGACTACGGCGCGATGAACTGGGGAGACTGGTTCGGGGAGAGGGGAGTCAACTGGGGGAATCATGAATATGATACGCCGTTGACGATCCTGACACAGTTTGCCCGAACCGGGGATCCCGAATATTTTTACGTAGGAGCGCTGGCCGCCCGTCATACCAGTGAAGTAGATGTGGTCCATTCTTTGAATGAAGATCTTAAAGAGTACTTTTCCCGGTGGGAGAGGCCGGAATATACTTCACATACAGGGATGGTGCATGAGCACAGTATCGGGCATGTGGGCGGGTTTCATCCGGTCGAGAAGATACGCGAGCTCTATGTAAGTAAGGATATCGGGTCGGGGAACCCGAATCCTTATCTTTGCCTTGATCCCTATAACCTGGGCCATATCTGGACGCAGGGTATGGCTTATTACTACCTGCTTACCGGAGATCCATGGGTAAAAGAGACTTTGGAAAAAATCAGCAACAACCTGGTGCGCCTTACCGAAAACGGGCATTACAAGTACTTTAAGGGGACGGATCATTCGGGAAGAGTGAACGGATGGACGATGCTGGCGTTTGCAGGTATCTATAAGGTAAACCCTGCTCCCGGTGTGCTCAATGCGATGAAGTTTATCGCCGATGAGGCTTTGACGGAACAAAATGCGCGATCGGGAGGATGGATGTACCCGCTTCCGTGGGGGCATTGCAATTGTGTTTCGCTGGAGGATCGTAAAAAAGGGAAGGTGCCGCATGTAGGAGAAGCAGGGTTTATTACTTCGGTGCGGCTGAACGGGCTCGGCCGGTATTATCAGCTAACCGGTGATAAAAGAATTCCGAATAGCCTGAAACGTGCAGTAGACAACCTGAACAACGATACCTGGAATGACCACCGGAGCGGCTGGCGCTATACTTCCTGCCCGGCTACGGGAAGCTCGGTGAGCCAGCCGGGGGTTACGATCATGGCGCTTGTCAACAGTGTCAGTGTCAACAGTGATAGTGAGCAGTTGCGTGTCCTGAAAAGGGCCTGGGATTTTCGTTTCAAAGATTTTCTTGAAAACCCGCTTACGACAAAGCCGGGGCTGGGTAAAACGTATTCGGCCACGATGTATGGAGCGCCGGAGGCCATGAACCTGTTTGTCAACGGGGGAGAAGGCGGGAATTAGGGATCAAATGTAACTCACTATCTCGGATGATTAAAAGGAGAGACCTCTTTAAGTTCGGACTCGCTACGGCCGGGATGTTGGCCGGGGAAAAGCTGTGGGGAAGACCCGCGGTTAATTCAGGCAAAGGATTCGGCATCAGGCTGGAAAACGAAGATGACATCTACCAATATGTGCCCGCAAACAACGGGGCCGGACCCATGTGGGGAAACGGTATGACCACGGTCGTGAGGGTAAAGGACGACGTATATGCCTGTGGCCTTGAAACAGATCCCGGTGTAAAAGGGCTAAGCAACTGCAGGTGGACGTTGTTCAGGCGCTTTCAGTCGGGATGGAAGCTGGAGGCCAGGGATCCGGTTAACCTGACCCGCGAGCCGGCATCGCTGGCCGTTTGGAATAAGGACAGAATCCTGCTGACGGCTAACCCCAAGCTGGCCGATTCGTGTACGGAATACTGCCTTACCCATCCTGAGATCCTTAGTTTTGACCGCAGGAACCTGCATCGTCCCTATGAGCGCCTTATTCCCGAATGGAAAACGAACCCCGGCTTTAACGATCATTCCTACAGGGCCTTTGCAGTAGACCGGCAGGGACAGGAAATGATCTTCTTTCAGAATTACATGTATCACCATGCCGAATGGAGCTTCCGCGACCGGCACGGGCGATGGGCAGCCAGCAATGCCATAAAATGGCCCCTCGAAACCTATGGAGGGAAGGAAGTGCCGCTGCGGCTGTGCTATAGTAACGTAGCCTTAAGAAACAGGAAGGTTTTCTTTTTTTGCAACAGCCGATGTAGTCGAGCCGGTAGAGGAATGGAAGGCTCATAAGCTGGCTGTGTCGGGCTCTCAATGGGATTATGTATTCAGACGTTTGTTTTTCTGCTGGTCGGACGATATCACGCAAGAGAAATTCCATCCCTGGATTGAGATTGCCAATCTTGATAAAACAGCCGGCTATATCCGGAACCAGGATCTTTGGCTGTCTCCGGATGGTAGTGTCTATCTTCTGTGGACGGAAAAAGCCATTGACGAACGGCTCCGTGAAAAGTTTTTCCCAAAGGAAAGACAGGAATGGAGTATTCGGTGCGCGATCCTTAGAGAGGGAAAAATCCGGGAAAAGGCAACGATTCTCAGCAGCAAAGAGGGAGACCCCGATGTGCTGGCCCCCGGAACAGCCCGCTTTCATGCTACTCCGGACGGGCGGCTTTTTGTCGTCTGCTATGTGAGCGGTCAGAGGGCAGACGGCAGCAGGATCTCTGAAAACCGTATTACAGAAATTAATAAAGACGGTAGAGCTGAAGCTACCGCGGTTATAGCGCTCAAAAAGCCCTTTACCGGTTTTCAGACGGCCAATGAACGTGCCGGCTGCGAACCCTCCTTCCTGCTGGATATGCTGGGGACCCGGGAGGGAAAAGAAAACACGATAAGCTACGCAGGTATCCGGATCGTTTAAAATATTTACTTACATGGTCAGAAGTTTCATTATTATCATTCTTTCTTTGACGCTTGTTTTTTTACAGAGTTGTGCCCGCAGGACAGTCTACGGTATCGGCGACTCTACTATGGCAAACTATGATGTCGAGGCGTTATCCCGTCGCCAGGGAGGGGAGAATTATCCGTTGAGGGGGTGGGGGATGTATTTTGGAGATCACTTTAAAAAAAAGGTATCCTTTCAGAATAAAGCAATCAGCGGCAGAAGCTCAAAGAGTTTTCGTAGTGAGGGGCATTGGCAGAAAATCCTGGATAGCCTGAAGCGGGGAGACTATGTACTCATCCAGTTTGGGCATAATGATCAGAAGAAAGAAGATAGTTTGCGCTATACTGAGCCCCGTCTTGAGTTTGGAGCATCTCTTTCACAATATATACGGGAAACGCGGGAAAAAGGAGCACACCCGATCCTGGCTACTTCTATTGCCAGGAGAAGCTTTAGCGATACCGGAAACCTTATTGATAGTCATACGGCATATACATTGACAGTATTGAGAGTTGCACGTGCTGAAGGAGTTCCTGTACTGGACCTGAATCAGAGGACCATGAGGTGGATAGATAGTACGGGGCAGGAAGTATCCAAAGATATTTTCCTGCATATTGCTCCGGGCCGGTTTACTAAAATGCCAGACGGATTGGTCGACAATACGCATCTCAATGAATATGGAGGTAAAACGATTGCGGCTTTGGCAGCGGAGGAGCTCAGGAGGTCAAAGTCGGGCCTGAGGCGATATTTAAGGAACTGAAACCACCACCCGCCGGACATGCCCGCTTCCCTTTACCCTTACAAAATAGATGCCCGGCGTCAGCCAGGCAGTACTTACCGGATCATCTGAGGAGGTGACAATTTTCCTGAAGACAATGATGCCCCGAGTATCTGTCACCGATATCTCCGCAGGGAATTTTTGGTATCCCGTCAGGAAGAAAGCCCCGTCAGCCGGAACAGGCCTTATTTCGAAATCGAAATTTGTACCATCCGGCACGGCGATAGATTTGATTTGCGAAAAAGAGACCGAGCCGTCCTGGTCAACCATTTTAAGCCGGTAGTAATTTAAACCGATACCGGCATGGGCGTCGGTCCACCGGTACCGGCATGGTATTTTGCTGCCGGACGATTGTCCCGGAATACGGGAGATTGGGGTCAGTTCATTTATATCCTGCCCGCTTTCAAGCTCAAAATGGGAGAAATTGCGTTCTGCGGTGGTTTCCCAGTTTATTTGTACCGACCGGCGATTTTCGGCCAGGGTCACTTCAAAGCCGGCCAGGCTGACCGGAAGCGCGCCGCCCAGGCACCCGGTATGCATTTTGGCGGCATAGATGCCCAGGCCGTAGGTGCTGTTATTGACAACCTGGGCGCCATACGCAGATAGTCCCGAAAACAGGCCGGAGGGAGAGATCTGCCGGTCGGAGCAGTTGTCTTTAAACCAGGTCCAGGCCAGCCAGCCGACACTCCTGTTCTGGGCTTCGGTCAGCAAATGGTCGAGATTGATCGTATATTGGCACGGCTGCGTATCGGTCTGGTAGTTAGCTACTTCTCCCAGTATAACGGGTAAATCAGCAGTGGAGATATTCTGTATGAGAGCGGACAACTGGGCGTCAGAATAGAAGTTTTGCGCCCAATAGGCATGCACGGAAAAGACCAGGTTGTGCAGCGGGTCGTGGTGCTGAAGCTCGTTCCCCTTGTCCAGCAGGGGTTGCAGGCTGGTGCCGCAATCGGGTGCGTCGATAACAATGGGTACCCGGATTCCGGCCGACCGCAATGCGGTGATCACGTTTTTGTAGTGCTCCGTCCAGGTGGTTAAAGCTGTAGCAGGATTACCGGTCCAGTTTACGTTGCCGAACTCATTGGCCGGGTTCACCATCAGGAAAGACTGGTGCTTTTCGATAAGCGCCAGCACGTCGCTCTGCTGCCACCAGGGCGTTATGACGGAGTTGAACCGGGAATAATCGTTGCTGCAGGTAAGGTCCCAAAGCCCGATCATGGATACGATACCCGCATTTCGGAAGCGGGTAATGACCTCGTCGAGATGCGCGAGATTATAGGTCGGACGGCTTGGCTGGCCGTAATCGGCGTACCACTGGATGCGCACCAGGTTGGGATTGGCCCGGATGATCTGGGCCGATTTTTCGGTGGTCGACAGGTTGCCCGGGAAGTCCCAGTCATCGAGCAGCGAATAGTTAACACCGCGGGGCACAAACGGATGTCCGCAAGGATCTATAATGTTTTTGTGAGCGGCTTGGAGCACTTTGGTATTGCAAGATTCGACGTCGTCCAATGCATAACTTTTGAAGAAATCCCAGATAGCTGCCGATACGTTCCAACCGGAAACATTCGGCCAGCCGTGCCCGCCTCCGACGATCCGGATGAGGCTGAGCTCTACCGCGCCGCTGCAAAACGACAGCTTTTTGACCGAGCCCGACGGCGTGAGATCCAGTTGCGGAAGGCTGTAGGTGGTCTGACCACAGGTATAATATGCCAGGGAAGAGAGCGGCCACTCGTTCCAGGCCTCAGGTGTATGATTGGGGTCGGGGTAAGTGACGGTGCCGTCGGTATCTCCATGTATGTGCATCACCGGCAGGGGCCGGAAATCGGGCGAGGAAAAGAAATTGTTCCAGTTGAATCCGTTGACGCCATACATATTGCCGGCTACGGGCGCGATCGCCGTTATCTTGCCGGGAAGGGACATCCCCAGGTTATAGGCCATAAATCCTCCCGCCGAATGCCCGGTGACGTATACTCTGGACGTGTTTACCTTATATACCTGGCAGAGGTAGTCGATCAGGGCCGAGATGAAATTGATGTCCTTGAGCTCACCTTTTGCGCGGCTCCAGTTTTTGTTCTGCGCCGACGGGTAAACAGCCATAAATTGCTCGTTATCGGCAAGGTTATCGAACCCGGAATAGCTTTTGATCGAGGATCCGGTACCACCGTCCCCATGCAATACGAAAACTACCGGCAGGTCGCGTGCCACAAACGAACCCGGTGCGTGAATGATATAGCTGCGCTCACCGTCGGCGGTCGGTAGCATAGCTGAAATGTCTACTGCTGATGCTTTGTGCGGAATACCTCCTGATAGAGCCAGGAGGAAAAGGGAGTAAAAAAAAGTTTTCATAGGAGCAAAGTAAAGTGTGTTTAATGAATAAACGCTGATGAATATTTCTATTTTCATCTGTTTCCAACCTTCCTTGCCGAATTCCTATCTTTGACGTATGAACTCTCTTAAATCGATATTCCTGGTTGGTTTTTTACTGGCTGGTGTTACATCATGTTGTGAATGCACCGAATGGCCTTCCCAACCTGTTTTTGAAGTGCAAGACTTTTCTTTGCTGAATATCGACAATAATGGTAGTTGGCCAGTGCTGTCGGAAAGCCGGTCGCTCAACCGGAATGCATTTGGCATGGCGATTGTATTTGAACGCAGGAAAGGCCAGGCTGTTTCGCTTCGTGACACATATCCGCTTGATCCGTTTCAGCCCATGTGTTGTAAAAAAGGTAGGCCGTCCGCATGGGCTGTTGAGTATATCCGGATTTACACGCTCACAGACTTTGATGAAGCGCATACGGCTGGTTCGGACGTTACCGATTATTTTCAGGTTGTAACCGGCTCAGCTACCCGTTATCTTTCTTATATGCCATTGAATGACCTTATGACGGGTGTTTTTCATAACAGTTTTGATTCTAACGGTAACTATGTGATGCCGGTGTTGCTTATGAATCCCCCTTCAACCCCGAAGGCGGCTCAGTTTAAGGTGGTAGTAAAGTTCTGGTATATCCAGGAAGAGTTTGAGAAGGTCTCTAACCCGGTTACGCTCCAATGAAAAAATGGGTTTGTTTTTTGCTGATGCTTGCCGGGAGCGGCTATGCCGGCGCTCAGACAGTGGGCGATAAGCCAACCCGCTTTATGATGATAGTCGGCGGCAGCCTGATGACTCCGTTGAAAAGCGACTTGGTCAGCGGCATGGGCGAGAGATGGATACGTGCCGGATTTTCGGGTGGACTTCATTACTACTATAATGAGAATTGGGGTATCGGAATGGAAGGCCATGTTATACTATTACCTTACATCCACACCGACAGGAAGGTATCCTTTTACCGGAAAGGTTATATTCCTGAAAGCTACCGGGAAATGGAACTTAAAGGAGGTAAACAGACGTTGGAATCAGCCTTTATAGCCGGAGGCGCATTTTACAGGAATAATGTCGGCATATTGTGGCTCGAAGCCGGGTTGCTTGCCGGAATGATGGTGTTTGACGCCCCGTCTGCCTCTAATGAAAGGAGTATCTACTACAAAGAAGAAGGTACAAATTTTATACATCGGCACACCATATCAGATTTGAATCAAATCAAATCATTTGCCGTTTCTCCGCAAATTTCGGCCCAATACAAGCTCAATTCCCGTTTGGGCCTGGCCATGAACCTGGGAATTATTCAATCCGTCCGTAAAGTCGGCTACACCATGACGCTGACAGATATTTTTTACCAGGAAGACAAAGTCGTCGAATCTTTTCAGGGTAGGGTCAATGCGCCCAGGATGTATTCTAAGCTTTCGCTTATTTTAAATTTTAAGGCGATCGGGAAGAAGGGTTGAGGGAATGTTAAGATGTACAAGCTATGCAAAACAAGAATCTGAAAAAGCCTGCAAAACAGTCAAACCGCTATTCATTCATTGCGGAACATCGGGGCGGGCCTCTTACCCACGGGCACAGCCATGAAAGCTTCGCTGGAGGCTCATGCTGTAGCCAGAGAAACCTCGGCCCCGGTGTTAAAGGCAATTGCCCGTTCGATTGGGCAAACAGTGGCGACTGCCCATATGGCGGACCATGCTCTCGGCGGGGCGTTGTATGCTTTGAAAGCTGTGAAATATGCGAATCAGGATGTGGAGAAGGAAAGGGATTGGCAGTTTGGGAAGTTGAGCGAATTGCCCTCAGAAGTTGTTGAGATTGTTAAGGGGATGTGGGAGAGGAAGGGGTTGGATGG
>CAZLTN010000069.1:0-28735 GCA_964562455.1 uncultured Cytophagales bacterium
GCAGACGCGCGGGTTGGCTGTTGCTTTTCCCGGTATGTCTCGGCTTTCTTTCCTGTGAGGAGAAAGAATATGCTATCCCGGCTGCCAAAACGGAGTTACAGAACGACGTAATTAAAAGATCCATCGGCCCTAATGTCGCCGGACTGGATATCGAATTTGCCTATGCCATGGCTTTGGCTTCCTCCCGGGGAAAACTGGTATCCGCTAAAGTGGAGGCTTCGCTGGCGGGATCGGAAGGGACCTATCTGGAGCACCGTTCATTTTATACAGACGGGGGAGGACAGGATGTAGGTGTACAGATCGGCGCGCCTTCGGTAACTTCCGGGAATACGACCACCGTAACTTTTTCGAAAGATACAAGCGCCGCTACTCTGAGATACTTTTACAAGATCCCGGAATCGGCAAAAGGGCAGAGCGTTTCCTTTAAATTCAGCGCTACCTCAAGTACGGGCGAAACGGTAAGCTACGACATGGGACCTTACCAGATCGCTAAAATGGATATGCGGCTGGATATCTCCGTCAGGGACAGCGTTGCTGCCTATATCTCGCTCGAAGATATGAAGGTTTATACCGTCGAAGAAGCCAGGGCAAATCCGGGGAAAATAGACCTGGTATATCTTTACCGCAACGTTCCGGGGATTACGTTTAATCACTCCCTGATTTCTCCCGGCGCCGGATCTCCTTACCTGGCAGGTGTAGGTGTGCCTGCGGGAGCCGGCAGGGTTTCGAAGATCCGCAAGGAGTGGGCATTAAGAGATCGTCATCTCGCCCGCGCCCAGTTCGGGGTCTATATCGATGACCTGGATTTCGAAAAGCTTGATTTTACCGGTATGCCCGGCGAGGCGCTCAATATGCGTGCGGAATCCGGCGCATGGGTAGAAACCGCCGACGGGGCCTACAGGGCCTATATCTATTTCAATTCCGTTAACAACAACGGGAAACAGGCCGTGATCAGCATCAAGCGGTATAAGTCCTGATGTGATGATGAGCTGATGTGTTTTTCCGAAGGCTCTGACAGCCATCGGAAAGACGCATCAGCTCTTTCTAATATCTTAATGGTTCGACTAAAGTTTTTCCTGACTCCTTAATAGTTGACGACTTAATTGAAATGAATCATATCTGGAATACAGAAAGCAGGCGCGGGTTTCTAAAGAAAGTGAGCGCTTTTTCAGTTTATGGCAGGCTGGTGGTACCTGTCGAGGCCATGAGCAATCCCGGCGGTCAGCCGGAACCTGCCCTTCCCGCCGATCTTACCTCGCTGTCGCCGGATCAGTTATTTAACGTGCTGGATCTTGACAGGCCCGGCCTGGAGAAGGTGAAGCGGGCGCTGGAAGGAAAAGGGAATAAAGCGGCTCAGGCAGAATTACTGGAATACTACAGGGCTAAATACCCGGTTGAAAAGCAAAGCACAGATTCCGAGCCAGGGAACATGCAAAAGACGCTTGAGAGGGCTGCAGACCTGGAGAAGAATACATTCCAATGGGGGCCTTATCCGGCGGCTTCCTACGGGGAGAACATTGACTGGGCAGCCGATCCGGCACGTGATATAGAATGGATAGCTGCCGTATACCGGTTTTACTGGGCATCCGACCTGACTGCCGCGTACTCGCATACAGGAGATGAACGTTACGCCCGTACTTTTATCCGCCTGGTTAGTGACTGGCTGGATAAGCATCCGCTTCCCAAGGCCCTTAACGACGTTCATCCATCTTACAGCTACTGGAAGGGATATGCCTGGCTGGATCTTCAAACGGGTATCAGGGCAACCAATATCTGCCAGGCTTTCAGGGTTTTTGTAAATGCAAAGGCGTTTACACCGGCTTTTTTAGCCAGGTTGATGGCAAGTCTTTACGATCATCAGCAAAAGACCCTGTCGATGCCGATGAACAAGATCCATAATAAGGCGGTATTTGAACAAAGGGGGTTTGTGAACGTCATTCATACCTTCCCCGAATTCAGGGGTAAGCAGGAGTGGCTGACAAAGTCCATGGAGATTACCTACTCGAACCTGATGGCGCAGACTACGACCGACGGAGTGCAGCGCGAGTGGTGCGGCGGCTATCACCACGGGGTATACCGGGATTTTATGGAAATCGAGAGCCGGTACAGGGAGCTGGGCTTTCCCGTTCCGGAAAAGTATATGGACAGGGTCAGGAAAATGGCCGACTATATGTTTTACATAGCGACTCCGGAACTCGGATTTCCTATGTTCGGCAATACGGCCCGTCCTGTTTCGACAAAAAGGGAAAAAAGTGGCCTCGGATCGTCTTTCCAGGAGGCAAGCAAAAGGTTTAAAGATCCGAAATACGGTGCACTTGCTGAGGGCAGGTGGGACCTTCTGCCGGCTAACGGGAGTGCAGCCTATAAGAAGGCAGGCTTCTATGTATTCAGGAACAACTGGAAGCCGGAACAGGTATATATGGCGCTCCATTGCTCACCGCAGGGAATAAACCCTTATCATGATCAACAGGATAACGGAACATTTGAGCTCCGCGCATACGGCCGCTGGCTGATGCCCGATACCGGCTTTTATCTCTACGGGCATAGCAGTGAAGACAGGGAATGGCATCGGAAAACCCATCGGCATCCCACACTTACCGTCGATAGGAAAGATACAAACGTAGCCGGGCAGTTCGTAAAATGGGAATCGGGCCGCGATCAGGATATGGTATGCGTCGAAAACCAGTCTTACTACCCATCGCTGCTTCACAGGCGTACAGTCTGGTTTGCCGCAAAGGAATCAAAACCTTTCTTCGTCATACTGGATGAAGCGATAGGCGATGCCGCGGGTAACCTTGAAATCCATTTTCCTATGGCGCCGGGTGAAATCGATTTGAACAAGTCGGATAATTCGATCTGTACGAAGTTCCCGGATGCCAACCTGCTGGTCAGGATTTACGGCAAAGCCCCTATAGTCCTTTCAGAGGAAAAGGGCTGGACTTCAGACCAATACGGAAAGAGAACCGAACGCCAGGCAGTAAGCGCCGGATACCAGGGTTTAGCCCCCTTCTCGTTTGTATCGATATTGCTCCCGTACCAGGGGACTTCAGCACCGTCCTGCAGGTTGATTACCGACCCCGCATCGCTCATAGCCGGTGATGACCCGGTAGAGCTTCGGGTAGAGGTCGACAGAAAAGAATACAGCTTTTCGAGGAAGATTGCGGATAGCTAAAGACTTATAGCTTACCGTGCTTCCAGTTCGTCTGTAAGCCTTTTGGTTTTGTAGACGTATTTCAGGGCAGCCATAATCCCGCCGGTATGTACCGATACCGTACGGTTGCCGGTGTCGGGAGCGAAGATAAAATATCCCGTCAGGCTTTCCATATTGCCATCGAAAGCAAGCCCCACTGCCTCCAGCTTGCTGTTGACCAGCGGGGAGCCGGAATTGCCTCCCACGATGTCATTAGTGGAGATAAAATTCACCGGAGCTTTCAGAAGTTCTGCGGGCGGGTTTTTCCACCGGTCGGGCAATGACCAGGGGTATACACCTTTGTGCGACAAATGACGGTCGTACAGCCCGTAATAGGTAGTGTTGACCGGGGCTTTGGTGCCGTTGTAATCTACAGACTTAACAACGCCGTCACTGATGCGGAGCGACATGGTGGCGTCAGGCGGAATAGCAGTCCCGTAAGTATCGAAAATGAGGCGGCCAAGCCTTCCCTGGAGCAATTCAAGCTTCATGTAAGCATCGCGGGCGGAAAAAATCGATTTCATATAGCGGGGCTGGGCAATCAAAGCAAGCTGGATAAAAGGATCATCCGATTCTTCAAGGGCTTTTTCCCCGTTTTTCATCAGGTTTTCCACATAAGCTTTATTCTTCAGCTTTGTCTGCGAATACATCCATTCAGCCGCTTCCGCCGGCGATCTTTCATCGAGTGCATAACGCAGGTAAATATCTGTAGCTCCCAGGAGAGAAAGCGCCTCTTCCAGGTGAGATGTGAGGTATCCGACTTCTACCTCTTCGTTTTTTGGAGTAAATGCATTCAGCATCTCCTTCAACGTTCCGGCACGTTCCGGGTTGGTTTTGGAAATAGCGGTATAGTCGACCAGTTGCTGGGCGAATGTCAGCATCTCTCCCCTGAAAAGCGGGTTGGTCTGGAACAGCATCAGGTCGTTCTGGGCGCCTCTTAGTGTTTTGACTTCCTGTGAGATCTGGTCCCATAACGAATATTCACGGGCGAGGTCCTGGTTTTCCCGGACCTTACGTTTGAAATCTTCCTCGAAAGCTTTTTTCCGGGCCATCAGGTAAGGATCTCTCATTCCTTTCAATTGCCCGCTGAAAGATTTTACGCTGTTTTCAAAGCTGAATATTTCATTGGTTATGCTGTCGTTTTTCGCTTTCGCGTTGTAGCGTTCAAGAACTGCCTTCCTGTTCTCCAGGACTTTGATGAGATAAGGCAGTTTGTAGTCCCGCTCCATTTCGAGCTCATCAACGGTTTGCAGCCTGCCGGTGGTCCCGGGGTTGCCGATGACAAACACGGGCTCATTCTCTTTTGCCCCGTCGGGATTAAAACGGAAATAATTAGGGCTCTTAAGCGGCTTGCCGTTTTCGTCATATACACGGAAAAATGAGGCGTCGAGATTATACCTGGGGTAGGTGAAATTGTCGGGGTCGCCGCCAAAAAAGCCGAGATCGAGCTCAGGCATGAAAACAAGACGCACATCTTCGTACCGTTTGAAGCCATAAAGCGAAAACTTTCCCCCACTGTAAAGCGTCACTGCCTGGATCTCAAGCCCCTTCCATTCGGGGAGCTCCCCGTATTCCTTTACGATATTCTCAAGTCCCTGGTCGCGCAAAGTCAGCTTTTCGTAGTCGTCTTCCCCCTGCTTTTCAATGTCCTGTACCCTTTTTGTAATGTCTTCTATCTTCACGAGCTGGTCAACGAAGAGCTCGGGCACCTTTCTTTCGTCCGACAGTTTTGTCGCATAAAAACCGGTTGCACTCAGGTCTTCCCCGGGCTTCTGAACGGCCACTCCCGATTCACGGGCACAGTGGTGATTGGTCATGATCAGGCCATCGGGGGAGACGAACGACGCAGAGCAGTATGTTGAAAACCTCAATGCGGCAAGTTGCGCCTTTTCAAACCATTCTTTGCCTGTAGCGAGGTTGTAGGTCTCTTTGAAATAGTCTACCGGCGGGTTTTCGAAAGTCCACATTTTTCCCATGTCGAACCGCCTGGCCTGAACGGTATCGAAAGAGACCTGCTGGGCAGGCGCCTGCAGCGCAGATAAGAGACACAGATAACCGGCTGCGAAAAACGGGATAAGATTCTTTTTACTTAAAACCATGATGGAATGTGAGACGAAATAATTTTGACAAATAATATCCCCCCAAACCTGTAGCGCCTGTAAAAACGGGCAGCCGGCAGACCAGGGGGGATGTGTCGGGACCGATAGTCATGGCATGAGGCTAGACAGCGCTTCCGGCCAGCCGGGATGCGATGCCGTCGTGGATCTGCGTCAGTGTTTCCTCCAGCCCATACTCCCAGTTCCACCCGGGATAGTGGCTTTTGAATTTGCTGAGGTCGCTGATGTACCAGATATGGTCACCTATCCTGTTGGTTTCAGAATAGGAATAGCTCATTTTATTGCCTGTAATTTTTTCACAGAGTGTTATCGCTTCCAGCATGGAGCAGTTGGCAAACCGGCCACCGCCGGCATTGTATACTTCGCCCGGACGGGGATTCTGGTAGAAATGCCAGAACATATTTACCAGGTCATGGCTGTGAATATTGTCCCTCACCTGTTTTCCCTTGTACCCGAAAATGGTGTAATGATTGCCGGTAATGGCGCATTTCATCAGGTAAGCCAGGAAGCCGTGCAATTGAGCTCCCGAATGATTGGGGCCCGTGAGGCACCCGCCGCGGAAAATCCCGGTTTTCAGACCGAAATACCGGCCGTATTCCTGGACCATGATATCGGCGGCTACTTTGGAAGCACCGAAAACAGAGTGTTTTGTATGGTCGATGCTGTGCTGTTCGTCAATACCATTTTCAAAGTAGGGATGGTTTTGATCGATCTCCCAACGTGTTTCCAATTCGACCAGGGGCAGGTAGTTGGGATTGTCGCCGTATACCTTGTTGGTCGAAGTGAATATAAATACCGCTTCAGGAGCATGAAGACGGGTCATTTCGAGCATGTTAAGCGTGCCGGTGGCGTTTACTCCGAAATCAGTGAACGGCTCTTTTGCCGCCCAGTCGTGACTCGGTTGTGCAGCGGTATGCACTACCATCCTGATGTCGGTTCCGTATTCTTTGAATATGGGCTCCAACTGGGAGGTTTCCCTTATATCAGCTGCGTAATGCCTGTAATTGGGAAACGCTTCCTCAATGCGGTTGCGGTTCCAGTCGGTATTCCCGTCTGTGCCGAAAAAATACTGACGGAGATTATTGTCAATACCAATCACCAGGTCGAATTTGTCCGATAGAAATGCAACAGATTCACTTCCTATGAGACCCGCTGACCCGGTTACCAGTGCAATATTCATAAGTTGGATTTTTTTTATTTGATGGATATATGATTCCAAACCCGAAATAGTTCAAAACGGGACCGCAAGATACATAAATTAGGGAAGTTTATTCCAAACATTTCATCCTATTCTTTTGACTGAGCCCGGTTTCAATTTCAGCGTATAGGCAATCAGGCCGGCGGTAAGGAGCACTATCGAAAGCTGCATGAAATAATCGGCAACAGAGGTAGTATTCCGGAAAATGTCTGCAGGGGAATAGTATTTTGGCATTCCTGATCGCCACCAGAACGACGGGTGTACCGTACACAGAATATTGTATATAAGAAGAGCCGCTACCAGCTTCCGGTTGCCGAAATCAGTAAGGACGAGTGTGAAGGGCAGTAGAAAGATAAAGATATAGTTGCTGTATGCACTTTGCTGAACGATCATGAGCGTGGCATACATGACGACAAAAGCCTTTGAAGCCGATATCGTAAAATCTTCATTCCGCGATTTCAGCGCCGCCGCACTGCCTACCGCAAGTGTGCACAGCAACCCGACCCAGTTCCAGAAGCTCTTCCCCATACCGACCGAATCGAACAGCCATGGATTGATGACCGATACGATATTGGGCGCTCTCAGGGTGCCGGCTTCACCGACCGGCTGCAGGAATTCCGTGCCGACGGTAGCATACAGCAGCGCAACGCTGACCGCTCCGCTCAAAGCCAGGGGCCAGCAGAACCGTATCTTATCTTTTTCCACCAGGAACAACGGGACCAGGAACAGGACGAAGATCGCCTTGGTAGTAAGTATCCCGAGGGCAAGTACAAAGCTGTACAGGATAACGCTCCCCGTTTTCCTTCTTACCAGTACCGCCAGCGCAAAGAAAAGCCAGATCCATATGTCTTCCTGCGCGCCGAGTACACATAGAATAAGTGAGCCGGGAAGAATAAAATAAATGAGAGACCTGAAACAGAACGTCGCTTTTGCCAGGACCGGGCGGTAAAAAAAGTAGGAGAGGGCAACCGCTGCCCCTTCCATTACCAGCATGATCAGCACGATTACCTTCGGGTTATTCCATGCGATCGCGCCCATTGCCAGCAGGTAAGAATAAAAAGGAGAATAAGGCGACCAGAAATCGCGGTAGACGAGCTTACCGGCGGCGGCGTTTTCGGCCATATACCAGAAGCCGTTTACATCTGAGGTGGGCGATATCCCCATGAAAATGAAAATAACCAGGAAGGGGACCAGCCTGAAAAGAGCCCACAGACCCGAAATCCATACCAGCGGAGGCATCCCCTCCGCGAGCTTGCCGATCAGCTTTTCCCGGACAAACGCTAAAATGATTAACAATGTGCACAAGCCGCAAATGGCCAGCTTAGCCAGAACTATGTCCATTTGACAGGAACCGTTTTAGGGTTGACAACGTCATTCCAGGCTTTTACGATAATCCATACGAAACAGAGCACATTCAGGATCTGGAGCATGATATCGAGCAGGTGTTCCGGCTCAGCGAACATCCGGAAGGAAAGGTAGTCCGGCTGACCGATGTAAACATTTACAAATGGCTGGACTACTGTCAGCCAGCCCAGTACCGTAATAACAAGAATGTCTTTCCACTCGTCAACATCTACAAGCTGGAAGACGACAAGGATGATAAAGGCGATTATGTACGCCCCGGGAGCGCTGGCCTGGAATACCATCATGCCGCAGTAGGAGAGAATGAATAAGCCGGGAAAAGTCAGGGAAAGATGCTTCCCGCGTGACTTCCAGGCCGCCAGGCCGGGCAGGAGGACCGTAAAAAGCAACCCGATCCAGTTGACCATAGTGGAGTTGGTCGAATCGATATGTACGAACAGCTCGATAAAAGGCCTGGTAATAGAGAACAGGTTGGGCGTCATCAGTTGCTCTGTGTGGCGGATAGGCATCAGGAAAAGATCGCCGATATAATAATACATGAAACCGACAACCGGGATGCCGACAGCGGCCATTGTCAACAGCATTTTTAACGGGCGTTTTACGACCAGCAATACCGCCGGGAGAAGGAAAATAAAAGTAACCTTGAGCGTGATGAGCGCGAGCGCAAACAGCAGGCCCAGGCCGGTTTCATAGTTTTCCCGGTGTTTCATAAGATGCCGCCACATCAGCAACCCGATTCCCCAGAACCAGATCTCTTCCTGACCGTCGATCATAATATACATAAAAGACGCCGGAAGGAGCCAATAGAGGAAGGCCAGTTGCAACGCATTTTTCTTTATGGGCTTGTAAGTCCGGTAGGTGAACCACAGGATCAGGGTCTCCATCAGGACCATCAGCAGCACGATCGCTCTCGGGTTATGCCAGAGCCATAGCGGCAGGCTTATGATATAGGAATAGAGCGGCGCATGGTAAGACCAGAAATCGCGGTAAACAAATCCTCCGATTTTGGCATGCTCGGCCTTATAGAAAAAAAAGGGTACGTCACCCCTGGGGTCGAAGTCGAGAATGACGAAAACGACGATCCAGGGAAGCAGCCTGAAAAGAATAAAACCTGCAGTAAATGCCAGTGAGTCGTTCCGGGCCTGCCATTTTTCAAAGTATTCCGCTTTCCAGAGAGACCAGAGAATGGCAGACGTGAGTACGGCGCTCAAAAGCAGCTTGATATAAAATACAGTAATAACGGGCATCGGGTGATGTTTTTTGAACCATTAAGTAATTAAGGGTAGTTAAGGCGCTCTTAATGTTCTTAATCTTTTAATGGTTTCGTATTTTTTCTGAACCTGCGATCTCTGAGGCCCTGCAAATATAGCGGTTCGTTTTTAATGCCTTTTGCCAGGGTTTAAGCTATTTCTTTTTCCGGAAGCCGTGGCCGGTACCTGATACCTCTCGCGGATTAATTGGATAACCGGACAAAGAACTCTATTTTTGATCATATTGATCATCATAAAATCACCAGGTAAGTACAGCTATGACTTATTTAAATACATCGGGAAGCTTAAACTTTGATTTTTCGGAAGAACACCTGGCAGTCAGGGAAGCAGCCAGGGATTTTGCCCAGACCCAGCTATTGCCCGGTGTAATTGAGCGGGATGAAGAACAGGTTTTTGACAAAGAGCTGCTGAGGAAAATGGGAGAGATGGGTTTCCTGGGAATGATGGTGGCGCCTGAATATGGTGGTGGGGGAATGGATACTGTTTCCTATGTTATCGCGATAGAGGAGATCGCGAAAGTAGACGCATCCGCAGCGGTTATTATGTCGGTAAATAATTCCCTGGTATGCTGGGGACTGGAAAAATATGGTACCCGTGAGCAGAAAGAGAAATATCTCCCGAGGCTGGCGACCGGCGAGATCATCGGAGCTTTCTGCCTTTCGGAGCCGGAGGCAGGGTCGGACGCCACATCGCAGCATACCTCTGCCGCAGATATGGGTGACTACTACCTGGTCAACGGGACCAAAAACTGGATTACGAACGGTGGGATTTCCTCGGTCTGCCTGGTCATGGCGCAAACCGACTATGAGAAAAAGCACAAGGGTATCAATTGCCTTCTTATCGAAAAGGGGCTGCCCGGTTTCGAAGTCGGTAAAAAGGAAAACAAGATGGGAATAAGGGCTTCAGACACTCATTCACTTATGTTCAACGACGTCGAGGTGCCCAAGTCGTGCCGTATAGGAGAAGACGGTTTCGGTTTCAGGTTTGCAATGGGCACGCTGAATGGCGGACGGATAGGTATTGCAGCCCAGGCTCTCGGTATTGCGTGCGGGGCGTTTGAAAGGGCGCTGGCATATGCCCGCGAGCGTAAGACGTTCGGGAAGCCCATATTCGAGCACCAGGCAATACAGTTTAAATTGTCGGAGATGGCTACCAGGATCGACGCGGCGAGATTACTGGTGCTGCGTGCTGCGGTATTGAAAGATCAGGGAAGGGATTTTGTGAAGGAAGCTGCCATGGCAAAGCTGTTTGCATCCGAGACTGCCATGTGGACTACCACCGAAGCGGTGCAGGTGCACGGAGGCTATGGCTATGTAAAAGAATACCACGTAGAACGGATGATGCGCGATGCAAAAATCACCCAGATATATGAAGGTACCTCAGAAATTCAAAATATTGTGATAGCCAGGGGACTTGCCTGATGTGCTCATTTTGTGATTTTATTGATCTTTTGATGGAAGTGTAGGTTGGATGTTGCGCCTGGAGCAAAAAAAAAATACTTTTTTTTAAATCGAATCCTTGTATTGGTTTTGTGCAATTTATTAGATTTGTACAAATTATGTTGTTTTTGTAGTACAGTGTGTTACATTCAGCCAACGTATCGCTAATATGGAAGATTATAATAAAATTATCGAATCGCTGGGCGTTAAATTTGTGAGGGCCCGTAATATCCAGATTCTCCAGCCTATTACTATTAAAAATTTTTACGACGTCCAGAATTCGCTTACCATACTTTACGATGGCGAAGTGTCGTTCGGCGATGAAGAGCCGGTAAAAATTGACAAAGGAGACATGCTGTTCATCCCCGGCGGGAAGCATGCTACTGTGACTTACGGGAACAAGGCGATGGCTAAACCTGTAACGAACGAGGAGTTTATGACTAACCGGGATTCGTATTTCCAGGCGATCAACAACCCGGAAAAGATCGGCAATCTCGAAAACTCCTTCGGCCTGATTTCTTTTGAAGCCAAGGTTTTCGATACGGTCAATTTCTTTACCTCGCTCGACATCCCTCCGTTCGTGATCAAATACAGCGAAGGAATCGCCCAGACCATCAACCAGATCCTCAGGGAGGATATGACTGATACTGCCGGCAAAGGGAGGATTATCAAGATAAAGACCGAAGAAGTAGTTATTGAAATTATCAGGTATATCCTTGAGAACAAGCTGTTCGTGGAGCAACTGGTAACTAATAGCACCTATTTCAAAGACCCGCGGCTTATTGACATTTTTGCCTATATCAAGGACAACCTTGGCGGAGACCTGTCAAACAAGGTGCTTGCAAACGTTGCTAATGTCTCTGAAGACTATGTGGGGCAGTATTTCAAGATGCTGACCCAGATCAACCCGCAGGATTATATCGAGTATCAGCGGATGGAAAAGGCAGTAGACCTGCTACGTACCTCCAAAAAGAGCATCAGGGCTATCGGGGCGGAAGTCGGCTACAAGGATACCGCTTATTTTTGCCGCAGGTTTAAAATGATGTTCGGCATCCCGGCGGGTAAAATGCGTCGCCGTGAATCGTTGATGAATGTATAAAGGAAACCTCAAAAGAGTTTTTAGAGGTTACCATAAATAAAGTATGAAAAGGGGTACATGAGAATGTACTCTTTTTTTTACAGGTCCGGCCCTCCCGGCAGCAGGATAATATGAACGGGAATACCTTCGTTGTATTCGGGATAGCGACACTTCTCTGTAGTATTAAAGTATGGGATTGCAAAAATTGATATATCTCTCCTTTCCGGGAAGTTTCAGGCTGATACTATGCCTGCTGGCTCCTCTCCCTTTTTTCGGGCAGTCGTCTAATACATCTGAACCGTTGGGGGAAGCCATAAACTCGGAATATAACGAAATAGGTCCGGTCATTTCGCCGGACGGTAAAACGTTGTTTTTTTCCAGGATCAGCCATCCGCAGAATGCGCATGGCGAGAACGGGAGCCAGGATATCTGGTATTCGGAGTTCAGGAACAACCGGTGGAGCAATGCCGTAAGGATGCCCAATATCGTCAACAAGGATGTTTATAATTCCATCTACAGCATTACCCCCGACGGGAATACGATCCTTCTTAAAGGCTCTTATAACAAAGGCGTGTACCAGACCCGGGGATTTTCGATAAGCAAACGGGTACGCCGGAGCTGGTCAGCCCCCGAAACGATCGAGATACCCGATTACGAGAAGATGAGCAAGGGCGAGTTTGACTGCGCCTTCCTGTCCAACGACGGGCAGACACTCGTTATGTCTTTCAGCGAAAAAAAGAAAGGTCGGAACGACGACCTGTACGTGAGCTTTAAGGATAAGGAAGGAAAGTGGAGCAGGCCGCATAGCCTCGGCCAGGATATCAACACGTCTGCGTACATGGAAACCACTCCTTTCCTGGCTGCTGACGGCCTTACACTTTACTTTTCGAGCGACCGGCCCGGCGGGCAGGGCGGCAACGATATTTATTCGTCGCGCCGGCTTGATGCTACCTGGAAGAAGTGGACAAAGCCGGTTAACCTGGGGCCATCCGTCAATACGCCCGGCTTCGAAGGATATTATACAGTGGCTGCTGCCGGGGATTATGCTTACTGGTCGAGCAACGATCAGGAAAAAACAAAGAAGGGCGACGTTTACAGGCTTTCGCTTAAGAAACCTGCGCCGGCAGACTCGGTGGTGAAAAAGCCTGAGGTTATTATTGCTGCAAAGAAGGATGAGACGCTACCCGACCCCGTAGTTATGATTTCGGGCAAGGTGATCGACCAGAAAACAGGGAAACCGGTAGATGACGCGATGATCGTATTCAATTCATTCCCTGACGGCAGGGAGATGGGCACCGCTACTATCAATCCTGAGACCGGCGAATATAAATTTACCCTGCCTCACGGAAAAACTTATTCGATGCGGCCTGTCGTGCCCGGTTATATTGCTGAAGCTGAATTGATAGACCTGACGGACTCGACAGCGGCGAAAAGACGGGAGAAAAACCTGCTCATCGGCAATCCGCCTACCCGGATAGGTATGGCCGATTCTACATCGGGAAAGAAAGGCGCTGCTGATCTGGTAGCAGAGAAGAAAAGTGTTATTGTCGATCCGGCTGCTGACAAAAGTAAAGACAAACCCGGTGGCGGAGATCCCGGCGCAGCTACTTCGACAGCAGGGAAAAAGGAGACTGCAGATATTACAAAAGAGAGTATAGAGGTTGGTAAAGACCGGACCGCCCAGGGGAACAGCAGGGATTTGCCTTCAAAGGAAAAAGATAGCGGATCGGGTGTTGTTAAAGATACTACAGACCTGAGAGCCTACAAGGAAGTTGATAAACCGCTTAAGGTGGTCCCAATAGAAGTAGGCGGTGTCGTAAGGCTTAACAATATCTTCTTCGAAACCGCACGCTCAAGGCTGAAGCCTGAATCGAGAATGGAGCTTGATCAGATGGTACAAACGCTGAAACAACATCCGACGATGCGTGTCGAGCTGGGTGGACATACTGATAGCGAAGGTACGGAAGCCAGCAACCAGAAGTTGTCGCAGGACCGGTCGAACTCGGTCAGAGCTTATCTTATAGAAAAAGGTATAGATCCCGGCAGGGTTCAGAGTGCAGGATACGGGGAAAGCAAGCCGGTAGCCACCAACGATACTCCCGAAGGCCGGCAGGCCAACAGAAGAGTAGAGTTTACGATACTTCAGAAATAGACGGGGTAAAAAGGGGAGGTCAACTGACCACCCCTCCATTCCATGTGGAGCCGTTTTCAGGCGATAAAAATGTCAGGCTGCCGTCCCTGTCCTCTGCCATCAGGATCATTCCCTGGCTTTCCATACCCATCATTTTCCTCGGAGCAAGGTTTGCCAGGTAAAGCACTTTTTTGCCGATGATTTCTTCCGGCCTGAAATGTTCCGAAATCCCGCTTAGCACAGTCCTTGTGTCTAAACCGATATCTATTTTCAGCTTGAGCAGCTTTTTGCTTTTCGGAACTACTTCCGCCTCGAGGATCGTCGCGACACGGATATCCATCTTAGCGAAGTCGTCGTACTGTATATCCTGTTTAACTTCCGGGACACTCTTGCTTTCCAGCATGTTCTGTTCCTTTGCTTTATGAAGCTTTTCGATCTGGGCTGCTATCAGACCATCTTCGATTTTTTCAAAAAGAAGCGGGCTTTCGGCAATCGGAGTGCCTGCTGCCACCAGGTCGGGCTTACCGGCCTCTGCCCATTTCTGGTCCGGAAGGCTCAGTTGGGCCCGGATTTTCCGGGCTGTAAACGGCAGGACCGGTTCAGAAACGATAGCGAGCGTACCCGCAATCTGGGTAGCAATATTGAGAATCGTCTCTACTCTAGCCGGGTTTGTCTTGATCTCGTGCCAGGGCTGTGTATCTGCCAGGTATTTGTTGCCCAGCCTGGCAAGCTCCATAATAAGGGCGGCAGCTTCCCTGAACCTGTAGCTTTCGATAGCTTGCCCTATTCTCCCGGGGAAAGCTGCAAGCTCAGTTAAGGTTTCCCCGTCAATGTCGGTAAGAGGGCCTGCCTGGGGGACTTTCCCGTCGAAATATTTTTGTACCAGGACTGCAACCCGGTTGACGAAATTGCCATAAATGCCTACCAGCTCACTATTATTGCGGGTCTGGAAATCACTCCAGGTAAATTCGCTGTCCTTTGTTTCGGGGCCGTTGGCGGTAAGCACATAGCGGAGTACATCCTGCTTCCCGGGCAGATCCCTGAGATATTCATGCAGCCATACAGCCCAGTTCCTGGAAGTCGAAATTTTGTCACCCTCCAGGTTCATGAACTCGTTGGCCGGCACATTATCCGGCAGGATGTAGGTACCTTCTTCCATCAGAGTAGCCGGGAATATGATACAGTGAAAGACAATATTGTCCTTCCCGATAAAATGAACGAGCTTGGTTTCGCGGTCTTTCCACCACTTTTCCCAACCCTCATCGGAGCCGTTCTTCTGGATCAGCCAGTCTTTGGTTGCAGAAATATACCCGATTGGAGCTTCAAACCAAACGTAGAGTACCTTGCCTTCGGTGTCCGGCAGTGGTACCTTGATTCCCCAGTCAAGGTCGCGGGTCATCGCCCTCGGTTTCAGGCCTTCCTTCAGCCATGACTGGCACTGCCCCGTAACATTTGTTTTCCACTCGGGATGGCTGTTGACAAAGCGTTCAATGCCCGGTTGCAGCTTATCGAGGGGCAGGTACCAGTTTTTGGTTTCCCGCAGCACCGGCGGAGCGCCCGAAAGCATCGATTTCGGATTACCCAGCTCTCTGGGGCTAAGCGTAGAGCCGCATTTTTCGCATTGGTCTCCGTAGGCACCGGGATTGTTGCAGGTAGGGCATGTACCTATGATATACCTGTCGGCAAGAAACTGCCCCGCCACCTCGTCGTAGTATTGCTCGGTGGTTTCTTCCTCGAACGCTCCTTTGTTGTAAAGCGTAGAAAATATCTCCTGCGAAGTACGGTGATGTATTTCCCGGCTTGTCCTTGAGTAGACATCAAACGAGATCCCCAGCTCTTCGAACGCATCCCTTATCTGTAAGTAATATTTGTCTACGACCTGCTGAGGGGTAAGGCCCTCTTTTTTTGCACGTAATGTAATGGGTACGCCATGCTCGTCGGTGCCGCTGACAAACGCAACATCGGCGCCGATCGACCTGAGATACCTGACATAAATGTCTGAAGGAATATAACAACCGGCCAGGTGTCCGATATGGATGGGTCCGTTGGCATAGATGAGCGCCGCGGTGACGGTATAACGTTTTGTATTTTTAAATTCAGACATTTTACGCTGTTGTTGCTGACAATTAGAGGTCGCAAAGTTAATAAAATAACGCGATTCGGGGATAAGGAGCGGAAGGGGACGAGGGTAGACGCATTTTTGCTAATTTTGCGGATATCACATCAGGCATGTAAAAAAATACAGCGTCATTTTTTAAACAATATGGGGGAAAAAAGGCTCAGGCCGCTTTATCTGTATATTCTATTTGCAGTCCTCTGGGGCTATAGCTTTTTCTCAGGGGTGATCAGTCCTCCTTTTCTTTCCTACTATACTTACGATGAAAGCTTCATAGCCGATTCGGGGGTGTTCCTGTGGTACGGTATTACCCCGAGAATACTGGACTGGCCCGCATCCCCTAGTGTTCTGATGTACGGGTTGATTTTCGGCTGCTCCGTATTTTACAACATCATAGCCGGGCTTTCAGAATTTAACGGGTTCCTGGATGCGTTTGTGGTCATGGATAAAACGGCTTACGGGTATTTGTTCGACCGTGAGCCCTACATATTGGCCGGAAGGGTAATTCAAATGCTGGTAGTAGCGTTTATGATGTTCCTGACACTGCGGTTCCTGTTCAGGCAGGAGCATCCGTTGCTGGCAGGCCAGGGGCGTTATTGGATATCCCTGATTTTGGTTTCCTCACACCTTTTTCTCAATAATGGGCCAATAATACGCCCGGAGGCGATATCGTCAGTCTTTTTTCTTTATATCCTCTGCCGGCTCCTGTTCTCGGTGCGTCTCGATAGATCAGCGGTGATCACCCTTTCCATAATGTTCGGGCTGGTAGCGGCCCAGCGCCTGATCTTTCTTTTTATGACCCCGCTTTTCTTTGCAGGGATATTCCTGCTTACGGACAAAGAGAGCTGGAAGACAGTGCGTTTGTCCCTGGGTATTTTCCTGCTTGCCTTTTTTGCATTTTGTCCTTTTGCGCTGACTGATCCGCTGATTATTTCCAAGGCGTTTTTCGGCGGGATACTGGCGAAGGTAAATGATAACCCCATGGGTTCCTTTTTCAACTGGGAGTTTATCAAGACCTATTTCGACAATCCTGCGAACTATCTTGCGCTGACGCTGACTTTCCTGGGGCTTTACCGGGTATGGAAAGAAAAAAAGCCTTTTTATCGGATCGTGGCAGCTAACTGGGTGTTGTTCCTGTTCCTGGTGCTGCGCTCTTCAAAAATTTACGACCCGCATGTATTGCCTGCCGCACTGATCAACCTCCTGCTCATGGGAACAGGTTTGCGGATGTTGTCGGATCTTGCAGGACGAAAGAGGGAATACCTGGTATGGATAGCGGGTATAATCGTGGTGGCGGGAGAAATTGTGACGATCGTTAGCTATCATTCATGGGTGAGGCGCGATACCAACGAATATGAGGCGATCAGGTGGATCAGGAAGGAAATCCCGGGCGGGTCCAGGATCCTTGTCAATATAGGAGTCGGATTATACCTTGCTCCCAATGACCAGGCGCTTGTAAGAAGAATGGAAGCTACCGGAAATGTAGACAACCAACTGCGCAAGCTGGGTTACCTGATGGGGCTGAACGAGGTTTCGACAGATAAGCTTAACGAAGCCGATATGCCTCTTGCCGCATCTGCATTTGCATTTGAGGATGAATCACTGTTCGGCCTGCAATACGGGCTGCTCAGGAAATATGGAAAGACCGAGGCCAGGAAAAGGTTCGATGCCGATATATATGTAGACGACAATACGCTCTTTTATCATGGGATATTGCTTCCCGAGGCGCTCGAAAAGTTCAGGAACGGGGACTATCAGTACCTGGTTACCGGTGAGGTGCTGGAGGGAAATATTCCCCTTAAGGAGTTTTCCGGCCAGGACGGCGACGCGATCAGGATTTACAAAACTCCGTCAGGTTCTGAATGATGCCTGCCGGGCAACCGGCTTCAATAATGAAATGTTTTCGTTCTTTCCTGTCTGCGGTTGTCCTTGCATTAATATTTGCGGGCTGTGGCCGCGGGCCCGGCGGTGAAGCAGGAGTAGCCATTTCTTTTGACGATCGTTTTATTGCCGATTGGTACGCGCTCCGGCCGCTTTTTAACGAGTTCGGTGCGAAGGTAACTTTTTATATAACCGGCGATACCCTTACGGCAGAGGAAGCCGGTATGCTTCGGATTTTACAGGACGAGGGCCACGAAATCGGGTTTCACGGCACGATCCACGGAGATGCCGGGCAGCTTCTTCGTCATCATGGTGCCGACGGGTACCTTTCAGTTGAAATATGGCCGGGGCTCAACTACCTGCGCAGCCTGGGTTTTAACCCGGTTTCCTATGCTCATCCCGGCGGGACCAGTACTACGACGACCGATTCCGTACTTCTGGCTAACGGGTTCGTGACGCTCCGGGAAGTATCGAAGGCGGAGCGCTATTTCAGGGGAGTGAGGCTCTACCACCTGCCGCCTGCCAGTATGCCGCATATTTACTACGATTTTGACGGGCGGAAATCGTTTTACGCGCTTCAGATCGACAGGGAAACAAGTCTTTCTACCGAAGAAATGGGCAAAGCGCTCGAGAAGGCCGCGAGGGATGGGGAAGTACTGATGTTATTCGGTCATCAGCCGTTACCCGAAAATCCTTCTTCTGATCAATACGGCTTTGAAATCGCTTTTCTTCGCACTATCCTGGAAGAGAGCCGGAAAAGAGGATTGAAATTTTATACCATGTCGGAGTTACAGACAGGTAGCCCCTGACGGGGCATGCGGGCATAAATCCTGCCGCTCAGCGGCTACCCCTCTGTAGAAATATGCGGTTTGGTGATCGTCAGCCATGCTCCGTATGGAGCTACCCATTTTATCGTCCGAATCTCCGGTCCTTGTAGCGAAGGAGAGGTTTCTCCAGGAATTCAAACGACAGCGTGCAGATCAGGATGGTAATGGCTATCGCGATGGTATACAGCAGGAGATTATAAACCAGGGTCGGGGTCGTTTGCAGGTGTTTCAGAATGTTGATAGTGAGTACGATAGCAACCACATGGTAGAGGTAAAGGCCGTAGGAGATTTTACCCAGGTAGCTGATCCATCCGTATTCCAGGTTAATAACCGACTTCGGGTTTCCGGCTACGTTCAAAATGAAGAACCCGAACAATAGCGCATAAATCTCCATGAATCCAGTGAAATGAAGGCCGGACAGGAAGAAGATCGCGGTAAACGCGTATACACCATATTGTACGTCCTTGCGAAACAATATATCCAGGACAGAATGTTTTCCTTTAAAAAGCAACCAGGCCAGCAACCCGCCGAAAGCCATAACCTGTAACCGGAACTGGCCGAGAAAGGCTATTACTTTTTCCTGCTTTACCTCAAAAGGAACCTGTAGGAAATACAAGCCCGCCCAAAGGACCAGCGCCGTCACAGCCAGGAAAAAGAAGATGATAACCCAACGTCTTTTGGGATATTTCAGCAGCCACGGCCATAAATAATAAAACTGCTCTTCGACGCCAATGGACCAGGCCTGTGCACACCAATAAGGAAGATCATAGAGGATGAAGGCAAAATTGGGAAGTATCAGCAGGAGGAACCCCAGTCTTTCCCAATAGTAGGTGGTTACGTTTTCCACAGCCCCCGGATATTCGAGGAGGGGTATATGCGGAAAGATAAAGTACGACGAGAGGATGACTATAAAATAGATCGGCCAGATCCGGAACGCACGCCGCAGGTAGAACCTTCCTGCTGCGATGTCGCCGTGGTTGCTTTTTTCCTGCAATAGCAGATAGGTGATCAGGAAGCCGCTCAGGACAAAAAACAGCCCGACCCCGAGGCGCCCCATATGCTGGATAATGGTCCAGTCATAAATATTTTCAAGGCCCAAAGCATGCTTTGCCTGCTCTACGTGGTGTATCAGCACCATAAAGGCAGCGATGAACCTCACACCATTTAAATTGGGGAAAAAGCGTTTTTGGGACATTAAGCTCAATTTAGCGTGGCAAAATTAACAGCAACTGTCAATAAACCACCAATCTGTATGTCGTAAATGCTGATCTGGCTATTTATTAAGACCTGCTCAGCGTGCAATTGCGCCTGTTTTTTTTGGTACCTTTGCAACCTGAATTTTAACGGCCCGGCCGGAAGAAGACACATGGCAAAGAAAATTATATACTCTGACAAGGCGCCCATGCCCATCGGGCCTTACAGCCAGGCGGTGTTGGTGAATGATACGCTCTATGTATCTGGTCAAATCGCTGCCGATCTGGCAGAAGGGGGAAACATAGCAGCCGAGACCGGGAAAATCCTGGAAAATATAGGTCATATACTGAAAGCCGCGGGTTTCGACTATACTCATATCGTAAAAAGCAGCATATTTCTGAGGGATATGAACGACTTCGGGAAAGTGAACGAGGTCTACGGCACTTTCTTTTCGGAGAATCCTCCCGCCCGGGAAACCGTGCAGGTAGCGCGGCTGCCGAAAGATGTGAACGTTGAAATTTCGGTTATTGCTGTAAAATAAATAGTATTATCTCTGTGCCACCTTTGTGACCATCGTGCCTCTGTGGTTTAAGTATTCTTGTTTTAATAATGGATAAAGTACGAGTCCGTTTTGCCCCCAGTCCCACTGGATCTTTACATATAGGAGGAGTGCGCACCGCACTCTACAATTATCTTCTTGCCAGGAAGTACGGCGGACAAATGCTGCTCCGCATCGAAGACACCGACCAGACCCGGTTTGTGCCCGGGGCGGAGGAGTATATTCTCGAAGCGCTTGAATGGATGGGGATTACCATCGATGAGGGGATCGTAAAGGGCGGCAAAAACCTCGGCCCTCACGCACCTTACAGACAGTCTGAAAGAAAGCCTATCTATCGCGGTTATGCGGAGCAACTGGTAAAAGAGGGCAAGGCTTATTATGCTTTCGATACACCGGAGGAGCTGGAGGCTATGAGAAGGGAGCAGGAAGCATCGAATGCCGCGACTGCCCAATACAACATAGTGACGCGCGTGAAAATGAAAAACTCCCTGACGCTGCCGCCGGCCGAAGTCGAGAGGAGGATAAATAACGGAGATCCTTACGTGATCAGGATCAAGCTTAAACCCCGCGACGAGATACGCCTTAATGATATGGTAAGAGGGTGGGTTTCGTGGCATTCGACAGAGCTTGACGACAAAGTGCTGCTGAAATCCGACGGGATGCCTACCTATCACCTGGCCAGTGTGGTGGATGATCACCTGATGGAGATAAGCCATGTGATAAGAGGGGAAGAATGGCTTCCTTCAGCGCCCATACATATTTTGTTGTACCGCTACCTTGGCTGGGAAGCTACAATGCCCCGGTTTGCTCATATTTCACTGGTTCTAAACCCCGACGGGAACGGCAAGCTTTCCAAAAGGGATGCAAGCGTGGGAGATTTCCCGAGGATCCCGATATCCTGGACGGACCCGGTTACAGGACAGGTAATAAAAGGCTTCAGGGAGGAGGGGTACCTGCCCGATGCGCTCGCCAACTTTCTTGCTTTCCTGGGATGGAACCCGGGAACCGAGCAGGAGATTTTTTCGATGGAAGAGCTGATAGAAGCGTTTAGCCTCGAACGGATGAACAAGGCGGGAGCCCGCTTCGATATTCAGAAGGCCAAATGGTACAATCAGCAATATATCAGGATGATGCCTGATGAAAAGCTCGGAGAGCTGACACGGCAGGAGGCGGAAAACAAAGGCGTAGAGATAGATCCGCCGCTTATTCCGAAACTCGTACACCTTCTGAAAGAGAGGATTACTTTTGTTAGTGAAATATTGACGGAATCGGCGGTCCTGCTTGCGAAACCTGCCGGATATGAGCCGGAAATAGCTTCTAAAAAGTGGACCTCCGAAGCGGTAAAAGGTATTTCGGCCTTCAGAGATGCCCTTTCCGCATGGAATGGCGGTATTTCTGCTGAGGAAGCCAGGACAATGTTGCATGACGTCCTCGATTCGCTCGGGATTAAGCCGGGTAAAGTGATGCAGGCGTTGCGGCTGGCCGTTACCGGCAAAGGCGCCGGTCCCGATCTGATGCTGGTGATTGAAATATTGGGAGCTGAAGAGGTGGCGGAGCGGTTGAAAAAGGCGATAGAAGAGTTACAGGTAATTGGTTAGTAGCTGGTTTCGGTATCTGTTCAATCTGAGATATTTCAGGCTATACGTACAAAATAAAGTGCTGTATCCTGAAGGAAGGGCTGCTATTGAGATCATCGTAACGAGTGATCGGGGAAGTAACGGGCGACAAAAACCCAAAACATGAGAAAGGTAATTGCCGCGCTCAATATGACGCTTGACGGATTTTGCGATCATACATACGGAATTGCTGATGAAGAGCTACATCAGCATTATTCTGAGTTATTGGATGGTACCGGAGTTATTCTATATGGCCGGACAACCTACCAGCTCATGCAATTCTGGCAAACATTATTGAAAAGTCCTTCCGGTGAAAAATCAATGGACGACTTTGCAATTTCAATAGATAAAATTCAAAAGCTTGTTTTCTCCAATACACTGGAAGGTACTGGATGGGAGAGTGCAAACCTGGCAAGAAAAAATCTAGAGGAAGAAGTACTAGAGCTCAAGAGGCAACCGGGGAAGGATATTTTAGTCGGAAGTCGTAGTTTGATTATCCAACTTTTAAATATTAATCTTATTGACGAGTTTCAAATTTGTATTCATCCTGTTGTGGAAGGGAAAGGGTTGCCAATGTTTGACCAGATAAAGTACAGGATTGTTTTCAAACTCAATAAGACCAAATCCTTTAACTCGGGAGTTACGGTATTTTACTATGAACCTATATCAGATAAGAAACCTGACGATTAATGAGCAGCTTATTAGCAGCCATTGTAGTAAAATCTGATAGAGAATGAAAGCGAACAAGGAAATTGTAAATGAATTTATTGAAGCAACTAACTTAAGAGATTGGGATAGAGTTTTGGAGCTAACCCATTCGGATTTTATCAGGCATAGCTCATCATTTCCGCATGAGATTATTTCTAATTCTGCATTAATCGAATTTCACAAGCGGGAGTTGGATACCTTTCCCGACCTGCGTGAAGAAACCCTGATAATTATTGAAGAGGGGGAGCTGGTGGCCGCGCGAATACATTTTTCAGGTACCCAATATGGAAAATTAGGTGACTATCCTCCAACCGGCAAAAAGCTGGATGCGTACTTCAATTGCTTTTTCCGTGTGGTCGACATGAGGATAAAGGAGACCTGGGTTGAGTACGACAACCTGAATGGGCTTATTCAGCTCGGACACTATAAAGTGAAAAATTCACAAGAGTAGTGAGAACGGGAGCTCTTCGTCTTCTCCGGGCACGGTTCTTGCTCAAAGCTTACTAACACTAACCATATGAAGCCATGACTCAGCAAGAAGAAATAGCGCCTGAATTTCAGAACTATATGTCTACGCTATCCACCGTCCTGGAGAAAATGAGGATCAAAGGATGGGACTCGGAGTTTAAGTGGACAAGCGACGGTTTTACCATAGGTACGGGAAAATATTACCAGCCCGATGAGCTGAAAATCATTAAAGTATTCCGGTTTGAAGGAGAATCGGATCCTGCCGATAACTCTATCCTGTATGTTATTGAAGGTAATGACGGCCTTATCGGGTATTCTCTGGATATGTACGGAGCCTACAGCAATCACGAGGATGAAGAAGGCTATAACGAGTTTATCCGGAAGATCCCGGTTGCAGACCGGGATGACCAGTTGATAATAGAATAAGACGATATAACCCTGGGGGGGAAACCTGAGGACACGAAGTTGATTTTTGTGGTGTTGCTGGGTCTGAAAATACCCAACAACACCCAAAATACAACAACAAGGGGTCAGGAAGCAAGCACTACTTCCTCCAGGATCTGTTCGGTGAGCGGCTTGGTCCTGTAATAAATATGGTCCAGAATACTGGATGCCTTCTGCTGGTCTTTCGGCAGGGACGAGGTCGAAAGCATCACTATCTTGGTCCCTGAACGTATTTCGACAGGCAGAGCCTTGTATTTTTCAAGAAAATCGAAACCATTCATCCCGGGCATATTGATATCCAGGAAAATGATGTCAGGTTTGAGAAAACGCTCCCCGTGTTTTCCCGAGAAATAGTTCAATGCTTTTTCCCCGCTTTCCGCTACAAGTATTTCGGGGCTGAGGCCGGTATCCTGTATGACGAGCTGATGAAGAAAGTTATCGTCAGGATCATCATCGATCAGCATAACGCAGCTCAAATCGGCATTAATAGACATATACAGCTTTAATAGGAGTCGATCGCCACAGATGCGTATAAGCTTCGTCTATCGCTATCTGTGCATCTGTGGCATATAATGTGCATCTGAGGGGTATACAATTCTGCGACGGAATGGAAGATCAGTCTTCGAAAAGCTCCCCGAACTTGCCAAGGACAGATCCGCTTTCCTTGTTTGCATTTGGTCCGCGGCTCGATAGTCTCTGAACCAGTTTGGAAATCGGCATAGATTGTATCCAGCATTTCCCTGTGCCCCTTATGGTAGCGAGGAACATGCCTTCACCGCCGAAAATCATGGATTTAAGATTACCCGACCTCTGGATATCAAAATTCAGCGAAGGCTCAAAGGCCACGACGCAGCCGGTATCTATCCTGAGCGTTTCGTTGTTGAGCTGACGCTCGATCACTACTCCGCCTGCGTGGATGAAAGCAAGCCCGTCGCCGGTCAGCTTCTGAAGGATAAAGCCTTCTCCGCCAAAAAGGCCGGACCCGAACTTTTTGTTGAAATGGATTTTCATGCTTGTCCCGAAAGCTGCACATAGAAACCCGTCTTTCTGTACGATCAGCTCATTGCCGTAAATACTGGCAAGGTTAACCGGTACGATCGTTCCGGGGTAGGGGGCAGCAAATGCAACCTTGCGTTTACCGGTACCCAGGTTGGTAAAATGGGTCATAAACAGCGACTCGCCAGTCAGAATTCTGGTCCCTGCGCTGAATACCTTTCCAAGTATGCTCTGGTTTGCTTCCGTGCCATCCCCGAGCTTGGTTTCAAATTGGATGCCGTCTTCCATGAAAAGCATGGCGCCGGCTTCGGCTATGACAGTCTCGCGGGGATCGAGCTCGATTTCGACAATCTGTATGTCGTCCCCGATTATCTTGTAATCAATTTCGTGCGATCGCATAAAATCTCTATTCTTCTTCTAAATCTCCTTCAAAAATATCAAGCGAGGCCTCATCGTCCGGCGTTTCGGTACCGTCTTTCAAACCGGGGATGTCCTCCCTGTCCCGTAGCTTTTTATCCTCAACATTCCGGTTCAGGAACTCATTGATCTTGTCCATGTCAAAGGTGGAAGTGATTTCGCCGAACGAGTTGATCCTGATATCGAAGCCTTCCAGCTCCTTATGGACCTTCGGAAGTTCGTGGGGCTTTTTGCCCGGGGTATTACTTTTTCGCTTTGCCATGTTCCTGGTTTTTTATTGACAGTATTACCGGATATAAAGGGCGCTGCGGCTACCGGCTAGAGTAGTTGGGTGCCTCTTTCTGTATCATGACGTCGTGCGGGTGGCTTTCCTTTACACCTGCCGTCGTTATTTTGATGAACTTGGCATCCTGCAGTTTTGTAATGTCGCTGGCTCCGCAATAGCCCATACCGGCTTTCAGTCCTCCGCTCATCTGGTACAGGATTTCGGCAACCTTGCCTTTGAAGGGAACGCGCCCGACAATACCTTCCGGTACCAGCTTCTTGATATCATCTTCTGCATCCTGGAAATAGCGGTCTTTTGAGCCATCTTCCATGGCTTCGAGCGATCCCATTCCACGGTAGGCTTTAAATTTACGTCCTTCGTAAATAACGATTTCACCCGGGGCCTCATCTGTTCCGGCCAGCATCGATCCGATCATAACCGTATGAGCCCCGCCTGCGATGGCTTTCGTCACGTCTCCTGAAAAGCGGATACCGCCGTCTGCAATCACCGGGATGTCGCGGCCCTGCAGTGCTTCGGCAGCGGCAATCACAGCCGAAAGCTGAGGTACACCTATACCGGCAATGATGCGGGTGGTACAGATACTTCCGGGACCTACGCCTACTTTGACGGCATCGACGCCGGCGTCGGCGAGCGCAAGGGCTGCTTCGCCGGTGGCTATATTTCCTGCAATAAGGTCAATGGCCGGAAAAGCCAGCTTAATGGCCTTTACGGCGTCGATCACTCCTTTTGAATGTCCGTGGGCGGTGTCGAGACTGATCACGTCTACACCTGCTTTGATAAGGGCATCTGCACGCTGCATCATATCGGGCGTAACACCCAGGGCCGCCCCTACGCGTAACCGCCCGTAGGCGTCTTTCGATGCGTTGGGGTGGGACTTCCTTTTCATGATGTCGCGGTAGGTAATGAGCCCCGTAAGGCGGTAGTTGCCGTCGACGATAGGCAGCTTTTCGATCTTGTATTCCTGGAGAATGGCTTCTGCTTCGTCGAGCGTAATGCCTTCCTGGGCTGTAACCAGGTTCTCACGGGTCATGATTTCCTTGACAGGGCGGCTGCCGTTCCGTTCGAAACGAAGGTCGCGGTTTGTCAGGATCCCGATCAGCTTTTTATTGTCATCTACAACCGGGATACCGCCAATTTTAAACTCACGCATGATATTGTGAGCATCGGAAAGCACCGCATTTGCAGGAAGCGTAATCGGGTCGAGTATCATCCCGCTTTCAGAACGCTTGACTTTCCTGACCTGTTCGGCCTGTTTTTCAAGCGTCATGTTTTTGTGAATGACCCCTATCCCCCCTTCCTGCGCCATAGCTATAGCCAACTCATATTCCGTTACGGTATCCATTGCAGCGGAAACGAAGGGAAGGTTGAGCTCTATATTCCTGGTAAGCCTGGTTTTGGTACTTGTGTCGCGGGGTAGAACTTCCGAATAACCCGGAAGAAGAAGTACATCGTCGTAGGTAAGCGCTTCGAAAAGCACCTTGTTTGAGCTTGAAATCATAGCAAATAATCCGGTCGTTTATTTGCAAGGCAAATTTAGTACTAAAAATGAAACGACGGCAGTGTTACCCGCACTTTTCTGATCTGTTTTTTAGTAGCGGCCTGGATTTTGAAAGTAAGGTCTTTGAAAACGACTTCTTCCCCATGCCGTGGTACGCGCGTGAAGAGCTCCAGGATCAGTCCGGCAAGCGTTTCACTTTCTATGCGCAGATCTGAAAAATAGTCGCTATCCAGGTCGAGCGCCCTGATCACGTCGTTGAGCAGCGCCTGTCCTTCGAAAATGTAATTACGGTCGTCGAGCTGTATGAAAAGCGTCTCATTTTCATCGTCGTGCTCGTCATTGATGTCGCCGAATATTTCTTCGATGATGTCTTCAAGCGTTATAAGCCCGCGGGTAGTGCCGTATTCGTCCATTACGATCGCCATGTGTACCCTTCTTTCCTGGAATTCCTCAAGGAGGCTGTCGAGCCGCTTTGTTTCCGGGATAAGGTAGGCTTTCCTGATCAGCTTCTGCCATCCAAAGTTTTCATTCTGCTGGATATGAGGGAGGAGGTCTTTGATATAAAGTATTCCTTCAATGTTATCCAGGTTATGACGGTAGACGGGTATCCTGGAATAGCCGGATTTGTTCACCATGTCCATAAGCTCATGAAAATCGAGCTCAATACTGAACGCCCTGATGTTTGATTTGGAAACCATGGCCTCGCGGGCGGTGGTTTTTCCCATTGCGGCAACCCCAAGCAGGAGCTCCTTTTCCTCGATAACGTCGGAATCTTCCCTGTCGGGTGCATCCGATTCATTTTCCTGCCCGTCTTTTTTCGATAAGCCCAGAAAAACGGCAATTCTGAAAAAGAATCTGCCTACCGGATTCAGAAAATTGAGAACGGCATTTATAAATGGAAGGAATTTCTCCGAAATGCTGATAGCATGCTGTCCCGCGTACCATCGAAGGACGGCATCGGCGATCAGCCAGAAGCTCACTACAGAAAGGAACGAATACAGTATTGTGCGGGTGTCTTCCAGTCCGCCTAGCAGCAGGTTGGCGGTTATCAGCCAGGCCAGCAGCATAGAGGCATGCTGGATCAGGAGAAGGGCAAAACGTCCCTGCCGGTCGGAAATACGATCATGTGTTTTCTTTTCCCAGGGAGTCTCGAGAGCTGCCGAAGCAGACAGGCTTGCGCGCAATGCCGAGCAAAAAAGCGCAACCAGTAATAAAAGCAGGACTGAGATAATGTCTGCTGCAGACCCCGGGATAATGATTAATAGCGGGTTGAGGGTAAGTACGTTGGGACCGATCAGTTTCCGGGCCGCCGTTCGGGGCTCGCTGTCTTCATTGTCCGGTATATCTTCCACGTAAGTTATGTTAAGGTTTAAAAAGGTAAATCGTCGTCGTCGTCCCGGGAGGCAATGGCTGGCGGAACACTTGCATCGCGCGGAGGCGGGGCCGGCCTTTCAGCGGCGGAGGGAGCGCTGCCCGAAGTGCCGGCAGGAGATCCTGAGTTCGGCCCTCCGAGCAGGGTCATGCTGTTTCCCCTGATACTCACCCGGCTCCTCGGCTGGCCTTCCTTATCGGTCCAGTTTTCGGTACGTAAACGTCCTTCGATATAAACCTGGTTCCCTTTTTTCAGGTATTGTTCGGCGATCTGGGCCAGACGGTCCCACAGCTCAATACGATGCCACTCGGTCTGCTCGACCCTCTCCCCGCCTTTATTGGTGTACGTTTCGGAAGTAGCGATATTGAAATTAGCTACGACCGACCCGTTTTCCAGGTGCCTCACTTCAGGGTCGGCTCCCAGGTTCCCTATCAGTATTACTTTATTAACTCCAGCCATATATTATTAGTGCTTGCTTTTTTTAGTTGAAAGTTGAGAGTTGAAAGTTGAAAGTTACTTTTTCCATTCTCCACTTTCAACTCCCCACTTTCAATTTTCAATTTTCAA
>CAZLTN010000070.1:0-28608 GCA_964562455.1 uncultured Cytophagales bacterium
TGGTGTCGCAATAACCGGCTAAAGCTTCATCGATGGAGTTGTCAACTACTTCCCAGATGAGATGGTGAAGCCCTTTCGTCCCGGTGTCTCCGATATACATTGAGGGCCTCTTACGCACGGCTTCAAGCCCTTCCAGTACCTGGATATTCTCTGCAGAATAATTACTGGGCGCCACTACTGTTTCGTTTGCCATATAAATGGGGTACTTTGGCTTAAATTTTATTTAAGAGATAATAGAATATATGAAGTGTAAAGGTACGAATTTTTTTGGAGTATCCCGATATCGCCGGCGGGCAAAACGCAGGTATCGCCGGGCTTCAGGCCCGGTATTTCAGGAGGCTTTTTTATCCGGGCTCAGGCTTCCCCGCTTTGGGGGCTGCGGTAGCGGAAATAGATCTTCAGCACTTCGAGCGGAGCTTTGACAAAATCGTGCCATTTCAGTTTGGATCCTCCGATTTCCCGCCATTCATAGAGAGGCGATTCTATGACCTTTCCTGCATAAGCATCTTCACCCAGCAACTTTTTGGCCCTCAGGAAAAGCTCGAGATCGAACAGCCACCGCGAAACGAACGGGCTGTCAAAAAGTCTGGCTGCGAACGGTCCCGTAAAAAGCTTCAGCCCGCATTGGGTATCGTAATTATGGACTCCGAGCAACTGCGAATAATAGGTTGCGAATATCCTGCTTATATAATGCCGGATGAGCGTCCTTTCGATCGTCCGGCCGGCCATTTTGATGCGACAGCCCGCTACGATCAGGTACCTGCCTTCATTGATCAGCTCGTTTAGCGGTATGACCTCATGTACAGGAGCAGACAGGTCCGCATCGATATATCCCACATAGTCATACCGGCCCGTTGCAAGCGCGACCCTGCACCCGGTCCGGATGGCTTCGGCTTTTCCGCTGTTGACGGGCAACTGTTCGGTGAAGATGCGCGAAGGAGCCTGGCTTGCGATCTGCCCGATGATCCGGAAGGTATTGTCACGACTGCCATCGTCGATGAACCATAAGTCAATGTTTTCAACGCCGGACACGAATTCCAGAAATTGTTGACCTTTCAGACGTTTCTCTTCATTATAGCAGGGAACAATAAGTGCAGTCCTTTTGGGCATCCGGCGAAAATTCAAATGTAAGCAGCCAAATATACAATCATTTTCATTCAGAGGAAACGGCCAGGTACTGGTCAGTCCATGAGACGGAGCCTTCAGTGTAAATACCTACCTGGTAAGACCCCGGCGGCAGGTTGTTCAGGATGGCAGTGCCTTCAAATCCTTTTCCGACCAGTGCGCCCGATGTGAGCAGAGACCTGTACGATGCCCGTTGGGTAAAAACCGGAATCCAGTAAGGTGTCTGTCTTTCGGCTCTGATTGCCAGGAATACCTGTTTTTTGTGTTGCTCCGCCGAAGATATCCGCACAATCCGTTCTTCACTCGACCCGTTGGCGTCTTCCAGGCGGATGGAATCCAGCACAACCACAAGGGGTATGCTGCTCAGGGTCTCGCGGGTGATGTCATACGGAAGCCGGTCGCTCATCCTGATTACGCCGCTCGCAACGGCGTTCCGGTAGGGCTCGCTGATATTCCTGTTAAATGACGGGAAGTACTGCAGAAATACTCCATGGTTGATATAATTGGATTCTTCTGCAAGCAACTGGTCCCTGAGGAAGCGGACATGCGGCGTGAAATTGAAATAGCTCAGCAGGCAGAGAAGCACTGCGGCCGGGATAAAAACAACGCCAAGGACTTTCCTGGAGTTTCCGCGGGTAACCCTCAGGGCCACCAGGTAAAATATGCAAATCACGTATGAGGAGTAGTGCAGATAACGTGGAGCTGCAATGGTTTCAACTCCCTGCCAGCTGCGCGTAACCACTACCAGGCTTCCCGTAATGAAAAGAAATGCCGTAATTCCCCACAGAACCCGGTCGAATAATTCGCTCCCTTTGCCAGTGAGATTTTTCCTGAGCGTCACAACCGACCATGTGATAAGGGACCCTATCAGGAGCAGGCCGGCCAGGGCGGCTATCACATAGTTTTTTGCGGCAATCAGGGTAGTGCCCCCGAAAAAGACACCGAACGATTGTATGAGGTTCAGCGGGTCTGCCAGACTTTGCGAAATGCTGGCATTCTGTCCGCTTTTGAATTCATAAAAATAGATCAGGTACATGGCAGAGAACGCAGAAACGAGCCTGGCAGTGCTCCTCCGGTCTTTATCGATCAGGCTGAAAGTTAATGCTATCGGAAAGGAGAACAGTCCGTTCCCATGGGTAAACGTAGCGATAACCGAAACGAGCAGCGCGAGGTTGTATTTCTTACGGGCGCACAGGTATGCCAGCAGCGTAAAAAGGAAAACGACGTCGGATTGCTGCAGAATGCTGATCGACCAGGTAACGTTTTCGTAGTATTGGGGATGCAGGAGCAACCAGGGAACCGGTATAAAATACCAGGCGCTGATGTCCAGGGAGCGGAAGGTTTTCCAGAGTATGAAAATGGTAGAACACCATACGACACTTGCAAAGAAGATAAGTGATTTCCAGCCGATATGTCCTTCAAGATAATAGTCGGCCAGCGTCAGCAATCGCGGCATCACGATCCTGTGCTCCTGGTGCTGCTGATAGAACAGCTTCACTTTTTCCAGCCATTCGTCGGTTTCCTTTACCCATTGGACCGTCTTGAGAAGATGGAAATCGTCGGCATAAAAAAGCGCCCCGGAAAAGTACCGGGAATAAACCAGGTATCCTGCAACCGGCAATGCAATAGCCAGGTATGCGAGGACGCCGGAACCGCGGGAGAAAGAGGTGCTTTTACTCAAAACAGGGAACGGTGCTAAACGGAGTTAATCTTCCGGGTACGGAACGTATATAAAACCTGCAAAGTCGTTGTGAATAGCGAAAACGCAGCAAAATTCATCCGGGTCCCGGTAGTGTTCCTTGAAATAATCGACGGAAGCTTCCCCGACAAGCCCCCTCTGGACAAACTCCTCAAGAAAGGATGCCCTGTACATCCATTCCGTATCCAGCTCTCCCGGGCTGAATAGCAAAGTCCCCAGTTCGCTTGGCATCCTGGATACTACGAACAAAGGATATTGCGAAAAGCCTCTTTTTCTTACCTGGTAGGAAGCCTCTTTCAGATGATCGGCGACTTTGACGAAATCCTGGGAAATAATCCCCAGCAGCTTCCTGTTCAGGTCAGGAGAATTGGCGTCGTCAAGAAGATAATTTTCGTTGCTATGGTGAATCATGGATATGTCTGAATGCTAAAGCCTTGCCATCATCAGGAGCGACAGGTCCTTGTACGGCATTTTGAATTTCTGTGCAATATGAGCGTTGGTGAGTGAGCCTTTGTAGGTGTATACCCCCTTCATGATCCAACGGCTGGAGTAGAGCATCTCGTCTATTCCGCCTATTGCTCCCATTTCGAGGAGGAACGGCAGGAATACATTGCTCAGCGCGATGCTGGCAGTGCGCGCAACACGGGAAGCAATGTTTGGAACACAATAGTGAATCACATCCAGGTGTTTGAAGACCGGTTTGTCGTGGGTAGTCAGCCTGGACGTTTCGAAGCAGCCGCCCTGGTCGATGCTGACATCGATGATGATGGAATTGGGGTTCATGCCCGCTACCATTTCTTCGGTTACGATACAGGGGCTCTGCCCGTTTTCTCCCCTCATGGCCCCGATCACTACGTCGGCGCGGCTGATGGCTTCGCGCAGCGTATCCGAATCTATGATGGAAGTATATACACTCTGCCCAACCGCGTACTTGAGCCGCTGCAGGCGGTAAATGTGGCGATCGAATACTTTGATATCGGCGCCGAGGCCGAGCGCAGCACGAGCCGCGTATTCTGCAACGGTGCCGGCTCCGAGAATTACTACTTTGGTGGGGGGAATGCCGGTTATCCCGCCGAGCACGAGGCCTTTTCCGTTACTGGGGCTGCTCAGGTATTCTGCAGCGATAAGCATGGAAGCGCTCCCGGCAATCTCGCTCATGGTTCTTACGATCGGCAGCCCTCCGGCAGGGTCTTCTACAAACTCATAGCCGATCCCGGTGATCTTTTTCTGGTTGAGCTTTTCAAAAAAAGGTTTCTGGTGGGTGGGCAGGTTTAGTGCGGAAATGACCGTAGCGCCTGTCTTTACCCATTCAAACTCCTGGTCGATCAAAGGTTCGACCTTTAGTATCAGATCAGCCTGGAAGACCTGATCAGCGCTTTCCAGTACCTCTGCCCCGGCTTCCGAATATTCATTGTCTGTGAAATGCGCCCCTGTGCCTGCTCCTTTTTCGACCCAGACTCTATGTCCGTTACGGGTTAAGATAGCGACGCTTTCGGGTGTAAGTGCTACGCGGTTTTCCTGAAGGGAAACTTCTTTCGGGAGGCCTATCAGCAATGACTTCCCGCTTTGAACCAGGGGGTCGAGCGATTCCTGGGGATAAAGCGCCGATTGCTTGGCGAGCTCCTTAAAGCCGGTGGGGGATGTTGAAGGTGTGGCCATTAGGTTACTGAATAGTAGAGCTTATGTTGAGCCCGGCATACGGAGAAATGACACGTTTTCCCGATCCGTCTCTTTTCAGCAAAAGGCGGAAGCTGTCTTCCGGCCAGATAGAATGAGCTACTTCCGGCCATTCGACGAAGCAGTAGCTCCCCGAATCGAGGTATTCGTCAATCCCGATCTCGTATGCCTCGCGTGTATTTTTCAGCCTGTACAGGTCAAAATGAAAAACGGGGAGCCCGTCGGCTGCCCGGTATTCATTAACAAGGGAATAAGTAGGGCTCTGTACCTGGTTTTGCACGCCGAGATGGTCGCACAGATGTTTGATCAATGTCGTTTTGCCTGCACCCAGATCACCCTCGAACAGCCATATACGGCGATCGCCACTCAACTGCAGCAACTTAGCCGCTACCTCGTCAAGCGCTTCTATCGGTTCCATGGGTATATCCGGATGTCTGGCAAACATAAATGCAAAAGTACTTCTTTTTAGTGTATTGTGACAGCAACGAAAGAATCTGAGGTTTTACATAACTTTACGATTTTCTAAAAAAGAGCTTTGTGAGTCAACGAAATCCTAAATCAGGTTGTTTAAACGATGGGAATACAATACTTTTTGGAAATTATCGGCACTTTTGCCTTTGCCATATCGGGGGCTCTGACCGTGAAAGACCGGGAATACGGCGACTGGTTTGCCGCCTGCTTTACCGCCTTCCTGTCTTCTATCGGCGGCGGGACGCTCAGAGACGTGCTCCTTGGAAGCTATCCGCTCGTATGGATAAAGGATATTAACCTGATCTACGCTATCCTGACCGGTATTTTTGTAACTTTTTTATTCTACAGGTACCTGGTAAGCCTGAAGCGTACGCTTTTTCTTTTTGATACTTTCGGGATAGCCCTGTTTACGATTGTAGGCACCGAGAAAGCGCTCAGCCTGGGCGTCCGTCCCGAAATAGCGGCGATAATGGGCGTATTCACCGCTGTAATGGGTGGCGTTATCAGGGATGTAATGACCAATGAAATGCCCATCGTTTACCGCAAGGAGGTATATGCTACTGCATGTTTTGCCGGTGCGGTATGCTACCTGGTGCTCGACCATTTCGGGGCCGGCCGGAATTTTGCTTTTCTTTCCGGAGCTGCTCTTATTATCACGATCAGGGTACTCGCCGTAAGGTACCGGTGGGAAGTGCCCGGATTCTTCAGGTAGCATAATATTTGCGTAGAATTCGCTGAATTATCTTTTATTTTGCCAGGGATAAACAGGTTATTCCGTTCCTTAATGTTGTAAAATTTTGATCAAAGTACTTCATCTCAGTACTTTTCATCTTGCCGGTGGGGCGGGTATCGCCGCCGCCCGGCTCAACAGAGCGCTGAACAAAAACGGCGTCCGGTCGGGGTTGCTGGTGGCCAAAACACCGGTCGATGAGCCGAACGTATCCGTCCTGAACGATGGTGTCCCGGGAAAATTCTTTTTCTGGTTGCGGTTTATTGCTGAAAGGCTTTTTTTTCTTCCGTATGAGCGGAGTCCGGAAGTCCGTTATTCATTTTCACCGGCTGTCAGCGGGAAGGATCTGACAGGGCACAGGCTGGTGAAGGAGGCGGATATTATTCATCTGCACTGGGTTAATTTCGGGTTTTTGTCCATCGGGGATATTGGCAGGCTTCTCAGCCTGGGTAAGCCGGTCGTTTGGACTTTGCATGATATGTGGGCGTTTACGGGCGGTTGCCATCATAGCGGAGAATGTGATCATTTCATGTCTTCCTGCGGGAACTGCAAGTTCCTGAAAAGACCAGGAGAAAAAGACCTGTCTTACGGCCGGTTACTTTTGAAAAAGCAGCTTTGGAAGCCTGGAAAAGGGTTTAAAGCCGTCGCGTGCAGCCGGTGGCTCGGTCACAGGGCACAATCAGGCAGCCTGTGGCAGCCGTCGGATGTTATCAGCATACCAAACCCGTTGGATACCAGCTTGTTCAGAAGAGTAGAAAATTTTAACCAATATGCCGGTTTAGGATTGTCCGCCGGTAAGACCTATATCCTCTTTGCGGCGGCTAAAGTTTCGGCAAAAGGGAAGGGTTTCGGCTTTTTACACGAAGCCTTGCGTATCCTGGCCCGGAAAAAGCCGGAAGCCGGGCAAAAGCTTGGATTGCTGATATTGGGAGCAGACGACGGGGGAGCGCTGGACGATATTCCCCTGGAAGCCCGTTTCCTTGGCTATATAGGCAGCGATGAAATGCTGGTAAAAGTGTACAATGCCGCTTCCCTCTATGTGACACCGTCGGTTGAAGATAACCTTCCGAATACCGTAATGGAAGCGATGGCATGCGGTACACCGGTAGTGGGTTTTCGTACCGGTGGTATACCGGAAATGATCGATCATAAAGTAAACGGCTACGTAGCGGATTACAAGTCCCCGGAATCGCTGGCCGAAGGCATACTATGGGTCCTGGAAAACAACACCGGCGGTGCGCTTTCGGAGGCGGCCCGGCAGAAGGTGCTCCGGGAATACGACGAAAAAGTAGTGGCTGCACGGTATCATGAACTCTATAAAAGCCTTCTGAGCGGATGCAAAGACCCCGTTTAACTATCATTACGGTTACTTACAACGCCGGCGCATTCCTGGAAAGGACCCTGGAAAGTGCTGCGAACGGTCTTGCGGAGACAGAGGAACGTAATCTGATCGAATACCTGCTCATAGATGGCGCTTCGGCCGACAACACGCTGGAGATAGCGGCCCGCTACGAAGATGCCCTTAGGCTGAAAATCCGTTCTGAGCCGGATAGGGGGCTCTACGACGCGATGAATAAGGGTCTGCGGTGGGCTACAGGTCAATATGTATGGTTTCTGAACGCGGGCGACGAGGTTTACGATCGCAGTACGCTTGACAGGCTTATCTCCGCAATGCACTCGGGAGCCGACATTTATTACAGCGACGCCCTTTTTGTGTCCGCAAAGGGAGAAGTGCTGGGCCTGCGGAGCGAAGTGACTCCCCACAGCCTTCCCGAAAAGATCTCGTGGAGGGACATGGCGCAGGGTATGAAAATCTGCCACCAGGCATTTATTGTCAAAAGGGAGCTGGCTCCGGCGTTTGACATTAACAACCTCAGCGCCGACCTGGATTGGGAAATTGCCGCGATGAAAAAATCAGTTACCATCGAATATCTCGGCTTTGTACTTTGCAGGTACCTGCTGGGCGGTCTCTCTGCCCAGAAGCGCGGCAGGTCGCTGTCTGACCGTTGGCGCGTTTTAAGGCGACATTTCGGTTTGGGAGCGGCTGTCCTGAATCATATAAAAATTGCAGTAAGAGGTGTGCGTTTTTATATGAAAAAAGGGAAGTATTGGTAACTCCCCGGAGATTTACTGCTCTATTCCGGTTTAACTGCCGTGACTACTATATAGGGAGAAAAAGCCCTGGTGTTGAACGGGAATATCTTAAAAAAGACTTTGATCGGGAACCATGTAAGCTTCATGAAAGCCCTGACCCAAAAGGGTTGGGTTTCCAGGTTTTCGAGCCACAGCATAAAATATCCCGAATACCGGGCTTCTACATTTTTAAGCCCTATGCTCCGGCATACAGTCTGCAGGTATGCCGGATCCATACAGCCAATATTGTGTTTTTCGTAGTTGGCAGGATCGAAGGTCTTCTGAAACCATCCGTTAAGTCCCCGGAAATTGGGGAGCGAAATAAAAAGCGTTCCGCCCGGCTTTAAAAACTGCGAATGTCTTCTGATAATATCTTCGGTATCATAAAAATGCTCAATCAGTCCGTTTGACATTACCAGGTCGTACGTCGTATCCGGATGCAACTTAAAAATATCGGCTTCTATGACGCCGGTAGTTCCTTCGGGAACCTGATTGGCTTTCTCAAGCTCCTGCAGGATCGGCCGGTGAACGACGAAGTCGAGGAGGGTTGCCGCTACGCCGGGCCGATGTGCCCATACCGAATAATAGCCCGGGAATCCGCCTATTTCCAGGAGTGTACGTATGCCCCGGCTGCCGATAAGCGAATCCAGCTCCGAAAGGAACGGGTAGCCCGGAGGGATCTTAAATACAAGCTCCTTCTTGCTTTCCCAATATTTCAGCCAGAATTCTCTATCGGTAAGTGCAGAGACGGACGGCCGTCCGTCTGTACCTGTTAGTTCGTTGCTGTTCATAGGTATTCTTTTCGGAGACGTAGGTAGAGACCGGCGGCCGTCGATCGCGACCACCACGCCCCAGACGTGGTTTTATTCTGCATTTTCTTTTTTCTCTAAAACTTTTGCCTAAATTTCAATCTTTAACAGTTATCTTGAACGCAACAAACCAATATTTGCCAACGTAATACTGGTTGTGAGCAGTTTTAAGAATGACCTCTCGGGACTAAACCCATAAACAGGCTCTTGCAAAGGAATGAATAAAAATATTACTTTTTTGTCAGGAACTCTGGTCCTGATCTTTTTTTGTTCTTTGGAGTTGATGGCTCAGCTCAGGCCTGTAAGGGGTAAGGTCACCCTGGCCGGGGACGGGAACCCTATTCCGGGGGTGTCAATTTTGCTGAAAGGCTCCGGTACGGGTACCGTCACCGACCTCGAAGGTAATTATACCCTGGAGGTTCCGCCGGGTGCAAACGTGCTTGTATATTCTTTTGTAGGCCTTGAAACCCAGGAGATCAATGTGGGGCAGGGCCGGTCTACCGTCAACGTGATCATGGAGGAAAGCAAAATGGAGCTTTCCCAGGTAGTGGTCACCGGCTATCACGAACTTCAGCGCAGGGATATAATCGGCTCCATATCTTCGATCAGGAGCGATAAATTTAAAGATCTGCCCGTTACCGGCTTTGACCAGGCCTTGCAGGGGCAGGCCGCCGGGGTGCAGGTTACCCAGTCGTCGGGTACGCCTGGGGGAGGGATAGCCATCAGGATACGGGGAAATACCTCTATTTCCGCTTCAAACAGGCCCCTTTTTATCGTGGATGGGACACCGGTTTTTGACGGGAGTATCACCGGAAGGGACTTCGGGGGGCAGAACGACAATTCTCTGGCGGTGGTTAACCCGAACGACATTGCCAATATAGAGGTTTTGAAAGATGCTTCTGCCAAAGCCATCTATGGTTCGCGCGGGGCAAACGGCGTAGTGATTATTACCACCAAGCGGGGAAAAAACAATAAAACCACCATTACGGCCGACGTGCAGAGGGGGATCATAGAGCTGGTCGGGCGGCCCAAACTGATGAATGCTTCGCAACTGGTAGAACTGCAGAGGGAGGCAGTATTGGCCGCCGGTAAGAATCCCGATGAAATGGGACTGATCCAGGGAGTTACCGACCTGGTCGATACCGACTGGATTTCGGAAGTGTTACGGCGTGGTATTCTGCAACAATACCAGCTCTCTGCTTCCGGAGGAACTGAAAAGACGAGATTTTATTTTAGCGGTAACGTCAGGGATGAAGAGGGGGTTCAGCTCAACAGCCGCTTCACAAGATATACCGGGGCGCTCAACCTGGATCATACGGTTAACCACCGCCTGAAGTTTGGCGCTAATATCAATGTATCGCTGACAGAGAACGACCGCGTGAAAGGAGATAATTTCCTGGACGGGGTTTATTCGGGTGCAATAAAGAGCCTGCCGTATTACAGTCCTTACGACGAATCCGGCCGCCTGTATGTCCCCAATGATCCTAACTACGCCGAGTTTCCGAATTTTAACCCGGTTGCCCAGGCGCTTCTGCCGCGTTTTAAGACTTACGGGCTGAAGATCCTGGCGGGTGCCAACATGGACCTCTCTCTTGCCAAAGACCTGAACCTGAGGTCGAAAGTGAGCATGGACTACAACAATGCGGAAGAAGACCAGTATGAGCCCGCCACCACGGCGATAGGAGGCTACCTGCCGGCGGTCGGCGGGAAGGGATATGGTGTGTACAGCTCATTTACGCTCTATACGCTTACCAATTCCAATGTGCTTACCTATTACAAAAACGTTGACGAAAGGCACAGGTTCAATGTACTTCTGGGAAATGAAATCATCCATACGCAGTCGAGAGAATCTTCTGTTGTCGGCAGGATGTTTCCCAGTTCCCAGTTTACCTATCTCAATTCGGCGGGGATAATCGATCAGGGTGGTTCCTCCTATGCCCAGTCGGGGCTGGTTTCGTTTTTCGGAGAACTGAAATACGATTTTAAAGATAAATATCTCATAGGCGGTACCATCCGGACCGACGGATCGTCCCGGTTCGGGAAAAACCGGAGGTTTGGGTACTTTCCCTCTCTTTCGGCCGGCTGGCGGATATCGGAAGAGGCTTTCCTGGACGGCGCCCGGTTTGTCGACGATCTTAAGCTGAGAGCCAGTTACGGATTTACCGGCAACGAGCGGATAGGAAGCTTTCAGTACCTGGGAACCTGGGCTGCCGCTGTATATAACGGCAATACGGGTGTCGGGCCGAATCGCCTTCCCAACAGCAATCTCCAATGGGAAAGGACAAATGAAGCGAACGTCGGGATAGATGCCGCTTTGTTTGACAGCCGCTTCCGGGTTACTGCCGACGTTTACAGGAATTTTACCGATAAGCTGCTTTATGCGGAACCTATCCCTTTAACTACCGGATACGGAAGCATCCAGGGGAACATCGGTAGCGTAAGTAACAAAGGAATAGAACTTTCAATTTCCAGCGACAATTTTACCGGTGATCTGAAATGGTCCACGGATTTCAATATTACGCGGAATATCAATAAAGTTGAGACGCTTGCAAACAGCGACACCTTATTCAGGGGATATACAGGCTCGGGAGTAGGAGGAACCAACGCTGTATTGGAGGGACAGCCTCTGGGGACGTTCTGGGGGTTGAATTTCCTGGGAGTAGACCCCGCTACGGGAGATGCACTTTATGAAGATACCGACGGCGATGGCAGGATTTCAACGAAGGACGGCCAGGTGATAGGTAACGCTCAGCCGAAGTTTTACGGTGGCCTGACCAACCGTTTTTCCTACAAAGGGTTTGATCTGAGTGTCTTCTTTCATTTTATGTACGGGAATAAGGTACTCAATTTTACGAATACGACGCTCGTGAATACCGGTGAGGACATAGAGAATAACCAGAGCGTTATTGCACTCAGGCGCTGGAAAAAAGAAGGAGATATCACAGATGTGCCGCGCTACGAAATGGGGAATACCTATAACAATTATCACAGCAGCCGTTTCCTGGAAGACGGTTCTTTCCTGAGGCTGAAAAATGTAGCGCTCGGTTATAACCTGCCTGCGCATTGGCTGGGTAAAATCAGACTCCAGAGCGCCCGCGTATTTGTTTCGGGAACTAATTTATGGACTCTGACGCGGTATTCGGGGGTAGATCCGGAGGTTTCCACTCTGGATGGAAGCACAACTGCGCAGGGGATTGACTTTTTTACCCTGCCGCAGGTAAAAACTATTCAGGGAGGATTTACTTTGACGTTCTGAGGCTATATCGGAAAGCATTATGAAAGCGATCATAAAGAAAATTTTGCCGGCGATTTTATTGCTGTCGTTCGGGAGCTGCCGCGAGATACTGGAACCTCCGCCGGTGGACCTCCTGGTCGACGACCTGGTATTGAGAGGACCGGACGATATGGAGCCCGTAAGGATAGGGCTTTACAACGCTGTGAGGGGCTTCGGTTCCACTACGATCTTTGCCGCCGACTTTACTCCTGATTATATTCAGAATAACGGAACGTTTACAGATTTCAACGAGCTGGGGACCAAAAACATAACTCCGGCCAATAGCCTGGCCGGAGCGCTTTGGGGAGCGGTCTACAATACCGTTTACATTGCCAATTTTATCGAAGAAAATTTAGGGAAGGTTTCCCGGGTTTCGCAGGCCGAAAAGGACGACCTCCTCGCGCAAGCCAGGTTTTGCCGCGCATATGCTTATTTCATAGCCGCACATACTTTCGGCGACGTCCCGAAGGTGGTCAATACCGATGTGCAGACCAACCGTAGTATAGCAAGGGCTCCTAAAAGCGAGATCCTGGCCTGGGTAAAGGAGGACTATGAAGCTGCCCTGGCCGTACTCCCCGAACGCTGGGATCCGGATAATGCAACTCTAAATAAGCAGTTTGCTACAAAAAATGCCGTGCGTGCTGCTCTTGCGCGGTATCACCTGTATGAAGGGAACTGGCAGAGCGCGGAGGAAATGGCAAATGCGGTAATCAGTAACAGGCTCCAATCGCTCGATTCCAGCTATGTTACTGTGATCAGCACCGAGTTTGATTCGGAATCTATCTTTGAACTCGCCTATGCCAATTCCTCGAGCGATGATCCCGGTACTTCCACGACCGGCCTGAACAATATACTGGTTGGAAGGAGAGAGGTGATTCCTTCCAACAGCTATGTCCAGGAGATCGTGAACGTAAATGCCGGTACCCGCAGGGCCACGATCACCTTCAATACAAGCAACCAGCAGGGGAGGGATAACGGATGGACGGTCACCAAGTACGGAACACCCGATCAGGGGAATAACAATATATCTGTTTTTCGTCTCGCTGAAATGTACCTGATAAGGGCTGAGGCGAGGGCGCAGTTGAACAGGATTACGGGAGCGTCAGGTGCGCTGGCAGACGTCAATGTGCTGCGGCGCAGGGCGAAAGCGCCGCTTGCTGCCTTTACTACCCAGGCTGCGGCCCTGAGCACGATAGAGACCGAGCGACTTTATGAACTTTCTTTTGAAGGGCACAGGTGGTTCGACTTGAAGCGTACAGGGAGAATAAACACGGTTATGACCATTTTTTCGTCCAGGTGGAATGAAAAGTACAATCTCTGGCCGATCCCGCAAACGGAAATCCAGACAAACCGGCTGCTGGTACAGAATACTGGCTATTAAGAAATCAGCGAATTGCCAAAACTTATGAACAGAAACAGCATACCGGCCGCGATACTGCTCCTGATGATATTCATGGCAACCCTGTCGTGCCATGAGCAGGAAATCGTGTACGAAGGTCCGGAGTACGTCAGGTTTACGGACACTACCCTGGTGTATAAGGAAAGTTTGGGGAAGGTGATTCCCGTTAAAATCCATCTCGTCGGCAAACCATCCGAAACGCCGGTCACTGTCTCCTATTCCGTGAGCGGCACGGCAGTAGAGGGACGGGATTATTCCATTGCCGGGCAAAAAGGAGTAGTGACAATACCCGCGGGAAGCCTTTTCGGAGAAATCGGTCTCAATCTTATCAATAATGCAAATAATATTCTCCGTTCTTCCGAGCTGCTGTTTACTATTAATTCGGCTTCACAGGGTGAGAAATTCGTCCAGGTGGGGACGGGCAGGAATTTCTCGATGGGGAATTCGCTACGGGTCACCATTGAGGATGACTGTCTCTTCGGAGGTTACTATAATGCGAAGAGGGTGGGTTATAACAGGGAGGTAAAAGACATAGCCATTACCAGTACCAATTGCACCGAATACCTCCTTGCCAACTGGAATATCGGGGTGATGAGTTTTAATGCCGATAAAGTAACGCTGCGGTTTGTCGACAATGGCGATAACTCTATTACCATACCTAACCAGTATAACGTGATATTGGGTGATACGCTTCTCGGGAACGGAGCATGGGATCCCAGAACCCGGCAGATTATCCTGAATGTAACCATTAAAACGGAGGGGCAGTCGGGAGCCGACACATTAATAAACATACCTCAGTTGACCTATGTACCGCGTTAAATATTTTTGCAGGAAAGGGATCGCCGGTTTCGTTGCGGCAGCGTTTTTCCTGTCGGGCTGTGTCGAAAAGTGGGAACCCAAGCCCCTGACGATGACTCAACTGATAGCAGGCAAGGAAAAAAAAACCTGGAAATTCCAATCTATCGAAATTATAGATGAAGGAGAGGTAGAGGGGCCGATTTCCGCGAGCGAAGTCTATCTCCCCTGTTCGAGGGACAACGAATACATTTTTTATAATAACGCTGAAAAGACCTTCGAATACACAAGCGGTACCATTAAATGCAGCCCGTCCGACCCTGATGTCTTTATAGAAGACACCTGGAGCTACACAACGGCCAACGCAACGCTCGAATTTGCCCTGCCGCTGGCGTTGTTTGGCAATATCTACATACTTCCGTTTACAGTGAAGAAGCTTACAGACACGGAAATGGTGCTGGAGATATATTTTACCAAGTTTTATGTGGATGAGATAGATGCGAGCTACCGGATTACGTTGAGATCCGATGCGGGCCAGTAAACAGCAATTTTTACACGGATGAAGCAGTTATTCATTTTTCTAGTTTTTGTGCTGCTGGCGTCTCCGGCCTTAGCGCAGGTGGAGGAGCAATGTGCAACCATGCCGATGGATAGCGTTTTGCGTCTCAGGCACCCGCAGATGGGTACGCTCGACGAATTCGAAATGTTTGTACAGCGTAAGGTAAGGGAAAGAAATGAGCTTATACTGAAAGGCGGGAGGGTCGTCGACGAGGTCATTACCATTCCCGTGGTGGTACACGTGGTGCACAATGGAGAGAACGTCGGGTCGGGCACTAACATCAGCGCCGCCCAGGTAGCTTCTCAGATAGAAACCCTCAACGAAGATTTCCGGAAAAAGGCCAATACTCCCGGCTTTAATACGCATTCGAGAGGGGCCGATATTGAAATAGAATTTGCGCTTGCAGTGATGAATCCCCAGGGCCAGACCATGGCTGAGCCGGGTATCAACAGGGTGGCAGGTGGCAAAGCTACCTGGAGCCGCGACCAGATAGAAAACCTTAAAACATACACCATCTGGGATCCGACTCTTTATTATAACATCTGGGTCCTGGACATTGAAAGCAGCGGTAGCTCCCAGCTTCTGGGCTATGCGCAGTTCCCGGTGCAATCGGGGTTACAGGGTTTGTCTGAAGGCGGGGCAGGTACGACCGACGGTGTTGTAGTACATGTGAGGGCGTTCGGGAATTCCCGCAAAGGCAATTTTTCCAATCTTTTCGGAAACAATAACCAGGGACGGACGCTTACGCATGAAACCGGTCACTGGTTGGGACTGAGGCATATATGGGGCGATTCCAATTGCGGGAATGATTATTGTGACGATACGCCGGCGCAGGCATCGGCAAGTTCGGGATGCCCCGCGGGAAGGCAGAGCTGCGGGGGGACAAATATGGTGGAAAACTATATGGACTACTCCAATGATGCCTGTATGAACATTTTTACGCTGGACCAGAAGTCGAGAATACGCGCGGTAATGACAAACAGCCCGAGAAGGAGGGAACTACTTTCTTCAAATGTCCTCGGCGATATCCAGGGCGGATTGCCTATAGCCCGCTTTACGTCAGACAGACCGCAGGTTTTGCTCGATGGCGAGGTCCAGTTCACTGACCGCTCGCTTAACAGGCCGTCGTCGTGGTCCTGGAAATTTGAAGGCGGGACGCCGGCAACTTCTACCGAAAGAAACCCTGTCGTGACCTATCATAAAGCAGGTACTTATAGTGTCGAGCTCACCGTTACCAACAGCAACGGTAGCAATGTATTCCGTACCGCCGGTTTTGTCGAAGTGCTGAATGCCGGCCAGTGTGCTGATGTGTCGAACTTCAAGGGCACACAAACCCTGATCAGGGAAACGGGCGGAGGCTATGTGGCAGGTCAGAATGCTTCCAGGATAAAAGCTGTGTCCGAGTTTTTTGAAAACCCGCTCGGATACAGTAGCGTGAGCAATGCAAGGCTCAAGTTCGGTAAGGTGTTCGTGAAGGACGGCGCTGAATCGGAAGCCGTGGTAAATGTGGTAGTGTGGAATGCGAGAGGTTTCCAGGGAGGGCCGGGATCGGTTCTGGAATATAAGGCGGTTCCGTTGAGGCAAATCGCGGCAGATGTCGCAGCAAACCGTATTACGAACATAACTTTCAACCGGGAAGTACCGGTAGGAGGACGGGCTTTCCATATCGGGATAGAACTTACCTATGAAGGTGATACGGTGGCATTGTATACCACACGTGACGGAGAATCGCTGAATGGAACCTCCTGGCGGCAGTCCGCCGGCGGAGAATGGGATCTGAACCTGAGAACAAACGGGCGTAATATTGCCCATCATGTAGAGGCGGTTTATGGAATGAAGCCGTCCGTCCAGTTGTCAAGCTCTAATATATTCGTCAACCCGGGAGAATCCGTCACCCTGCAGGCCAGTGGTGCGGGTATTTACCGTTGGGTTGCATCCGACAATGCAAACGGAGCCATCGGCCCGATGGTCGTTGTAAGACCGGGCAGGACACAGACGTACTATGTTACAGGCTCCGGTACCGATGTGTGTATAGATACGGCATCTGTTACCATTTATGTCAGGGATGTAAAAATAACCGGTAATGAGCCTGTCTATGAGGGGTTTGCAAAAAGCGTGACTGTTCAGCCTAATCCTGCTTCGGATATTATAACCGTTTCCGTCAACAACGGCCTGCGCGGCACTGGGAGCATCGGTGTGCTTTCTGTCACCGGGACCCGCGTTCGTCTAATACCGATAGATAAAACGGCCGATTTTGCGGAATACCCCGTCGATATCAGTAATTTCCCGGCAGGAATCTATCTCCTGGATATCAGTATTGGAGAAAATCGTTTAGTAAAACGGGTGGTGAAATATTGACCTCAAAGCCCCTTATTTACCTTACTTTACCGGCAATAGCCTTCATTTTTTTCAGACCAGTCTCCGCTACTTTCAAAGGGTCCTGGGTGTAGTAAGTTTTATTGAATAGCTCCAACGACAGTACGATGGTTTTACCGGGTGTTTTGATGTCTTCCAGCACCTGCGCAACAGGTGCTATGCCATCGCCGGTATAGACCCTGTCGGCATCGACGATAGTAGCTCTGTCCGGTTTTGCCGGGTAGTCGTTCATATGGAATATTTCTATAAGCGGTTTTCCTACAAAAGGTAATCCCGCATGCCCGGAGCCTCCTTTGTACAGGTGGTAGATATCCAGCAGCAGCCTGGCATCGGTTTGTCCCGATTCGGTCGCTACGTAGAGGACTTCTCCGAGACGGGACAGGTTTTTGGAAAACCCCCATAGCTCAAGCTGCGGCTTTACCCCGGTCTGCTTTCCCAGTTCGACGATCGCAGCGTATCTGTCGGTGGCGGCTTTCAGACCAAGTTCGCCTTCGGTAGCTCCTACGGGTGGTGCGGCGACACGGTAGCAGCCTATTTCCCTCAACCGGTCCATTTCGGATTTCATTTGTTCAAGGCCATTTTTCCGCTTCTCATCGTCGTTGACAGCCCATTGAGCAAAACCGATAGCATTTTCGACGGTAAGCCCCAGGTCGGCGATCATCCGTTTGGTTTGAGCCGGAGAATTCCCCTCCTTAAGATAGGCTAAAAGGCTGTTTACCCATATTTCAACTGAGGGAAAGCCGGCTTTGGCCGCTATTTCCAATTCCTTTCTGAATCCCAGCTTCTGGCCCGCGATTGTGCTCATATTCAGGCAGTAACGGAAAAGTGGCACCTCCTTCGGATTTTTCATTGTAGAAGAGATTAGCGGGACTGAGCCGGTACCGGCTAGAATAGTGGTCAGGGCTTTGCGGCGGTTCATGCTGGATACGCTGATTGAACTGGTGGAATATCTCATAAAGCAGCGGTGTAGGCAAAAACTAACCGTCTGTTTTCAATAAAAAAAACCGGACACAGTGCATCCGGCTTTTCTGTTCTGACACCAATTAGGGGGGGAATTCCCCCATACTCTTTTAATTATTGTTTCCGATAGCTGTACGGGGATCAGCCTGCAGCACCCGGTCATTCCCGACCCAGCTTCTTAATTCTTTATCGTACTTTACCTGGTTATCCGGGAATTCGATGTACTCCTCTTCCGAATTTGCGGTGAGATAGAGAGTCAAATCTTTGCCGGTAACGAACGTGTCGAAAAGCAACTCTGTCTTTTTCGATAGTTCCTCTTCTTCCATTTTCCAGGTACGATATACTTCTTCGTATTCTTCTATCTCTCCGGCCGCGTCATATTTGATCCTCCCGGCGGTTGCTGCCCGCTTCACCTTGAAGCTGGGCGCGATACGGCTCACCTCGAAATAGACATAGCCGTCAGGCGAGGGGAAATACTTGTCGAGGCGCACCCGGTCAGTCTGCCTGTCGTAATGAGCGTCGAATTTTACATCAAACCTGTTTTTTTCATTCGCTTTTTCGGGAAGCGGCGCCACGTACCGGATAATACTCTTTTTAAATGCCTCCTGCTCAGGAGAGCTCAGGTGAGTGGAAACCTCATAATCCCGGTTTGTGGTACACGCCGCAAGCAACAATATTGCCAGGAAAAGAACGGTTTGAATGATTTTCATCAGCGGTAAAATGAATGTGGTGATGTGGAGACGTGATGATTGGTCGATGTGATGATGTGGGAGTTCGCTAATCATCACATCAACTAATCGGCTAATCATCACATCGACTAATCAACTCATCAATAATCAATATTTATAGGATCAAAATGGCTCCAGCCCTTGGTCCAGTCGGTCGCTCCGAATGCTCCGCGGAAAGTGACGGTTTTGTCGAATTGATTGCTGCGGTTTTCTTCGCTGAAGCGGGGGTAGCTGAATTTTGCTCCCTGCGCAAGCGTTCCGCTTGTGAGTGCGAAATCCGGGTGGGCAGGATAGCCGGTATTGAGTCGCTTACCGAAAAATTGGTTGGCTTTAAGCCCCAGGGCTTCGTAAGCTGCTGTTGTCTGGTACTCGGTGCCGGCCTGAACGATGTTGTCGTTTTCAGCGAGATAAGTCGCAATGGAAGTGACGGTCACGTCGGATCCGGAAGCGATAGTAGCAGTTTTGCCGTAGTAAACGTTATTGGCAAACTGGCCGGTACCATTTGAATAATTCGGAAAAACTGAGCTTTGGTTTAAGCGGATCGCAGTAGGGAAGCCTACTACCACCGAATTGTAAAGGGAAGCAGCGACATTTCTGCGTAGATCAGTTCCGTATTTGAAGTTTCCTGAGAAGCTGTTTCCGTCGATGGAGGGGCCAAGAACGGTAAAGTTCGATACAGTTACACTGGTTTTGAAACGCTCCAGGTTGTTCTGGCCGTCGGTATCCCACTCAAAACCGTTAGAATCGGACTGATCGGCGTAGCTTGGATAGCGAACGCTGAGACCGAACTGCAGGTTGCCGGAAAATCCGTTATCGATGTCGAAGCAGTCGTCCCATGTACCGAATACGATCAGGTATTTTCCGTTGACCGATCCGCCAAACCATTCTATGCCGTCGTCACCGCCGTAGCTAACCTGGATATGCTCGAATTTTGTGCCTCTGCCCACACCTCCCAGTGTGATACCGTTGGTTTCGTTATTGGGCGTCAGCTCGATACCGGCAAACTCTACGCGAATATATTCCAGCTCACCCGAAGAATCGTTGTCGTCGGTTCCGCCGTAGATGACGTTCGCATCGAGTCCTTCTATAGATGGAGAATCGAGGTTAACGCGTGCTTTTCCAAGTATGACGAGTCCGCCCCAGTCACCGCGGTCGCGGTCGCCTATGGCCTGGTTGGAAGTAAATATGATGGGTTTGTCACTGGTTCCCTTTGCTACCAGTTTGCCTCCGCGGTCGACGACCAGGGTGCCTTTTGATTTCTTTTCCCCAGCAATGACAGTACCGGGTTCCACAGTAACTGTTTGTCCGTTGCGAACGTATACAATGCTTTCCAGCAGATACTTTTTATCTGCGCTCAACGTCTGTGTCGACAGATCACCTTTAAGGACTACGTATTCGGGTTCTGGTTCGGGTTCCGGCGTCGGATTGTTTTCCTTACAGCCCGCCAGGACCACCAGGCCTGCTAACATCCAGGTACTCAACAGATTCGTCTTCATAAAAAGTTGTCTTGATTAACTAAATTGACTATTGTTTGTTTTTGTTTTTCCGGCGAATTCAATCCGCCATTATGAGATGGGCCCAGCCTGCTGTATCCATAGTAGCTTTGCAGCAGGCAATGCCGTTATTGAATGGTATAAGTGAGCGAAACGTTCATGAGTGATCCCCGCCGGTAGTTGAAAATCGGGTGGTCTTTTGCCATATCGATGGCTGCGTTCCGGTCGGTGTCCTGGTAGAACCTGTATCTCATATTAAGCAGGTCTTGTATACCGGCTTTCAGACTGAGGTTGTTGCGGAAATTTTTTGAGATAGTGAGGTCTACCGAGTTCCGGGGGAGTTCGTAGATCGTAGGGAACATGCTGCTTGATACGGCAAATATCCTTTTCCCGAAGATGTTGTAGGAGGCGCTGAACTGCCATCCCGACTCTTCGTCGAGGTAGCTGGCAATCGCGTTGACAATATAGGGAGACTGACCCTGGAGCGCCCTTTTACGCTCCTGGCCGGGCGTGGCATTTTGCCCGTAGTCGACCCTTGACTGAATATAGGATGCATTTAAATTAACGCTTAGTCTATCCACAAAAGAGCTTCCGGTCAACCCTTCCAGCGACTTTCTGGCTTCCAGTTCGACGCCGTAATTGTAGGCTCGTCCTGCATTCTGGTAGGAAAACCCGGGCGACTCCGACCTGATCAGGATAAGCGTTTCAATAGGATTGGTAAAGTTTTTATAGAAGCCGCCCAGGCTGAGGACTTCTCCTTCTCTCGGATAGAATTCATAACGCAGATCGAAATTGTCGATAGTGGCGATTTTGAGATCCGGATTTCCTACACGTTCGGCGTCGAATTCATAGTCATAGAAAAGGAAAGGAGCGATTTCCCTGAATTCGGGTCGGTTAAGCGTACGGTTATAGGCAAACCGGAGCTTGCTCCCCGCGCTGAGGTCGTAATCGAGATTGAGGAAGCCGAGCGGAGAAAGCCTGGTGTTGTCTACATTGACCGCATAGCCCGATTCGTTGGAGGAATTAAGTTTGAGCTGGTTGTATTCACCGCGGACCCCCGCCGAGATATTAAGACGGTCGAGCGGTAAGACGACGCCTGCATAGGCAGCTCCTACGAAGTTTGAAGCCGTATAGCTGTCTTTGCTGCTGGTTCCTTCCTCTAAGCGGAAGCTGTTCTGGGCCGAAATATTTTCATTGGAAAAAATCTGACCGAGCGGTAGGTTGGAAAGGCGTACCTCCTCGTCTATGGGAACAGTGCCCGGGATGGTATAACTGAAGTATCGGGTTTTGAAGGTCCGGGAACGATAGTCGACAAGGTATCCGGCTTTCAGCCTGATGGGGCTCTGCTCGCTCCCGCCTATTTTGATTTCGTAGTTGAGCCCGTGGCTTCCGCCTGTTTCGCGGAGTTTTCCGAAATACCGGCCCGTATCATACAGGTTGGAGCTGGGAGGGGTAATCATCCGGTATTCGTTCCCGTCGATTTCCGTATTGCCCGGAGTATTCCGGATGGTGCGGAATCGTCTCAGGTCGGGTTGACTTTCGCCCAGGTAGTTGAGCCCGAACACCCAGTTGAGCGTGCTCGTGTTGGCCGGGAAAATATGCGTGCCTTCGAGCTGGCCGCTGTAAATAGTGCGGCTTCTGTACTCGTACATGTAATTTTTGCGGAGAAAGTCGGCCTGCTGGTTAAAATCTTCTCCTGTACGAAGCACGGTCAGGTTTTCGCCTATCTGGTTGAACAGGTTTTTGAAGGCTATTTTATTGTAGGCATTCAGGTTTAGGTTCCAATTGCTCAGAATCCCGACCTTGTTTTCCTTTTCGTAATAGTTATCTGTGTAGGCAAAGCGTTTTTCCGCCGTTTCGAGGTAGCGGAAGAATTCCCTTTCCGAATTCTGGTACGACTGCGACACGTTAATGGAAGTGAGTGCGCTTAACCGGGCATTTCCCACCTGCCTGAACCTGCCCAGCGTTATCCCGGCGCCCATATCGGGCGTGGCGGTGGTTTGGCGGGTTACGAAGTTATTCTGAAGTGAATGAGCGGCAGTCACCCGGGTTGGCGAGCTGCCGGGCAGGTCGCGCAGGTTTGTTGAGGGGAAAGACGACGGCAATGCCCTGTAGCCGCTATCAAACCCCAGTACATCGGTGGGCGAGCCTTTCGATTGTAAATAGGGGCTAAAGGTGGTGCCGGCTCTCACTCCTCCCGATACAGTAACGGAGAGGAAGTTGTTTTCGGCTGCATTGTTTGTAAAAACCTTAATCAGTCCTCCGGCAAAATCACCCGGGTTTTCAGCAGATCCCGATTTATATACGAGCATCCGGTCAAGGACATGGCTTGGAATGAGGTCGAAGGAAAAGGTACGCCGATCGATTTCGGTACTAGGCGCGATGGCGTTGTTGAGCACCACCTGATTATAGCGTTCGGGAATGCCGCGTACCATAACAAAGCGGCCGTCTACTACGGTTACTCCAGGGATGCGGCTCATTACCTGGGCGGCGTCGCGGTCCTGCGATATCCTGATCTGTTGCTGTGAAACCCCGCTGACGACCTGGGCCGCATTGCGGATTTCAGAAATAACGGCCGATTGGGTACCTGTCGTCCTGGCGGCTCTCACCACCACGGCTTCCATCATTTCCGCCGTTTCCCTGAGTTTTACTTCAAGCGCAACGGTCTCCTCGCTTGCGACTTTGACTCCCTGGATCTTCTGTGATTGATAGCCTACTGATGAAATGACAAGCGTATAGCTGCCTGGCAAAACGCTTTTAAGCTCGAAGTTTCCTTCGATATCGGTTGCGATGCCGTGGGTAGTGCCTTCTATCAGCACACTCGCTCCGATCACGCCCTCCGACGATAGTTCGTCGGTAACCTTGCCTTTGATTGTGCTTAACTGGGCCGTCGCAGCGCCAATGGAGGCAAGAAGAAAAAGCAGGGAAAGAAAATGTAATCTCCCGAAACAGTAACGGAGAGGAAGTTGTTTTCGGCTGCATTGTTTGTAAAAACCTTAATCAGTCCTCCGGCAAAATCACCCGGGTTTTCAGCAGATCCCGATTTATATACGAGCATCCGGTCAAGGACATGGCTTGGAATGAGGTCGAAGGAAAAGGTACGCCGATCGATTTCGGTACTAGGCGCGATGGCGTTGTTGAGCACCACCTGATTATAGCGTTCGGGAATGCCGCGTACCATAACAAAGCGGCCGTCTACTACGGTTACTCCAGGGATGCGGCTCATTACCTGGGCGGCGTCGCGGTCCTGCGATATCCTGATCTGTTGCTGTGAAACCCCGCTGACGACCTGGGCCGCATTGCGGATTTCAGAAATAACGGCCGATTGGGTACCTGTCGTCCTGGCGGCTCTCACCACCACGGCTTCCATCATTTCCGCCGTTTCCCTGAGTTTTACTTCAAGCGCAACGGTCTCCTCGCTTGCGACTTTGACTCCCTGGATCTTCTGTGATTGATAGCCTACTGATGAAATGACAAGCGTATAGCTGCCTGGCAAAACGCTTTTAAGCTCGAAGTTTCCTTCGATATCGGTTGCGATGCCGTGGGTAGTGCCTTCTATCAGCACACTCGCTCCGATCACGCCCTCCGACGATAGTTCGTCGGTAACCTTGCCTTTGATTGTGCTTAACTGGGCCGTCGCAGCGCCAATGGAGGCAAGAAGAAAAAGCAGGGAAAGAAAATGTAATCTCATAAGTCTGGTGTCAGTATTGTTCATATCTGACACAAAACTAGAGGTGGTATATTACCTGTTTGTTAAGGCAAAATTACCTTTCCGGGAGGGGTTAAACCTCGCTTTTATGGAACAGTCCGGCGAGCACGCCGGCAGCATAGTCGATTTCATCCGCAGTATTGAACTTGCTGAAGGAGAACCTGATACTGGGGCGTTCGGAGTCGGCCCGGATCGCCTGCAGTACGTGTGATCCTATGTCGGTCCCGCTTGCGCATGCGCTGCCGCCCGAGGCGCTGATTCCTTCTATATCCAGGTTGAACAACAGCATATCGCTTATTTCGGTGGCAGGCAGCGACACATTGAGGACGGTGTATAGGCTTTTGTCGGGATCGCCGGAAAGACCGTTGAATCGTACCCCTTCTATTTCTCTCAGAAGTGCTTCCTTCATCCTTAATTTTAGGGCCAGGATGTACCGGTGATGTGTTTCCATATCCCTGTAAGCTATTTCGAGGGCTTTAGCGAGGCCGACAATCCCGTACACGTTTTCTGTTCCCCCTCTCATGTTCCTTTCCTGGGCGCCGCCGTGGATAAAAGGCTGTATCCGTGTTCCGGCTTTCTGGTAGAAAAATCCGACACCTTTGGGGCCGTGAAACTTGTGGGCCGCCCCTACGATGAAGTTTGCCTTCAGTTCTTTTATGTCATGCCTGAAATGCCCCATCGTCTGGACGGTATCGGAATGGTAGACGGCGTCAAATGCATGACAGAGTCCGCCGATAGCGTCGATGTCATAAAGGTTGCCGATCTCGTTGTTGGCATGCATCAGGGAAACCAGCGCTTTTTCCCCTGATCTGAGCAGCTTTTCGAGCGAATCCATGTCAATTCTTCCGGATTCGTCAATGTCTGCATAGCTCAACCGTATTTTTCCCGCTTTTTCCAGGTGGCTGAGGGTATGGAGAACGGCGTGGTGCTCCATCGGTGAAGTGATCACGTGCCGGATACCGTAAGTATCGATACTGCCGGTAAGAACGGTATTATTGGATTCGGTGCCTCCCGATGTAAAGAATATTTCGGCCGGCGAGGCTCCCAGCAGCTCGGCGACAGTTCTCCGGGACCTTTCTATAAGGGAACGGGCCTGTCTTCCGTTGGCGTGTATAGACGAAGGATTGCCGTAAACATCTTTCAATACCGGCAACATGGCCTCCAGCACTTCGGGATCAAGCGGGGTGGTCGCGGCATTGTCCAGATAAGCTTTCATATGTACTCATTCTTTTGGAGCGGACAAAATTTCTTTGATGTCCATGATTAGTTTGTTGGCGAGATTATTAGCGGTAGAGATAAGGTCTGCTTCGGAATAGATACGGATAATCGGCTCCGTATTGGATTTTCTCAGATGGACCCAGTCTTTGTCAAAATCAATTCTTACTCCGTCGACGGTATTTACCGGCTGCTTGGCGTACTTCCGAACGATGGCTGCCAATACCTGGTCGACGTCTATTTCAGGAGTAAGTTCAATTTTATTTTTCGAAATATAGTAATTAGGATAGGTACTTCTGAGCGCATTCACCGATTTTCCGAACCTGGCCAGGTGGCTCAGGAACAGGGCGATACCTGCCAATGCATCTCTTCCGTAGTGAAGCGCCGGGTAGATGACTCCTCCGTTTCCTTCGCCTCCTATGACGGCATTGTGCTCCTTCATGGCTTCAACGACATTCACTTCTCCTACCGCCGAAGCATAGTAGGATTGTCCGGCTTTCTGTGTGATGTCGCGGAGCGCCCCGGTAGAGGAGAGGTTGGAGACGGTATTGCCCGGGGTATGCTTCAGCACATAATCGGCAACCGCAACGAGGGTATATTCCTCGCCGAAAGCAGTACCGTCTTCCCCGATCAGCGCAAGGCGGTCCACGTCGGGATCTACGACAATGCCCAGGTGATAATTGCCCGATTCGATGGTTTTCGATATTTCATGAAGATGCTCAGGAAGCGGCTCGGGATTGTGAGCGAAGTGGCCGGTGGGTTCGCAGTTTATTTTTGTGATATTTTCAGGAGCTACCCCGAGCGCTTCAAGGAGCCTAGGTACCGCTATTCCGCCGGTCGAGTTTACGGCGTCTACAGCAACGCGGAAATCGGCATTCCTGATAGCTTCCCTGTCGACCAGGTCGAGTGCCAGAACCATTTCAATATGCCTGTCGAGCCACGTATCGTCTGTGGTATAAGAGCCTATCTTTTTGACTTCAGCAAAACTGAAATTTTCGCTTTCCGCAAAACCGAGCACTTTTTCTCCATCCAGCGCAGAAAGAAACTCTCCCTTGCCGTTGAGCAGCTTGAGGGCATTCCACTGGATAGGATTATGGCTGGCGGTAAGAATGATTCCCCCTGCCGCATCAGAATTTTCCACTGCAAGCTCCACAGTAGGTGTAGTGGAGAGCCCCAGGTCTATAACGTTGAGCCCAAGGCCCTGAAGCGTACCGGCTACTATATGGGTGAGCATCGAGCCGGAAAGCCTGGCGTCCCTGCCTATGATAACGGTAGGGGTAGCGGGGTTCTGGTCAAGTACCCACATGCCGTATGCGGCCGTGTATTTAACAATGTCGACCGGGGTAAGGCCATTGCCGGGAATTCCGCCAATAGTCCCCCGGATACCGGAGATGGATTTAATCAGAGACACTTTAAAAAAATTATTATTAAATGGTACGGAGTAATTCTGTCAGATCAGAGGCTGTTCTTCGTTTATTTCCTCCAGTTTTTCAAACGCAGGCTTCATCCAGTCTACGGGAAGTTTCTGGACGGCATTTTTCAAAATGGCGCCCCATTGTTTCCCGATATAATCAACGTCTTCTTTTTCAAACCGGTGCTCTATCATCCGGAAAGTGTTTTTCTTGTACAGTACGGTGTCGATAGGGTAATCGACATCGTTGCAACTGACCCGGGTCGAATCGAATGAAAGCAACCCGATTTTAAGGGCCTCGGTCATAGGAGTGTCGTACACAAGGCTTCTGTACAAAAGCGGTTTCCCGTATCCCGAGTTGCCGATAATGATAAATGGCGAACCTTGTCCGACTTCTACCCAGTTACCTTCCGGATACAGCAGAAAAAGCTTGTGTTCCTCGTCTTTTTCGAGCTGTCCACCGATAATGGCATGCAGGTTGAAATTCAGTCCCGATTGTTTAAGAGACTGGAGGTCTTCTTCTGCTACACGCCTGACCTGCTGGCCCAGGGCATTGACCGCCTTATACATTTTATCGAAGCTGGATTCATTTTCTTCGATTGCTTCCTTGAAATACGCAATAGCTTTGTCTCTCACAGACCTCAGCCCGGACGTCATGATAAACATGGAATGGTGCTCCAGTTGATGTACGGACAGCTTTTTATTGGAAGATACTTCGGTGCCGGAGGTAAGCCGTGTATCTGCAATAGCAACTAGTCCGGATGCGAGCTTAATGCCCAGGCAATAGGTCATACTCAAAAACGATGTTTACAAAAGCAGAACTCTGCCGCGAATTTAGCAAATTCTTTGATGGACTTGCTATGCCTGCTGGGATTGTGTCTGGCTGTCCATTAGTTGTTCCTGGGTAGGTTTGAGGCCGAAATAGGTGTCAAAGATAGCGTTATCTACTTCGTTGTTACGGGTTTGGAACCGGTCTAAATAGTGGTGCAGGCTGTTTTTGAAAATTTCCTCGTTACTGCTGTACTCGATATCGCTCCTAAGCTTACTCAGCGTTTTTTCTGCAATATTGGTAGCTCCCATCGAAGGAATGCAGCCTGCTATGGCGTAGAGGGAATTTTCGGCCTGCAGGAGAGAATATACAATGGATCGTGGAAAATGCCTGTCCAGGATAAGAAACGAAGCTATGTTCGTCCGGGTGAGGGCTTTGTGTGTCTGGCGGAACATATTGTATGCACTCACCGATTTCAGGACCGCCGAGCTGATCATAAGCTCGAGTGTATAATTGGTATTTCCATGGTCCTGCACAAGGGTAAAATACTTCACATCCAGGAACCTGGAGCCTTTGTCGGCGCGTTCGAGGAACCTGCCAAGCCTTCCGAAGTGCCAGGCTTCGTTGCGCGTAAAAGTGGAATCGACGATTCCGTGATATAGAAGGCAACTGTTTTTTATACCGTCAAAAAAATCCTGCATCTTCTCCGGGGGCGCTGGGGTTTGGCTTTGGGAAAACTGCTGAAGCCTGAGGTGAAGTGAGTTGATGCTTTCCCACATTTCGCGGCTGATGGTTTCGCGTATGGTCCTGGCATTTTCGCGGGCGGCCTGCAGGCAGCTTACGATAGAATTGGGATTACGCTTGTCGAAAGTCATGAAATGAATGACTTTCTCGCGCGAGGGATAATCGTAGTAATGATAGAAATTGCTGTGATCCGCCGTGGCCACGAGAAGAGGGTCCCATTGTTCTTCTACGTTTGGCGGCAAATCGAGCGCCAGGTTAAAGTTGACGGCTACAAACCGTGCATAATTTTCGACCCTCTCCATATAACGATTGGTCCAATAAATGGAATTGGCGACCCTGCTGAGCATGTAAGTATAAGTCTAGATATTGATTACAGAACTTTCTGCAAAATAAAATTTTATTGATAAAGTCAATTGCTTATAGAATGATATGGCAAATAATTTATGGTAAATATTGAGATAAGGCAATTTTGTTAGATGATGTGGTGATGTGGTGATGTGGTGATGTGGTGATGTGGTGATGTGGTGATGTG
>CAZLTN010000071.1:0-5410 GCA_964562455.1 uncultured Cytophagales bacterium
TATCATAATGACACCCCGAATATAAAGTTGCAATAAAAACCTTGCGGATTGATTTTTGGTCCACCCTGCAAAGCAATATTATTAGTTGTCCATTTTGTTGTTTTGTCAAACGGAATGTAATAACCGGAACGTAAACCAAAGTTTAAATTTTTCAAGATTTCTTTATTTGCAAAAGGAGTTGTTGCAAAGTGCAATCCTAAATTTCCTATAAAATATTGTGTGGCAATATGTTGTTGATTTAATCCACCTGTCAAATAATTATTGAATGTTTGACCCGTGCTGTTGTTTTTAGACAATCTTATACCAAACCAGGAATAGACAGCACCTCCAAACGGAATTAATTGAAATTTGGTGGTATTTAAGGTTACAATACCTAATGATGTTCCTACTGTAGTTCCTCTTAATGAGTTAGTATTACTTCCTTCGGTTTTATCAGCCGAGTATGTGCTGTAATTAAATAAAGTGGCGAAATGTAATTTTGGAAATATGGTATAAAAACCTCCTCCTCTTGAAAGATAAACATTGTCTAACTTCATAAATCCGTTATTTTGAAGTTGCGTATTTAACGCAGAGAATTCAGGAACCTGAACGCCAAGCATACTGTGAATAAATACTCTTTTTGGAGCTATAGGAGCAATATTTGATTTGGCTTTTTTTATCTCTGCCTCTGATGGCGTATAAATTAAACCAGCAACATTATCCGAACCGCTCCCACTCGGTAATATATCCAGCAACGATAAATAAGGGGCATGAAAATGGTGCGGAAATAATTTAGAAGGGTCTTCAGGATATTGTTTATAATAATCGTCATCAGGAAGCAAAGAAATGGTAGTTCCTGTTCTCACATAGTGGTTGCTGCCATAATAAAGCGGAGGGCTAAAATCTTTCAGGTTTTGTTTGATGATTTTTGAAGCCATATTACCTAAATATTTTTCGTAATTTTTTTGTGCTTTTTTCGTGGGCTTATCTAACTGGTTGTAAACGTGTTTCAACAGCAGGTTCTTAGGAAATTTCTGTTTTTTAATAAGCAGTTTTGCGTTTGTAAATGGATTTACATTGTTAAAGTCTTTCAGTGTTTGTATAGAAATCGGCATTTCAGGAACCCAATCCGCAGCATTCACCGCATTGAAAGCCCAGCCGCCTTGTGTCATTGCTTCGTATTCGTAAGCATAATATAAATTGCCCGGTTTGGGTGCAGCACTGCAATAGGTTTTAAACCTGATGTCTTTGGGAAGTTGGTCAAGTTGTTGCAAATTATACACGTAAGACGTCAGTAGAAATGATATGGCCCCGCCTTGACTGTGTCCCATAATTAAAAAATCTTTCGTTCCGTTTTGGTACAGCTCATTTATTTTCGGTAAAATTTCCTTTGAAAGATAAGCTGTACTAAGTAACCAACCTACGTGGACTGCCGCTTTTGGATTGGTTGCAAGTTGATAGGAAAATACCTCATCGTTGCTCAGTTTCAATTCGCCCTTTGCAGGAACCATCGCCGCATAAAAATTAGCCAACCAACTTTCAGCCTTTTCTGTTGTTCCCCTGATACTGATGACCGCTTTACCTGCACCGTCTGTCCATAATTCCCAAAGATTATCAAGCCCAATAGAGGAAGAGCGATACTGCATATTAAAATGTGCAGGATGGGGAAAACTATTGTAGTAATTGGTGTCAAGTGCCGATGTTTTTGCTGAAATGAGCATCATCTCCCGATATTCATCTTTGTCAAATCCCGGTTTGAGTTGTTGCCCGAAAACTGACAGTGACATAAACAGTAGGAACAGCGATAATATTGTTTTCATATAGTTATTGCATAACAATTTTTTAATAACATTCTGTTTTAGGAAGTTTAAAAGAACCGTCAAATTTAATTTCATTGAAATCTTTAAAAACTATTTTTCCGGTTTTTTCTTCTATTTCTCCATAACCCTCTATTGCCAAATCGCCTTGCAACAGAAAAGCAACTTATCTTACCGACGTAGTTCCTTCGGAAGAAAACGTAATAAGGCTATTTTTTGTATTGCTGAATAGCAGCGCAACAGGTGAAGTTTGTACTTCAGCCCTCATTGCGGCAATACGATGTTGTCAGCTCGTTGTTTTATTGAACAAGTTTTTTCAATCCGTCTATTACCACCGCCCAATTTTCAGCAGAATGTTTTGCTTTTTCTTCATCATAATTGGATTGTGTAATGGTGAGTTCTGTCCCCGATTCAATAGGTTTTACTTCGTAAGTAACCAAAAGATAATTCTCTGGTTTATCGTCCAAACCACTCCAACTACTCAAATAGCTATAGGAAAGTTTATTGTCTGTCAAAAACTCCAAAACTACACCCTTATCTACATAAGTTGTTCCTTCGTATTCACCTGTCCAAAGAATCGGACTTCCTATTTTCCAATCCGTTTCCTGATTAGAGCCAAAGAAATATTGTTTTACAGTTTCTGCATTTGTCAATGCGTACCACACCTTTTCTACTGATGCGTTAATTGTTGTTTTGTAAGTGCTTTTATTATCTGTTACCATTGTTTTGTTATTTATTATTTCGGCTTGTTCAAAAACTTTTCAATCATCGGCACAACAAATTTCGTAATTCTTTCCTGACATTCATACAGTATGTCTCGTCAATTGGCATTGGCTTAGTGTTATTCAAAGGTTGTTTGTCGAGCCACTCCGTTAGTTCCGGGCGGCAATGTGATGGGTATGGAGTACGTCGCTTCTCCGGAAAGCGATACTTCTCCTGAGGCCTGGATATGCCCGACGGGCGGGCCTGTATCAATTATTCAGGAAAACAATCTCAAAAGTATGCATACCCGCCCCGAAAGTATAAGTAATATCCCAACCATTCTGCCTGCAGATGGTATCTACCAATGCCAGCCCTATACCCGTGCTGGGATTATCTTCATCCAGCACCGCAAACCGCTGAAAAAGCCTTGCTTTATTGAGCTCCTTATTGCCTGAATTCGAGACCACCAGCCTGTTTTTCTCCAACAGTATATCGACTCTTCCCTGAAAAGAGCAGTATCTCAGCGCATTGGTGATCAGGTTCTGAACAACCGTTGTAAAGAGAAACTGGTTTGAAAACAGGACGGCTGTCTTATCGATGGTCGTATCCAGCGTGACCGACCTCCGGTTGAATTCGTGCCCGAACAGGTCGATGATCTCGCCGATCTGTTCTCCTGTATTGATCTGTTCTCTGGAGGAAAACTGGTCGTTCGCTATCCTGGCCAGGAGCAAAAGGTCTTTGTTAATTCTGACCGCCCTCGCCAGCGCTTTGTTGGCACTTTCGACAAGATGGTACTGCTCACTGCTGATCGGATCCGATTGCAGCAGCATCCCCAGCCTGGTCTGGATGATAGCCAGCGGGGTTTGCAGCTCATGCGAAGCATTTTCGGTAAATTCCTTCTGCGTCCTGAAAACCTCAATATTCCGGGTCATCAGCCGTTCGAGCGCACGGTTCAGCTCTTCAAATTCCAGGATATCGCTGGGGGTAAAGGCCGCGACCTGCCCGTCATCGACCCTAAAACTTTTCAACTTGCCGAGTGTGTCCCTGAAAGGCGACCATATCTTTTCCGACATCTTCCGGCTCAGCACGACGAAGCCCGCGCTCAGGATCAGGAAAAAAACACCGGTGATCAGCGCGATCATGGCCACCGTCTCATAAGTTTCCTCCACATTGGACTCCACAACAAGCAGGTAGGGCTTGCCATTGTACATAAAAGCTCTCTCCAGCACCCGGAAACGATCGTCGAACCTTTTATAATCCGGGTTTACGTGGCCCTTATAAATGGTGTAGCGGTTATCGGCGGGCATCTTATCATTCTCTTCAAGCCGCTCCAGCCTGGCATTCGGCTGGATGATGTTCCAGAATGCAAAAAGACTATCGGGGTTGTGGATCCGGAAGTCGGTGCGGCTAAGCTGGTAAACCGCCCGCTCAGCTATTATATCATTATTCTCATCCAGCTCCTGTAGCCATATTGTGTCCACCGCGTAGAAATACACCGGTACACTGGCCAGCAGCACAATGGAAGCATAGATAATGAATGTTCTTAAAGGTTTGTTTAAAAGCTTCTTCATTTTTCCCAGCGATAGCCCGATCCGTAAATGGTTTTAAGATAATTTCCGGACCCCAGATCCAGTAACTTCCGCTTCATGTTTTTGACATGTGAATAGATAAAGTCATGGCTATCGAGCATATCCGCCATATCGCCGGAGAGGTGCTCCGCAATGGCGCTTTTGGGTATAACGCTCCCGGTATTGCCTACAAAATAGAGCAACAGGTCGAATTCACGTTTTGTCAGGCCTGCTTCCTTCCCGTTCACCGTAACACGCTTGGCGATCAGGTCGATCCGGATTTCATTATGGCTGATAATATTGTTATTCTCAAAGTTTTTCCTCCTTATAATGGCATAGACCCGCGCCGACAGCTCCGACAGGTGGAAAGGTTTGGTGAGATAATCGTCCGCGCCGATCTTCAGCCCCTCGATCTTGTCGTCGATCGAGTTGCGGGCCGAAATGATGATGACGCCGTCGGCCCGACCCAGCTCGCGAAGCCTCTTCAGGACGCGTATCCCGTCTCCTCCCGGCAGCATCAGGTCGAGGACGATACAGGAATACCGGTAGTCATGGATTTTGTCCATAGCCGAGTGAAAGTCCTGCGCATGCTCACACAGGTACCCTTCGGCAGAAAGATAGGCCGACATACTATCGAGCAGGTCTTCTTCATCTTCGATGATCAGTATTTTCATGTAGGTAAGATACAACGTTCAACGCGATAGCCGGGAGGGAAGAAGAAGATTTAATTTTCGGGGCGGGGAATACAGATTTCCTACAGAATCACGATTTATAATAGCGCATTTTTGTCCGGGCATGTTGATGCCGGCTATATTTTCAGCAGGAATTCCAGGAATCAATCAAATTATATATCTATGTGGTGGATCTACGCTATATTATCGGCGGTATTTGCTTCGCTTACTGCCGTTTTTGCCAAGCTGGGAGTAGCGAATATAAATTCAAACCTGGCTACAGGCATACGGACGGTAGTCATATTGATCATGATCTGGAGCATCGTACTGGTTAGGGGTGAAGCAAAAGGAATCAGCTCATTGTCAAAACAGGGCATTATTTTCCTTATCCTTTCCGGAATCGGAACAGGCCTGTCGTGGCTGTTTTACTTCAAGGCCCTGCAGTCGGGAAATGTATCGCAGGTGGCAGCAATAGACAAGCTTAGCGTAGCCCTTACCATCGTGCTTTCCGTTATCTTTTTAAACGAGAGCCTGACGCTGAAAGCTGCAATTGGCACTGTATTGATCATTGCAGGAGCGTTTATCCTGATAGGAGCTTGATAAAAGGCGCTTTTTACTTAATATCTTCTTTACAGGTTTATCTGCGAACGCTGACTTTTGGCATATTCGGAAG
>CAZLTN010000071.1:5510-28339 GCA_964562455.1 uncultured Cytophagales bacterium
TAATATCTTCTTTACAGGTTTATCTGCGAACGCTGACTTTTGGCATATTCGGAAGGCGACACCTTGTATCGCTTCATAAACGCAGTCCGGAAATACTTGTAGTCTTCCATGCCAACCATGTTGATCACGTCGGCGACACGATAGCCGCCTGCCCCTAAAAGCTGCGCAGCTCTTTTCAGCCGGATATCGCGTATAAACTCGATAACCGATTGCCCGGTAATGTTTTTCATTCGCCGGTAGAATGCAGACTGGCTCATAGCCATTTCCCGGATGAGTATCTGGACGCTAAAATCAGGGTTGGCAAGATTTTCCTCCACAATCTTCATGGCCTGCTGTATAAACTCGCGGTCGGCTTCCGGGATTAATGCCGCCGAAGGCTCGGCCAGTATCTGGCGCTGGTAATATTCCTGCACCCTCCGCCTGTTATTGAGCAGGGTCGTGATCTTCGACATCAGGACACCCGGGTTAAACGGCTTGACAATATAGTCGTCAGCCCCGCTTTCCAATCCTTCGATCTCATGTATCGTTGCAGCTCTCGCTGTAAGGAGCACTACAGGTATATGAGCTGTCTGGGGACTGTTTTTTACTTTTTCGCACAGTTCCTGACCGTTCATTCCAGGCATCATCACGTCGCTCAGGATGATATCGGGCTGTATTTCCTTTACCGCTTCAAAACCTTCCAGGCCGTCAGAAGCCGTAAACGTCTCGAAATGCTCCCTGAACAACCCTGAAATATACCCTCTGAGATCGTCGTTGTCCTCAACGACAAGTATACGGTAGCCTCCCTTTTTCCCCGGCTCGTTCTCATACAGCGGGAGGAGGCTGGCGGTACTTTCCTCCGGCGGGCTGGAGGCTGCAGGAGGCGCATACATTGCTTTCTGTACCGCCGGAAGACTTATCGTAAATGCCGAGCCTTTGCCCGGGGTACTTTCCACTGCTATTTCGCCGCCATGTATTTGTACAATTTCCCTGACCAGGGCAAGGCCAATGCCGGTCCCCTGCATTTTTCCGGTATGCCGGGCCTGGTAAAAAGGGTCAAAAATATGCTGGACGTCTTCCGGATCAATACCTGTTCCGCTATCCGAAACCTGCAGGCAGAAATAAGGATCGGCAAAAGAAGCTTTCACCAGTATCTGCCCACCGCGGGAAGTGTATTTAAATGCGTTCGAAAGGAGATTGGTCAGCACGATTTCCATTTTTGAAGGATCGAAATCCAGGAATATATGCTTCGGAGGTACGTCCAGGGTGTACCGGATCTGGAGCTCGTCCGCTTTGATCTTGAACAACAGGAAGATTTCCGTAATAAAAGCGATCATATCGGCATGTTCAGCCTGCAGCTCCATATGCCCAGATTCTATTTTCCGGAAATCCATCAGTTGATTTACAAGTTCCAGGAGCTTCTGAGCCTGTTTATGCACGAGTTCTGCCTTTTGCCGGGCGTCACTTTCCGGCTCCACAGCATTTATAAGATCTTCTGCCGGGCTCAAAATGAGGGTGAGCGGCGTCCGGAGCTCATGCGATACATTAGTAAAAAAGTGAAGCTTCATTTCGGAGAGCTCCTTTTGCTTCTCTTTTTCCAGTTGTTCCAGGGCAATTTTGTTTTTGAGATCCAGCTGACGGTCGGAAATCTTTTTGTACCATAACAGTCCCGTAGCAAGCGCCAGGACGTAGAGCGCCTGCGCCCACCATGTCTTCCACCAGGGCGGAAGTACCGTAAAATGCAGCATGGCGGGAGATTCGGCCCAAAGCCCGTCGCCATTATCTGCCTTGACCATAAAAGTGAAATCGCCGGAAGGGAGATTGGAGAAACCGGTCATACGCTGGCCGGGAAGAAGGGGAATCCACTGCTGGTGATAACCCTCCAGCTTGTAGGCATAGCGTTGCTTTTTGGGATTATGGTAGTTCAATCCTACAAATTCAATGGTAAAATCATTTTCGGTGGCCTTGATCGTGACCTTGTCCGTTTTGGAAAAAGGCCCTGTGATAATTGCCCGCGGATGGGATTTCTTATCGGGAGAATATTCATAGCTTAATATCCTCAACCGTGTGATCTGCATAAGGGGTGGGTAAGGATTTGACGTAACGGACGAAGGTTTGAAATAGCTTATACCATTGACACCACCGAAATACAGGTAACCGGTCTGCGGGTCTTTCATCGCAGCCCCAATTTTGAATGAATTGCTCTGAAGGCCGTCTGCCACATCAAAATGGACGTAAGTCGTATCGGAAGGATCGAATCGATATAATCCCCTGCCGCCGATCCAGATCTCACCGTTATCTCCCTCCAGGATAGTTTCTACGTTCGATTCCGGGAGCAGAGCAGAGTAATTTTCTATCGTTTCGGTTCCGTTTACCTGGTGTATGCGGTGCAATCCGCCGCCTATTGTCCCTACCCAGATGTTGTTATTATGATCTTTCAGAAGCGGCCATGTATAGTTTACCTTAAGCCCTTGGGGTCGATCCGGGTCGAAGGCAAATTGCCGGATCATGGTCACACTGTCCGGGGAAACCCTCAACTTCAGCACCCCGGCATTACGTGTACTGGCCCACATCACATCTTCCTGCCCGTCATACAGTAGGAAAGTAAACTGGTCGGTAGGAAGATCGGAGTTCTCCGCACTAAACGAACGCAGGTGCTTTCCTGCTTTGTCAAAAACATGGATTCCGGCGTTGAAAGTAGTCATCCACAAAAGTCCGGCATTGTCTTCCGCCATGGCTATCGGGATAGCGCCCGGCAGTGAAGGGATATCGGGAAGTCTTCGGATACTGAGATCCTTCTTGTTAAGGATATAGACGCCGTTATACCTGCTCCCCGCCCATATCGTCCCCTCCCCTGTGTCATGAAGGAAAGAAATATTGATGTCTGTCAGGCTCCCCGACGCCCCGCTGTTAAGAAAGTTGGTATAGTTACCCGACAGGTAGCGCGAAAAACCGTTGCTCGTACCGATCCAGATGGCATCCGATTCCTTATCCCTGATCATGACATTGATATAGTTATCGGGCAGCCTGGTGGGCGTATCGACTTCCCGGCTGAGCAGGAGAAATGGCTTGGGACGGAGATTGATCTTATTCAGTCCGCCGGCCGGAGCCGCAATCCAGAGGTTATTGAAGCTATCTTCGAAAAGCTGGTGAACATAATTCGAATTGATACCGCCGGGATCGTTGTCGTTCTTGGAAAATATCCGTACATCATACTCTGCGGTACCTTTTCCGGATGAAACCGGCCGGAGCAGGTACAGTCCCAGGTTCGTTCCAACCCAGGTTCGCCCGCAAGAATCCTCATAGATACAGTTGATCGTAGCAAAAGATTCTTTGAGCCACTTCATCCGGAAGCGTTTGCCGGCGACAGTCCGTGAACCGGGAGCGACGGAATCCCCGGCCGCCATTACCTCAATACGGACAATATGATTGTGCGTCCCAACCCACACGCTCGAGTCCGGCTTCATGGCGATTACCCGCGCATTAGGATGCTCCCATCCGGGAACGGGATGAGGCTTGTATATGCCTCCCGTTTTTTCGAGGAACCACAACCCTTTCCCGAGAGTGCCGGCCCACAGGTTCCCTTCTTTATCAGGCGTCATGGCAACCACTGAAGCACTCTTCCCATTATTGGGGATCAATATGCGGCAGATATGACGGATATTTTTTCTCCGGTCATCGAAGGTGACGACCAATACGCCGTCGGAACGGGTTCCGATGCACAAGCTGCCGTTTACTGTCGTTTTGATCGTACGCGGCGCTATCCGCCGGAGCAACTCCTGCGCTCGGGCGCCAACGGCTTTTTCGGCAACGCTCCTGAAGCTGTCTGATTCAGCGTCGTAGTAGAATACACCCTGTTCTTCCAGGGCCACCCATATTATCCCGTCATCTGACAGGTGCAGGGCTGCAACCCGGTTGTTATAAAGCCCGTTGAAATTGCCGTTGGGGAAAAGGTAGTTTTTCAGCTCATAGCCGTCATAGCGGTCGATGCCGTTGTTGGTACCTACCCATATAAACCCGTCCTTGTCCTGCAACACGGCGGTAGCATCGCTGTGGGCCAGGCCGTCGTTTACCGTAACGTGCTCGAACCGGAACACGCTTTGCGCCGGGCTCCGGAAAGCCGGGAAGAGCAACAGGAAAAAGGTGACCAGTATCGTATTTTTCATTTCTCATGCCGCGTGACAGGCTGCACCCGGATATGAAATTTCGAGAAATTCTGCCGGACTGGCAAGAATTGCATTACATGTTTGACGAAAACACCCCATGTTTTTGGTGATTTTGACCCTAACTACCCCGCCTGAAGAGGTGCTTATTTTGCACTATTCAAATGTTTTGTTTGACTCGAACAAACATCGGACCTATAACCAATTTAATGCGGGAGAGTCTCAGGCTACCAAAAAAAACTTATTCTATGATCAATTATTACTTTAAAAATCTGAAAGAAACCTGGGCGGCGCGCCGTCCGCAGGCCGGCGCGGAAGTCCGGGGCCCTGCGCGATTTTACTTTTTGCTTTTGCTTATCCTAACGGGTTTTCACGGTGTTGCACAAAATGTGGTAACAGGTAAAGTTGCTGACGAAGCCGGCGAATTCCTCCCGGGCGTCAGCATTATTTTGAAAGGCACCAGCCAGGGTACTACGACAGACACCGGCGGGAACTTTTCCATAAGAGTAGCGGATGAAAACGCGGTGCTGGTGTTTTCCTTTGTCGGCTACCTGAACAAGGAAGTAACAGTAGGAAGCCGGTCGGCACTCAATGTGGTCCTGCAGGAAGACAGAAAGGCATTGGAAGAAGTTGTCGTGGTCGGCTATGGTACGCAAAAGCGTTCGGATATTACAGGCTCGGTGGCCTCGGTACCCAAAGACCGTTTGTCAAAGCTTCCGGTAAATAACGTGATGCAGGCCGTACAGGGTGCCGTAGCCAACGTGACGGTCTCGCAGGCTTCCTCCATTCCGGGCGACGCGCCTTCCACACAGATCAGGGGCCGCAACTCTATCAACGCCTCGTCCGAGCCTTATGTGGTGGTGGATGGAATCCCCCTTTCACGCACCGACGGTTCTATCAACGACATCAACCCGAACGATGTGGAATCGATAGAAATACTGAAGGACCCTTCTGCCGTCGCTATCTACGGTGTAAACGGCTCAAATGGGGTGATCCTGATCACTACCAAAAGAGGAACTTCAGGAAAACCTACGATCAGGTACAATATGTATGCCGGTATGGAAGAGGCCGCGCAGATACTGGAACCGGCCTCACCCGAAGAGCTTTTAAGGCGATATGCGGAATATGCCCGCATTACCAATACGAGCCTATACAATGGCGGACCGGTAAAAAACCAGTATGAGTGGGACAATTACCAGAACGGCGTCACGACCGATTGGCTGGATGCGGTCATGCAGACGGGCGCCGTACAGAATCATAACGTGGGACTATCGGGGGGCAACGAATTTGCCAAGTATTATGTATCGCTCGATTACATGAACCAGAAAGGCATTTTACTCGGATATAATTACAAGCGTTATTCGTTCCGTACCAATACGGATGTGAAGGTTACAAAATACCTCTCGGTCGGGACCTCTTCATTCATCGTGTCGCACAACCGTGACGGGGGCCGGGCTAACCTTCTGCAGGCAGCAGCCATGAGCCCGTATGCCAGGATGTACAACGATGACGGTACGCTTACCCAGCATCCCATGTATTCAGAGCAGCTATGGGCAAACCCGCTCCTCCCCACCACCCTGAACCCCGAGCGCCGCCAATTCAATGTCTCCCTGAACGGGTATGCCGATCTTTCGTTCGGCAACATCTGGAAGCCGCTGGCAGGGCTCAATTACAGGTTTAACGGCGGTTTTTCTTATGTTCCGTCGCGTACAAACGAATACGAAGGCAAATCTGTATACAACCTGAGCGGCCTGGGCCGGATCGCCAACAGCGAATCGCAAACCTATACGATAGAAAATATCCTGACTTACAATAAGGACATCGGTAAGCACCATTTCGATCTGACCGGGCTCTACGCCGCCAAACAAAAATACTGGCAGGAAGCAGTAAGCGTAGGCCAGGTTTTCCCTAACGACGACCTGGAATGGGGCAATCTCGAATCGGCTTCAACGCAGACAGTGTCTTCGCAAGCCGATCTGTATCGTTCGATTTCCCAGATGGGTCGTTTGAATTACGGATATGACGGCCGGTATATGTTCACCTTTACGGTACGCCGGGATGGAGCATCGGTTTTCGGCAGGAACAATAAATTCGGAACATTCCCTTCGGCGGCCATTGCCTGGAATATCTCCAACGAAAATTTCATGCGTCGCCACGACAACCTGATAACCAATCTGAAATTCCGCCTTTCGTATGGTATTTCAGGTAATGAAGCGATCGGGGTATACCAGACGCTGGCATTGATGAGTTCCAGCTCTCTGGCTATGGCCGGCCGCTCGTTTACTTCGCTGAAAGTACAGTCGCGAATGGGTAACGACGGCCTGCAGTGGGAAAAAACAAGCGGGTTCAATACCGGGCTCGATTTCGGGCTGTGGCGCAACCGGCTGTCGGGTACAATCGATTTTTATAAAACCAATACTTACGATATGCTGCTGCTCCAGCGTATACCGGGCATAACCGGGTATGCCGACGTATGGTCCAATATCGGAAAAGTGGCCAATACCGGTTTGGAATTAACCCTGGACTCCAAAAACATTACTTCAAAGGATTTTACCTGGTCTACGACCGTCGTATTTTCACACAATAAAAACAGGATTGTGGATGTCTATGGAAACGGGCTGGATGATGTCGGCAACCGCTGGTTCATAGGCCGCCCGGTAGGGGTCATTTATGACTATACCAAAGTAGGAATCTGGCAGAAAGACGAAATCGAGTCAGGTGCGAACAAAGGCTGGGATGACCCGGCACTGGCGGGCGACCTGAAACTGGCCGACCTCAACGGAGACGGACTGGTGAACGACAACGACCGGAGCATACTGGGACAAACGGCTCCGAAATGGACCGGGGGCCTGACCAATACCTTCACCTACAAAAACTTCTCACTGAATATTTTCATTAACACAGTCCAGGGACATCTTCGCAACAATCCCCAGATAGGAGGCGCATCGGATGAAATGGGACGGCGCAGCACACCGGCCGCCCTCGGCTACTGGACTCCAGAAAACCGCAGCAACGAGTGGCGTTCATTGGGCAACCATTCCAATTCGCATGGTTACGGATTCCCTTCGGATGCCGGCTTTACCCGCCTGAAAGACGTCACGCTGAGCTATACCCTGCCGGATGCGGCGACAAAAAAAATCGGGCTTGGAAGAGTGCAGCTCTATGCCAGCGGGCGTAACCTCTATACCTGGTCAGGATGGCTCGGATGGGATCCCGAAGCGCGCGACATCACCCGCGGCTCAGGCAACGACAACATCAACTACCCGATGGTACGCAGCTACGTACTGGGCACAAATATCACATTCTGACCCCCATATTTTTTATCCAGATGAAAAGAAATAAGATTTTTATATACATCATATCAGCCGCAATTGCATGGTCGGCTACTTCCTGCCAGGACAGCTTCCTGGACGAAGATCCTTATTCAAGCTACCGGACAGGCGCCACCGATAACCAGACGATAGAGGCACAGGTGGTGGGGCTGCACAGGACATTCGCAGAACTCTGGGGATGGAGCGGCAGGCAGGGCTTTCTCTCCTGCTGGCAGATAGGGACCGATATAGCCAGTGCAGGCGCTACCGAAGGGGTCGAAAACCCGTTCTACCAATATGCCGACCTGAACCCGGAAAACGCAGGCGTTGGTTACCTGTGGCAGAAATGCTATGACTTTATCAATCACGCCAATGTGATCATTGCAGCGGTAGGTGAGAATAACATAAAGGCTACGGCGGAAGCAAAATTCTTTCGTGCCTATGCGTACAACATACTCGTAACGCTGTGGGGGAATGTGCCGCTTCTGAAAGCGCCTATCGCCTCGCCTGCTTTCGACTTCACCCGTCAGAGCGTCTCGGAAATCGACCAGTTGATCGACGAAGATCTTACCTATGCCGTTGCCAACCTTCCGGAAGTAGGACAGGCACCGGTAGAGAGCCGTATCAATAAAGACATGGCCCGGCACCTCGCCGCAGAAGCTTACCTTCGTATGGGGACAAGAGACCAGGCGTTTTATGCTAAAGCGGAGCAAGCCGCAAGCGCAATCATCGAAAGCGGGAAATACAAACTGGTAGAAAACCGGTACGGAAAATATCTTGGCGAGGGCGGTGATTATTACCGCGATCTCTTCCGCCAGGGAAATATGAGGCGTTCGCAGGGAAATACCGAGGCGATCTGGACGTTTGAAGTGGATTTTAACCGCACCGTAGTGGGAGGAACGATCGACAACCCCCAGCACCGCCGCGTATGGCAGCCGGCCTATCACAAGTGGGACGGCATGGTAAACGCCGATTCACTTGGAGGACGGGGAAATGGAAGGCTCCGACTGAGCAATTTTATGAAATATACGGTATGGGCAGGACTGGAAGGCGACATCCGAAACAGCAACTACAACATTCGCCGTACCACCAACTATAACCGTACGGGTTTCAGCGCGCAGATCGGGATTGACAAAAACGGCTACAGGGTGGGCGCTAATGATGCTGCTGCGGTAAGGACGGTCACGATCAAAACAGGCGACAGGGTAATCCCCTTCAGCACCGACAGCCTGGAAGTATGGTATCCTTTCCCTACCAAATGGGGTGGCTATGATCCCCAGGACGATTTCGGCTATGCTTTGGTAAAAGACTGGCCGGTGATGCGCCTCGGTGAAACCTACCTGCTGCGTGCCGAAGCGCGCTTCCGGCAAAATAATCCCGGCGGGGCCGCTTCAGACATTAATGTACTCAGGGACAGGGCCTTTAAAAATGCACGTACCGAAAAAAGCAACCCGGAACTGGGCAAGGTCGTCGCGGGAGATATCAGCCTGGATTTCATACTCGATGAGCGGGCACGGGAGCTGATTTCGGAAGAAAACCGCCGCATGACACTGGTCCGTACCGGGAAACTGAAGGATCGTATCCCCCTCAATGGCGATCTGGCGCCTTCCAATAAAATCACGACAGGGTTAAGGGACCACAACATATTGCTTCCAATCCCGCTGAATGAGATCCGGCTGAACACCAAAGCCGAACTAAAGCAAAACGCCGGCTATCAATAGACAAGGATTTCGGGATAGTCCATAAGCACCTGTCCTGCAGAAATTCCCCTTTGGGAGACTGTCTCAGAATAAGAAACTGAGACAGTCTCTTTTTTTATACCGGCCCTCCTTGCGTTTTGCTGCACCCCGGTGAACCACCTTTATATAACCTCAAACACACAAATAAAACTTCTATGATAGCCAGATCCGTTCTGTCGTAGTCGAAAATAACGCGTTCGTCTATGTTTATCCTAACCCGGTAGCCGACATGCTACACCTGAATGTGGGCAATGTCAAAGACGTGGCTTCTGCATAAGTAATCGACGCAAAGGGAGTACGCCGGTACAACCTCCGCATCCCGTCTGACAAACTGATCCCTGCCGGCAAGCTTACCCCTGGTATTTACGTGGTGAAAATCACGTTAATCTCAGGAAGAGTAATCCAGCAGAAGGTTGTCAAGAAGTAAACGGGAGACAGCGTAAACAAAGAGGAGGGCGCCCAAGAAGATACCCTCCTCTTTATTTATAGCAGATGGTGTCTTCTAAAAAGATCAGGGTCCGATGTGCCGTCAGGCACTACCTGTATATAGCGATGGGGCATAGAGAAGAATGCCGCTTGATCTTATTTACACTTGCCCAGGATAATTTTTGCCAGCGCGATCGCCGTCGCTTTATTTTTTTCCTTGTCGTTGTCGACGCTCGCTTTTACCTCGAATTTAACCCCGTTCTGCAATACATACAGGTCGTCGCTAATCGTATTCCAGACGGCGGCATCACCCAGGCCTGTCACTTCAGTATTGGCTTTCGACACCTCCCCTATCACGCTCAATATTCCTCCGCCGACCTTCTTCACTGATTCACCGCTTACGTTGTGTTCCCTGGCCTTCTCCATCGCCGCTTTGGCATCGGGATCCTGCGATTTTCCATCCGCTACATCATTCAACGCCTGTCTGGCCGCCTGCATTTCCTGATCGGTCACAACGCGATAACTGTCTTTGAACTGTTTCAGACTCATGGGCTTGATAGAAGCAACCGTTACGATGTCTTTCAGTTCGATATCACTGTCAAGGCCTAAGACCCTCCCTATCCGTTTATTCGCAAATTTGTATTCAAACGAATGGTGGATGGGATTTTTCATTACTTTGTTATATTTGGTTTCCATCAAATCCCGGGAAAAACCGGTAGCTCCAAGTACGTCCGCTTCTCCAAGCAACTGGTCGTATTTATCCTGGTACGCAAGGAGGCAGGTGTTGCCGCCGGCAGCGTCCTGATCCGGATCTGTATGCTTTCCCATTGATTCAACAGTAGTTTCGTAATTCTCACTTTGCTTACTGCCGCATCCTGAAAGCAGCGTCAGAAAAACCAAAACGGGGTATTTGGGAAGAAAGTCAGTCATTTTGATTGTTTTTTGAGTGAATTATTTCTTTATAAACTCGACGCGCCGGTTCGCGGCCTTTCCCGAAGCCGTTGCATTATCCAGCAGAGGCTCCGATTCTCCTTTGCCATCGGTAGCAAGCCGCGATCCAGGTATGCCGAATTCCTTCACGAGGGCGAGCTTTACCGATTCGGCCCTTTTCCGGGACAATATCAGATTGGCTTCGTCCGCTCCGTCGCTATCGGTATGGCCCACGATCAGGATGTTGCCGGAAACAGATTTTATGGCGTCGGCAGACTGTTTCAGAACAGACCAGGATTCGGGCTTGATGCGGGAGGAATTAACGTCGAAATAGATCGCGTTGGTTACGAATTTACCTGAAGCACTTATATCGGAGGTCGCATTCGGAGCGTTTCCGCCGACACGTATGTTGGTAACATATATCCCGTCGCCCCACTGATTGGAGCTCATTATAAAATTGTAGTTTGCTTTGGTAAGAAAAGCATTCGGCTGATCGGTCCTTTCCATCCCGTTGACAAACACTTTCAGGCCGAACCCGTTGCGTGCGACGGCTACGTGATTTACTTTTCCGGGATTCCAGCCATTTTTTATTGTTTTGTCCAAAAATCCTGCCTGGCTTTCATCCAGGCCATATTGTCTTGCCCCAAAAAGATTCAGATTACCATCTACGCCATAGGGATGGATATCGATTGTTACTTCAGGTTTATCGTTGAAATGAAGGTCGAAATTTTCACGGTCATCCCTGGCTACGAAGCTGAACCGCAGCCCGCTCTGCATTTCGGAAACGGTTTCCGTGTCATAGTACATATCAAATTCGATGGTGCAGTTTTCAGGCAGACTTTTGAAGCTATTAGGAAAAAAATGCCCGTATTTCGTTATTTTCAGCCAGTTTCCGGGTCCGGCATTCAATGTTCTGATATGCGCAGGATTTTCCGGGTTCCAGTTATTGACAAACCAGTTCCCGGCCCCCGGACCTAACCTGGCAGTTGAGAAATCTTCAAAAAAAAGGAGGTCTTTTCCCGGGATAAAGGCAGAGCCCTTGTACTCCGTAAAATCGGTCGGTTCTCCGTTGCCGCCTGTCGCATTATCCGGCTTACCTGAAGACTTCACCGGATCCCCCACAGGAGCCGGTTGAGTTTCGTCCTCTTCTTTCTGCGAATCGCCTTTGCGCTTGTCCTTCTTTTTAAAAAGACTCCCTATCCCCTCCTCAACCTTATCGAGGCCCCTGTCTATCCCCTGGTCGATACGGCTGTTTGCCCGGTCAGTCGCCTTGCGTTTGGCTGTTTCGTTGGGATCAATAATCTGGGCATTGAGCGTCAGGCTGCCCAGGGACATCAAAAGTATCAAGCTTAAGTTTCTCATAAACCAATAAATTAAGGGATGGGCTTAAAATTGGAGAACAATAAGGATACCGGTAAATAGAAAATGAGTTACCGGCTCTTTTGGGGTAGTAACCGGATCGGGTCGGATAGCCTGGCCGGTCTGCGGGCTAAATCATATTTGATGAGTACTCACCAGCCCTGTTTTCTGCCCGTTGCAGGGCTTATATTTGATCTATGATTTTAAACCGATTGCTGATATGGATCACAGGGCTTGTGCTGATAGCTTCTACGGAAGCCATCACCGGGCCGTTCATCGCAGTCGGTTCGCTGGAGGGCAACAGGCCCTTGAGAGAGTTCCCGGGTGTCTCCTGGCAAAATTCGGCAGCTGACAGGCCTTCGAAGCTAGATAATTCCCTTTGGCGTCCGCTGGATACGCTCACAGTCATCAAAGCGCCTCTGTATGCCTGGCTGCGCCTGAGTGTGCGAAACGACGGGAGCCGGCCTGTTCACATAGATTTCGATATCACCCGGGCCGACAGCATCAGTATGTTCGTAACCGGGAAAGACACGTCCTTTTCGGTCACGACGGGTCCTTACGTATCTGTACGCAACTGGCAGTATCCTGAAAACCCGGGCGTAACGTCGCTGCTTTGCCAGGCCGGGGCAGAATACGAAATTCTTTTCCGGCTCTGGAGCGCTCCGGAGCGTCCTTTCTCATTGCAGAGCTGCTATATCCGGACCCGGTTGCAGACGATGAACCAGACGGTGGCCGGGTACCGGGAGTCGGTCGGCCGTACCGAATTCAATGGTTTTTTCCTGGGCTCTGTTTGTTTTGCACTGCTCTTTTCGCTGGTTGTTTTCGCCCGGACACGTGAAGATGTGTTCCTGTATTATGCGCTTTACCTCCTGGGAGTTGCGCTTTATGCCATTATCGTCAAAACACTCCCCTATTCGGCCATCGCGAAAGCGGCCTACCTGAGTTATCCGTTAACCTATCAACTGGGTGAACCGGTCCAGTACCTTTCATTCGCTGCTTACGTGGCCTTTGGAAAAAGGCTGCTGGATATCGGCGTGCAATATTCCCTGCTCAACAGGCTTGTCAATTCGCTTATCGTAGTTTTGACCGCATCCGGGGCAGCGCTGCTGCTTTATAACTTTATCGACTTCCAATATAGACTCCAGGAAACTGCATTTATTGTTTCACGCATTGTTATACTGCCTTCTGCCGTGATCCTGGTCGTATGGATCGCTGTTGCCGTAAAATCTCCGATCAAATGGTTTTTTATACTCGGAAGCTCCCTTTTTCTTCTCGGAGGAGTCCTGGCAGTAATTGTAGACCCCAAAACGAGGCACCTGTTCTTCGAAGCCAGCTTTTTTAGCCCTGTTTATTTTTTCAAAGGAGGAATTCTGGCGGAGACTTTCTGTTTTGCACTTGCTTTGGGGTACAAGCTCCGTATCAATCAAAAAGAAAAAGAAGCGGTTGTCCGGTCTTACATAGACCAGCTCGAGGTGAACCGCCAGCTCATAGCTACGGAAAACCTGCGGCTGGAAAAGATGGTGGAAGAGCGGACCACGGAAATTGTCCGGAAAAGCGAGGAGCTCGAAATACAGAATGAAAAGCAGATCAAAAGCGATTTCGAAAAGCAGATAGCCGAACTGGAAATGAAGGCTTTACGGAGCCAGATCAACCCGCATTTTATCTTTAACAGCCTCAATTCGATCAGGTACCAGATCCTTAAGCAGGACTACGAGAAGGCCTCCGGCTACCTGGTCCGCTTCGCCAAGTTACTGCGAAAAATACTCCAGTCAGCGCGTGAGCATACCATTCCTCTCCAGGAAGAGCTTGAAATGGTTTCCCTGTACCTTGAGCTCGAACGGCTGCGCTTCAACGATGATTTCAGCTATGAAGTCGTTGTCGATCCGGAAATTGACCTGGACGATATCCGGGTCCCCCCGATGCTCATCCAGCCGTACGTCGAAAACTCGGTCAAGCACGGGCTGATCAACAGCGAAAATCCTGTCAAAATCCTGACGATCGATATCAGCCCGGTCGCAGACGGCTTTAAAATAGAGATACGGGACAATGGCATCGGCCGAAAAAAAGCATCTTTACAAAAATCAGAAGGAGCATCCGGACTGGGCCTGGAAATTACGGGCGAAAGGATAGCGCTTTTCAATAAACAGTATAAACGCAGCCTGGAGGCTGTTATTACCGATTTATACCGGGACGACAAACCTGCCGGCACATCGGTTACGCTCTTTTATAAATGGTAAACTTTAACCCGCGATACGATGAACCGGTATAACGCAGTCCTGATCGACGATGAAATCCATTGTAACGAAAGCCTCGGGCTACTGCTTGCCGGGTGTTGCCCGGAAATAAACATTATAGCCAAATTCAACGCTCCGCGCGAAGCATTGAGCTGGCTGAAAAGCAATAGAGCCGACCTGGTTTTTCTCGATATCGAAATGCCCGGCATGAGCGGGTTCGACCTCCTGGCACAGACCGAAGGCATTGACTTTGACGTCATCTTTGTAACCGCATACGACCAGTACGCGATCAAGGCTTTCCACTACAGCGCGATCAGCTACCTGTTGAAACCCGTCGACCAGGAAGAGCTGCGCATTACACTGGACCGCTGGATCAAAAAGAAGGACAAAACCATCACCGCCGGTCAGCTCGGGCTGATGTACGAGCTGCTGCGGGACACTAACAGGCATAGAAGGCGGATAGCGCTTCCCACCAGCGACGGGCTGGAATTTATAGAGATCAGGAATATCGTAAGGTGCGAAAGCGACAGCAACTATACGCGTATTTTTTGTACCGGTAAAGAGCAGCACCTGATCTGCCGCACATTAAAAGAGGTAGAAAACGTGCTGGGAGAATGCGGCTTCCTGCGCATTCATCACTCTCACCTGGTCAATCCTTCCTATATACGCAAGCTGGTTCGTAACAGCGGAGGCTATATTGTCATGGAAGATCAGACCCAGATACCTTTTTCAAAAAGCAGGAAAGAGCGCCTGTATGAATTGCTGAGCTATGTAGAGCGGATATGAAAGCTGCCTGAATTCCGGGCGTCCCCCGTTTTCAACCAAATCGAAAGCATTTTAACGGAAATTGAAAGTCCCCTGGCGGGTCGTGCACTTAGCTTTGCCCTTATAGCCGCAGGTTATAAGCCCTGTACAGCCGCGGGGTCTGCGGCTTCCTATCGCAAAGCAATATACCAGCTTATCATATATTTTATTCGTATGAAACATTCTCTATTCGGAATCATCTTATTGCTTCATGCATTTTCCGTATCCGGAGGTCTCCCTGCCCCGCAGGCGCATACCATACGGGGCGCCGTGCTGGACCTGAAAACAAAGGAGCCCCTGGTGGGTGCCATTGTTCGTCCCGAAGGCAGCAACGACGCAGCCGTTGCCGACATAAACGGGAAATTTGTCCTGGCGGGAATTCCTTCGCTTCCCGTACGCCTGGAAGTCACCAGCGTTGGCTTCGAAAAGCAAACGATAACAGTTGAAAAGGAGGAGGAGGTTATCATTTACCTGATTGAGCAGGCTAACTCACTCAGCGAGGTGGTGGTGATCGGGTACGGAGAAGTGAAACGCCAGGCCGTGACAGGCGCTATTTCCTCGGTAAGCGGCCGCGATATCGCAAAAGTTCCCGTTCCCGACGCCACCACTGCTCTCGCCGGACGGGCAGCCGGGGTGCAGGTCAGTACGGCCGAAGGATCGCCAGGGGCCAATATCTCGATCAAAATAAGGGGCGGTGGGTCAATCACGCAGAGCAACGAGCCGCTGTATGTGATCGACGGCTTTCCTCAGACCGAAGGATTACGTTTCCTCGACCCTACCGATATTTAGAGCATAGAGATACTGAAGGATGCTTCCTCTACCGCTATCTATGGTGCGAGAGGAGCTAACGGGGTAGTGCTGGTGACCACTAAAAAGGGGAAGAATGCACGTACTACCGTTAGCTACGATATGTATTACGGCGCAAAAAAGATCAACCGTACGATCCCGGTGCTGAACCCCTACCAGTATGTGCTCCTGGATTACGAACGCAGTATGGGAGAACAGGCTGAGCTGGACCGGTTTACAGAACGGTACGGTGCCTTCGGCCAGTTGAACGCCAACTACGGCAACAGGCCGGGTATCAACTGGCAGGACGAGGTATTCGGTGGTACCGCCAATACGCAATACCATAAAATCGCGGTTTCAGGAGGCAACAAGGATACCCGCTTCAATTTCTTCTATTCGCGCAACAAGGATGAGGGGATCATGGTCAACAGCGGGTCGAAGAAAAACACGGCCAAGCTCAGCTTCGACCATACGGCCAACGAAAAGCTATCGGCTTCCGCCTCGGTCAACTACACAGAGCAGGAGATTTATGGCGTGGGCAGCTCGGAAGGGAACAACCGTTTCAACAAGCTTCAGAATATACTCTGGTACCGGCCTACCATCGGGATTTCCGGCAGCGACAGGGACCTGGTGGAAAACGACACAGACCCGGCATTGGTAGACAATAGCGGTAACACACTTCAAAACCCGAGGACCAATGCCATTGCCGAGGAAAGAAAAACCTACCTGAAGACGCTCTACCTGAATGCATCGCTTAACTACAAGATAGCGAAATTCCTGACCTACAGGGGGATGGTGGGACTGCGCACAGACGCCAACCGTGCAGATCTTTTCAACGGAAGCCGCACGGTAAATGCTAAACGTACCGGTGGACCCAACGGCTCCGTTACCAATACCGAGCTCTATAACTGGTCATATTCCAATACGCTCACGTTCGATTACCGGTCGGACCGTCACAATTTCGAGGTCATGGCAGGCCAGGAGGAATGGTATCGCAAGGAAAAAATGGTGATCGCCAGCACTTCCATGTTCCCTAACGACGACATCGGGCTCAACGATCTGTCGCAGGGTACTGTTCCCGGCATCCCGCAGTCGAGGGTGGAAGACGAGCGCCTGCTTTCCTTCTTCGGACGGGTCAATTATGGCTATGCCGACAAATACCTGCTCACTGCCAGCCTGAGGGCCGACGGGTCTTCCAAGTTCGGATCGGCCAATAAATTCGGTTACTTTCCTTCCATATCAGCCGCCTGGCGGGTAATAGAGGAGGATTTCCTGAAAGGCAACGGAGTTTTATCCGACTTCAAGTTCCGGGCATCTTACGGGAAAACCGGTAACAACCGGATCGGCAACTACCTTTCCCTTGCCCTGCTTCAGGCCGGCTATTACCCTCTTAACGACGTCCCGTCGATCAGTGTAGGCTCTTATGTACTCCCGAACCCCAATCTCAAATGGGAAACTACCGGCGCTACCAATATAGGGCTCGACCTGGGGATACTCGACCAGCGGGTCCAGCTTACGGCAGAATACTACAACAACCGGACGGACGACCTTCTTCTGGCTACCGAAGTGCCCTACTCTTCGGGCTATGCAACGGTCCAGATGAACATCGGCTCGACACGGAACACGGGATTCGAGTTTTCGGTGAATGCCCAAACCATGAAAAAGAAGGATTTCTCCTGGGAAACCAATTTCAATATCGCCTTTAACCGCAACAAGGTGCTTTCCCTTAATTCGGGCCAGGAGCTCTTCTACGCTGAATCCGGCTTCTCTGAATTCAGCCAGACCGATTACATTATCCGCCTCGGACAGCCGGTCGGACAGATGTACGGTTACATTTCCGACGGGCTTTATACAGTCGGGGGTATATTTTACGGCATTCGACAGGAGGTTTCCCAGGATTTTTTCGAAAATGCCCTTATCGATGTAATAGTAAGCCGCGTCAGCCTGCTTTTCGAAGGAACAGGAAATACGCTTGTTTTCCGCCATGAGCCGGAACGACTGGAATAACGTACCCGCCAGGTCGACCAGATCGACTTTTTGAGGATTTCCGGGCCTGGATTTAAGATCCAGCTTCCGGAAATCCAGCAGCTCGTTCACCAGCGCAAGCAACTGCTCGGTATTGCGCGATATGAGGTCATAATTCTTCTGTAGCCGGAACCGGTTAAGCTGACCGCCCCTGATCTCATCAAGCGGCGCCTTTATCAGCGTCAGGGGAGTTCGCAACTCATGAGAAATATGGGTAAAGAAATCGAGCTTCATCTGGTTAATCTCTACTTCTTTTTCGCGCTCCATTCTTTCAATTCTCAATTGGTGCAGCGCTTTCAGGCGATCGGTAGAAGATTTATAGGCGAAGAAAATCCCGCCAGCCACCAGTAATACCGATATAAAATAAAACAGGTTTGTCTTCCACCAGGGCGGAAGGATTTTGATCCTGACCGTTTTTTCGGCGCTGCTTTCACCCATGGGGCCTACCGCCTTGACATGGAAGGTATACTGGCCCGGTGGCAGGTTATGGTAAGACGCATTACGGTCCCGTTCGGCTGCCCGCCAGTCGGTGTCGTATCCTTCCAGGTAGTAGAAATAGGTAACCCGGCTCGGAGATATGTAGTTGAAAGAATTAAAATAAAAGCTGAACTGCTTATGATCGGGTTGTAAAACGATAGAGCTTGTGGAATTGATATGTTTTTCCAGTATACCGAAAGGATGCTCGGCTGTCATCTCATTTCCCAGAACATGGAGTGCCGTAAGCCTGATTTCCAGTGGAAACGACATTAATCGCAATTCTGCCGGATAGAAATAGGAAATTCCGTTGATCCCGCCGAACAGCATAAGCCCGTCGGAGGCTTTACAGGAAGAGGCCAGTATAAACTGGTTGTTCTGAAGCCCGTCCCTGGTATCAAAGAGCTGTTTTTTCTGTGTTTTCGGGTCATAGCGTACAAGTCCCCTGTTGGTTGAGATCCAGAGAAGGCCGTCCTCTCCGGGCCGGATGCTGCTGATGATACCCTCCAGTATGCCGTCGCCGGTACTTACCGTGCCGGTTTGCCCTGTCGCCGGGTTCATATAGTTCAGGCCGTTCCGGGTGCCGATCCAGAGCTGCCCCTGGTCATAGGCCAGGCAGGTCACTACATCGTTGGAAAAGCGGTCGCCGGGGAAGGCTACTACCTCTTTACGGTCCGGGCTGACCCTTGTCACGCCGTTAGTAGTTCCAATCCAGATATAATGCCGGGAATCCTCCAGGAGGAACGTCACGGTACGGCTTGAAAATGCCCGCTCGGGATGCTGCGAAGTAAACCGGCGAAATGTCTGTGCAGCGAGATCAAACCGGTCGAGGCCCGTCCGGGTACCGACCCAGATCTCTCCCCGGTGATCTCTGAGCAGCGCATACACCATATCCCCGGAGATGGTGGTGGTATCGTCCGGGCTATGGAGAAATATCCTGTTGGCAAAAGTCGCGGGTGAGAACAGGTTAAGCCCTCCATTATGCGTACCGACAAGAAGCCTGCCGTCGCTCAACGGGAGAATTGCCTTGATGCTGTTGGACCTGAAAACCGGAGTGCCGGAGGCAGTCTGCGAATAGCCGGTGATGGTCCCCTGTTGCCTGTCCCAGTAGCTGATCCCCTTATCGTTGGTTCCGATCCAGAAATTCTGGTTGTCATCCTGGGAAATAATGTTGATCACCTGGTCGGTAAGGGATAATTTACCCCGGTTCTGTGTCAGGAGATTAAACTTGATATGCTCAGGATGATAGTAGCTTACCCCTCCGAAATAGGTTCCCAGCCACATTCCGCCCTGCCTGTCCCGGTAAATCTGGCGGACCGAGTTATGGCTCATGCTATAAGGCCGACCTGGATCCTGATGATAGTGGCGGTAGCTGTTCAGGCGCGTATCCCATATAGTGAGCCCTGAAAACGTACCGATCCACAGGTTACCGTTCAAATCCGCCCTGATGCTTCTTACATCATTTCCGGTAACGACCGACTTTTCGCCGGGTTTATGCATGTAGTTTACAAATACTCCCTTCTGAGGCCCGTAGCGGTACAAACCCCTCCCTTCTGTCCCGATCCAGATCACGTCGACGTCTACATAGACTTCGTTAATCATCGGCTCATTCTTACCCAGTGACAGAAGCTCGCACGTTTTTCGTCGCAGGTCATACACATACAACCCTTCATTAGTACCGATAAACAACTGGTCGTGATGCTTCAGCAGGCTCCGGATTGCGGTAACACCCTTGCGCGGCCACTTAATTTCCTCTTCGGTAAAGAATCCCTTTCCCGGCTTCCTTTTATATAATTCTCCAGAACTCGTTGCTACATAGATAGTTGAGTCAGGTCCTTCGGCAATAGCGGAAACATACCAGACTCCGGGCGCATGAGGCAGCGGGTAGTTGACAAAATACTGCTTTTCGTAGCTGTATTTGCTGATGCCCTTGTCGCCCCCGATCCAGAGATTGCTGCCGGAGTCGAGAAAAAGCGCCCTTACATAGTTGGAGCTGAAGCTGGTGCTGTCGTTCTTCTGGTTCCTGAAAATCTTAAAATCCTCTCCGTCAAAGCGATTGAGGCCATCCTGCGTGCCCATCCAGATAAAACCGAGATGATCTTGCTGGATACAGAATACGGTACTCTGGGACAAGCCCTGGGCGGTGGATATGTTCCGGAAATAGCATTCTTTTTCAGCGAACAGATTTTTGATCTCTTCTACGCCGCATAAACTCTCCGCCGTCAATACCAGGATCATCGCCAGGCACCAGAGGTACCTGCTTACCGATGCCCCGGCACGCTTTCCTTTTCCGTCCATTCTATCCTGAAAATTCTCCTGTAATCGCCACGCCCGTTCATGTCGGACGCTCCTGATATAAAGTTAGGCGATAGGAAAGGAAATCTGAAGCGGATGAGTGATATTCAGGTGGTATGAATCCGAAATCCGGGTTTTACCGGGAATAAAGGCATTAATACGGGAATAAAATGGCCTTTCGGGGTTTGTTCAGATAAAGCGCTACGCTCTACAACGTATACATAACCCGCTCTTTCACCATCTGAAGACAGGAAAGAGCGGGTCTGAGACTCATCAGGGATGCGGTTTAAGCGATTCTTTATCGTACGTTTTCCGTCAGTATCTCCTTACCTGTATTTTGAAGAAATTCATGTCCCGGGTTCGTCATAAATAGTGATGCCAAAATGATTTTTTCAGAAACATTTAGCGGCTCCTTAAACCACTCCGGTTCGGGCTCCGGAGCAGGAGGAAGCTTAATTTTGATTTTTTTAAGAAGCTCCTCCAATATTTCCCATTTAGATTTGAAGCCACATAGTTTTATAAACTCCAAAAACCAGCTATTGAGGTTTTCTTCTATTTTTTTGCCATCAGCTTCCTGCATGAACATGCTTGTATACATGGTTTTTTGGTATATATCCATAAGATAGAACGCCAAATGGGCAGTCCAGATCTCGCTTCGGGGCGGTAATGGCTTAGCAGATATAGAAAACAGCTCATCACGTCTCACTATACGTGAGAGTTCGAGGGATTCCCAACTATTGGAATGCACATGTGGAAAAGGAACAGGGCGTGTTCCGCAGTATTCATCCCAAAAGCGTCCTACTGCCTGAGCGGTAAAATTGATTGATGTTGTTTTCATGATAATACTAATTTAAAAGTTAAAAATATAAATTCCCGGATCGGGCTTACATAGCTCTCCTCCGGCTTCTGACGTGGTCAGGAATATGAATTCGAAAACAGCCGACATAGCCGTAGGGAGATATACGTATTTTCAGAAGATTTCCTGAAGAAGAAGAAGGATCTTCTATTCAGACATATTATTAAGCATATTCTGAACAATAGCGGCTGCAAATCCGCCTGCAAAATCCGGTTTGAAGTAGAATGTAAAGCCTCCGTCAGGCATTACCTTAAAGCTGAGAAAACCTGCGTTCTCCGGAATTCTCTGACTTTCCGTTAGGTTAATAGGAGTTCTGAATACACTGTTCAGCTTTTCTTTTAGCCCATTGGCTAATTGTTGAGCCCCCAAACCCGCGAAGTTATACGTTTCAATATCAAAGCCTGTACATCTTACAAAGATACTGGAAGCAACACGTCCGTTTGGTATTGGATCAGCATAGAACTCAAGCCGAAGGTCGATTCTGTAGTCCGGATCAGGTATCCCTGCTACCTCATATTCCCCCGTGATACGAAATGTAATTATACGGTTTTTGCTTCTCCAAAAATCATATCGTGTTTTGCTTACATTAACGATACTGATATTATCAATTTTTAATTTCGGGTCATTGGCCTTTTCCCTAAATAAATTGCCAAAAGCCCTGCAAACCCTCTGTCCGTTAATAGAGGCTGTTTTGGGCTGAACCTCACCATTATCCTGCCAGAAAATAACCCCATTCTGAAAATCACTATACCATTGGGCCGGATTCTGATTAATCATCATTTCGTCGCTTGTAGGGTAGCCATAAATGCTTCTCTCCCACCCCTGACGAGACCAGCTACTGCGAATGCCTCCACGAACCTCCATCGGACCTGTATCCGGATGCCAATAGATACTTCCATTTCCTGAAAAGTGATTGTATCTTCCCAAAGTGTCCGGAGTAGCAGTTTCGTCTGTTTCCGGTAAGAACAAATCACTGTTTGGCCCACCTTTTGCATCGTATTTAGCTCTGATATCCCCGTGCACTTCATGCGTACCGGTGGAAGGCGAACAATAAATATCACATTTTTCAAAATCTACTTTCATTCCATTTCGTACAATCGTGGGGCTGTTAATATTGGATACCGCATTTCCAGTGAAACCATTTCCTAATACAGTCGCCTTCGCCCGGATATTATTCGGGCAGTCCTGGTTATTCAGTTTAGTATTGCTGAACTGCAGAAAAATATCGGAGTAGTCACCTCCCTCATCTGTATTATTTACCCGAAGCGAAACGGTATCAGTAGTATTTGCCCGAATATTTTTATTGAATGTACCCTGACCATCTAAATCAGTGGTATCTTCTGAGGTCCCCTCAAATAGTAGCGCTTTTCCTGAAACATTTACATCGCCGTTGGCAATTTGCCTTACAGTTATAGATAATTCTACCCTAATTTCGCCACCACATTTTC
>CAZLTN010000072.1:0-28274 GCA_964562455.1 uncultured Cytophagales bacterium
CTCTTCGGTTCATTGATTAGATGATGGGGTGATGGGGTGATGTGATGATGTGATGATGTGATGATGGGATGATGTGGTGATGGGATGATGTGGTGATGGGATGATGTGGTGATGTGGTGATGGGATGATGTGGTGATGTGTCCCGATGGCTATCGGGAGTGGTGATGTGGTGACGGGTAATTAAATATTTCCTTTTCTCATTTCTTTGACTGCGTAATCTACCGCCCTGGCTGTCAGCGCCATGTAGGTCACTGACGGCCCGGGAATACAACTGGAAGAACATACGGACGAGCCGTCGGTGATGAAAACATTCTTTACTTCGTGCATCTGGTTCCATTTATTGAGCACAGAGGTTTTCGGGTCTTTGCCCATGCGCGCAGTGCCTGTTTCGTGGATGCATGAGCCCGGAATTTTTCCGCGGTCGTAAGTGGTTACGTTTTTCAGTCCACCCATTTCGAGTATTTCGGCGGCGCTGTTCATCGCATCTTCTCCTAGTTTTTTTTCATTCTCGCGAAACTCGCAGTCGATACGCAGGACCGGCATTCCAAACTTGTCTCTTCTGACCGGGTCCAGCGTGACTTTGTTGTCGTAGTAGGGCAGGTGCTCACCCCATGCGGTAATGGACATGCTCCAGTTGCCGGCTTCAGCCAATCGCTCCTTGAGCTGCACGCCGACACCGTCGCCCCAGCCTATCCGCCCGCGGCCTGCACCCCCCTGGTAAGTGTAGCCGCGCAGGAACTTATCGGTTTTGGTTTTTTGATTGATGTTGCGGAATCGCGGCACAAAAATTCCCGTAGGCCGGCTTCCGAAGATGTATTTATCCTTGAAGCCCTCGAAAGTGCCTGAAGCGCCCATCCCGTAAGGCATATCCATCAGGTTGTGCCCGATCTGTCCGCTGCCGTTGCCGAGGCCTACCGGGAAGGCGTCGGATACCGAATTGAGCAGAATCAGGGTGGTGTTGAGGGTGGAAGCATTCAGGAAAATGACCTTGGCATAGTACTCGTGCTCCTCGAGTGTTTCGGAGTCTACGATCCTTACCCCTTTCGCCCTTTTTCTCTCCTTGTCGTAAATCACCTCTTTCACTACTGAAAAAGGCCTCAGGGTCATATTGCCGGTGGCAGCGGCAGCCGGTATGGTAGCCGATACGCTGCTGAAGTACCCACCGTATGAACAGCCGCTTTCACATTTGCCACGGTACTGACAAGGGCCTCTCGTACCGATTTGCCGCGTGAGATTGGCCGTTCGGCCGTGTATGATGAGCCTTTCCCCGTTGAAACCTCTATTGACACGTTCAGCAACATATTTTTCGAGGCAATTCATCGGCATAGGTGGCTGAAACTTGCCGTCGGGAAGATGAGGCAGCCCGTCACGGGAGCCGGCAATGCCTACAAAAGGCTCCACGTAGTCGTACCACGGCGCGATATCCTTGTACCTGATCGGCCAGTCTACCCCGTAACCGTCTTTGGCATTGGCTTCGAAATCGACATCGCTGCGACGGTAGCACTGCCTTCCCCAGATAAGGCTCCTTCCGCCTACCTGGTAGCCGCGGGCCCATTCAAAGGGTTTTACCTGTTCGTAAGGCTGATCGAGGTCGTTGACAAAAAAGCGTTTAGAGGTTTCGTGGAAATTGTAGACCCCACTCTGGATAGGACTGAGCCTTATATCTTCCTGAGTCTTGCGGCCACGGTGCGGAAGCTCCCAAGGGGCTTTCATGTCATCGTAATCCTCAATATGCCGGACGTTGCGGCCACGCTCCAGGACAAGCGTTTTGAGTCCCTTTTCGCAGAGCTCCTTGGCTGCCCAGCCTCCGCTGATTCCGGTGCCGACCACTATGGCGTCGTAGGTGTTGTTCATGACAGTCTTCTTAACCAACCAGATTTTTATAGAGACTTTCGAAAGTACCGGCTTTGATTCCTTTTTTATTTACATATGCGAAAGTCATATCGAGCGCTTTCATTTTCGGGTCAAACCTGCCTATAGACCAGGGGTGCCATGCCAGCGTCAGGTGCTTTTTATTCTCCCTGACGGCGAGGTCCAGGAAAACCCTGTTTACTGCAAACTCTTCTTCCGGTTTTTTAATAGGTCCTTTTGGGATAGCTCCGTCCGGCCAGGGGCTGGGCCAGTTCAGCAGGGCCACTTTATCGACATTGGTATGTCCTTTCAGTACATTCTCATGCCATCCATGTTTTGGTATTTCCCAGAGTCCGGGAAATCCGTCTGCCGCGTAAGTAAAAGGATCGGTAATGGGCGCCGGAAGTGAGAAGCCCGGCCCCCAGCAAATAGTGGTGATGTATTTATACCCGGCCTCCATTACAATTTCCAGGATGTCTTTATGGCCTTTGAAACCGTCGACATAGGCATAAGGCGTAGCGTACCCGGTCATGGGTTTTCCGAATATGTCTTCCAGCCGCTTTTTAGAATCTATCAGCTGCTCACGCGGGTTCCCGGTACGCGGATTCAAAGGGTGCGGCAGGATAAGCTGGTGGCTTTTAGAATGGCTCCCGATCTCGAACAGCGGGTTGTCGAGCAACCTGACTACGCGCTGTTTGTTGGTATCGTTGAGTATGTCGGAAACGATAAAAAACGTGGCCGGCATCCCGTGTTTCAGGTGCACGTTTACGATGTTTTCAAGGTGTTCCAGGCAGGAAGGGCTTTCGGTATCGTAATTGGCGATGAAAGTTGTGGCGGAGTTAACCGGGGCTATTTCTTCGTAAGGGATTTCAATCACTGTGCCGGCCGCGAGCATGCCGCCGGCAGATTGTCTCAAAAAAGATCTTCTGTTCATAAGGGTTTAGTCACATTCACTGTATACTTTCAAATATTTGAATGTAATATTCTATTTACCCGGAAAGAGCCGGAACAGGCTATGATCATCCGGGAAGATAGAATATTACATTCAGCAATTTCAGTAATTAGGATTCTGGGTTAACTGCGAGTTACGGTCGATGGCTGCCTGGGGAATCGGCAGGAAATAATTTTTTTCGGGATTGAATACACGCTGGCCGCCCGGCGCCGCAACAATCCGGTAATTCCATGCGCCGCCGACGTTTTCTATTACCACGCCGTGCAAAACCCCATTCAGGTTCTTTTCTGCGAGCCGGAGCCGTATGAGGTCATACCATCTTTTTTCTTCAAAAGCCAGTTCGACTCTTCTTTCGCGATGGATGGCTTTCCTCATTTCTTCTTTGTTCAATCCTTGCTTCAGAGGTGGCAGTTCCGATCTTTCCCGGACTTTATTGACAGCATCATATACCGACTGATCGGGCCCGGCAGCCTCGTTCTGGGCCTCTGCATAGCTCAAAAGGATTTCCGCGTACCGGAATATAATGAAACTTGCACTGTTCTGACGATTGGCACCATTGATTGCATATGCCGGATTCAGCCCTTTTCTTAATGAATACCCGGTATTTGTCGCTTCGTTGATGTCACTCAGATCGGTTGCGTTCGGGCTGCCGACTCCCTGTTTCATCACCATTTCAAATCCCAACCATTCGCTTCCGTCGTAAATGATAGATTGATAGAATCGTTTTTCGCGATCTTTGTATGGGTTTTTGGGATCGTAGCCTGAAGCAGGATCATCTATGGTCAGCCCGTTTGCCATGCTATATTCATCTACCAGCTCCTGGGTAGGGTTTACATTTCCCCATGAACGCTGGATGCCGCCTACACGCCATGGCCCCTGCAGCCCTTCCCTGCTTCCGCCCAGGGTTGTGCCGCCAAGGTATGACTTGTTAAATATCACCTCCGGATTATTGTTGTTTGCCTCGAAATGCAGCGTATTGTAATCGGAAAACAGGCTGTAAGCGTTCAGATCCATTACCTGCTTATTGGTATTGGCTGCTGTCTGCCATCTTGAAGCAATATTCCCGGTATTATGGATGGGGCTTGCCCAGACCAGCTCACACCATCCTTTAAGCGTCAGGGCTGCTCCCCGCGTAGCCCTGCCCAGATCCGATTTTACAGGAAGATCGGCGGTGATAGCAGCACATTCATCGGTTATAAACTTGAAAGTCTCTTCAGCGGTGTTCCTGGGCCGGAAAACAGCATCTCCCTGTTCTGTCATATTCAGGATGTCTGTGATGACAGGTACGCCACCGTAGGACATCCAAAGTAACATATAATAATATGCCCTCAGGAACCTCGCTTCCGCCAGCCTCTGCTTTTTCCAGCTATCCGGAAGAGAAGATGCGCTGACTTTTTCGATGAACAAATTGGCTTTCCTGATATTGTTATAATTTCCCCATTGGCTGGGAGAATTGTTGGGTGCATACTGTGACAGGGCCATCAGGTTTCTGCTGGTAGGTCCTACCCGGCTGGCCATGGAGTTGTCGGTCCAGTTTTCGCCGGGATCGTCGGTAGTGAACGGGCCTGGAAGACTGGAGTACACATTGCTCAGGAACAGATCGGCGTTTCCCTGATTACTCCAGAGAGTGGCATCCGAGACCTGGCTTTTCGATGTTACCTCCAGAAAGTCGCTGCATGAAGCCAGCGCCGTTATCAGTCCAATACAGCTTATTTTAAAAATTATATTTGTTTTCATGATAGTTGTCTGGTTAAAGGCTGAGGCTGATACCGAATGAAAGTACTTTTTGTTGCGGATAGCTCCGGAAGACAGATTCAGGATCCCAATAAACCATTTTGCTCCAGGTCAGAATATTCTGCCCTGATGCATAGACACGCGCATTATGAATTCCCATCTTGCCTGCTACGCCGTCGGGAATGCGGTAGCTGAGCGTGGCATTTTTCAATCTCAGGTAGGCTGCGTTCCTCATCCAGAATGAAGATGCCTGGCTATTGTTAGCGGTAGGAGCACCTGTTATCCTGGGGTGTTTGGCATCCCTGTTATCCGGTCGCCAGTAGTCCAGGTTCTCTTCATAAGCATTCATACCATTGAAAAACGCCCAGGCCATTTCGTTGACATGATAAAGGCTGGTCTTGGCAACGCCCTGGAACAGGATATCAAGCGACCAGTTCTTATATTGGAGCTTGGGAGAAAATCCGTAGATGATCCTCGGTGACTGGTTCGGGTCACCGATAGCGACCTCGTCGTTGACATCGATCTTTCCATCTCCGTTCATGTCCTGGTAGCGTATATCGCCCGGTTTTACCGCTCCCCACGGTTGTGTAGCAATACCGGGTTTAAGAGCGCCGTTACTTTCGAAATCTTCAGGTTGGAAAAAGCCCATGGCTTCATACCCGAACTGTGTTCCCAGCGGGCGTCCTGTTCTCCTGCGGTTGGGGTTGTTGTAGGTAACAGTATTCTCAAAAGTCTGGAGCAGCTTGTTTTTGGCAAAAGTGAAAGTGCCGTTCAGTTGGATCAGGAAATCTTTTGCCGGGCGGTAATTCACACCGGCAGATAGATCGATTCCCCGGTTCTCCATGATCCCGGCGTTCACCTGGCTTAACCCGATCCCGTATTCCAGAGGTGTGACCACATCAGGCGCAACCAGCATATTCGATCTTTTTTCATAGAAGTAGTCGACTTCCAGGTTGAGGAAGTTTTTAAAAAGCGAAAGCTCCATACCAATATCTGTTTTTCGGGCTCTTTCCCAGGTAATGAACGGGTTAGGCTCTGCTCTTTCGCTCACGATCTGCACCGCGCTGCCGCCCAGCGCATAACCCGGGCCTGTTACGCTGTAGGTGCTGAGATATTGGAAAGGGCTTCCCGCCAGGGCTCCTACCTCCCCGTACGAAGCCCTGATTTTAAGATTGTCCAGCCAGGTCAGCTGATTTTTAAGAAAGTTTTCTTCTGAAAGTCTCCAACCTGCCGAGAAAGCCGGGAAGAAACCAAAGCGACGTTCGGGAGCGAAGAAATAGTGTCCGTCATAACGTCCGCTGGCTTCCAGCAGGTATTTGCCGGCATAGTCGTAGGCTACACGGTAAACGAGGCCGATCTGGCGCGCTTTTTCTGATGTGCCGCTGGTCGTCATGTCGGTGCTTGATGAGCTCCCCATGTTGATCTCGTCGATAAAGAGGTTGTAATTCCGCCGGGTAGCGCCCATAATCCAGGAGTCGTTAGCCCGCGCCTCGAACAGGCCAAGCACACTGAGGTTATGATGCCCGAGTGACTTGGAGTAGTCGAAGCCTGCCTGGTAAGTAAATTGCTGAGACTGGCCGGCTTCCTGCCTGATAGAAGGCTTGGTTTCTCCGAAAATCCCGTCATTGATCACATAGGGAGTTTTACTGAGGTCGATTGTAGCCAGGTGGTTAGGCGTAGCCCAGCCTTTGATACTGGTAAAGGTAGGGTCGTAGGCAATGGTTCCTCTCAGTTTGAACCCCCTAAAAAAGGGCAGCTCCTGCTCGATATTCAACTGCGTAAATATTCCGGTAGAGCGATCTTTCAGGTAACCGCTGCCATAAATAGCCGGCATGACGTGACGTCCATACATTCCGTTACTGAAGACCATGGGTCCATATCCCGGATGGGCATATCCGATCAGCTCCAGTATCCTGCCGGTAGCATTGGCAGGTTGATCGGAATTAGGATAGCTGGCGCTGTTGACCCTGCCGTTGAGGTTCACAGAGACTGTAGTATAGTCTGATATTTTCCCTTCAATATTAAAGTTGAGATTATACCGGTTTGAATAGGTCGGAGTCCACATACCCTGCTGGTAAAGGTACCCGAATCCCGCATAATATTTGACCTTGTCCGTGCCGCCTGTCATCTCCAGGTTATGGTAGGTCATTGGCGAGTTTTTGGTGATGACAAAATCCAGCACCTGATCGGGAGAATATACATCAGGATCTGAGCCGTCTGCAAATTTCCTGAGCGCCTCGTCATTATAGGGAAGAGGAAGTCCTTCATTGCGTGCTATATCATTCTTAAGGGTAGCGAACTGTACTGAGTTGACATACTTGGGCAATGCGGTAGGATTCTGGAACCCTACATACCCGTTATAGGTAATGGTCGGCTTACCTGACCGGCCTTTTTTGGTTGTTACGAGAATTACCCCGTTAGCTCCTGCAACACCATAGGGAGCCACGGCAGCCGCATCTTTCAACACGGTAAACGATTCGATCGAATTGGGATCGAGCTGCTGAAAGCTTCTCGGGATGCCATCTACGACCAGAAGAGGCTGCGTTGCACCGGTAGTTGAAATACCCCTTATGAAGATATTGGAACCATCTTTTCCGGGTTCTCCTGAACCCTGCTTGACAATTACGCCGGAAAGGCGTCCTCCCAGGCTGTTGCTCAGGTTCGCTACCGGTACGTTGGCCACGTCTTCTCCTTTCATGCTCGAAACTGCTGCCGTTACGGAAGTCTTTTTCTGGGTACCATAGCCCACTACTACCACTTCCTCCAGCGATTTCTGATCCACTTTCAGCGAAAGGCTGAGGAATGTTTCCGTACCTACCTTTACCTCCTGCGTTTCATATCCTACAAAGCTTAGTACAAGGATTGCGCCTTCATAAATATCGAGTTGAAAATTCCCGTTTTCGTCGGTGATGGTCCCTTGCTGGGTGCCTTTCACAAGTATGCTCACTCCCGGAAGGGCATCGCCCTTTTCATCGCTCACCTTGCCCCTGACAGGAGGTGCGGTAACAAGCGCGACCGCCGACTGGGTATCGGTAAATGAAACCGGGGGAGTTGTCCTCGTTTGTGACCTGTTTTTTACATAAATGAGGATGGAACGGGCGTTTATCTGCCTGTATCCCAAATGAGTATCAGCCAATATCAGATCCAGGGTGGTTTTGATATCCCGCTTCATTTTGGGTAAACTTACATCTGTATACGTCTCTACTTCGTTCATGGGCATCACAAACGAAAGCCCGGTTTTTTCCTCGATCCGTTTCAGCACCGTTTTGAGGTTTTCTTTTTGCGCACTTAACGTAACCGTCATCTGGTGAAGCTCCTGGCTGTTGCCTGAGCTGGCAGTCAGAAGCTGGATCGTGCCGATTAGCAGTATCAAATAGGATAAAGTGATCCGCATAGCTGACCGGATTAAGGCGTGTTTCCACGGTATTCGTTTTGAACGGGAATAGCACGCAATCTTAGTTAAAGATAATTGCATAACTTTACATGTTTTTAATAGTTATCGATTAGTTGTTAAGAACATCGCGGTCATCCGGCTCCTACCCCGGATGGCCGTTCTTTATTGATCTTCAGGCGATTATCATAGGCGAAAGGGTTTAGGTTAATAGTCTCAGGATTCGCATGCAATGCCGCCGGTAACGGTAATCCTGCCGTCACTTTTGCTAATGTGGGCCTGCCTTGTACCGAATACCATTTCCAGGATCTCGTCAAGGCTTTCGTTCTCAAGGAACCACGCGCTGATGCGGCAGTTTTTGATTCCCGGATTTTCAATATCGATAGGGCTGCCAAAACGTGCCTGCAGGACATTAATGGCCTCAAGGAGTGTAATGTCATCCAGAATAATGCTCTGCGATTTCCAGACGATTTCTTCGGCAGCTTTGACATTGGTTTTCTGGACGTTGCTTGTGAGCGTGTTGACCGTAAGCTGCTCGTCGGGGCGAACCAGGCTCAGTGTCTGCGTTTCGTCTGAAACCTGTACCAACCCTCTTTCAACCGTGACGACTACGTTCCTGTTCCGGGCATTGACGTTGAAGGCCGTGCCCAGTACGTTCGTAGAAATATTACCCGTGCGCACCACAAACGACTTGTTGCTGTCGTGTACGATGTCAAAAAAAGCTTCTCCTTTGAGCGTTACTTCCCGGGGGCCTTCGCCAAAAGGCAGGCTGTAGCTGAGCTCGCTGTCGTCATTGAGCAGTACGGTGCTGCCGTCGGGTAGTTTAATGAAATCTTTCGTGGTAAACCGGACTACCGATTGGTCGGCGGAATATTCTTTGCCGGATGCAAGGGACGGGGTCGTATCGGGTGAAGAAAGGAAAAACCACCAACCGGCGCCCAGGAGAAGTACGAGCGCGGCAGCGATACGCGTCCAGTACCACAACGATACGGGTGTTTTTTCGGATGCTTCCCGGTCCTGCCGCCTGCTGAGTATTCTTTTATAGAGCTGATCAGCGTCTATGGGTACCTGAATATCTTTTGAACCCCGGAAATGCTCTTCCATGTACCTGGCAATATCTTCCCGGAAATTATTCTGGTACCGGCCTGTAAGAATCAGGGACTTCAATTCCTGTTCCTCTTCAGGAGTAATGGCCCTGTCCAGGTATTTTTGCAGTAGAAATTCAAATCGTTGGTCGTTCATGCCTGATCAGGTTTGCCGGGTTCAGAAGGCCGTGCTGAATCAGCCGGCTTTCATAAATACAGAGCAACCCCGCGGCAGGATAGGGACAGTTGAGAAGGAAATTTTTTTTGAGGCGGATAAGAGCCGCTTTTATTTCAACGTCAGAATATACCTGACCATCGCTTCGGCGTCGGCTTTAACCATCCCGGTATGCGGCGTCATCGGTATGTCTCCCCAAGATCCTGATCCGCCTTCAATGATTTTATTTACAAGCTTGGGGATATCCGCCTCTTTGTATTTTTTTGCTACCTCGGAATAAGCCGGACCTACAAGCTTTTCCCGCTCCTTATGGCAGGCAAAACAGTCAGACTCTGAGATCAACGCTTTCCCGGTTTCTTCAATAGTCCGGTTCTCCGGCTTTCCCGAACGTGAAGCGAGCAGGTCTTTCCTGAATTGTTCAACCGCCGGGTTGCCCTGCAGCTCATCGTAGTCCTCCCCTGTCAGCGCCTTCCATCCGTACCTGGGCCATTGCGGATCGTCGGTGATGAACCCTGGAACTTTCAGCTCTTTTTCATTAGCCAGCGACCCGAGGAGCAGCGCTGCTTTTCGGGGTTCACTTGAAAGGAAGCTCTTATCTTTTTTGAGCATATTCCACCAAACCGGCTTCTGGTACCGGAACGTTTCTTTCAGCGCGTAATCGATATAATAGTCGGTTGGAAGCATAGCTGCTTCCAGCAATGCATTTACAGACTTCTCCGTTTTAAAATGGCTCAGCGAAACTATAGCCTGCAGCCGGACTTTCATCGAGCTGTCTTTTGAAAGGCCGATCAGTTTGTCTTCAGCATCTTTGATATGTTCCTTCCAGTAAAACAGCACCCGCGTAGCTGCGGTACGGATATGCTCGTTTTTACTTTTCAGAAGCTCGCCCAGAAGCTGCAGGTCAGGCTGATGAAACTGCTGGTATACCCACAGCCCTTCCAGGCGATGCTGATCGTAGAGTGGATCCTTTTTATCGAGAGCAACCAGCCATTGCTTCAGTGCCGGAAGCACGGTAGCGGCATCCATCTGCCGCAGTTGAGTCCTGGTACGATACCGGGTCCGGTCTTCATGGGCTATAAGCTGATCGAACAGCTTATCCAATGAGAGTTTGGTAAGGTCAACGGGCGCAAGCTTGTCTTTATGCCTGTAGGTGATCCGCCAGATACGACCATGCGTATGATCGCGCAGCGGGTCCCTGAGGGCCCTTTCCCCATGGTTGATAATCGGGTTATACCAGTCGACTACATACAACGCGCCGTCAGGACCGAACTGGAGGTCGACAGGACGGAAGTTCGGGTCTTTTGACAGCACCAGCGGCTCAATTTCCTGCGCTACAATGCCGCTACCGCTCTCATAAATGCGGTGCTGCCTGGTTCCGGGATCCCTGACGAAAATATTGAACAGCACGTTTCCCTGCAGCTCATCGGGGAAGTGACTGCTCGAAATGATTTCTGTCCCGCAGGTTTTGGGTTTACTGGCCGAAGTCAGGAAATCCTTCATGTTGGTCAGCTTCACCGGGTATTGGGTAGCAACGGAAAGCGGCGGAGCAAAATAGTTCATCCCGGTCGAAACGTCGCTGATGATCTGAGTGCCATTTCTCATGAATACATGTCCCCATGGATTGGCATAGGGATAGGATACATAAGGTTCCAGCTTTTGGGTAAGGGGCTCAAATCTCCATGTGGCGCCGTAATCGCTTCGCTGCGGGCCGTGCGGTGTTTCCACCTGAGAGTGGAGGAAAGTGCCGCTATGCCAGTATAGCGCGCCGTCCGGACCCCAGGTATAGGTATCGAGCGTATGGTGCACATCCTCCGTTCCGAAGCCGTGCATGATGATCTCTTTCTCGTCTGCCCTGCCGTCGCCGTCGTTGTCTTTCATAAACCAGATATTGGGTGGCTGGGAAACGTATACGCCGCCTTTGCCGATTTCCACGCTCGTGGGCATGTACAGGCCGTCAGCGAAAACAGTTTCCTTGTCGGCCACCCCATCCAGGTCAGTATCTTCCAGGACGAGTATCTTGTCGTTGGGCTGCGCGCCGGGAAGGTACTGAGGATAAGACGGCATGTCGGCTACCCACATCCTGCCCTGGGGGTCGAAAGTGATCTTAACCGGGTTGGTCAGCGAAAAATCCACTTCCGAAGCGAAGAGATTGATTTCAAATCCTTCGGGTAAGACAAACTGATCGGTGCCCGGTTTTTTAAGCCTGGTCTTGTCCAGCGGCTCATATTGTATCGTGTCGTTCAGGATTTTATCGGCAAGCTCAAAATCCCCCATATCCCCGGAAACACTGTGCTTCCAGACGATACTGTCCATTTTGACGATCATCTCCCGCAATTTGGCAAACTCACCGGGATAGGAAACAGGACCGCCTTTGGGCTGTACCCATGGCTCCTTCCGCCGGCCTGCGATATATTCACTGTTAACAGCACGGTACAGGTAGAAAAACTGCTGGTTTTTCTGGTCAACCAGCCTTTTAAGGTCAGCAAGCCCCGGCTCCCATTTTGAAACCGGAAGTGCCAGTGAAGCTGCCAGTATTTCACTCACGGCCCTGTAGCCTTTATCATTGAGGTGGATCCCGTTGATGGTCGCCGGGCCGTCTTTGACCAACCCTCTTTTCGTAGGGTTATACAGGTCAATAAAAGGTACGTCAAGGTTTCCGGCCACTTCCTTCATCGCCTTGGTGTAAAGCGCAAGGTTTTTGTTATGTGCGCCGGGATCGGGATAGAGCCCGCCGAGTTTTTCGTGGGCGATGGGCGATACCAGTATCAGTTGTGGTGAAGACTTCCCGTTGTATTGCCAGAACTGCAGGTGTTCCAGGTAAGACCTTAGTTGCTGCCTGAAGGAATCAAGGCTGTCCGGGCCTTTAAATGCTTCGTTCAGGCCGTAGCAGGCCAGGATCACATCGGCTTTGCATTCAGAAAGCAATTTGACCTGGTCCGGGAAATTGAGCGGCCTCGAGCGGGTACCGATCTCATCGCCACTCCAGCCGAGGTTCCTGACGACGAGGTTCTTCCCCGGGAAGCTCTTATGAAGCAGCGGCTCGAAGTAGTTGTAATTCTGGAGGCGCTCGGCAAAGGTATTGCCGATGATGACGATACTGGCGTTCTCTCCGGGCTGAAGCTGATACACGACCCCGTGGTTGTCAGGGGTACATGAAGAAAGACAGGTTAAGAGAGAAAATATGCCGGTTACAAAAAAGATATTCCGTAAAGTAGATTTCATTTTTTAGGGATAGGCGTTCATCTATAACCGGCCAAACAGGAGTAGCAGGTAAAGGCTTAAATGAGGAGAAAGGTTCCGTCGGAGAAACTGCAGTGCCCGAACCATGTGGTTTTTTACCGTTCCCTGTGAAAGATTCAGCTCCCGGGCAATGGCCTCGTGGGTCATACCTTCTTCACGGGCCATCTTGAAAACCTGCCTCTGCTGGGGCGGAAGCTTGTCGACAAGCTCTGTCAGGATTTCTTCGTACTGGCTGGAACGCAGACTGAAATCGGTGTCGCTGACAGTCGAGATAAGGCTTTCGGTATATGCTTCCCTGCTCCTGGTTTCGGTAGCCCATTTCCGGAACTGCGCATACACCTGGTGGTGCGTCATCGTGACCAGGTAGCTTTCGAGGTTCTTTACATTCAGGAACTGGCTGCGCCGGTCCCACAACGAGCAGAAAACCTCTTGTACGACATCGACAGCCAGGTCGGAGGAACCCTGATATCTCATGGCTGCTTTGTAAACTACTTTCCAGTACCGGTCATATATCTCCCTGAATGCACACTCATCTCCGGCGGCAAGCCGTTGCAAAATATCGTCCGGATGTAGTATATTGTGCATATCCATACGATGATTTGCGTCTCTCTGGATAAAGATAGGAAATAAGATTAAACCGTCCGGACAAATATAGTAAAAACAAATATTCCTCTGAATATTTATAATGGGTTAGGCAGGAAGGCAGCGGCGGGTCCAAAAGTTAGTAATCCTGAAAAAAATGAAAAAATACATCGTGATTTCCTGCCTGATGCTGACCGTAATAAGCGGCCGGGCACAACGCAGCCGGGATTCGCAACTGGAAGACAGCGTTTTTGCATGGAAACCTATTCCGAAAATACGGATATCCGACTACCCGCGGGCATTTTCTCCGGTTCAGTTGAAGCACCCCGAACTGTTTGCGCAGTGGCTGCGGAAAAGCTATATACCTGTCGGAGCCCTGGATTTTTCGTATGCAGTGGCCGAGCCGAACAAAAAAGACGAAATACAGCCTTTTGGAACGGGTATCAATGCGGCGATGTGGACGGCTGTGTGGGACAATTCCGGCACTAAAGTAGTGCGACTGCCCCATTCGGAAAACCCTATCTGGATGTTGACCAACCACGTCATCGATGCTGAGCCGATCAGGATGCTTACAACTCCCGGTCGTGCAGTCTTTATGAGGCGTTCGCCGGAAATAGAAAAGGCATTTATGGGTAGCAGTGAAAAAAGGAACGAGTTTGTCAGGCAATTGCAGTTGGAAAACCACCCGCAAATCGGGAAATACATTATTCAATACTATGGATGTGACGGCGATGGCTGCCTGCCGCGTATAGCTGTTTATCTGGCGCCCGGCAACAGGCTTCCGATCCGGCAACTGACCCGCGGCGAAGTACTGGAGCTTATTGAGAAAGCGATCCCTTCCGAAATTACGGTAGCGAAAAACAAATTAAAATCAACTTTCGGGCACCGGCCCGAGAGTCTGCAGGAAGAATACAAACGTTTTGATGATACCGTATTACCGAAGTGGAAAACAAATCTTGAAAAGCTGAAAAAGCAATACGACGCTACTTTACATACGCCTGCCGGGATCAGGAATGTAAATGGGATCGAGATGATAAATATTTTTAACGGCGATGATATTTTTGCGGATGAAAGCCAGGTGAAAAAGCAGAATACCTACGGCATTTATACCTACGAAGACGGTGTGCTCGAAAAAAGCAGGCAGGATCAGCCCCTGTGGATCTGTATTGGCTGGATGCCTGCCGATATCCAGTATTCGCCTTACAGCAGGGAAATACATCGCAGCATGACTACCCATTTTAATTTTGATTATGTATTCGATTATTTTTTCCGGCCGGACAAGACAAAGAACAAGCCCTACGCCATTTTAAATGAGGAAAAACAAAAAACGCACCTTGCTTCGTTCAGAAAAAAAACTTCTGTAAACCAGGCGGCCGGGACAAGAAAACTTCCTTCGGGCGTGTACTTCTCTGAAGATTTTGCGGGGAGCAATATTGGCGAAAAGCCGGTAAGCTGGTTTATGCCGGGGGCAGGAGTTCCCTCTGTCATTGCGGCCCCTTCGGGCGAAACCGGGAACTGGGTAAAGCTGGGTCAGCACCGGCTGATGCCGGTAGCAGATAAGACGATTTTGCCGGAAAATTTTAAAATGGAATTTGACGTAGCTACGGATAAAGATTTTACTGAAAATACCGGCGGTGCTTTTCTGCTGAAAATTCATAACAGAATTCTCACACCGGGCGGCGACTATAAAGATGCGCCAAAACAGGTGGCCATAGATCTTGACGCCAAAGCCGGTAACGCGAAATTTTTACAAAACCCCGCAGGGTATGTAAGGCTCAAGGCTACTTATACTGGAATGAACAGCGCTTTGCGCTACAGTGACGTGCTGCAGTACAGCAACGATTTTAGCAGCAAAAAAAGTAAGGTACGTTTTACGGTTATCAAAGAAGGAAAAAAGGTGCAGGGATTTGTGGATGGTAAGGAGATCGTGGCATTAGACAAATACGGTAAAACCATCCCGGGATTTAACGAGCTGCCTGACGGAACGAAACTTACTTCCTTCTATTTTGAAAATATCGCAGGTAATAAGGCGGCCGGTGTTTATATTACCAATATCAGTATAACGGCCCTGTAAGCAGGTATTAACCGTCCGCCAGCTTGATAATCACTTCCCGCCTGCCGCGATTTCCCTGATGGCCTTCACAAGCTTGTCGAGCTCCGGAAGACGTGTATATACGTGAGGTGTGACGCGCACGGCGTTCACATTTTCGTACTCGATGCCGACCGTGTGGATCTTGTACCCGGCAAATAGGTTTTTTTCAAGATCCTGTGCGGGCATTCCCTCAATGCTTACGGCGCATATGGCGCACGAGTAAGCGGCTTTAAGTGAAGTTTTCAGCTTTACTTTCGGGATATCTACGACCTGTTCAGCCCAATAATTCTTGAGGAATCTTATCCGTTCTTCCTTTCGCTTGTTCCCTATTGCGAGCTGGAAGTTAATAGCTTCGCCGATTCCCTGTTCGATCGGGAAGCTGCGGGTGCCAAGGGTTTCAAACTTCCTGATGTCGGGCGCATCGGGGGCTCCGTTGCCCAGTAGCGGCCAGATTTTTGAAATATTGTTTTTCCTGATCCACATCATACCGCTGCCTATCGGGGCGCTGAGGAATTTGTGCAGGGAAGTGGCAAAGTAATCGCAGCCCAGGTCAGGGATCTTAAAATCGAGCAGCGCAAAGGAATGTGCGCCGTCGCAGACCACCTCCAGGCCTCTCCTGTGTGCCATATCGGAGATTTTCCTGACCGGCATGATTTGTCCCACCCAGTTAATGACATGGGTAACGTGTATGATTTTCGTTTTGGGTGTGATGGCCTTTTCGTAAGCCGCTACAATTTCTTCGTCGTTCTCGATCGGGAAATCGAAGCTGAGTTGTTTGTACACGATCCTGTCCCTCAGCGCACGTTGCTTCCAGGCGTTCATATGGTTGGGATAATCCAGCTTGCATCCGATCACTTCATCGCCGGCTTTGAGATCGAGGCCGAAAATAATCGTATTCAAAGACTCTGTGCAATTTCGGTTAACGGCAATCTCCTCCTTGTCGCAGCCTGCCAGTTGCGCCAGCTTTTCACGCAATGGCTCCCTTCCCTGGTCAAGTATTCTCCACATAAAATAGGAGGGGCCTTCATTAGCCAGCCGGTTGTAACGTTCTACTGCCTCCTGCACTACCCGGGGCGAAGGGCTTACGCCGCCATTATTCAGGTTGATGAGGTTAGGGCTGGTAGTGTAGGCTTGCTGGATAACGCTCCAGTAATCTTCATTTGTCGCTACTTCCAGCGGCGACAGGTGTTTTACGCGGCGGTCGGCCGAAGATAGCTCAGCAGCGTGGAGCTGGTTGAACAGACTGTTGGAGGAGAAAGCGCCGGCCATCAGGCCCAGCTCCTTTAAAAAATGCCTGCGTCCCGACATCGTAATTCTATGTAGGTTTAAAAAATGGGAACAGTGATAGGAAGGTTTTGCGATAATTCCTTCCCGTCACCCTTCCGCAATTTACTTAATTTGTCTGCCCGGTTAGTTCCCTTTCCCGTAATCAGGTGATTTTTTGTCAAACCATATCCTTTCGGTCGCGAGCTTCTCAACCGAGAAATCATTTGGCGTAAAGCCCTGTTCGCTCATTGCGGCGGTCCAGTTGACACGGTTGACCTCTCCGGGATCGAGTGTCCACCATCTCCTGGGCAGGAACGGGTCAGCTATCGTTTCCCTGGCGAGTAGGGTTGAATTGAACTTCGGATAACCGGTCCGGCGGGCTAACATAAATGCTTCGTTCGGATCGCGGTAAAAATTAAACAGCGCCTGGATATAAATTTTTTCCAGGTCATTGGTTCCGTCGAGTTTTACCTTAGGATTGGCCAGGTGAGTTTCAACCATTGATTCGATATTGGCGTATGAGGTCGAATTGGCAGATATCGCTATTTCGTTCATCGATAATGACGAGGCGCGGATACCCTTGTTATACCAATCGCCGGCGGTGCCTTTCGTATTGATCCCGGCGCCATAGCCTTTCTGTATGAACTCGGCAATCTGGAAGCAAACCTCTGCGTATGAGAACAATACGTCGATCACTGTGCCACTTCCCCGGTCCACGGTTGGGGCGAAGAACTTCCGGTTGACAGTTGAAATCAACTGGTACCTGTTTGAGCCGCCTCCGTTAAAAGGATTGACAAAATAGGCGCTTACAGCCGGATTCGACTGGAAGTCTGCAGGTCCGCCCTGGTACATGATATTAGGATCTTTCATATTGATCCATGAAGGCAATACCTTGTCGTATTTTGTAAGCGTATCCCGGAAACTGCCTGTCAGAGAGTTTTTATCGTAGTAGATACCCAGGCGCGGGTCGTCTGATGACTTGAGGAATTCGACGGCAGTTCCGACGGCAAAGTGCCGGCTATAGATATCGATATTGTAGCCGTCGACTCCGAAAGGATAGTAGGCAGGATTTTTATGGATCAGTTGATCGGCATTTGAGCTGAACGGGCCCACGGGATCTGACATTACCTCTTTGAAAACCTGGGCTGCTTTTGTAGGGTCCTGGTTCTGGATCCTGGCGGCTATCCTCAGTTTTAAAGAGTTGGCCAGCTTGATCCATCTGGTGACGTCACCAGCAAAAAAGACGTCGTTGTTGCCGAACGTCACCTGGTTGGCCGAGTTCTTCTGAAGTGTGGCGATTGCGTCTGACAGTTCTTTTAACCAAAGTGTGAACAGGGCCTCCTGGTTATCGAACTTCGGGTTGTAAAGCCCTTCATCCCTGCCTTTGTTTGCTTCCGTATAGGGCATAGAACCGTTCATGTCGCTTACCTTGAGCGCCATCATTACCTGGGGAATATAGGTGATGGCGTTGACCTGCTCGAACTTTTCCTTGTCCGGTTTGAGGGCAATCAGCCGTCTCATCTCGACCAGGTTAGGCAGTATGCTTGAGTAAAACAGTCTGTAACGGCCGTTTACTGCAGTTGTCGCTACGGCATAGCTCTGCCCGGTTACGAGCTGGCAGGCCGACAGGAAATGTGTAAACCCTTCGTTCCAGTATTCACCCCCGCGGGACGTCTGCATCGGAACCAGCGAGGAGGTGAACAACAGCCTCACATCGACGTCGGAAACTACGTTGGGATTGACGTTTATTTTCTCGAAATCATTGGTGCACGAACCCGAAAACAGGCCCGTAAATGCCGCAATGGATATATATATAAGCTTCTTTTTCATTTGTGTAAATATATAATAGGCTGTTAGCTAGATTGTTATTTCCAGGTACGAAAGCCGCGAGCCCCGCGGCTGCACCCGGGCATCAGCAACTACAAACGGATCTTTATAGAACCTCCCATTGACCGTACCATCGGCAGGAAACCTTCTTCACCTACAGCCGAGGTCAGGTTAGAGTTAAGCGATGCCGGGTTGAGGTCGTAGGGTAGTGAGTTATAAAGGTACCCCAGATCCCTGGCTATAAGGCTGACCGAAATTCCGTTTACCCGCAGCTTTGAAGCGATGTCTTTGGGTAGATTGTAGGATACCATCACCTGGCGAAGCGCTATCCAGCTACTCTTGACAATCCAGAAATCGGATATCCCGGTAGACGAGGAGGCATAGCGATAGTAAAACTGGGGAGCATGAGTCGGCTCAACCAGCCCGGCGTCGTAGGCTTCTTTGAATGTCATACCCCCTACATCGGCAGTGCCGCCACCAGGAGTAGACACTTTTTGTCCCTTGGCGAAAACTCCGTCAATGATCATGCCGTCGTCGTAGGTGATCCCGTCGAACTTGCTGGTAAAAGTGATTCCGCCATGATCGGCGTCACGGCCGAACAGCGTATTGGGCAATACGCCGGTATGGGTGCCCGACCTGATGGACGACATAGCCATATCTCCGCCGAATTTTGCATCGAGCAGGACATTCATCGACCAGTTTTTATAGGAAAAATCGTTAGAGAAACCTCCTCTGAACCTGGCATTTATGTCGCCGATATCCTGGTAGGTATTGCTTCTTTGCGGGAATGCTGCGCGGGCATCGTTTCTCCATGCCAGCACAGTCATGCCGGTCCGGGGATCGCGGGGGTCTTCAGAGTTGACGTATTTCAGAGACTGGGTAGTCGACCGGATCGTACCATACGATTTCCCGACGACTGCCCAGGAGCTTGCGTCGAATGCTGCGCCGCCGAGCGGGTAATCGTTCCTCCCCTCCGCGAGCGAAACGATCAGGTTCTTGTTGCGCGAAAAAGTAATTCGGGAATTCCATGTAAAATTGCTGGTTTCGATCGGTGAGCCGTCGAGGGAGATCTCGATACCTTTGTTCTGAATGTTCCCGGCATTGATCTTAACCCCTGAAACCCCTGTTTCGACCGGGGTCGAGATATCGATGATCTGGTCGTAAGTGTTGTCCTGGTAGAGGGTGACGTCGAAGCCGAGCCTGTTTTTCAGGAACCGGGCTTCCAGTCCGATCTCTTTTGAAATTTTTCTCTCGGGCTTCAGCCTGGATGACAGGGTGGTGGGTGAGCTGAAATCGGCCCTTGTAGGCTCGCCGGGCATACCGATCACTTTTCCTGAGAATTTGTAGCCCGGATTGATTACGAAAGGTTCGGTGTCCTTACCGAGCGCTGCGATGTTGGTTCTCAACTTTGCGAAGGTAACGGCCGCCGGCAGGCTGAAAGATTCCGAAACGATCCATGAAAGGCTGGCTGACGGGTAGTTGTAAAAGTTATTCCCCGTTCCGTCGGCATAGGTAAGTGCCGAAGACCAGTCGCCGCGCCAGGTGGTAGACAGGTACAACTGGTTTTTGTAGTCAAAATCTGCTGCCGCATAAACGGAGTTGATCCGTTTGTTATAGTTGATGCCGCCCGTCACCAGGGGTGAATTGATGGAGTTGGCAATAAAGAAGTTGCCCGGTACCATGAGCCCGCCGTTGGTCGCACCCTGCGTAAAAGAGCTGACGGAGCTATACATTTCGCCGCCGACAAAACCGCTGAATCCCAGGTTATCCGCTATGTTGATGTTGGAGAATGAAAGGATCGCTTTCTTGAAATTGCTTTCTTTTTTCGACTGGTTGATGGTATAGGACCCGCCGCTGAAGTTGCTGAAATGGCCCAGCGCCTTGTTTTCGTATTTGTCGTAGTTGTTGTTCATGTTGCCTTCCACGGTCAGGTTGGCCCAGTCGGCAAGCTTGGCGGTCACTGCAAACCGGCCCATAAAGTTTCGACTGTCCATCGTAGCGACCGTATTGTACATGTTAAACCAGAATTCCGGCGCCATCACCTTATTCGGCTCGAGCGGGTTGGTAGCTTTTGGAGCACCGCCGAATACCTGGCTGGTATATCTTTCTTTCTGGTTCCAGTATTTGGTGTCATAGTTACGCGGGAACATCCACATAAAGGCAACTCCCCAGTTGTCGCCTGCAAAGGTATCGGTATATGGAGCCCAGGTCAGGTTTTGAGGGTTGGTATTGTCGCTGCCGGTAAAGCTGGCGCTGAAATCGGTGCTGAGCCATTTTGCCACCTGGTGGGTAGCCCTCACGTTGAAGCTGTTACGCTTCATTTTATTGTTTACCGAAATACCCGTCTGCGCGTCGTGCGTAGCCCCGAACCGGTAGGTCGTTTTTTCGCCGCCTCCGGAGAAAGCAACGCTGGTGGTGCTCAGGGTACCGTTTTTGAAAGCATCGAGGAAGTTGTTCGGGACCGCTTTGTACTCCGTCCAGGTGCCGTCGTAATTCCGGACTTTCTGGCCTGCGAATCTTGGTCCCCAGTTTTCATTTTCGCGATTGACGGCGGGATCTATATAGGGCTCGTTGGTATTCGGATCGATAGGAAATACCTTCGTAGTCCACATCTGGTTGGATTGGTAATTCGGGTCGCGGGCATCTGTAAAGAAGGCTCCTACGCTTCCTCCCCCGAACTCATTCTGAAATTTCGGCCCTCTATAGGGATTGTAAACCATGAAATTCTGTGAAATATCGACACCCAGACCGGTGGCCTTGCTTCCTTTTTTCGTGGTTATCAGCACCACCCCGTTGATTGCCCGCGAACCGTAAAGCGCTGCGGCAGAAGATCCTTTCAGTATGGAGACGCTTTCAAAGTTCTCGCTGTTCAGGTTTGTCAGGTCGTTGGCGAAGTCGCGACCACCCGCAACCGACTCGTTGTCGACAATAATACCGTCTATTACGAAGATGGGCTGGTTGTTCTGGCTCAGTGTAGAGTTCCCCCTGATGACGATCCTGGAATTACCGAACGGGCCGGAGGCGCTCTGGTCGATCTGTACGCCCGAGACTTTTCCCATCAGCGAATTGACAGGGTTGATCTGTTGGGTGGCAGCCAGCTCCGAACCCTTCACTTCGGTCACGGCAAACCCCAGCATCCTTTTTTCCTTTGACATACCGAACGCAGTTACCACTACCTCGTTCAGCGCCTTTGTGTCGGTCGCCAGTGAAATGTCGACAGTTGTCCTGCTGCCTACGGTCACCTCCTGGCCCAGGTATCCCACAAAGCTGAAAATCAGGATAGAATTGTCATTTTCAACTGCAAGCTGGTAATTCCCGTTCTCGTCGGTAATAGTGCCCTGCTGGGTCCCTTTTACCAGGATGCTTACGCCCGGAAGCCCGTCTCCTTTTTCATCGGTTACCCGGCCCCGGATATTTTTTTGCAGGTGCAGTTCGGGCTGCGGCGTCGGAATCGGCTCTGCCCGGTCGGTAAGTATGATCGTTTTTCCTTCCTGTCTGAACGAAAACGGCGTACTCTGGAGAATCAGTTCCAGCGTCTGGTAAACCGTACGTGTAGCTGTGGAGACGCTGATCTCATTGTAGGGCGTGACCTTCGGCGACAGGTAAAAGACGTTGTATCCCGATTCCTTCTGCAGTTTTTGCAGGGCGGTTTTCAGCGAGGCTCTGTTAAGACCGAAAGTAATGTTGGCCTCCCTGATGTCCTGCGCCCTGCTGGTCTCTGCCAAAAGGATCTGTGCGCTGATAAGCGCAATTATTATGCCGAAAAAGCTGATTTTCATGAGCTTGCTCAAAAAGCGCCGTTTTTGTCGCCTCCTGACGGCAACAGCGATCCGGCTTGCAAAAGCTAGAGTTTTTTGCATTCTTTGTGTTGTTTAAAAAGTTTGCCAATAAATTTTTTAACAGAACTCCTCTAATGCTTTCCAGGGCGGAGGAGTTTTTCTTTTTTTACCGTTAAGGGCTTCGGTTTGATTTTATTGTTCTCATTTTTAATAAATTAAGGAATATGGGAATAGCTTAGCTACAGTTTTTTTCGCCTTCGATAAGGACTTCCTTGCCGGATATGGTGTATTGCGTGTTCATTAAAATAGAGAGTGTACGCATCACCTCTTCGAGCGTTTCGGTACCGGTAAACCGCCCGGTAACGCTGCAGGTCTGGAGCTCGGGGTTTCCGAAGGTGATATTGACCCCATAGCGCCTTCCCAGGTGGTCGGCCAGTTCTTCAAGGGCCATTTCGTCGAAGGTCATATCCTGTTGCAGCCAGGCAATGGTTTCTGTAGCCTCTACCAGCTTTTCGCCGCTTGTCGAGGACATCTTATTGTAAGTAACCTGCTTGTCCGGGGTTAGCACGGCAATAACCCTGTTTTCGTCTTCGACCCTTACTTTCCCCCGGGTTACGCTCACTGTTATATCTTGCTGTCCGGGCCACGCCGTGATATTAAAGGCGGTTCCCAGTACGGTTGTCTTGATCTTCCCGGTATGGATGATAAACGGCGTGTCCGGCCGGTGGGCGACATCGAAATATGCTTCCCCGGTGAGGCGGACAACCCTTTCGGACTGATTGAAGTTCTCGTCTATTTCCAGCTTGCTGTCGCCGTGAAGGATTACTGTACTGCCGTCGGGCAGGGTCATGAACCGGTTGACGGGCAGGTCGGCCAGGCTGGTCCTGGTCGTAGCTATGGCGTTCGGAGTTTTTCTGTGTGTAGGGGAATGCGTCGGGAGCAGCCATATAGCTCCCAACAGTATGGCTATTACGGCAGCAGCCCGGAAATATGCGCGGCGGTAGAAGGGAGGCGCAGCAGGACGAAGGCGTCCGGATATTCTTTCTTTCATCCGGTCGCCCAAAGCTTCCAATTGGTCTTCTGTGAACATACCTGACGTATCCGGCGCGCTGTCAAAAAGCGTATAATAACTTTCCAGGGCTCGGCGTTCTTCAAACGTAGCGCTGCCGTCAAGGTATCGCTCGACAAGTTTCCTGAATTCTTCTTTTCCGGGTTCTGACATAAAATTGGGCGCTTCTTTTCCCTATTGTATGTCTGGCAAGAAAAAACTCCCAAAGAATACCCGATTTTTTTTTAAATTGGCCTTGATAAACCGGTAGCAGATGATTGTTCCATTACATATTCCGCAACTCACCAAACTTTCGGACGACGAACTGGTCGCTTTTTGTATGGCAAATCCCGAATTGATTGTAGAACGGGATGAGAGCGGACAACTTTTTATATCGATGTCGCCTACATACGCTTTGACAAGCTCGAATAACAGCGAGCTGATTGCTGAACTGGTTTTATGGAATCGTAGAAAAAGCAGTGGGAAAGTTCTGGAATCTTCGGGAGGTTTCTTCTTACCGGATACTTCGATGCGAGTGCCGGATGTGGCCTGGGTAAGAAAGGAGCAGTGGGAGCGGCTTACGCCTGCAGAAAAGAAATCGTTCCCTCACCTGGCGCCGGATTTTATTATAGAGCTAAAGTCGGACACTGATAGCCTGGCGGATTTGCAGGAAAAGATGCGGAAATGGATTAACAACGGTGTGCGCATGGGCTGGCTGATCATCCCCGAAAAAGCTGAGACGTATATCTACCTGCCGGATAGCCCGGTAATAATACAGCCGTTTGATGCACTGCTCGAAGGATGGGATATACTTCCCGGTTTCGAGGTAAGGCTAAGTGAAATCCTTGACTATTAGGGCGGTCAGGAAAAATGTGCCATTAGCGCGGCAGCCAGGACAAGCAGTTTGGATACCGCTGCCCGAAGGCTTTCCTGCCCGTTGATGAGTTGATTCTGAACAGTCTTCTGGGCAATGTCGAGCTGTTCGGCGATTTCGCGGGTGGACAACTGTTCGAGGTAGCGCAAACGGAATATCTCCCTTCGTTTTTCAGGTTGCTGCGTAAGCCAGGCTTGTATCCCGTCCAGGAGCTCTTTAAGAAAAAAATGGCCGTCGGCCTTGTCCTGGCTGAAGCTCATATGCTCAAGAGGCTCCTCAAAACTGGGCATCTTCCTGTGCTTTTTGTATAGCATGAACACCTGGTACCGGACGGCAGTAAGAAGGTAAGGGTAAAGCTGGACAATATCCCGGGACGAGCGGTTGACCCACAGATCTATGAATACATCCTGGACTACTTCTTCTGCGAATGAGTTCTCTTTCAGTCGTTTATGGGCTTCATTGAACAGCCGCTTCCAATAGCGCCGGTAAATTTCGTCGAAAGCCTCCTCTGCCCCTTCCTGTAAAAGGAGCACAAGCTCGGGGTCGGTATGGTTTTCAAACGAGATCATTCAGGAATGAAACTATAAAAAGCACGGCATTAGAACAACTTGCAGGCTGCAAATAGTTAAAATAATTTCATTTTGAAAAATAACCCTTTACCCGGATGTGCGAAATTTTATTTCTGTTTTTTCCTGATCAGCCATACTTCGGCCACAGAGCAGCCTCTGCCGGGGCCCATACCATTCGGATCGATGTTCCACCTGAGAGAAAGACTTCCGTTGCGGACGGCCTCTGCCGGGACATCGAAAACAACAGGCGCAGGATTGACAGCCGGCAACAGATAGTCGTGAACAAGCAGCCCGTTACCGGCGGTCAGCCTTATCTTTTCATCCTCAATATAAGTTACTTTTACCTGGTAGCGGGCGTCGGGATCAAGATTTTCATAGCGCATTTCGAGGGGAAGGCCATATATCGTCTGCATATATGTTTTCCAGGAAGTCCGCCACTTGACGATCCGCTCCATTTCCAGGCTGTAGCCGCCCGGCAATCCTGCAAAAGGGGAGTGAAAGGAGTTCGGGTCTTTGGCATAATTGTGGGAAGCAACTACATGTGACTGGTTTTCAGGATTCCCAAGGTCATCATAGAATCCTCCCGGCCCGGGGTTTTCCCAGTCGGTCAGAGAAAGGATTTCGCGGATGCGTGCTTCCTCTCCTTCTATTTTTTCAATCCGGGCAAACTGGTCTTCGAGCCAGAAGCGGTTGTTAAGCGGAGAATCGACCAGGTCAAGATTAGCACCTCTTATGGTAGCTATCGCATGGTATTTGTCGACGCTCAGTTGCATGCGGATGCTTTGGAAAAGTGCTTCCGCCAGCTCGAAAATCCTTTGCCGCCAGTCCTGAGAAACCCGTTCGGAAGAGGCTCTCGCAAGTATCTGCCTTGCTGTTTTCATTGCTTCCCCGGCGCCGAGCTCCCGTGCTCTCCGGAGCGTTCCGAGCGCGAGATCTTCCAGGTGGCTTTCATATATGAGTCTGCTACGGGTATAAGCATCGTAATACGACCGGTATAAGGCCATCTGGAATCTCCAGTTGAGCTTTACGCGAGGCGGTGCATTGCGCTCGATTTCCTGGAAAATAGCGTGATGCGTATATACCCCCTGGTTGGAGATCAGGGCGCCGCGCCAGTTCTTTTCGAGCCCGAGAAGGGCCTGCGCAAAATCGTCCGCATGTCCGGCCCCGATAAAATACCTGCCGTAGTCGCGGAGGATTTCGGTTACTTCTGCATCCGGGTTCCAGCCGAGCGCGCTCCAGATTATTTTATTCACGTCGTCGTTTACACCTTCCGAATAAGTAATGAAGCCTTTGTAATTCTCGGGCTTAGCCGCCCGGAAAATCAGCTTCTGATCGACAGGGCGCGGGTTGATGGTCTCCCGGTTTTCGGTTACGGTATAGGCAAAGTCCCAATCGGGTACAAAATACTGGGCATCGATGCTGTGGGTGATGTCCGGATAGCGCCTTATGGGATACTGGCCGGGGATGATCTTCCTTAGCGAGTCTACGTCCATCCTGGTCCAGGGACCGTGCACAATGCCTGTCAGTACGGCAGGTTTCTTCTTCATTATTTCGATGAAGCGCGTCATCCATTCTGCACTATAACCTTGCGGCGACATCCATAATTCTGCTTTGGGATGGTAGGTATGCAGGACTTTCGCCTTCCGTTCAAGGTGTTTGAAGAATGTCTCGGGCTCCTGCCTGCCGGGATCGCCGCCCGGGATAAATACGGCATCGAGGCGGGGCATGCTTTTGAAGATTGAGTCGTTTTCAGCCAGCGATTTCCTGGCTACTTCTTCTTTGCTGTAATTCCCGTACATGAGCGGATACCACATCCATACATCCAGTCCGTATTTTTTGAGAAGGGAGCTCATTTCGATTAGCATTTCCTTCTGCGGTAGCGTAAACATGGGACTGTGGGCGTCGTCGTCAGTATTCGGAGGCATCAGCTCAACGGCATTGGTACCGAATACAGCCAGGTCGCGGATGTACTGTTCCCACATGGAGACAGTGAATCCGTCGTATGAATTCACTTTCGGCCGGTAGCCAAGCTGGTGACCCCTGATCGCTACTACCGGGGCAGTATCAGCCGAAATTGAGCCTGGCACCCATATCCCGTTCTTTGAAAGATTCGCTTTACGCAGAAAATGGCCTATGCCGAACAGCATACCACGTGCATCGTCGCCGGCAATGAGCAGCAGTGGCGAGCTTGGACCAGTTGTTACGAGCTTTATCACATACCCGTCAGGGCGACTCCCGCGGCTTTCCCCCAGGAGCGCAGCATACTCCGGGTACCGGCGGAGAGATGCCGACGTGCCTGCAATGATTTTTGCCGGGTTCTTCGTGTCGCCGCGCTGAAGATCAATACCGGTGCGGACATTTACTTCCTCGCGAAGCATTGTAATAGCGGCTTTTTCAGTTTCGCTTCCGCCCGAGGCGTCGATCAGTGCAGCTCCCGAGAAATTATGGTAGCCGGGAACCGCAGCTATGGCAGAAGCTTTCGCCGCGCACAGCAGGAGAAGGAAAGTTATTTTCGTGAGAAACCGGGATCCGGATATTAGTCGCCGGGAAAGATGTTTCAGGGGCATCATAAAAGTCAGGGAAATGAACAGGCCGACCGGTCGGGGTTTTCGTCCGGACCGGATGATTTATTTTCTATAGTACGCAATTGAGCGTCATTCAGGCCATTTGTGAACCCATGTACCCACTCCTTCAAAAACAAAAAAATCCGGACACAAAATGTATCCGGATTTACAAGGCTTTATCTATAAGTTAAGGTTAAGGTCGAAAGTTAGTTGAAGTTTAAGGTATACGAAATGCTATAAAAACCGTCTGTTTCTGTCAGGAACAAGAACTAGTGTAAAATTAATAAAAAAGCTTGATATATATCAATTTTTTCAATTTTTTTTTTGCTATTTCCCGTTAAACGTATTGAGCCTGGGTTCTGCCGATGCGTTAAACTGGTAGGTAGTCCAGCTTCCGTCCTCCTGGATTTCCACTACCCGGTAGCCTTTATAGGTAGTCCCCCAGCTTCCGCCGAAGTGCCCATCGAAGAAATAGGGCTTTCCGCCATCCGTTTTTACCGAATCCTGGTCATGATCGTGCCCGTGGAATATCCCTTTCAGGTTTTCAGTCGTGCTGAACAGCTGCATTAGCTCGGGGCAATCAATGCCGTGTGTTGTCCATTTGGCAGGGGTAATGTGCATAAACAGGAATATCCCCTTTGCGCCTGCGTGCTTTGCCAGCTCCTGCTTAACCCATTCGTAATCCGGACACACGTACTTGCCGGCCTCATTCGACGTATCGACCAGCACAAATGCATAACCAGACCATGTGAAACTGTGGTTGGTTTCGTAACCCCACGCGCTTTTCCATACATCGAGCCCAACCCGGTCGTGGTTTCCTCTTACGACATGATAGGGAACCTGGAGCGGCTTTATGGCATTTTTGAAATCAAACAGCAGGTTGGGGTTGTTATGGATCAGGTCGCCGTTCAGTACCAGGAAATCGAGCCCTTTCTGAAATTTTTCCTGGTTGATCCAGCGGACGAATTCCTTATGGTTTTTTTCGAAAGGAGTGTTGGCTTCCCCGTAGTGTCCGTCAGACGCAACAATAAACCTTATGTGAGGTTTTTTTTCAGGTGATGAAAACTCCGTAAATGAGGCTGCGGAAGCCAGCGGAGCAACTGCTTTCAGCATTAGCCTTCGGGAAATTTTAGGGCTTATCATATAAACAGGCGGGGTAATTGATTTGGCAAAATGTTCTTTTGACAGGGGGTGACTATATTTGTTCTGCAAAGTAATTAAATTCCGAACTATTTGGAATTAACC
>CAZLTN010000073.1:0-28184 GCA_964562455.1 uncultured Cytophagales bacterium
GACGAACATGAAAAGAACCTGTTCGGGCAAGTGAACAAAAAAGATAACCGGGCAGCACTGAGCCTCGGGGTGATGTACACACTGCCTATGCTGGTCAATCTGCAGGCCGAAGTCTATCATGACGGCATATTCCGGTTGTCGCTGATGAGGGAGGATATCCCGGTTTCCCGAAGATTAAGGGCTGGCTTTATGGTTAATTCCGATCTGGAATACATGGCCGGCCTGCGTTATATTATTACAAGAAATATCGGTATACGTACCCATTATGACAGCGATATGGGTTTTGGCGTCGGGCTTTCCCTGAACTATTGACAAGGTATTTTTTAACTATCCTTAATCTCTATAATGGTTCAAAAGGAAGAAACCGTTAGGGAATTAAGGATAGTTAGTATTTGACAAATCCATGCTATTCTTCGAAATACCTGGTGGGGAGCAGATTTTCGGTCAGTGTTTTTCGTAACAAATTCAGATTATATTTGTACGTCCTCAATGGTCCTGGCCGGATGTAATCTCAACGTATGCGCTCTATTCCTGACCTTCCCTTCGAGAACCCTCAAAAGTCGAGGAAATAAAATCGGCATTCAATCACATTTTAACCTTGCTGACTAATGAAATCATTATGCTATCCGGGCGCTTCGGTGCCCCGCTTGCTTATCCTGGTATTGAGTGTACTGGCCGTTATGACCGATGCTTCGGGACAGGATTCCGGGGCTATGCAAAAGAGTGTGGGAACAGCCGGACAGGTTATCCCGGGCCAGTATATTGTAGTATATAAAAAGGATCCTTCTGCCCGTATTGCAGAAACGGGTTCGGTTTCCGCCCGTCAGCAGAGGGTCCGCGAGGAGGTCAGTACAACGCTTGACAGGCACCGGCTGTCTGACAAACCGGTGCTTTACGTATATGAAACAGCGCTGCAGGGATTCGCCGTCAGTGGTTTGACGGAAGCAGAAGCAGAACGTCTTCGCAGCGACGACCGGGTGGCTTATGTTGTACCCGATACTCCTGTTTTCCTTCACAAAGTCACTTCTGCACCGATGCCACCGGCTGGTACCTGTGGTGGGCGGACCGTTACGATCAACGGCGTGGCTGACTACACTATCGGTTTGGCAGATTTCGGGTCCAATACGACCGACGCATCCGGTGAAGTAATCCTGGTCGATGACGGTACGGCAAACCCTACGGAGGGCTGCTCCGGGATCATACAGGACCTTACCGGCAAAATAGCGCTGATAGACCGGGGGACGTGCAACTATAGCGTTAAAGCCTACAATGCGCAGTTGAAAGGAGCTGTCGGGGTGATAATAGCCAATAATGTTGCCGGGGCCGCTCCAACCCTGGGAGCAGGCACCAATGCGGCACTGGTGACTATACCTGTCATGTCTGTAACCCAGGCGGCCGGTAATTCCATTAAGGCCGCTTTGGGGACGGGTATCGTAACAGCCATTGTCGACCCTACCGCGCCCGATTATACGTCTCAATGTACACCCTGGGGGATTACCCGGGTGGGGGGAGGGGTGTCTTGTGCCGATGGTCCGTGTAACGGCAGGGCGGCCTGGATCATCGATTCGGGAATTGACCTTGACCACCCTGACCTTAACGTCGATACCGAACGCGGCGCCTACTTTATCGGGTCAGATGCAAACGATGGTAACGGGCACGGGACGCATGTAGCAGGTACTGTAGCAGCCCGCGACAACGATTTCGGGGTAATAGGCGTTGCCGCCGGCGCTCTCGTTGTGCCCGTAAGGGTTTTTCCGAACTCGGGAAGTTCCCCGAACTCGGTAATTATTGCCGGCATCAACTATGTCGCGGCAAATGCCGCAAGTAATGACGTAGCCAACCTAAGCTTAGGAGGTATGCCGGACCAGGCCCTGGAAAATGCGGTACTGGCGCTGGCGCAGGTGTGCAGGGTTGTCGTTTCTGCGGGGAATGACGCGATCTATGCCGGTTATGTGGCACCTGCACGGCTTAACGGCCCCAACCTCTACACGGTTTCCGCTATCGATAATACCGACCGCTTGGCTGATTTTTCCAACTATGGAAGTGAAATCGTGGACTATGCAGCCCCGGGAGTGGGTATTGTTTCGTGTTGGCTTAACGGAGGGTATAACAGGATAAACGGCACCTCCATGGCCGCGCCGCACGTTGCCGGCCTGCTGCTTTTGGGGACGATTTGCGCCAATTCGCGGGTGGTTGACGATGCTGGTGGAAACCCGGAACCGATCGCAACTCGGTACGATCCGGACAATGTTGCGGCAAACAATGCGGATGGCGACGGAGATGGATACACCATTTGTAATGATCCGGACGATACCGACCCGAACGTATATCCGGGAGCACCCGAAATCTGCGACGGAAAGGATAATAATGGCAACGGGAATATCGATGAGGGGAATGTATGCTGCCTTTCGGGGAATACCGGTACCCTCTATGTCAACGCCAATGCGACGGGCGGTAATACCGGGTTGTCGTGGAGTGATGCGTTTACTTCGCTGGAGCCGGCGCTTGCGGCTGCCAGGTATTGTACCCAGATCACCAGGATATGGGTAGCGGGCGGGACTTACTACCCGGCTACCAATGAATCAGGTCAGACCAACCCGGTCGACCCCCGCACAAAATCATTTGCCATGCGGAACAACCTGGCGATTTACGGAGGGTTTGCGGGGAACGAAGGAGATGGTTATGACCTGTCTCAACGTGACCTGGTTGCCAATAAAACCACGCTTAGCGGAAACATCCAGCAGGATAACAACCCGGGCAATAATGTTTATCATGTTATTGTCAATTTTCCCGCTTCAGGAAGCACAATAAACGCGACCGCCGTTTTGGACGGTCTTACTGTTGCCGGAGGATCAGCTAATGTATTGAACTCAGACAATAGCCACCACTTCCCGAAGAGCTGCGGCGGCGGTATGCTCAACTATAATGCAAGCCCGGTTATCCGCAATTGCTCGTTTGAAAATAGCCAGGCCTATCTGGGCGGCGGCGTATTCAATATGAGCTCAAGCCCGGCCTTCAGTAACTGCTCTTTTATAAGGAACCTGGGAGAATACGGAGGTGGTCTCTGTGAGTATAGTTCTTCGTCAGTCATTTCCAACAGTGTTTTTCAGTTAAACCAAAGCATCGCCTACGGAGGTGGTATTGCGAACCTGGCCGGCTCAAACCTTGCCGTCACCAACGTTTCTTTTTCGGGAAACAGCGCCACGACTTCCGGAGGGGGAATTTACAATGAGTTATCTTCTTCGGTCATCAGGAATAGTATTTTCTGGGGCAACAACTCGCAGATAGCAGGAACATCGGGTTTGTATTACAGCATTATCCAGGGAGGCTGGGCGGGCACGGGCGGTGATAACCTTGATACCGACCCGCAATTTATCAACCAGCCGGTGATAGGGGCGACTACACCCGGCAACCTGAGGATCCGGCCCTGTTCCGGGGCTATCGATGCCGGCGACCCGGCGTCTACGGCCGGGACGGCAGGTGCTACCGACGCAGCGGGTAACATTCGTTTTTTTGGAGGCAGAATCGATATCGGGGCTTATGAATTACAGTCCGGGCCTGTAAGGGTCACGATAACCGCAAATCCCGGGCTGGCAGTTAATGCGGGCGGGAGCACGGTACTAACGGCTTCAGGAGCAGATTCTTACCTATGGTCGACTACTGAGACCAGCGCTGCTATCACCGTTTCACCGGAGGAGTCAACGACCTATAATGTAACCGGTACAAGCATTGCCGGCGCATGTTCGGCTACGGCCGGCGTCACGGTTTCTGTCAATCCGCTGCCGGTAACATTGGTCAGCTTTTCGGCCAGGGCGCAGGAAAACGGATCGGTAAAATTGAGCTGGGCTACCACGCAGGAAACAAACAATGCCTATTTCGAAATCGAAAGAAGCTCCGACTTCCGGCAGACCGAACTGCTGGCGAGGGTAGCGCCAGGCTCCGGCACCGGTAACCTCACCCGGTCGTATGGCTTTACCGACGAAGCGCCCTACAAGGGGATAAGCTATTACCGGTTGACCCAGGTCGATATCGACGGCGCCAGAACCTTGTATAATTGGGTATCGGTGGCCATTGACAATACATATGCTGTTTTTCCTAACCCGGTGGTAAAGAGTAGTTTCCGCTTACAGCTTGATGATCCGGCCAAAGCTGTCATCCGGCTTTACAATGCGGAAGGGAAACCGGTCCATTTACAGACCCGGCATAGTGGAGAAGGCTTCACGGATCTTAAATTACCGACGCACATACCGGCAGGAATTTACCTTCTGCAGGTGGAAGAAAGAGGGCTGCGTCGCCAATACCGGGTTGTAGTGGAGTAAGCCCCTGCAGATTCACAGTTGACTTTTTTTCAAAAAACTCTTTCTCTTCGCGCCGCATTTACATGATTTTTTTCTCTATATTTCATGTGAATAAGTAAGGTTAAAAGATTAAGATTTTGGAAGAAAGACATATCAAATACTATTCCAGGCATTTGGAGAGGGAAATCGAAATGCTTGTATTCGGAAGCTGGGGATACCCGGTAATCGTGTTCCCGTCTACATTAGGCCGGTATTACCAGGCGAAGGATTTCGGGTTGATCGATTCTGTGAGCAGTTTTATTGATTCCGGGAAGTTTAAGATATACTGCGTCGATGCGATCGACAGCGATTCGTGGTATGCCAAACAACTACATCCTTCCCAGCGGGTGCTTAACTACATACAATACGATAAGTTTCTCACCCATGAGCTGGTCCCTGCTATCCAAAGCGAGTGCAATGTTGACAAGATAGCGGTTGCCGGTTGCAGTTTCGGTGGATACCACGCCGCTAACTTTGCTTTCAGGCATCCCGATAAGGTAGCATACCTGATGAGCATGAGCGGGGCTTTCGATATGAAAACGTTTATGGACGGCTACTACGACGACAATTTCTATTTTAATAACCCGGTCGATTATATGGTCAACGAGCAGGGTTGGCGGTACGGGCATATGAAGATTGTGCTCGGGACGTCGGAGTGGGATATATGCCTGAACAGCAACGTCCAGATGTCGGGGATACTTAACCGTATAGGGGTAGACCACTGGCTCAATATCTGGGGCTGGGAAAAGCATGACTGGCCGCTATGGAATAAGATGTTTCCTGCTTATCTTTCCCGCCTGTTCTCTTAATAATGCGGACGGCCCGGTGCAGCGCTACCAACAACTTTACAAACAACGGCTTTACAATTATCAGACACTCTAAAGACTTAATATTCTGATGAAAAAAATAGGGATATTGTTCGGCATGGAAAATACTTTTCCCCATGCCTTCGTAGAACGGGTCAATAAGAAAAAAATAAAGGGTATAGTTGCGGAGGCAGTTCAGATAGGGAGTGTCCAACAGGCGGTCGCAACCGATTATGCTGTCATTATCGATCGTATTTCGCAGGATGTGCCATTTTACCGGGCCTATCTTAAAAATGCGGCGCTGATGGGTACTGCGGTGATCAACAACCCGTTCTGGTGGAGCGCCGATGAGAAATTTTTTAACAACTGTCTTGCCGAGACGCTTGGCGTACCCGTCCCAAGGACCGTGCTCCTGCCGTCGAAAGAAAGACCGACCGATACGACGGAGACTTCTTTTAGGAACCTGAAATTCCCGATGGACTGGCACGAAATGTTTGATTATGTGCGCTTTCCCGCTTATATGAAGCCTCACTCCGGTGGCGGATGGAAGAGCGTTTACAGGGTGACAGACCCGCAGGATCTATGGAACAAGCACGAAGAAACCGGCCAACTGGTAATGATGCTCCAGGAGGAGATCGTTTTCGATGACTATTTCCGCTGTTATTGCATAGGTGGGAAGGATGTTCGCATCATGCCATATGAGCCGCGTAACCCGCACCACCTTCGCTATGCCGCAAGCATGAAAGCCGGCGGACCGGCGGGGGAGAAGCTCCTGGCAACTATTCACGACTACGTATTGCGGTTGAACAAGGCCCTCGGCTACGATTTTAATACGGTCGAGTTCGCGGTAAGAGACGGCATCCCTTATGCCATAGATTTTTGCAATCCGGCCCCTGATGCTGATATTTATTCAGTCGGGCAGGATAATTTTGAGTGGGTAGTGGAAGCTGCGGCGAATATGGCCATCGAGCGCGCGCAACAGCAGGAGCCCGGTAAGAATAACCTGACATGGGGAACGTTTATCAGCACGTCGGCGATGAGCCTGCCCGGCGCCGGCCAGGTAAAAACGGAAGCGGAGAAGAAAACACCCGTGAAAAAGGCTGTTTCGGTGAAAGCGCCTGCGCCTGTCGCAGAGAAGGAAGCTAAACCTGCGGCTGCCAAAGCTGCGCCGAAAGCCAAGGCGTCGAAATCTTCCGGAGAAACCGGGGCGCCACCCAAAAAAGCGAAAAAATAATACCCCGGTCAAACGATATCACACTGACTAAACGGAACCATCTATGGCGATGTTCACCCTCGGGATTGAAGAGGAATTCCAGACGATAGACCCCGTAACCCGTAATCTCCGATCGCATATGTCGAAGATTGTGGATGGCGGGAAAATACTATTAAAAGAGCGGGTGAAGGCAGAAATGCACCAGGCTGTGGTGGAGGTAGGGACCAATATATGCCATAATATACAGGAGGCCCGCGAGGAAGTGAACTACCTGCGGAAGATGATCCTGGGCCTGGCGGATGATCAGGGGCTATGGGTAGCAGCCGCAGGGACTCATCCTTTTGCCGACTGGGCCGATCAGTTGATCACAGAAGATCCGCGCTACAACGAAATCATCGATGAAATGCGGGACGTGGCGCGCGGGAACCTGATTTTCGGGATGCATGTGCATGTCGGGCTGGAAAACCGCGGCGAAGGCATTCACATCATGAACGCGGTGCGGTATTTCCTGCCGCATGTGTACGCGCTTTCTACCAATTCACCCTTCTGGTGCGGGCGCAATACCGGCTTTAAGTCGTACCGTTCCAAAGTATTTGACAAGTTTCCCCGGACGGGCCTGCCCGATTTTTTTTCTTCCATACATGAATACGACGACTACGTCAACCTGCTGATCAAAACCAAATGCATCGACAACGGCAAGAAAATCTGGTGGGATATCAGGCTCCATCCGGTGTTCAATACAATTGAATTCCGGATATGCGACGTGCCGCTGAGACTGGAGGAAACCATATGCCTGGCTGCAATTATGCAGGCGCTGATCGCAAAAATTCATAAGCTGCACAAGCAGAACCTTAATTTCAGAGGCTATCGCCGCGTGTTGCTGAACGAAAACAAATGGCGCGCTGCGCGGTACGGCATACACAGCAAGCTGATCGATTTCGGGAAGCAGGAAGAGGTAGAATATAAGGTGCTGGTTTACGAACTGCTCGATTTTATCGATGATGTCGTCGACGAATTGGGAAGCCGCAAAGAGGTGGAATATGTACACACGATCCTTGAGCGCGGTACCGGGGCAGATCGCCAGTTGGCAGTTTATGAAGAAACCGGCGACCTGAAGGCGGTTGTTGACTATATCGTGCAGGAAACGAGGGAAGGGTTGTATTAGGTTGTTTTCCGGTAGTTCCAGATAGCCAAGCTGTTCAATATTGCTGCGAATATGACAAGATAGCCCAGCTCATTTTTAACTTCGGAAAACCCGCTTCCTTTCAAAACAATAAGCCGGACGACCCTTATAAAATGCGTCACCGGAGTAGCGTCCGACAACATCCTGGCCCATTCCGGCATGCTGTCCGTGCTCGTAAACAAGCCGCTCATGAGCATGAATATCATCATAAAGAAAAAGGCAATGAACATGGCCTGCAACTGCGTGTCGGCGAAGGTAGAGATGAGCAATCCCAGACCCAGCAAGGCAACCAGGTAAACGGCCGCAAAAAGATACAGCACGGGCAGGCTACCTTTCGGAAAGATACCGTAGACAATGTACATCACCAGCAGCCCGATTGTAAATACGACCATACCTACAATCCAGAACGGGATGAGCTTCCCGAGTATAAACTGCCATTTTTGAATAGGTGTTACGTTGATTTGCTCAATAGTGCCTATTTCCTTTTCCCTGACAATGTTCAGCGCCGTAATGAAGCCCCCGATCATGGTAAGCAAAATGACCAGGATGCCGGGCACCATAAAGTATTTGTATTCGGCTCTCGGGTTATACCAGTTGGTGCTCGCCACCGAGATTTTCGTGGCCGGTTCTACTACCTGGTTCCCAGGCAGCTTCACATTTATATCGAGACTACTATTGAAATCTGAAAGAACGGAAACCAGGTAAGCTCCTCCCAGTGAGGCTTTTGTCCCGTTAATGGCATCGACCGACAGGTTTACTTTCTGGCTTCCCTCGCGAACGAGATTCTTTTCAAATCCAGAAGGGATCTCTACTATCAGATCAGCTTTGCCGTACTCTATCATTTCCAGGCCTTCCTTATAGGAACCCGGGCTGCCTGCCATCCGGAAATAGCCGGATGAAGCAACTTTATTTCTCAATTGCCGGGAATAGCTGCTGTGGTCGTGGTCAATATAGGCTACGTTGATGTTCTTTACTTCAAAATTGGCAGCCAGCGGCAGGATAACCAACTGAATGGTCGGCATCACAAACATCATCGCCAGTATGGTCTTATCCCTTAAAATCTGGCGAAATTCCTTTTGGAGTATAAAGCCAAGTATTTTCATTACAACCTGATTTTAAAATTTCTCAATGCTATAGACAGCAATCCTGTGGCCATTCCTGCCAGAACGAGCGTTTCCTTCCATACGTAGCCGAAGCCAAGCCCTTTGAGCATAACACCCTTTATGATAGCATAATAGTATTTTGACGGCACGATGTTGGAAATCAGTTGAAACACTCTGGGCATGTTCTCCAGCGGGAACATAAACCCGGTCAGTAATATCGTCGGCAGCATCATGCCCATCATCGATACCATCATGGCCGTCTGCTGCGAAGCGGTAATATTGGAAATGAGCAATCCCAGCGAAAGGCAGGTAATGATAAACAGGATGCTTTCTGCGAAAATCAGGACAAGACTGCCCCTGATCTCCACGTTCAGCAGGAACACTGCCAGCAACAATATGATAATGAAGTCAAGAACCGAAAGAACCAGGTAGGGAACTGCCTTTGCAATGAGCACCATAATGGGCTTAAAGGGCGATACGAGCAGTATTTCCATCGTTCCCAGCTCTTTCTCCCGCACTACCGCCACAGACGTAAGGGCGGTGCTCACGATCATAAACACCAGCGCGATAACGCCGGGAATAAAATTGAGCGAGCCGTTCTGCTCTTCATTATAAAGCTGTCTCACTTCGGGGATAATCCGGTATGACAGTACGGTATTGGGGCTGAGCTCCTGCTGGTAATTGCCGATAATGTTGTTAAGGTAATTCGTTACGGTGGTTGCGGTGTTGGGGTCCGAAGCGTCAGCTATGACGTGGACCTGCGCTCCGCCGGTTTTGTAAAGGTCGGAGCCGAAATTGACCGGGAATAAGATGGCACACTTTATTTCGCCCCGTTTGAACCGCCCCTCGATGTCTTTGTAGTTCAACGCGGGCGTCTTGACCTGGAAATAGGAGCTCGACTGTATCTTTGAAATGATCTGTTCCGACTGAATATCATGGGCGTTGTCCAGAACGGCAATGCCGATATTCTTTACTTCGCTGCTCAACGCAAAGCCGAAGAGCAGGATCTGTACAATGGGCATTCCGAAGAGAATGAGCAAGGTACGTCTGTCTCTGAATACGTGATGAAATTCCTTACGTATGAAAGCCAGTAGCTGTCTCATATTTAATCCGCTTTTCTTTTAGCCCCCCTGGCCAATTGGTAAAAAACATCGTCCATGGTATCTGTTTGATACCGGTTTTTCAGGTTTACGGGCGTATCGAGCGCTTCCACGCGGCCGTCGACCATAACGCTGATGCGGTTGCAATATTCTGCTTCGTCCATATAGTGCGTGGTGACAAACACGGTAATTCCGCTTGCAGCGGCTTCATAGATCATGTCCCAGAACTGCCTCCTGGTCACAGGATCCACGCCTCCGGTAGGTTCATCCAGAAACACGATTTTAGGACGGTGGAAAACGGCCACTGAGAAAGCCAGCTTCTGTTTCCACCCTAAAGGCAGCCCGACGACCAGCTTCCGTGCTTCCTTTTCCAAACCCAGCGTGGTGATCAGTTCACTGCTGCGTTTTCTTATTTCAGGCCTTGAAACACCGTACACGCCGCCGTAAAACTCGATGTTCTCCAGTATGGTCAGGTTGTCATAGAGGGAGAATTTCTGGCTCATATAGCCGATGTTCTTCTTGATTTTTTCCTGTTGCCTGTACACATCGAAACCTGCTACAGTGGCCTCGCCTGAAGTAGGATAGGAAAGCCCGCACAGGATACGCATTGCGGTCGTTTTCCCTGCCCCGTTGGCGCCCAGGAAGCCGAATATTTCGCCGGGCTCCACATCGAATGAAATCCCGTCGACGGCTTTGAAATCACCGAATCTTTTGGTCAGATCCCTGCAGGTAATTGCCTTATTTTCCATAGCCGGTTTCTTTTAATAATTTACTACTGTTCTGCTCATTCATCAGGCGGATAAAGCTGTCCTCGATAGTCGGGGTTACAGGTTTTACCTCGAATCCTTCAGGGTTATTTCCGCCCGCAAGCCGGATCGTATTGAGCGCATCCGCATCATCTGCTTTCAGTGTGAGGTGCAGGTATTCGCCGAATGCATAGCAGCTTTCTACCCGGGTGTCGGAACGTAAATCCTGTAAAAGCTTATAAATATTATCGGCTTTGACTGCAAACAACGGCCTGGGAAAGCTTTGTACGATATTGCCGGGCGTATTTATGGACATGATACTTCCGCCTTCTATAAGCGCTATGCGGTCGCAGAGTGTGGCTTCATCCATATAGGGCGTCGAAACCACAATCGTGATACCCTGCTCTTTCAGCTTACCGAGCATTTCCCAGAATTCTTTCCTCGAAACCACATCCACACCCGTGGTCGGCTCGTCCAGGAACAAAACAACCGGCTTATGGATCAGGGCACAGCACAAAGCCAGCTTCTGCTTCATACCGCCCGAAAGCTTCCCGGCCCTCCGGTCACTGAAGGGTTTTATTTGCTCGTATATGTCTTTTATAAGGTCGTAGTTTTTGCTGATGGTAGTATTGAATACGGTTGCGAAGAATGATAGATTTTCTTCCACTGTTAGATCCTGGTATAGCGAGAAGCGGCCGGGCATATACCCGACGATATTGCGGATCTCCCGGTAGTCCTTTACCACATCGAATCCTTCTACTGTAGCGGTTCCGCTGTCGGCGACCAACAGTGTCGTAAGAATGCGGAATATAGAGGTCTTCCCGGCGCCGTCGGGACCGATCAGGCCGAATAATTCACCTTTTTCCACTTCGAAGGAAGCATCGTTTACGGCTTTTACATCTCCGTATGTTTTGATGATATTTTTTACGCTTACAGAAGCCATTTTGTCTTTTTTTGCCACAGACGCACAGATGTTTTTTCCATTTTTTTCATTATATTTTTATATGTGTATCTGTGGCTATTTATTATTAAATAATACCTCCCCGTACATTCCTATTTTCAGGTAACTGTCATTTCTTACGCTTACTTTGATCGCATAAACGAGATTGGCTCTTTCGTCTTTGGTCTGAATGGTTTTGGGCGAAAATTCAGATTTAGCTGAAATCCAGGTAATTGTCCCGGGGTATTCTTTATAACCTTCTTTGCCGTCGTCGATTCTTACTTTTACCTCCTGTCCCACTTTAATCTGCGGCAGTTGGGAGCCTGTGATATAAGCCCTCAGATCGAGCGTATCGGTATTGGCGATTTTATACAGGGGTTTGCCGACCACCTGCATTTCACCCTGTAAGGCATAGTTTGTCAGTACGGTCCCGGTGGTCGGGTTGATGATCTGCCCCCTGTTGATCTGCTCCTGGAGCTGTGCCGCCATTTTTTCCATCGGCGTTTTTTCGCTTAGAATACTCCGGTTTTGCGTATTGGTATTGTAGGTATTCAGCCTGATTTGCTGTTCTGTAACCGCAATCTGCTTTTTTAGCTGATCGATAGATGCGTTGATGTCGTCCAGTTGCTTGCGCGTGGCTGCATCGGCTTTTACGAGATTTTCGGTACGGGTCTTTTCCCGCAACTGCTGGTCGAGCTGTGATTTCTGTACCTCAAGCTGGCGGCGAACCAGTTCCACCTGATCGTTTGGCGCAGTCATTTTTTCTTTCAGTGCCGCAATGCTGGCCTCGGTCTGCTGCTTCTGGAGCTCTGTTATGCGGACGTCGATTTGTCCGACCGTATCCCCGGTTTTAAGTTCGTTTCCCTCTTTCACATGGTAAGAGAGCAATACACCGTTTTGCTGCGCCGAAACGATTACTTCATCCGCTTCAAAGTTCCCCGAAGCATCATAATCGTTTTCCTGTTTACAGGCATTTAAAAGAAGGGCACCTGAAATGACTATTATGATCTTTTTCATTTTGAATTGTTATTTTATTTTTGATAGCCACATATGCACAGATTTTTTTTAATCTGCATTTACATTTTCATCTGTGTATCTGTGGCTCATTTTAATAGCCTGAGATATATTTTTGATTGTATTTTGCCTGCAGCAACTGTATCCCGTGGAGTATTTTATTTTGCCTGGTAAGGTGCTCGGCATTTACTTTCTGGATATACTCGTGCGTGGTAATAACACCGTTGTTCAACTGGGCTTCGGCAGATTTTGTGACCGACTCGCGTAGTGCAATCGCTTCTTCGTCCTGCCGGATCAGCTCCATGTATTTTCTTACATTTTCGTTCTGTTGAATTAAATCAAGCCTGGTATTGAGCAGGAATGTCTCCCTGTCAGCCTCTACCGATTGCTGGTTGAGCAGCAAGGTGCTTTTCTTATCGGCCGAGGTATAAAGATTTCCCAATGACCAGCTAAACCTTATGCCGGTTATGTACCACGGACCGAATTTATTCTCCAGGATATTTAGTGTAGGCTTTCCATACGCCCCCTGGAAAAATGCGCTCGCCTGCGGAAGGTACGCCGATTTCAGATCTTTCTTCTGTATGTCATAAATAGATCTCTGCAGATCGAATACCCTTAATTCCGGCCTGTTTATACCAGACTGCAAGGCCTCCGTCTCCGGGATTACCAGTTGCGTTGCTTCCGTCAGCTCAGTGCCTGTAAATAGCGAAAGCATGTTCAGGTATGCCGTGCGATTGGACCTGTATTCTGTCCCTGCCATTTCGATATTCACTATTTCAGCTTTCAGCTCATCGACATTGCTCCTGAACGCTACGCCGTTTTCAAGCGCTGCCTCGGTTTTCTGTATTTGAGTCTGCAGGGTCGCTTTGTTCAGCTCATTCTGCTTTAATTGCGCATCCATCAGCAAAACCGAAAAGAAAATATTATTGATCCTGCTGTTGATGGCGTACAGGTTTGTCTCAAGATTTTGCTCCTGCAGTTCCCTGCCGGCGTTGACCAGCTCTTTTTGATTGCGGATGCCGCCTCCGTCATACAAAATCTGGCTGATTTCGCCTTGTATTTTATACTGGTCTTTGCTTAGTACCGGCGGGTGTATGCCTATAGAAGAAGCATTGCTGCCGAGCAATTCGCCATAATCTATCACTTGCGACTGGTAGGTAGCCTGCCCGGAAAAGCTTACCTGAGGGAGCAGTCTTTTATTGGCATTCCGAATATCATACTCAGCGGTTTTTGCAATTAAATCCATCTTTCTGATAGCCGGGTAATTTATCTTTGCCAGTTGGTAACATTCCTCAAGCGAAAGTCGCCGGGTTTGTGTATTGCCCGGGTGTATCGTACCACATGCAAGTAAAAGAATGAGAAAGTATTTCAATCCATTTATATTCATAACCTGGTGAATTATGTTGTTTTCAGATATTCCCGTTAAGCTGGGTTTGGGTTTGAAATATTGTTTTAATCATTTGATTAGTTTTGGTTAAAAAAAACTATTTCATTTCCATAATTGCCTTTATCCAACTGGCAATAAGTGCTTTTCTTTCCTGCATAAGTTCATTAAAGCGTGGGTATTCGGAAAAAAGTACCGGCCTGGCAACGAAAGGGAAAATCGTCATTCCGAGCAGGGAAGTTATGAAATGTATAGGCTCTACATCGGGCCTTTTTTCGCTTATCTGCCTGACGAGAGAAGAGCTTTTCAATATTTTTTGTACCTGCAGGGAATTTTTAAAGCCTTCAGGGTTTACCCTTATTTCGCTGAATACGAACAAAGGAAGTTCCGGATTTTCGATCAGCAGGTCTATATAGTTTCCTACGATGCTTTCTATTTTTTCGTCGAGCGTCATATCATCATTATTGACGATATGGAAAATTACGCTGAAGAGCTGGCGCAATTTTTCCGACATAATCAGCTCAAACAGTTTCTCCTTGCTCCGGAAATAGTAGTTGAGCAGGGCCAGGTTAATACCCGCCTCCTCGGCGATGTCACGGGTCCTGGTCGCCGCATAGCCTTTTTGTATGAAGACTTTACGGGCGGCCTCTTTGATCCTTTCTTCTGTCGAAGTATCCTTGTCTTTTTGCTTTTTCAAGTTGCTTATGAAAGGAATTTAACTTTGGTGATTATATATCATGTTACCCCTGTGGCATATTAATGACCGGAAGGTCGGGATAATCTATAATTACCTTGACTTATCCGGGGGTAAAGGTAGAACGGAGTTTTTATTTAACCAAATACTTTAATCAAATGATTAAATATTTTAAGAGATTGTACCCTTTAGACTCTCTGCTACCTCACTGCAGGTCGTAAACCGTAACCCCGGATCGCGTTTGAAGAATTCTATAAGCCGTTCCAGCCGTTCGAGGAGGGGAGCTCCGGAATGCCTCCGGATGTAAAAAGGTAGTTGAAAGCCTGACAGATCCGCAAACTCCCACGGATGAAAGTACAGGACCAGCGTTCCGCGATGACGGAGGGTCTGCCGGGCCAGGCGCCGGTAGATGAATTCGGGCAGGTTTTTAAAAGAAAGCCAGAATAGTGGAAAGCGGATATACGGGCTTACACTGCAGGGAAGCTCGGCTATGCCGTTTCTCAGATGGGGAAGCGGGTTTTCCCGGAAATGGTTATACCGGCCGGGCAGGTAAGTAGGGTGGAGGGAGGAATCGTACGTGTACCCGTACGTTTGCAGGCTCACCATGTCAAAAGGCTGAAGGCGCGGCATCCGGAAGCCGGTAACAGCCTGCCCGGTTAGCTTTTCGAGTATCAGCTTCGATTCCAGAAGATCGTCGTCTTTGAACTGGTAATGAGGATGGTGAAAATACGCATGAGAGGCAATCTCGTGGGTCCGGGAAATTTCCTGTACCAGTTCAGGGTTGCCCAGTGCGAAATTGGCAGTAGTAAAAAAAGTAGCCTGTACGCCTGTTTTTTCCAGGATTTCAAGCAAGCCGGATGCTCCGGCCACGGTTACGTCCCTTTGTTGCTGTTCGGTAACCGACATACCAAACTCGATGGGAATGTCGAATTCCTCAAGATCGAAAGTAAGATTTACGGATTTTGTGACCACAAAATTCCCTGTATTAAGATTTTCGATAAATTGATTGATTCCGTCAGCAATGTTTTGGGCCTGAAGTCGGTAAACCGGATACCCGGTACGGGTGTCACATCGATATGCTTTATTGTCATTTTTCTCCGGATCAGGTTGCGGATCAGTTCTATATCAAACACAAATGTATTGGTCCTGGTAGATAAAACGACATCTTTCCATTTTCCGCGTATTCCTTTGAGGCCGGCCTGTGTGTCGAAAATTTCGCGGGACAAAAAAAGCCGGTTGACCAGGTGCAGGGCTTGTGATACCAGCCGTCTTTTAAACGGCAGGATCCGGAAATACCGGGGGCAGCGCTTGCCATATACAAAGTCACAGGCAGGATCGTTTTCGAAGATCTGCACGATTTCCGTCAAGGCGGGTACGCCAAAAGGAAAATCGAGGTCAGAATAAATAATAATCGTCCCGCATGCCTGCTCCGTCCCCTTTCGGAGCGCCGCGCCTTTTCCAAGGTTTTTCCCGCCGTCGATAAACATTACGCCGGGGAAAAGAGCCGTTGCATTGGCGCTGGCGGAGTCTATCCGTTCAGATCCGTCATTGTATACCACGTATTGGATGGTATATCCGGGAAGCAGCGCATTCAGTTCGGTCATATTCTTCTGAAGCGCCAGATGCCATTCGTCGGGAGGATTATAACAGGGTAGTACGACGCTCAGAGAGCAGCTAGCTCTTCCGGTTGTCTGTTGTGGTTCCATGGCTCAATAATTGGATTTGTAATAGGATGTAGACAAGGAAGCAAGGGATTACCTTGACCAGGTAAGGTTCAAAAAAATGCTTTCTTAAATAAGGAGGATATATATCGGTAGGAGCCAGTACAGTGAAAAGCAACGTTACCCAGATCAGGATTTTCGGCCACGGATATAAGGTATGCCTGTAAACTGTATAAAAAATAGCCACTCCTGTGACGGATATAATATACGTTGGCGACTCGGCCGCATGATTGTACATAATTACCCACAGCAGCAGATATGCCAGGATAGCCATTCTCTCTTCCGTGTTTCCGGCGGCGGCATGCCGCCGCCGGACCAGTGTAGCTACCAGCAAAGCCAGGCCTGCAAGTTGTATCATGGTGACGGCAAGCTGGGATAAAGGGGATGTCCAGACATGTACCAGGCCCATTATCGAAAATCCGATATTATTCCCATGGTCGGAGGTGATGCAATCCAGCCAATCCCGGTAAACCTGTAGAAGCCCGTTTATCCCGGTAAAGGGCAGCGGCAGGAGAGATGCCGCCAGGAGCCATATCATGGAATAGCCGATGAATTTCCATTTTTGAGGATAGTACAGGAACAGGGCCGCAAAAATTCCGCCGTATCCCTTGATACAAAAAGCCAGCACAGGGAACAGCGAAGCCCAGGCTGTTTTTCTTTTTTCCAGCATCGTAAAAGTTGCAAGACCGCATGCTGCAATAAGCGGATTGGTTTGCTGGTTGTGCAATGAAGTGACCAGTTCGATTAAGATAAACCAGCTTATAAAGGTTTTCTGATCCTTTTCTATGGGCAGGTTCCGTACGGAAAAGAGCAGGGCTATGGCGCAGAAGACAAGCCACAACAGCAGGGCAGGTAGTACAGGAAGCAGGCTGAAAGGCAGGAAAAGAACAGCAAATGCCGGAAAATACAAAAACAGGTCCGAATATTCGCCCGGATATTCCAGGTACAGGTTGCGCCCTTCGAGCAAGTGCGGGAATGCCGCCCGGAAAATGGTAAAATTATTATATTTTGGCGGGCCGTCGGCGAAATGCTGTACCCCGATTATTACCGCAATTATAACATAGCACCATAATATCACATTCTCATCCGAAAAGAATGACTTCGCACGTTTCATCTACATTTGGAATAATTAGATAGAGTATTCGCCACAAATGTATTACTACGTTCCTGAACAAAACCAGCCCGGTTGCCCGGATACAAGGCTTTTAAGATTTTTCTAATTCGGGTCTATAAGGATGGTGTCGTTAATGTGCTGATTATCTGATATTAATAAGGATATGAGCGGAACCTTCTTCCGCCGAAAGCATAATTTACAGCGGCCCGAAATAACCCGGGCCGGGAATGCGGAAACAGCGTATATTTTCGTTATAATATTTTAAAAAAACAGCGCGTATATGATAATCCAATCCCTTTTGTCAGAATTTGAGCATGAAGTAACCAATACGAGGAAATTGCTGAAAGCCGTACCCGGAAAAGACCTCGGCTATAAACCCTCCCCGGTTTCCTGGACCATGGGGGAGCTCGCCCAGCACATCGCCACCATTTATCATTGGTATAAAGGCTCGCTTACCCAGGACGTATATGATATGGCGGCTGACAGGCTGGAACGCGGAGCGCCTGACGATATTGCCGCCACGCTCGATCTCTTTGAAAAAAAGGTTGAAGAGGCCAGGGCGGCATTGAAGACGCTTACAGAAGAAAACCTCCAGACCCCATGGACAATGAAAATCGGCGACCGGACCGTGCTTGGGCCGCTGCCCAGGGGAGTTGTAACCCGCAGCTTCCTTTTTAATCACATCTACCATCATCGCGGTGAGCTGATCGTCTATCTGCGCGCCACAGGTAACAGGGTCCCGGGCTTGTACGGGCCGACCTACGAAGAGTCTGCCGGATTGAAATAGAGAAGATCGGCCGCGAAACTCAAATAAAATTTGCGTAGTTATTTGACTACACATATATTTGTAGCCAAATAACTACGCAATGAACCTTAGACGTGATGTATTCCAGGCAGTAGCCGATCCGACCAGGAGGGCAATATTGTTGCTTCTTGCCTCCCAGTCCATGACGGCAGGGGCTATAGCGGCAAATTTCGATACGGCAAGGCCGACGGTTTCAAAACACCTGCATATCCTTGCCGAGTGCGAGCTGCTGATGCAGGAGCAGCAGGGACGTGAAGTTTACTATCATCTTAATGCCGGGAAGATGAAGGAGATAGCCGATTTTATAGAACCTTTCCGCAGAATGTGGGACGAGCGGTTTGACAAGCTTGAGGCAATAATGAAAAAATACAAATCCGATCAATAATCTAACATGGAGCGCAAAACAAAAGTACATGCCGAAGACGGCAGACAGGATCTGCTTATTACCAGGGAATTCGAGCTGCCCGTCGAACTGCTTTTCAAGGCTCATACCGAGGCCGGACTGATTGAGCAGTGGATGGGAAACAAGGTATTGAAATTTGAATGCCAAAATCACGGAGGCTATCTTTTTGAGACACGGGATCCGCAGGGGAACGTACTTTTCAGAGCCAACGGCGTGATCCACAGCTTTATACCGAACAAGAGCATCACCCGGACTTTCGAGATGGAAAATACATCTTTCCCGGTACAGCTCGACTTCCTGGAGTTTGACGCGCTTGGTCCGGACACATCCCGGCTGACCATGCATACCGTTTATAAAACGGTGACAGACCGGGACAATATACTGAAACTGCCTTTTTCATACGGCATCAATATGGCGCACGATCGTTTACAGCAAATCGCAGAAAAATTAAAATAGCCTCGTCATGACAAAGAAAAACAAAATCATATACTGGATCGCAACACTCTGGCTTAGCCTGGGAATGGTATCGACAGGGATTGTGCAGATTCTTCCTCTCGAAGAAGAGGTGCAGAAAATGAGCGGGCTGGGCTACCAGGCCTATTTCCTGAGGATTATAGGCACCTGGAAGCTATTGGGGGTTATCGCTATCCTTGTTCCCCGCTTCCCCCTGGTAAAAGAATGGGCTTATGCCGGATTTTTCTTCCTGATGACCGGGGCCGTGCTTTCACATCTTGTTCACGGGGATGCCCTGGCAGAATATTTCGGTCCGGTCCTGTTGCTTGTGCTGACGATCGTGTCGTGGTATTACCGGCCTTCAGACAGGAAACTTGGTGCCGCCTGACCTGTTCCCCGGTGTTTTCACTTTTCCGAACCGGAAAAAAGCGGGCGTTTTAATCCCAGGCTCCCGTAACGCTGGCTCCTGCTATCAGGCTTAGCCAGAGCAATATCATATACGCTAATATACCGAAAGCAACAGCCAGGATTTTTTTCCATCCTTGCGGCTGCCATGCCTGGGTCAGCAGGTAGTAGAAAGCCCCTCCGATAGCTCCTCCGCATGTTACGATGATCAATGGGAAAAATTCCCAAACGGCCTGCCAGAATTTCTTTCCGGTAAGGACATCACCGATAAGAAAAACAGACAGGAGAAGATATGTAACTAAATGATTAGTTTTTGTGCTGACTGTTCTTTATATTGTTAAAAAATATCTCTGCTATGAAACCGGTCGGCTATATTGTACCCCTACTGACTATCTGCATCGGATGTGCTAAACAGCCATCTCTTCCGGCGGACAGCCGTTTCAATGTAACTGCGGCGTTGAATGATTCTGCCTGGTACGGCACCGGCAGGGTACTGCGCCTGACGGAGAAGGGGCAGGCGCCCGGTGATACCCGGGAGTTTAATCTCCTGGTATTTACCGATATCGATTATCCCGGTATGAGTGGTATATGTCCCGAAGCCGAAACCCCTGCCATAGGCTAACGTGCGTTGGAATTAAACGGAAGATCCGGATTGTCGCTACGAACCGCGCAGGATCTTCTCCATCTTCCTGCCTTTTGCCAGCTCATCCACCAGTTTATCAAGGTACCGGGCCTTCTGCGTCAGCGGATTTTCGATTTCTTCCACACGATACCCGCAAATGACGCCGGTGATGAGGCCCGCATTGGGATTGAGCGAAGCACGTTGGAAGAATGTTTCGAAAGTGACTTTTTCGTCGATCAGCTCCCGGAGCTTTTTTTCATCGAATCCTGTCAGCCATGTTATTACCTGGTGCAATTCGTCTCTTGTTCTGCCTTTTTTCTCCACTTTATCTACATACATCGGGTAAACCGAAGCGAAGATCATCCTGGCGATGCGTTGGTGGTGCTTATCTGAATTGTCCATAGCTGCGGGCCGTTAAAACTGGTTTTAAAGATCGTATAAGTTTTCAATATAGCCGGAAATTTTCTGTATTTTGCAAATACGCGTTATATTGTATAACTTTACCAGCAATAATAAGCTGCACCCCTGCGACTCTTTTTGAAAAATGTTGGTTAATTTTTAATATCATTTTTAAAATGAAGAGAATTCTGCTTTTTACTTCGACACTGGCGCTTTTTTTATCCTGCAAAGACAACAGCACCGGACCCCTGACCCCCGGCGAAATGCTCGCGCGCATTACAGTAGACGGGAAAGTTGAAGAAACGAAAGAGTACAGGAACGGGAGGCTGATAAAGGAAAGTAATTTCGGCGGCTGTGATACCCCCTTCATGGTGCATGAATACAGCTATGAAGGAGATCGGATCGCCGCTTCTTCGGCAGCCATGAGGGGAGTCTATTCTTCTTTGTCTACAGCCTTATGCAACCCTGAAGGCAAATATGAGAGGTCGGAACGCCGTTTTGAATATGACAAGGAGGGCCGGTTGTCGTCTTCGGGAAACGGGCAAACGAACATTACATACAGTTACGACGGACCGGTCATTATCATGCGATACGTCAATAACCAGACCGGGAAGGTTTCAACGGAAACCGTCATGAAAACCGATGCAAACGGTAATATTATTGAAGTTTCAAACCCTGAATCGGCCGGAGGCGGAGTGACCAGGTACGAGTACGACAAAAAAGTAAACCCGCTCTATAAGATAAAGAGTATGAGAATAGGCGCTATGTCTCCGTTCGAATCGAGTCCGAATAATGTTATAAAAGCATATGACAAGAACGGTAAGGTGCTATGGGAACGGAAATTCAGTTATAATCTGAAAGATCTGCCGGAAAAATGCCTGGAAACGAACGGTGTGACTTATCATTATCATTACCAGTAGTGGTTTTCAAGATTGTAACATCAAGCTTTTTCGGGAGATATTGAATCCTTAAGATATTTAAACAGATCCTTGTTTGAGATTTAAACTGACTCTTATTGCACTGGATGAACAGCCGGAGATTATGTTCGGGTACCCTTATGCTATTTCGGTGTGATCTAAACACTTATGCAGCAGGAGAAAAAAAATAGGAAAAGGATTTTGGTTGGTAGAGAGCAAGTTGTGTGAATGGCGGGAAAATACCGGCTGTTATTTTGACTTTTTTTCAATTGACCAGTAAGCTAATACAGACGTACCATAGGGGAATTGAAACCGGTGTGACGGCGAGTATGGTCAGGTAATGATAGACTTTTAATCGTACCGTAGGGGAAACGCCAGTGAGCCGTTAATTTCCTTCTGAAGCTTATTTGTATTCTCGCCACTGCCTACCAACTGAACGACAAATTCAGGCTCCTCAATCTGCCACATATCTCTTTTTAACGAAGTTGCTCTACTTTTTTTGGCTGTAGCCATTGCAAAGGCTTGCTTTGTGATGATCATATACTCAAAGACAAGCAGAAAAAGCAACTTCCTTATGAAAGCATGGCATTTTTTCATTTTATTATTCTCTTTGTCTGTACCTCCGGCTATGTATGGACAAGACAGAAGGGTAGGCGGGCCTTGCGAAGGTTGTGAGGCTATTCATGAAAGTTCGCTCCCGTTTGAGGAACTAAAGGAAACGGTCGTATTACCCGGCGCTACCTGGAACGGCAGGAAACCGCTGGGGATCAATGGGATTGTTTATAAGGCAGACGGCAAGACTCCGGCTCCGGGCCGTGATCATTTACATCTATCATACGGACGAGAAAGGATATTATACGGCAAAGCCGGGAGCGAAGGGATGGGAGAGAAGGCACGGATCGATTCAGAGCCGGCCCATATCCATATTACGATTAAGGAACCGGGGCTGCGTGAATACTACCTGGATGAGTACCTGTTCGATGACGATCCGCTGCTGACGGAAAATTACCTGACGAAGCTTAAAAACAGGGGCGGGAGCGGGGTGCTCAGGCTGAAAGACGTCGGGAATATGTATAAGGCCGAACGACATATTTACCTGGGAAAGAATATCCCGGACTACCCGGCTGAATAGCCTGCCATGAAAGGTTATCTTTTCTTGCTTCTGACGTTGTGCGTCGTATCTGCGACTATGGCCCGCCAGATAACTGTTGGCGATAAACGAGGAAACCTGTTTGGTACGGTGACCGATTCGGTGACCAGGGCCCGTATGCCGTTTGTATCGGTTTCGCTACAGACAGGCGCAGAAATTGTCGGAGGCGCCCTCACAGACAGTACAGGAGGTTTTCATTTTCATAATCTTGAATTTGGTACCTACCGTGTAACGTTTACTGCTGTAGGTTACAAGTCTTTTCAATCCGGCTTTCTGACGTTGTCGCCCGAAACTCCCCTTATGGATGTCGGCACCGTGACTCTTTCCCCGGAAATATCAGTACTGGAGACGGTCACGATCAGGGGGCAGCGCCCGCTCATCGAACAGCGGGCGGACGGCATTGTTTTCAATACGGAAAGCCTGGCTTCGTCTGCGGGTATCGACGCTGCCGATCTTTTGCGTAAAGTGCCGATGCTGGCAGTAGATGGAAACGGAGGCCTGTCGTTGCGCGGGCGATCTAATATCCGCGTTTTTATCGACGGGAAACCTTCAGAGGCCTACGCTTCTTCGATAGCTGACGCCCTCAGATCGATTCCGGCCGGAAATATCGTAAAGGTCGAGGTAATCACTTATCCTTCGGCGCGCTACGATGCGGAGGGGACGGAAGGTGTAGTGAACATTTTTACGAGAAAAAAATATGATAACGGCACGAGTGGGAATGTGAGCATAGTGCCAGGTAACCGGAGCCAGGTGCTGATGGGGGATATGTATTTAAAATATCGTAAATGGCTTGTCAAGTGTGACGGGTTCGTACAATCTTACCGAAACCGCAACGGGTCGGAATTAGAACGCAGGTCGGAAGAACTCCGTTTCCTGCAGAAAAATGAAACTGTTCAAACCGGTTCTTTCATGGTAGGGGGCGTCAATATCATGTATAGCCTCGATTCAAACAGAATTTTTAATGCTGGCTACAGGGCACGTTCGATGCCTTCAGGGACGCAGTCGATTTCGGATAATTTGCAGTTTGCAGGAGAAACGTTTATGCCGGTATTTCAAAGAGCAATCAATACTAGGACCGGCTACCATGGCAATATTTTTACAGCAGGGTACACCGGTACTTCCACCGATAAGCGCCGGGAAATCTCCCTGCAGACAGTATGGTCCTTTGCCAACTTAAGAAATCGCTATGACTTGCTCCAGACAGACCCTATGGAAAAGCGCTATGAAGAAAAATTTGACAGCCGCGGTCTGAATGATGAGCTGATTGTACAGGCGGATTTCGGACACACTTTGCCGCGGAACGGTAAATTGGAGTATGGAGGGAAATTCTATGAAAGAGGGATCGATAGTGACAACCGGTTTTCGATCGCCGGTGCAGGAAGCGGCCCTTATCGTAACGATGCACGCAGATCGAACACATTTTCCTACCGCAGCTCGGTTTACGCACTCTATGCCAATACGAATTTCCAATGGAGTAACTGGCGTTTCATTACCGGCGTCCGCTACGAATCTACGCTCCTGAAGGGGACATTTAGAGGAGATCCGATAGAAATCGAACCATTTCACAATATTATGCCCAATATCCTGGTTTCGAGAAGTGTTGGCAGGAAAGGTATGCTTAAAGCGGGATATTCTGTGAAGCTTGTGCGACCGCAGTTAAACCTCCTGAATCCCACGGTTAACGACAGCGACTCCCTGAATGTTCAGAAGGGAAATCCTCACCTGGTACCTGAAATAACGCGCCGGTACCAATTGAACTATTCTCAGAATAGCGAAAAGCTGTTTACCGATATAGAATTGTTTTACAACCGCAACCGAAACAGCATCGAGCTGATCCGTACCCCGATCGAAGCCGGTGTTTTCGAAAGCTCATGGCAGAACGTAGGCCGGAACCGGAGGCTTGGCGCGTCGGTCAGTCTTACCTGGAAACCCGCATCGGCGACAAGCCTGAATGCGACGATAACCAGCCAGCATGTAAAGCTGGCAAGCCCCGTCCGTCAGTTGCACAATGCAGGCTTTATGCACCGGTTGGTGATCAACTACAGCCAGAAGCTGAAAAAAGGGTTTAGCTTTGATTTTTACGGCTTTTTTGACGGGCACAACCTGCAGCTCCAGGGTCGTCGTACCGGCTGGAAATATTACAGCCTGAGCATCAGTAAAAAATCGAAAGGGGAGCGATTCAATCTCAGCTTACGAATGGACACGCCGTTAACGAGACATACCTTTATCAAAGAAACGATACAGACCGACTCCTTCCGCCAGGAGCTCACTTCCCGTTATCAGAATCAGAATATACGGCTGATCTGCGCCGTCCGGCTGGGGAAAAAGGAGATAAAAAGCCCGCCGAGACGGGAGGCTGTTGTTCCGGAGTAATTGCCTGGCTTTAATTTAAACCGGCACTACCTACTTCTTTCCCCCGTCATACCCGTGATAGAGGTACAGCGCCCCATACGTCCAGTTCGGGCCCTGTAACCCGGGATAATTAAAGCGGTCCATCATAAGCGCTACATACCGGAACGGGTAACCATCGGGCAGCTCGACCACGTTAGGCCAGACCCTTGTCCCCGATTTTTCGTCCCAGGGAGGAAGGTCCATTTTTAAAGTACCGGCATCACGCAGGTCAGGATAGGAGTAAATGAAGATCTTCCGTTCCTGGCTTCCTGAAAAACAATAAGGTTTTCCGCCGATCCGTTGAATGGAAGTCCCGGTAGAATTATATGGTACAGGTCCCGCAATGCGCCGGTAATCTTTGTTCCATGACGCCGATTCCAGCATGACCGCCTTATAGCCGTCGATATTTTCGCAGGTCAGTATGCGCCATTTCCGGGCTTTGTCATCATACAGGACGTGCGGGTCCTCGATATCGCCCACGATGCCGAACGGCGAGGCCGCCATTACAGAAAAGCCGAAACGGGGGTCTTTTACGCTCTCGACAGCCAGCAACTGCTTGCGCTCCTGCGGATGGGCATAGGCGCTGAACCCGGTGGTGATTCCCCGCCAGACTTTCTCTTTTCTGTCATAGAAGATATGAGAAGCCACTTCGTTACGGAGAATCCCATCCTGCCTGTCGAATACGATGATTCCCTCAAACCGGAGGTCGAATACAGAAGGGTCCATACTGAATACACCTTGTACATGATGGGGTAAAGCCCTTCCCCTGATCGTCATCGTATACCAGAGGCGTCCGCGGTCAAGCATCGGGCTTCCGTCCTCGTAGGTCATGGCCCTGATATCGGCGAGCCCCATACCGCTGCTTAATACCGAGGCTACCTCGTTGATCCGGACGGCCCCGGCATTGGTTTCAACCCATAAATTAGCCTGGAAAGAATGCAGATAGCGTTTAGCACGCAAGTCGGTATGCGTGGCGAAATCCGACTGCGCGACAGGCTGCGGCAGGCCATCCTGCTGCACAAAGACGGTGAGACCGCTTCCAAGCATCTGGAGAATAATCCTGCCGTATGGTTTAATTGACGGGGCGGGGCGGGTAGCGATCGACTCCCGGGAAACAACCTGACCGTTCTTCATAATTTCCTGGTACACATCTGTGATCCGGTCTTGCCGGTAGCTGACGGCGATCCTGAACTTTTCGGTTTTTCCGGCGTCTGAAAATTCAAATCCGAAAGCCCCCGCACCTTCACATGACGCCAGGTCGAGGGTATAGGTGGCAAAAGGGTTAAACCCTCCGAACCAGATCGAGGTCTGCGTTTCCGTATCAGAAGCGATTACAAGCCGGTTTTGGATTACCTCGACCCGGGCCGGGATTTCCGAACTCCGGGTAACCGGGTACATCGCAGACATCCCGATTATTTCAGCGGGCTTCAATGCAGCCAATGGTATGGCGTGCGCTTCATCAAAAATAAGCCGGCGGACGCCCTGACGCACAAAATTGATTTCATCGGGAGCCGGCTGGCTTTGCGAAGGAGCGGAGAACAGGAGGCCGGTCAGGGAAACGAAAAGGATATTCAGAACTGGTACTTTCAAGTGTATAAAATTAATGCGTTGGTCACAGGCAGCTCTATCAAACGATAAAGATATTATGAATGATCGAACGGGACAAAAGCTGTAACTTGCGGCGCATTTGATCCGCCATAAAAATGAGAAGTATTTCCGGAGTACCGGCTCTATTATTCAGGCGCGGAATTTGCGGTTTTTCAGTTCAGTATCATGTTCAGGCATAAAGGTAAAGCCAGGAAATTCAGGCAGAATTTGGGTATTGCTTCGTTACTGTCGTTTGTAGCCGGTGTAGTAAATGTTGTAGGGTTCCTGGCAGTACAGCGGCTTACTACCAATGTTACGGGGCACTTCGCCTTCCTGGTTGAGGAGGCGGCAGGTACAGACTTTCACCAGGCGTTTTATTATTTCCTGTATATATCTTCGTTCTTTTTCGGGGCCCTTTTCTCCCGTTTGCTGATAGAATTCACAAGCAGGTTTAACGAAAAGTATGTTTTTATCGTACCTGTAGTATTAGAAATAGCGATACTGACGGTAATTGCGTTGCTTAGTTACGACTACGTAAGGCAGAATCCCAACGGTATTTCCTGCGCGCTGCTTTTTGCGATGGGCCTGCAGAACTCACTTGTGACTATCATTTCGAATTCGGTCGTACGAACTACCCACCTGACCGGCCTGTTTACCGATATGGGAATAGAAGTGGCTCAGCTCTTTTTCAGAAGCGAGGCCAAGCAAAGGAACAAACTGGTTTCGTCGATAGAGCTTCGCCTTACGATCATAGCGGCTTTTTTCCTTGGAGGAATAACAGCAGGTTTTGTATTCCCGTTGCTAATGGCCAGAACGCTTCTGATCGCCTCGTCCGTGCTGGTTATCGGGCTCATGGTCGACTATATGACCATCAGGATCAGGCTGGCTAAGATAAATACTAAAAAAGTTTAATTTTCCCTGTTTCCCCGGAAACGTCTACAACTATTTTTCCCGGAAAAGACTCTTAATGAACAGGTCGTAACCTCATTCATCATGAAACAGCTCATCCTTTCTTTTACAAGTATGTAAAAGAGGAAATATAATTAAGAAGTTCCGGTACAAACTGATAAACCTATGAAACGATCAATAGGGGCAATTTTGCTCCTGGCCGCGGTTCTGGCTGCATACATGGAGAAAGAACCCGGCTCCTTCTCCCAGGATAGAGCGGCCGATGGGCAAATGGAAGCTCGTGGCTTACGAGGCCGTTAAGGATGGGGAAAGGGTCTGGAAGGAAGGAACGGGTGGAAACAACGGTTATGAATCGGCCTGGAGTGAAAATATGTAAAACAATAGGCCGACTGCCGGTGTCTGGTACCCGGCAGTGCTTTCTCAGAACTGGAAGTAGATAAACTGGTTCGAGTTGAATACTCCGAAGAACAAAATAACGGCGGTCAGCAGCAGGAACAACGCCACAAATGCCGCGGTGTTTTTTGTAGAAATAACGGGCACATAATGTTCCTTTACTACCAGTATCCCGATCAGCAGTACGCAAAACCACATTTCCACTGAATTCAGAGGTGTGATTACCGGGCTGTCCAGCGAAAGGGTGAAAATCTTTTCAAGGATCGTGACCGCCCGGCTCACCGGGGCTTTTACATTCCGGAAAAATACCCACGCGAGTGTCACGAGCGCGAACGTAAACACTACGTTAAACGCCCGCACCAGCCGGTTGCCGGGGAAGAAAAGACCGGTCTTTT
>CAZLTN010000074.1:0-27831 GCA_964562455.1 uncultured Cytophagales bacterium
ATACTTCTCTGTCATCAAAAAGAATTACGAGAGTTTTGGATCAGATTGGCCTGAGTAGAGGTTTTCCGAAAGCGATCAGGTCGGACAATGGGCCCGAATTCACATCGAAGGAATTTGCTATTTGGTGTGTCGATAAGAACATCGAAATCCGATTTATCCAACCTGGAAAACCCACGCAGAATGGGTTTATCGAAAGATTCAACCGGCTCTATAGAGAAGCCGTTTTAGATGCTTATTTATTTTTTGATCTTGATCAGATTAGGCAGTTAACTACTGAGTGGATTGAGGAATATAATCAACGAAGGCCTCATGAAGCCTTGGAGAACATGACTCCTGTCGAATGGAAAGACTGGCTGGTGAAAAAGGAAAAACTACAACCAAGAACTGTCTGAAAAAAGGGGTACATACAGATGGAGGATTAAACGTTATAAACTTTCCCTATTCATCATATCCAAAGATCCAAGCGAGCTAATTCACCAAAAGTCAAGATTTTCGGTGAATGAATTCACTAAAAGTAAGGCTTTTTGGTGAATGCGATAACAAGTCAAGCAGGATCCCTGTTTAAAAAATAGTCCGTCGGATAAGTGTAGTTATCTAAAGAAGCATGCTCTATCCCTTTATCCGCAAATACCAGCAGCTCGCTGTTGTCCTCGATTGCACGAAAAGCAGTACCGAAACCGGCCGGCAGGTGAACTACAGCCTGATCCGCCGAGTTTAGGATCAACCGCTCCACAGATAGATCCCTGTAAGGGTTTTCCCAGTTGTCGATCCTGACAACATCCAGCACAAAGCTCCCTTTTATCACATAAAACCATCGCTGTTCTATTCGATGCGCACGCCAGCCTCTTATTAAATCAGTGTCTGCATTGGTAATGATATAAAACCGTTTGACTTCGGACATATCAAAATCGTTGACGAACCGGATCTGCCCCCGGTGGTCCTTCGAAACTCCGCCGTTTATGTGGGTAATATTCATTAATATGTAGTTGTCTAAAAATTATACCTGCGGCTCCATTACCCGAAGAACGTTATCACGCACCCGGCCGAGATCTTCCACAGCCAGGTTGGATCCCGAAGGGAAGCAAAGCCCCCGGTTAAACAAGTCTTCCGACACGCCGTTGGTATAGGCTGGGCAGGAGGCGAATACCGGCTGCAGATGCATCGGCTTCCACAAGGGGCGCGATTCGATATCTCCGGCGGCCAATGCCAGGCGTATGGCTTCCCGGCTTTCATAGGATTCGAAGAGCGCGCAGCTCAGCCAGCGATTGGAGAAATACCCTTCTGGTTCCTGCTGCCAGTCGAGCGGTATTTCATTCCTGTAAAATTCAAAGTTCCTGCGACGAAGCGCCACCCATTCATCCAATACCTCCATCTGGCCGCGACCGATACCGGCTACAATATTGCTCATGCGGTAATTATAGCCGATCTCCGAGTGTTGGTAATGAGGGGCGGCATCACGCGATTGGGTGCTGTAAAAGCGGGCTTTTGCAATGGCATCACCGTCTTCAGAAAGCAGGGCGCCTCCACCGGACGTCGTGATGATCTTATTCCCGTTAAAGGATAAAATCCCGAAGCGCCCGAAAGAACCTAATCTCCGTCCCTCTACCATTGACCCAAGCGCTTCGGCAGCATCTTCTATGAGCGGGATGTTATAGGTATCGCAAATCTCTTTTATACGGACGATTTGTGCGGGCATGCCATAGAGGTGCACTACAATGCAGGCTTTCGGTTTTTTACCCGCCTTCAGCCGGTCTTCAATAGCTTCCTGAAGCAGGTCCGGATCCATATTCCAGGTGGTGGTTTCCGAATCGACAAATACCGGCACTGCGCCCTGATATGCGATAGGATTAGCAGTAGCCGAAAAAGTGAAAGACTGGCAGAGCACCTCGTCACCACGCTGCACTCCAAGTAAAATCAACGCCAGGTGTATAGCAGCTGTACCGGAACTCAGAGCGGCTGCATGCCCTACTCCTACATACTGTGACAGGTCTTTTTCAAAATTGTCTACATTCGGACCAAGGGGAGCGATCCAGTTTTGTTCAAATGCTTCGTTGATGTACTTCAATTCACCTCCACCCATGTGAGGAGAGGAAAGCCAGATTTTCATGTATATGAGATTGATAAAATTGTTAAGTCGAGAAGTTATTTAAGATATAAAGTCACTGGCGGTACGTATTATCCTTCCGGGATTTCCTACCACTACGGAATAATCAGGTACATCCCGGATCACCACAGCGCCCGCGCCGATCGTACACCACTTCCCTATTTTGACGCCCTGAATTACACAGGCCCCTATCCCGATATGTGTTCCCTCACCCACAGTTACATCTCCGGCCAGAGCTGAATTAGGAGAAATATGTGCAAAATCGGAGATCCTGCATTCGTGATCTACCGACGAATTAGTATTAATGATACAATGGCTACCGATATGGGCTTCCGTGTGAACAGTAGCGCCGCTCATTATAACCGTTCCTTCCCCTATACCCGCACGCGACGATACCCAGGCCCTGGGGTGTAACAGAACGGGGTATAGATTACCGGATTGTCCCCTTGCAATATGAGCACGGGTTTTATTATTACCGATTGAAATAATCATTTTAGCAAACCGCGGCCCTTCCCGTAAAACCGGGTATCCCGATACATATGTCAATTCCGGATTAGCATCTATAAACCCTCCCACCACTATTCCCAACTGCTCGGCTATCTCCAGTATTACCTTTCCGTGCCCGCTGGCTCCATATAAAAACAGTTCTTCGTGCTTATCCATTTCCTTTAAATACTTCCATGGTAGCCTGGCCCTCCTGCGATATTCCCTCTCTTACAATTACTTTTTTAAGCGTAAGCCATAGTATTTTCATATCTAAAGCAAAGCTCATATGATCCACATACCACACATCATATTCAAACTTCTGCTGCCAGCTTATAGCATTTCTGCCATTTACCTGCGCCCAGCCGGTGATACCGGGACGTACTTCATGCCTACGTGCCTGCTCCCTGCTGTACAATGGCAAGTATTGGATTAGTAGAGGACGTGGGCCTATAAGCGACATATCGCCTTTCAGAACGTTGATGAGCTGGGGTATTTCGTCGAGGGATGTTTTACGAACAAAAGCCCCAATGGGGGTCAGGCGTTCGGCATCGGACAGCAATTCACCGTTGCTACCTCTTTTATCGTTCATCGTCTTAAACTTGACGATACGGAAAACCCGCCCACTCCTACCAGGTCGTTCCTGAAAAAAGAATGGCTTCCCGCTGTTCGCTACGAATAACCTGACCGTCACTATGATAAACAGAGGCGATAATATCACCAGGCCTGAAACAGCGGCCAGCATATCTATAAGGCGCTTAACGAAATACTTATACATCCGGATGAGTCAGACTACTAACCTATCTTATTTTCTTATTTCCGGCTTCTGCAGCGTAGGGGAATAGCATCAGTCAGCCACTTATACTATTTTAGAGATGCTCTCAAGATAACGTTTTGCAAGTACATAACGATCAAAATTAACCTTGGCATACCGGTAACCATTCTCTCCTTCCACCGCCAACCGGTCGGTATTATTCAGGTATTCTCTTATAACCCTGTTATACGCAGAAGTATTCTCAGGCTCAACGTAGGTACCGGCTTCAGCTTCTTCCAGCAGTTCTCTCGAAACTCCGTCGATAGCCATCAAAATTGGCTTTTTACAAGAAAAATAATCGAATGTCTTATTCGAATATATGGTCTTGAAAGTGTCGACGCGCTTCAGGACCGAAGCCCCCATCTCTGATGCTATGATGAATTTGAATACTTCTTTTTTGGGAACAGGTTCCAGAAAACGGACATTTTGAATATCCTTTTTCGCTGCAAGCCCCTTTAGACGTTCCTTTTCCATGCCTTGCCCAATCAACAGGAAAAGCACGTTGGTATCTTCCAGGGCTTTACCTGCTTCCAGTAATTGCTCCAGGTGGTTTGCCACCCCATGCGCGCCTACGTACGTAATCACAAAATACCCTTGTAACCCATGCGCATCCCGGAAAGCCTCCCTGTCAAAACTATGTAAAATTTCCTCCGACAACGAGAAATCTGCTGCATTGGGGATCGTGATCAATTTGTCAACCGGAACCTTTTTCTTATCTCGCAAAGTGCTATAAAAAGCCGGGGTCAGCACGTTGATCAGCTTTGCCTTACGATAGATAAACGCCTCAAACCAATAGGCAAGCTTTATAACCCATTTATTGGTCAGGACACCGGTGTCAATAGCTGATTCAGGCCACAAATCCCTGATCTCGAAAACCATCGGGATATGCCTGAACCGGGAAATCAGGTACCCGCTGGCCCCTACAAATAAAGGCGGTGAAGTAACGATCACGACATCAAATTTTCCCTTTACCCTAAACACCCCTGCCCACAGAGACGAAAACATAAAAGAGAAATAGCCCCACAATCGCCCGATAAACCCGTTATTATAGGACTCGGAAACATGTGTACGATGTACCTTTACCCTCCCCTGCTGCTTCTCTGCAAAATACCGTCCTTTATATTCCGGGCGCTTTTCGAGACCGTTTGCATGCATCATACCGGCTATGACGGTCACATCATGTCCTTCTGCTGTCCAGGCAGCGGTCATTTCATTCCATCGCGACCCACCGGGGTCATCTTCTTCAAGAAAATACTGATGTAACAGAAGTATATTCATAACTGCTTGTAAGAAAGCTTTCAGACGATTTGATGCTTTGTATCAAACTCTCTCGGATAGAAGAAGCCTCTCACGCAATTTGGATTCCTTACGCATACCTGGATATGATCTTTTTCCCTGAACCCGGCGTTAGGATAGAGCTCCTGCCCTTCCCAGAATACACCTCTAACCGTATCAAATGAAATCAATTGCTCCTCCTCTCTTACTTTATGCAAAGTTTCTATTACTGCGCAATCCAGGTTTCTCAGCATAAGCTCCCGTAAATCTCCCACAGGCTTGTTTTTCGGTAAAGTCCGATTGGCTTTGGCAAATGTGCTTTCCAATATACGGTAGCCGTATTTCAGTAATTGAAGATTTTCAAAATCCAGTAAATTCAGACAGTTACCCATTTGGATAATTGCTCCGATCACAGCCGGTTCCTGAATTGGATGCCTGGATCTTTCGGGATTAGCTTTAAGGTGCAAGGCATAAGTTAACGCACGAGCGGGGCTATTTTCCCAAAAATACATACCATTGCCCAGCCAGTCATATTCGTTCTCACTATTTTTAAGAATAGAATTCTGTTCTATAACTGCCCTGGCAACACTACGATCACATCCGTGAAATCCAAATACTAATCCAGCCCCCCGGGAATACATATATTTCTATAGTGTTTCCGAAAGTTGCCTTTATTAGTCAGGACACCCAGGTCTATGAGAAACTTCCGGGAAGAGGCCTCCGTTTTCGACACCTTAATTTCGTATTCTTTTAGAAGTTCAATAAAGCCGGTGGTATTGACTTCCTTTAGAGCGCTGGTTTTCTTTTTCATAGGAACAAAGTATGTATTTTAAAGTGAAGTGCAAATATACAAATTAAGTTTAATCTTTAAGGCTCTGATCGAATGGTTATCTCCGTTCTGAAACCATTAGCGTTTGTTCTGTAGACATATCGAATTGATTTCTCCTTAATTCCATAGTACCCCGAATACCATTTCTCCTCTCTTAAAGATTCGAGCAAAACGCCGTTTACATCGCTACATTGAATTTGAACCAAGCTTTCCAGGTTTGGGTTCAGGTGCCAGTAGAGGCTTAACTCATTACTTTTGTCGTGAGGCACATCATCCTGTATAATCCACTGAAGCTCCCCCTTTTTCTTAATAACTTCCCTGGTATGCGGATATCCATTTTGGCTGAGATACCTGAACGCTTCTATTTTCCCTTTAAAAATAGATCCATCATCAGTTTCAGCCCACGCAGCTTCGGCATTCTTTACCCAATAAAACCACACGAACCGTCCTCCTTTCAACATCTGATCGCATTCGGAAACCGAAACTGTATTATGCCCTTCACATCCGTTAAAGTAATGAAGCAAGCTTTCATCAGTGTTATATTTATAGGATCCGGTATCCCAGAAATAGTTATTCCCATCCACCCAAATGTCGAGGTGAAGATTGTCCGACTGCGAGGGTCTGTCTTTGTACCGGCCACAACGAACAAAAGTCTTGACTCCGCCTTCCTGTAAAATATAGTAGCCTCCCCTGTCAAAAGTGTGCATCCCTTCAATTAAAGGCGTTGTAATACTCACGCCTTTAAATCCGTACCAATGGTAGCTTTCCTCTTCGCGTGACGCTTCTCTATTTAACACAACCCGTAAATCGTTGAGTTGCGAGATATACACCCTGTAGTCATCGTCTGTCAGCTTAAAAAACAAAGCTCCGTCATTGGCCCCGTAGTTAGGCAGCTTCCCGGATACCGGATCCGAGCAGGCATCCAGGAACTTCAATGATTGCGCAGCACGCTCATATATGACAGGAGCGAGGCACCTCTCGTTCAGGTGCGTAAGACGGATCCCCCAGGTGAGCAGTTGTATGAGCACCCGGTGGTAATTCATTGAAAACTGCAGAAAAGTACCGTCCTCATAAATCTGGTAAGCTACTTCCTCTTCAAACCATTTCTTTCCTTTTGTGCTCCATTGCTTTGCTTCCGGGAAAAAAGGAAAAAGCAGGCCGGTTAGATAGAGCATCAAAGTCTCTGTAATAGCATGGTTATTCCGGACGGAAATCCGTGAAAACTGAATATTATCATATACGTGATGCAACTGTGCGTAAATCGAAAGCAGGACCTTCCGGAACCGGATACCAGAAAGCGACTCCGAATCTTTATAATAGTAAAGAGCAAAAGTCCAGTTCAGGATACGTAAGCTAATCTCCTGACTGCATTTATAATGTGGACCAAGATTTACGGGATTATTATCTATAAAAGAATCGATCTGGCTGAAGACATATTCACTGCAATCCTCGTTCCAATGATAATCATACCGGATTACATCATACAGGAATGAGAACCGTGCCTTTTCCCATACAAACTTGATATCCCCAGCTTCTTTCGACAAATCCTGGATTTCGGTCCAGTGTTTATTTGCATCATAGCGATATCCTGAGTCGGGATTAGTATGCCAGTCTTCTACGTGATATTTCAGCCGACTAAAGAAAGTGAAGGTTCCCCCTTTAATCTCCTCGTATTGCTTTTCAAGTACTGCAGACGGGTTCCGCTTCAACCCCGGGATCATCTTACCATAGAAAAAAAAAGGAGGCTGAGATTTCTGCCATTCACTTAGCTCGGGCAGATCCGTTAACCGGTTCCCTACCGGGAACCGGGCCTTTAACAAGCCGGTTTTCGCCTGTAGCATGTAGCTTATGCGAAAGCAGACATACCGCCAGCCCATATTGGAAAGAAAATCGAAAGCAAGGAATATCTTCCTAAACACGTTCTTTAAATAGTGTAACCAGGTGATCAATAATGCGCTCTGCGGCTTTCCCGTCCCATAATGGCACTTCTCCCCCTTTCTTCCATTCACCCGCAAACAATTTCTCCATTGCCGGCCGGATGGCTTTCGGGTTGGATCCTAGCAATTCATTCGTACCGAGCGTCATTGTCTCGGGCCTTTCCGTATTATCCCTGAGCGTCATACAGGGTACTCCCATCACCGTAGTCTCCTCCGTAATGCCCCCGGAATCAGTTACCACGGCTTTTGCCTTTTCGACCAGGTAGTTAAATTCCAGGTAACCCAAAGGCTCAATCATATGCAAGCGGGGATGAGCTACGCCAAGGCCTGCCAGGATCCTGGCTGTTCTCGGGTGCACCGGGAAAACCAGTGGAAGATCAATTGAGTTAGCGATAATTTCGTCCATCAGGGTTTTGAGCTTCGACTCTTCATCGACGTTAGAGGGACGATGAAGGGTCATGACCAGGTATTCCTTTTCTTTTAAGCCCAGCTCATCCCATACAGCGGGTCGTTGAAAGCGCGGGCGTTGCTTTAAAAGCGTATCAATCATCGTATTGCCTACAAAAAAAATCCTTTCCTCTTCTACCCCGCACCTCCTGAGATTTTCATTGGCTATCTCCGATGTAGTAAAAAAATAATTGGCTATGCTATCTGTAACAAGCCGGTTTATTTCTTCCGGCATAGTCCAGTCACCTGAACGAATCCCCGCTTCCACGTGGGCTACTTTGGTATGCATCTTCTGAGCCGTAATGGCACAAGCCATTGTGGAGGTAACATCGCCGACCACCAGCACGAGGTCAGCAGGATGTTTCAAGAGTTCCATTTCGAAACGGATCATGATAGCCGCAGTCTGCTCAGCCTGGGTACCGCCACCAGCTTCAAGATTGGCATCCGGCTCAGGAATTCCCAGCTGTTCAAAAAAATCACCGGACATCTTTTTGTCATAATGTTGTCCGGTATGGACTAACCTAAAATCGATATTGCTTCCTTCATACTTTGCCTTTTGAATAGCACAAATAATAGGGGCTATCTTCATGAAATTTGGCCTGGCTCCGGCTATAATGATCAATTTCATCTTCTATTTCTATATAAAGTATCGACGTTTAATTGACTTCAATGATTGGTAGTGCCATTTTGACGTTTTTATAAGTGAAATATACTTTGTAGTAGAATGATGATGATGAGTTAACAATAATTCGTCATCAAAAAAAACTTTCATATTTCGAGAAAATATTTCCTCCGCAACATGGAGTTCTTCATCCTGCATAAAGCTATTGAACTTCAAATCAAATAAATGCGCCAAATAAACACGCGTAAAGATCATAAAAGAACCGTGAGGAGCATAAATATATTGACCTCGGGGGGTATAACGCGAACCACCCAACTTTAGCCAATTCTTTAATCTACTTAATAATATATAAACAGCACCCACAAATGATATTCTGTGAATTAGCAATAAAAAATTTAATCTCGATCTTGAAATTCGCGCTATGATATTTGGATTCTGTCGCACACCATTTTCTAATATCACATTTGGAGCTACACAAGCAATATTCTCGCTATAATTCTTCTCAATCAATTTTGAGATAAAAAAGTCCTCGATCACGACATCACTGTTACAAATTATAGCATATTTAAGCGAATCAAATTTTGAAATATTAGACTGCCTCCAAAAATCAAATCCAGAATATGCTCCATTTATATATCCCAAATTAATCGAATAAGGCTGAACAAAAACATTTTTCAAATTATCAACATCAGTGCTAATACTTAAATTTCCGGAATTATCCGTTATCACTACTTCAACATTGACCGCGCCAGGCAATACATCTAAATGCCTCAAGAACTGTGAGATTTCTTTCGAGTTGTTATAATGAACTATTGATATTAAAATCATATTTGGACGTCCCAATTTTTTTTCGAAATCTAACATTGTTTAAAAAGTAAATAATATAAATTAGATGGCTAATACCTAAAACCCCTAACACAACGGGCTCCTTTCCATTCAATACTAACAAAATAAAAACAATAAAAAAACAAAATTTATTTACTCTATTCCCCACCTTAACTAAAAAAAAGTAAGAAAACAAAAACAACAACGTGCCTAAAACTCCCGCGCCGGAGAGAAATCGATGATAAAAAGAATCACTTGGTATATACCTATGAGCTTCATTTCGCCCAAAATTACCGTCACCTAATAATAAATTAGAGCCTATAAAATCTTGAGCATAATGTTCATGTATTATTGCATCTGTTGAATCAGTTACGAATGACCCAGTAGTTTTAAATTTATACAATATCTCAAAAGCTCTGTAAAATACATCACCGAATTGCCTATTAAGAATGAGTGTCTCTATATTTAAATACAAAACATATAGAGAAAACAACATAAGAAAAACAATAATCGCACTTTTCAAAATATTATCAGAAATAAAAGGTCGATATAAAGCATACACGACAATAACAAATAGTCCCGACCTACCACTAACAAAAATACCAAAAATCATAAATATAGAGCATAAAATCCTAATTGATTTTCTGCCAAGAGAGTATTGATCATTAACAATAATCAAAAGAGCGTATGCTATAGATTGTACCGCTCCACCATACGAAAAAACTCCATAAGCTCTATTCAAAGCACTCAAATTTAAATCACTAGCATAATTGAAAACAAAAATCGGATTTAAAAAGATAATCAATGATGGACTCAAAATCAAAGCAATAGATAAAAAAACGTTTAAACCTGCTATAACGTTAACAGTATCTAATAAAACAGCAAATGGAGACTCAAAATGCTTCTTTAAAAACCACACCATTATGCCAATATCATAAAACACAACAATTGAATAAATGCTTAAAATTAAACCATAAGAATCAATTGCATTATTAAACAAAAAATGAAATAACGAAAATAAAAAAACAAGCCATAAATACTTTAGAAGCCCAAATGAATGGATAAATTTTAATGCACCAATATCACTAAATAAGAGGAAGACTGTTATAGGAATAGTTAATAATACCGCATTAATATTTACCGCCCCTAATCTAAAAATTGGAGCAGCGAACACTACCGCAACAAATAAAAGAAGTAAAATTCTTCTCACGAGAATAATTTCCTTAACAAAAAGTACAAATTATACATAAAAATCTTAGGATGTCTTTTAATCGTCCCATTCCTGTTATATTCTAGCAACTTATGAGATACCACTCTAGTATAATTTGAATTATGCAAGGTGCCCTCAATGTCGAGATATTCGATTTTAAATCCCTCCCTCCAAGCTACATAATTAAAACTTAGCTGATCTCTCTCGCTATATTTTTCTATCTCATCCCACCACATCTCCATAATTCTATTGACATCAGAATTGGTATGATCCCTAAAAATAAGACCTCCTTGAATTAACCCATTATTTGCAGGATAACCTTTACTTCTATAGTATTTAATTCTATCTAACACAATATTAGGATCATCTTTCATAATCTTAATGCAAGCTCGCCCTTCTTCATATATACAATCTCGCTTGTTATGCTTAAAAAACAAAATACCCTTACCACTTTCTAACAATAATCTTACGAAAAGATCTGGGTTAGAAATTAAGGAAACATTTGCGTCTATGTATAAGGAATATCTATACCTACTTAAAAAAATATGTGGCAAAATCTTAAATATCTTTGCAGTTATTCTGGCGTTTCGTAACTTTTCTCGAGTCGTTATCTGAAAGACAGAATCGTCTCCCAAATGCAAATTATCGTCATCTGTAAATAAAATAAAGTCATAAAAAGCTGACTTCGTTGGAATATTGATACTACGATTGCCATGAATTCCAAAAAAAGTAGTGTATATTACAAAATCTTTTTTTGTATCTATTTGAAGAACTTTATCCCGGACAGAATTTACCATCCCTTCAATATTACTATTCTCCATAATTCAATAATATAGATTTTGCCCTTTTACTCCAAGTGTAATCAATAAGGAATTTAGCTAAAGCGTTAGATGAAATACGTTGCCTCAAGCTCAAATCTTCAAGCAATAAAAGCGCACTTTCCCATTCATCAATTTTATCGTGCCGGACTAGCAAAGCCGTATTTTCGTCCAACACTTCTCGTAAAACCTCTATATTAGAAGAAATAATTGGTTTGCCATATGACATATATTCAAACAACTTTAAAGGAGAGGTATAAGAGCCAATGTCAACTGATTTAGAGTTCTTTGTAAAAACAGACTGTTGATTAGGTAGCAACATTATATCAAAATCTCGGTAGAGAAATTGCAAATGTTTTTGAGGCTTAAAGCCAACGAATTCCAGATTATTAGAAGCTAGTGGCCTTAGCGTTTGAATTTGCTTATCATTGCCTCCCACAATATAGAATTGAAAACTCGGCAATCGCTTGGCCAGCTCCATTACAATCTCCCATCCCTTTCCTACATTTAGAGACCCCACATACGCTACGTTTGATCTTTTCTTCTGATTCAAATTAACAAGTTGCTTTATATCGGCTGCATCATGAAGCACAAGTAGCTTTTCTTCGGAAACTCTATAATTCGCCAAAATAATCTTCTTCAAAACATTAGAAATTACTACAACTTTTATTAAGTTTTCTCTTTTTATTAATGCCCTAAATATGATATCACTAAACTTGGATATATCCACCGGCGGACTATGTAATTCCAACATTACGACCCTTCCTAAAAGAGACGAAATATAACACCCCAAAAGAAAACGACCATACACAACTGACTCCTTATGCTTTTTTAAACATGCTACTATAAAAAGTAAATAAGGAACTAATTTAAAACGCATATCGCGTTTAAACAAACCCTCAATACTAAAAGGATGTTTTATACTATAATAATCAAAAACATCAATACTTGAGTTATAAACAGGACATAACAGAGTTACAGCACACCCATTCTCAGAAAAGCCCTCGCACATTTTCATAACATGAACCGAATTAGCCTTATCCGAAGGTATGACAGATGACGATATATACAAAAGTTTTCTCATACATTATTAGTGTATTTATTTAAATAAAAATTATAAATAAATAAAGTAGAAAGTCGAATAAAAATCAGCCCACATATCAGACCAACAAAGCCAAAATTACTAGTCAAAACCACTAAAATAGTTAATGACGATATTGAACTATAGAGATTAATATAGATAGAAAGCTTTTGATTAAAAACAATTGAAAAACTCCTAGTCCACCACAAGAACTGATTTACTAGCGTTGCGAAAAGTAAAAACACAAATAATAAAAATGATATTTCAATATTATAGATTAACTCTATAAAAGGTAAAGATAGAGCTATGACGACTAGACCAAGTGAGCAAATTACTATTAATTTCCTATCTAAATCCCTTATATATAAGTATATATCTTTTTTCCTCTTATGTCTGTAATCTACAAAAACAGGAAAAGAGTTAATAGTTGTCGTGTTGGTAATTAAATTAATTGGTAAACAAAACTTTTTAACCAAGTCATAAATCGCAATTGAACCCTGCCCAAGGTATTTGGCAACAATTAATGAATCAATTTGCTTATTTCCAGCTTTAATAACAGTAGAGAGAAAGTTTTGCCCAGTAAAATAAAAATACTCAAGTGAAATTTCTGGCGACTTCAGAAATCCAAAATCTGGCTTATATTTTATCAAAAAACAAGAAGAAAAAAGCGAAAATATATATGTTAAAAAAGCAGAGAAAATGGTAATGTATATCAAGTTCTCAATAGAAACCCGGCTGTACAAAATAATTACTATTGCCAAGACAATTCTAATCGCTATTTCAGCACTTTTTAAAAAAGCTAAAGCTCTGAATTTTCGTTCAGCTTGTAGAACTCCCCAAAAGCTACCTCTCATATATAATAAAAGCGTATAAACAGAAATAAGCTTTATATTATCTTTACTAACGTTAGCAGTTCCCAAAAAACTCGACGTGTAATCTGCAAAAAAATAAATTACACAAAACATGCTTATCCCTATCATTATATCAGTAAGGATTGAAAGGGTTAAGAACATATTATTTTGAGTACTATTTCGGTTCCAATAATAAACTATAACTTCATTACTCCTTACACCTATGATGTCCGAAAAAAAATTAGAAATAGTATACAATATGATTAATTTTCCATAAATCTCAATACCCATAAAACGAGTTACAAGAATTGAAAAAATAAAAGTCATTAATGCCTGTGCAAGTTCTCCCTGAAAGGTTGGATTCTTAATTTTCCGGCTTAGCTCCTTCCAAAGAGTAATTAACTTTCTAAGCTTACTTACCATAGTACCGCTTAAACCACGTTATAAATTTCTCTACTCCATCATGAAGTGTTGTAGATGGAGAATAGCCTATTTCATCCTTTAATTTTGTAATGTCTGCCCACGTATTAACGACATCTCCAGACTGCAAAGGTAAATATTCCTTTTGCGCGGAAATACCTAAAAATAATTCTATTTCTTTAATAAAATCTCTCAACTCAACTGGCTTGGAATTACCAATATTGTATACTCTAGAAAAGCTACTAGACTCTCCCGAATCTACAAAAGAAGCAACTTTTGAAGTATAAACTATGGCCGCCTCGATGCCCTTCGTAACATCATCAATAAAAGTAAAGTCCCTACTCATTTCGCCGTCATTGAAAACTTTGATAGATTTTCCTTCTAAGATAGCTTTCGCAAATAACATTGGTGCCATATCTGGCCTACCCCAAGGACCATACACAGTAAAAAAGCGGAGTCCAGAAGTACTTATTCCATATAAATGACTATACGTAAATGCTATAAGTTCATTAGCTCTCTTAGTTGCAGCATACAAACTAATGGGTTGATCTACCCTATCATTTTCACTAAAAGGAATTTTGCTATTCAATCCATATACAGAAGAACTAGACGCGTATACCAAATTCTTAACATTGGAGTGTCTACAGCATTCTAAAAGATTTACAAAACCAACCAGATTGCTATCAACATATGCCATCGGATTCTCTAAACTATATCGAACCCCTGCTTGAGCAGCCAAATTACAAACACTGAGAAAAGAAAATCTCTCAAACAATAGAGGAAGATTTATCCGATCCTCTAAATTCATTCTTACAAAAGAAAAATTTTCATTATATTTAGATGAGATTACAATATCATTAAATATTGACCCTCTTTTCTGATCTATTCCCAAAGTAGTCAAACGAGCATATTTCAACTCTACATCATAGTAATCATTGACATTGTCAATACCAACTATTCTGTATCCTTTTTCTAATAATCGCTTACATAAATGATAACCAATAAAACCCGCTGCTCCTGTAATTAATATTGTTGGCATAATTATAATCTTATATTGTGTAGTCAATGTCGTTAAATAAAGCAATAAGTAGCCCCCTTAAGTAATGAGGAATTATCTTGGATTTACTATTTCTCACATCATTTCTCTCCAGTCTTATACTAGAATACTTTGCATTATAGTATATTCTGAAAATACCTGAGCATTTCGATCTTTCTCTGATAAAACTATTTTATCGGAGGGAATTTGCCAATCAATATTCAAATTCATATCTAAAGGAAAAACCCCTATCTCGGAATCTCTATTATACCTATTATCACATTTATAAAAAAAAACCGCAAAATCGGAAATAACAGAGAATCCATGCAAAAACCCCCTGGGAATAAACAATTGTCTTCTATTTCTCGCAGATAGCTCTATTGCAATATATTGACCATATGTTGCTGACTCTCTTCTAACATCTATCACAACGTCTATTACTGTCCCTTCCAGCACTCGCACTAACTTTGCTTGCGAAAACGCCCCAGATTGCATGTGTAGGCCGCGTACTACTCCATATTGCGATTTTGACTGGTTGTCCTGTACAAAATAAGGTTTGTATCCAAGAATTTCTCCCAAATCTTCTTCATTGTAGGACTCAAAAAAATATCCCCTCGTATCTTCAAATATCGATGGTTCTAGGATAAAGCTTCCCTTGAGTTTAGTCTCTGTTCCCTTCATTTATCTAGTCATATAGGTAAAAAGAAATACTCATGCACATCTTAGTCAATATATTGATTTTCATAATATTTCAAGTACTCTCCACTTGCTATATTATCCAGCCAATCTTTATTATTCAAGAACCAGTCAATAGTTTCAGACAATCCCGTTTCAAATGTAACCGAAGGTTCCCAACCCAATTCTTTATTAATTTTTGTAGCATCAATAGCATAGCGTAAATCGTGACCCGGTCGATCTCTAACAAAAGTAATCAGCTTTTCACTTTCTCCCCTATCTCTGCCCAATTTTTCGTCCATCTGACGACAGAGCTCTTTAACCAAGTCAATATTCTGCCATTCATTAAATCCGCCAATATTATAGCTTTCGCCAATATTACCCTTATGAAAAACTAAATCAATCGCTTTTGCATGGTCAATAACATAGAGCCAATCCCTTGTATACTTTCCGTCGCCATAAATAGGTAGCGGCTTGTTATTAATAATATTATGAATACAAAGAGGAATCAACTTCTCAGGAAAATGATTAGGCCCATAGTTATTAGAACAATTGGTTAATACTACAGGCAATCCATAAGTGTCGTGGTAAGCTCTTACAAAGTGATCTGAGCTAGCCTTGGAAGCCGAATAAGGCGAATGAGGATCATATTTAGTATCTTCAGTAAAAAAACCTTCAGCGCCAAGAGCTCCAAAAACTTCGTCAGTAGAAACGTGATGAAATCGCTTGCCCTCTTTATTACCCTTCCAGCTATATTTAACGGCATTTAGAAGATTAACTGTGCCAACAACATTAGTGATTACAAAATTCAGAGGGTTACTGATAGAACGATCGACATGTGATTCAGCCGCCAAATGAATTACACCATCAGGTTGGTATTGTTTAAATATATTAAATATACGTTTAGCATCCGTAATATCTACGTGGATAAATGAGTAATTGGGCTCTGCTTCAATATCCTTCAAATTTTCCAAATTACCTGCGTATGTTAAAGCATCCAGATTGATGATTTTGTATTGTGGGTAATTAATCACAAACTCTCTGACGACATGCGAACCGATAAAGCCTGCACCTCCTGTAATTATTATTGTTTTCATTATACTAAAGTTTTCATAAGTATTTCTTGATTATATACGAACAACCCTTGGGCGTCAAATTCTATCTCTCCAAATGCTCCCAATACCATTTCACCGCATCTTCCAATCCTCTTCGAATTGTGTGAGTAGGTCTGTATGTCAACAACTTCTCCGCCTTTTCCACCGATGCCATCGAATGAGGGATGTCACCCAGTCTATTAGGTCCATGTATAATTTCCAATGGTGCTATTTCAGGATCATATTCGCAAAGAAATTCCTTAAGGTACTCAACGAGTTTATTAAGTGTTGTTCGATCCCCTACCGCCGTATTGTATACCGTATTAACCGCATCCGGATTAGTCGTCAACATCGCGAGCTCGTTCATTTGGATAACATTATCAATATACGTAAAATCACGTGAGTAATCCCCCCCACCGTTAATAATTGGGCTTTCATGCCTCATTAACTGCATCACAAACCTAGGAATCACCGCTGCATAAGCCCCATTAGGAGCCTGTCTACGACCGAACACATTAAAATAACGTAAACCGATTGTTTCGATCCCGTATGTCTTGGAGAAAATCTCCGCATATAATTCATTTACATACTTAGTAATTGCATAAGGAGAAAGCGGTTTCCCTATTTTATCCTCTACTTTGGGAAGAATTTCTAAATCACCATAAGTAGAGGAGGAAGCTGCATAAACAAATCTTTTAACACCCTCGTCCCGCGCAGCTACCAGCATATTTAAAAAACCAGACACATTCACCTCGTTACTCGTAATTGGATCTTTAATAGAACGAGGTACCGACCCCAAAGCAGCCTGGTGTAGTACATAGTCGACACCTTCCACTGATTTTCTACAATCATCTATATTCCGGATATCTCCTTCTATAAGTACAAATTGAGGATTTCCCTCATGCTGCTCTATGTTATGACGATACCCGGTTGCAAAATTATCCAGAACAGTTACTTTGTAACCTTTGTTTAAAAAATACTCCGTAAGGTTGGAGCCAATGAAGCCGGCACCGCCGGTAATGAGAATTTTTTTCATTTTTTACAATCTTGCATCTACTATCTCTCTCGATAGAACGCCTTTTACATCGTAAATTACCTTGTTTTCCTTGCACAGTTGCGCTAAATCCAAAGTTTCGAACTCATTATGAGCCACGCTAAGAATAACAGCATCGAAGCCGGTTACTTCTGGTAACTCACTAATACAGTCCCAGCCGTGCTCATGTTTCACTTCCGCCGGTGATGCCCATGGGTCATATACGGTGATGTGGGTATCATAACTTTTCAAAGTCGACAAGATATCGACCACCTTCGTGTTACGCACATCCGGACAATTTTCCTTGAAAGTGATCCCCAGTACCAGGACTTTTGCATTTTTAACAGGAATATTTTTCTTAACCATCAGTCGTACAACTTCATGAGCCACATATTCCCCCATACCGTCGTTTAGCCGGCGGCCAGCTAGAATAATCTCAGGGTGGTAACCTGCTTCCTGTGCTTTTTGAGCCAGGTAATATGGATCTACTCCTATACAGTGCCCACCGACCAAGCCCGGCTTGAACTTAAGAAAATTCCATTTCGTTCCGGCAGCCTGCAGCACGTCGTCCGTATCAATACCAAGCCGATTGAAAATTTTCGCCAGCTCATTGACAAAAGCGATATTAATGTCGCGCTGCGCATTTTCGATCACCTTTGCTGCTTCCGCTACTTTTATACTTGCGGCCTTATGGGTACCAGCGGTTATTACAGAACGATAAAGACTATCTACCTTTTCCGCAGTTTCCTCATTAGAGCCGGAAGTTACCTTAAGTATCTTAGCAACAGTATGCTCTTTATCTCCTGGATTGATCCGCTCGGGGGAATAACCTGCGAAAAAATCTACATTATATTGCAACCCCGATACCCTTTCTAACACCGGTACGCATTCTTCCTCTGTCACTCCGGGATAAACTGTGGATTCATATACCACGATATCACCCGGTTTCAAAACCTTACCCACAGTCTCGCTGGCCTTGTAAAGAGGCGTAAGGTCAGGCCGATTGTATTTATCTACCGGGGTAGGAACGGTAACGATGTAGAAGTTGGAGTTTGCGATACTCTCGAGATCGCTGGCGAAGAAAAGCCCCTGCTTGCCAACTTCATCTGTCAATACGGCTTTCAATGCCACGTCGCTTACTTCAAGGGTTCGGTCGTGTCCGTTCTTTAACTCGCTTACCCGTGATTCATTTATATCAAAGCCCGTAACCGGGTATTTTTTAGCAAATTCTACAGCCAGTGGCAGCCCTACGTAACCGAGGCCGATAATAGTTATTCTTGGGTTGTTCATTTATGTAATTTACGTTTATTTTATTTTTAGTAATGTGGCTTTTGTAAACTCGGATGTTGTTGAATTGTCTATTTCCCCTCATATCTTATCCACACTCGCCGACCTCAGATCTACATACACTACCAATTGCAGGGCTTCCAGCAAAATCTGGAGCTTGCTGCCGCGTTTTTCTACTATTTCTCCTTCTAAAGAATCGAAGACGCCACCTTTTACTTTTATCCTATCCGCGACATCGAACCCACGGATAGAAATATTTTCGTGGTCGAAGTTGCCCAGCATCTCCCGCAACCCTTCGATCTCTTCATCCCGTACCACAGCAGGCTTACCCAGCCAAAAGAGGTAGCGCACTACGCCAGGTACGCCGAAGACCAGGTTACGATCTTTCTCCTCAAGCCGCACAAAGCAGTAGGACCTAAGCAGCGGCTCCTCCACCCATTTATAGCGATCAGACCACTTCCGCTTCGTCTTCCTCATAGGGCAGTATACCTCAATATCCTTCCTGGTCAATCCATCAGCCACCTTCTTCTCAAAGCGCGATTTGGTATAAAGAACGAACCAGCATTTTTGAGAATTTCCAGTCATCGTTATTAACATTTCCCATTCGTCTTTCTACAGCTCCGCCCTTTCAGTCCCATAACCGGACCTCTCGGGGAATAACTATCAGTAAAAAAGAGAGTATGCGTATACTCCTACTCTCACTACCCTTATGCGAACAAGATCAAAACGATCACCGTAAGCACGAGAATACAAGCGGACAGGAAAAACCTTTCAGGACAAGAACATTAAAACGGCCGTCTCCCAGGAAAGGAAGGTGGAATATGCTCTGAAATCGTGAGAATCATCAGTACTTTTTTTAATTGTTTGTCCGAACCTACCAGTGTAAGCCGGACCAGCGGGATATATACTTCCAGATTAAGAGAGTCGCTTTGTTTACCAGTCATTTCATTATCGTCGAGATAGAATAGATTCTACAATTAATACCTCCTATCTCCCCGATCGTAACACCCGCAACCACTCTTTTTTTTGACATTTTTTATAACGTCCTCTCAATCAACACCCCCTCTCCAAATCACCCCTTCCCCCCTCTCCCTATCACCCCCTCACTGACACTTTTCATCTTTGAAGAAACCCCCTTTCCTTTCTTCGCCAGTTGATCGAGAATCGAACGTGGCTTTGACTCCTTATCTTCAGAGTAATAGCCGTAGCCATAACCGCCGTAACCGTAACCATAGCCATAACCAGCACCGTAATTGACCGCGTTGAATACCACCGACAGGTTTTTAAAGCGCTTCTGACGAATCACCTCCTTAATTTTTTTCATATGATCGCGCAGCGTATAATTATGCCGCACCAGGTAAAGCGTCGCATCTACATGCTCTCCTATTAGAGAAGCATCCGTAACCAGACCGTATGGTGGCGAGTCGATCAATATATAATCATACCGGTCGCGTAGCTCCCGGATCAGTACGGATAAGCGTCCGTTGTTCAATAATTCGGAAGGATTGGGTGGAATAGGGCCGGACAGCATCACTTCAAACAGTTCGTGCACCCCCGAAGGTTTGATAAGCCCTGCGGCATCACCTTTAGTGATGAGGTAGTTGGTGAGCCCTTTGTCATTAACCATCTTCAGGTTGGTGTGCAGGGTAGGTTTGCGCAAGTCAGCACCAACGAGTAGAACCCTCTTGTCAGAATAAGCCAGGCTGGCGGCCAGGTTGATGCTCACAAAGCTTTTTCCCTCACCTCCTATAGAGCTGGTGAGCATGAGCACCTTGCCCGAGCCGTCGCCCAGGTACTGCAGGTTGGTACGCAGCGCCCTGAACTGCTCCGCTACTGCCGAGCGGCTGGTTGTCTTGATTACGATGTCACCGGAACCGGGCGAGCCGGTTTGTTTCATCCTCCCGATCTCGCCTACTACCGACAATCCGCTCAGGCGTTCCACCTCTTCGCGGCTCTGGACGGTATTGTTGAGCATCATGAGCAGGTTGATCAGCAATATTGGGATAGCCAGGCCCGCCATCAAGGCACCTAAGGCTATGATCGCCTTTTTGGGTTTAACCGGCATATTATTCCCTCTCGGTGCATCTACCAGCCGGCTGTCTGTAACGGTCGAGGCATAAGCCAAGGCGGTTTCCTCCCGCTTTTGCAGGAGATATAGGTACAGGTTTTCCTTGATAGTCTGCTGGCGCTTGATACCCACATACTCCCTTTCTTTCTGGGGCAGGCTGCGCAGCCCGGCAGAGAAGCGGGTATTGATGCCCTCCAGGTTCTGGCGAGTGAGGTCGAGACCCCGGCGCATGTTCTGAATGTTCTCACGGATAGACTGACGGGTCTGGGCCAACTGGGTCGTGACCGTCTCCATAATAGGGTTGTCGGGCTGCAAGGTACGGGCGTATTTTTCCTTTTGCAGGTTGAGCTCCGAGTACCGGTTGAGCAGCGAGACCAGCACCGGGTCGTTGATCATATAGGTGGCGGGCGCCACGGCGCCGTCGCCGCTGCGGCTGATATAGTTCTCTACGCCTTCGAGCACACGTATCTGCGTATTGACCTCGTTGAGCTTCGAGTCGTTTTCTTTGATATTCTCCAGGAAAAGCTGGGACTCAGCGCTGACATCAGTGAGCCCCTGCTGGCTTTTGTAAACCTCCACGTCCTTTTCTACATCACCCAATTCGCTGGTGATAAGCCCCAGGCGCTCTTCGATAAAGGCCAGGGTATTGCTAGCTTCGGTATTCTTATCGGTAATGGACGATCCTACATATACATCGAGCAGCTTGTTGATCACATCAACGCCCCTCTGTACGGAAGTATTTTCGAAATTGAGCTCCAGTACCGTGCTGTTTTTGTTTGATTGCACCACTGAAAGATTTTTCAACATATCTTCCACCAGGCCGCCAGGCTTATGAAAATGCACATCCACATCGGTTATAGTGGCGTCGCCTGTACTGTCGCGAAACACCCTAAGAGCCCCCCAATCGGTATAGTAAAGCTTGCCGAATTCCCGTAGCTCATCGTCCTGCGGTATGGTATATAAATCATTGTCCACCCGCTCGATCTCCATGGGGTTTTCATAGGCATTTTCATTAACCACCTCTGTCACTACGCGGAACGGGCTTTTTTTATAGAGGTCTATGGTTTTCAGTCCGCTTGATAGCGTGTAGCTTACCTCCAGTTTCAAATCCTTAACCACCTGCTCCATCAGGTTGCGGGAACGCAGGATCTCGATCTCATTTTCTACCAGCTTGTTGCCCGAAAAAGAGCTAAGCTCGGAAAGAATATCGTCAGCCCCGGTACGCACTCCCTTCTTTTCGTCTTTAATAAGCAGGGAAGCGGTGCTTTTGTAAACCGGCTGGGTAACCTGGAAATAATACCATGCGCCAATAGCCGCCAGCACCAGGAAGAAAGGGAAAAAATACCAGTAGCGCAGGTAACGCTGAAGGTACTCCCCCAGGTTAAACTCCTCCTCTGTGGAATTGCGCTCCTCCTGGACATTCAATTCATTGATATTCATAGCGTGAAATTACACGGATTAATATTAGAAAACGCGGGTTAAGATAATAGCGATGACCGAAAGGCTGCTCAATACCAACGGCAGGATCTGCAGCGTACGGTCGGAGCTGGTAACTTTGGCCTTAGTCGGCTCTACGTAAATAACGTCGTTTTTGTGGAGATAATAAAAGGGAGAATCGAATACCTCGCGCGAGGTGAGGTCGATCTTCCCGTAGATACGGACGCCGTTTTCTTCCCTGATCACCATCACGTTGTCGCGACGGCCGTAGATGGTCAGGTCGCCCGCCAGGCTGAGCGCCTCAGGCAGCGTAATCCGCTCTTCAGGTAATACAAATACGGTTGGATTTTTCACCTCACCCAATACAGATATCTTGTAACCTACAAAACGTACGGCGACAGTAGGCTCTTTAAGGTATTTCTCCAGAAGGTTACGAACTGTTTTGGAAGCAAGATCGGTCGTAAGGCCGTCTACTTTTACTTTACCGATGAGGGGTACCTCTATATTCCCTTCCTCGTCTACCAGATAACCTACAGGCTGAAGCCTGGCACCGGCAGAAGCGGTAGGAGAATAATTCAAATGAGCTGCCGTCGCCAGGTTTCGTACATTGAAAATCTCATTTGCCTCCGGGTTAAGGCTTCCCACAACCACAGAAAGCACATCACCCGACTGGATGATCGGAATATAGGCCTGCATACCTGTGCCCTTTTTCGGATTATCAGGCGATTCCTGAAAATAGGTAACCTCCTTCTGAGAAACGCAGGAAGCAAAAAATAAAGAATAAACCAGCAATGCCGGTAGTGTGGTCAGGCAAACCCTGAAATACCCCCAAAATTTGTTTTTCATGTGAGTCCTTTATGTAGAATTATTTCGAACGACAATTACAGACTTTTCGCATAGTTAAAAGATCAACCGACCTATAAAGTCATTAACATTCGACTCAATAACGGTGCAAACATAACAGATTTAAAACGATTTTTCCCGGGGTCAGGCCGGACAAATTTCATTGTTTAAGAAAACATAATCCCGGACAGCATGCAAGTCCATCGCCTTCCCGAGCGCCTTTACATGCCTGAGATCGTGCACATCGCTGCCTATGAAAGTAACCAATTGCTGCTTCAGAAGCCACCGGGCCATTTTCTGTACCCCCGAGCCGTACTGCCCCGTAAGCGACAACGCATTGAGCTGCAGCTCACAGCCCTGCTCTTTCAGCCTGTGATAAACTTCCGGACCGGCATGAAAATAACTATACCGCTCAGGGTGAGCCAGCACCGGCCGGTAGCCGTAGCCTATGATGGAAAATAAGGTTTCGGTGGTGTTCATCAGCGGGGTGGTATAGGGCAGCTCTACCAGGAGCCGGTTGCCGGGCAAAGTCAGCAGCTCCCCCTTCCCGCGCAGCAGCTCAAGGAAGTGCTCGTCGATGAAATATTCGGCAGCGGCATCGAGACTGACGTCAATCCCGTTTTCGAGACAGGCCTCCCTTACCTCATCGAGGCCCCTCCTGATAATTTCAGGCGTATTCTTATAGCTGTCCCACATGATATGCGGGGTGGTAACCAGATGGGTAAACCCCTGGGCAACCATCTGCCGGATCATCTCCAGCGAATCGGCCATCGTCCGCGCACCGTCGTCAATTCCCGGGATCAGGTGTGAATGTAAATCGAAAATTACTCCCTCCTGCTCCCTGACCTCCTTCCGCCCCCAAGAAAAAAATCTATTAAGCATCAATACATCAACTTATCATCAATCATAACACCATCCCATCACCACATCACCCTATCAATCCATCACCACATCATACGGCAGTCCCCAGGCATCCGAAACCTGCTTATAGACCACTTTCCCATTTATAATATTCAATCCTTTTCCCAGGAGTTCGTTGCGACGGCAGGCTTCCTCCCAGCCCAGGTTGGCCAGCATCAGCACATAGGGTAGTGTGGCGTTGGTGAGCGCAAGCGTGGAGGTGAAAGGCACCGCCCCGGGCATATTGGTGACGCAATAATGTACTACGTCGTCGACCGTAAACACGGGCTCTTCATGCGTGGTAGGCCGCGACGTTTCGAAACAGCCTCCCTGGTCGATGGCCACGTCGACCATTACCGTACCGGGCTTCATCTGCTTCAGCATGTCGCGGGTGATAAGGGAAGGGGCTTTCCCGCCCGGGATCAGCACTCCTCCTATGATAAGGTCGATGTTCCCGATCAGTTGCCGGATGTTGTACTCCGACGACATGACCGTATCTACATTGGCAGGCATGATGTCTTCCAGGTAACGCAGACGGGGCAGGCTGATATCCATAATCGTCACGTTGGCGCCCAGCCCGGCAGCCATCCTGGCAGCCTGGGTACCAACCACTCCCCCACCCAGTATCAGCACATTGGCGGGCTTTACCCCGGCGACGCCGCCCAGCAGGATACCTTTGCCCCCCGAAGGACGCTCCAGGTATTTGGCGCCCTCCTGTACGGACATGCGCCCTGCCACCTCACTCATCGGGATGAGCAGGGGAAGTGACCTGTCGGGGCTTTCTACCGTTTCGTAAGCCAGGCAAACTGCCCCGCTCTTTATCATAGCATGGGTAAGCGCTTCCGAAGAAGCAAAATGAAAGTAGGTAAACAGGAGCTGCCCTTCCCTGATCAGACCGTATTCCTCCGCAATAGGCTCCTTCACTTTTACGATCATGTCGGCAGTCGCATATACACTCGCGGTATCGGGCAGGATCTCAGCGCCGGCTTTGCGGTATTCGTCATCGGCAAACCCGCTCCCGGTCCCGGCATCATGCTGGATAAACACTTTGTGCCCGAGCCTGGCAAGTTCCAGCGCCCCGGCGGGAGTCACTGCAACCCGGTTTTCGTTGTTTTTGAGCTCTTTAGGAATCCCTACTTTCATTGGTTGATAATTTTCTCCGTCTGCAACTTAATAAATAACTGCGATTTTTTCTGTGTGACGGCCTAAATTCCCATACTACGAAATGCGCTGATCTTAACCGGTGCACACCACCTTCACCGTCACATACAATTGTCCGATATGCCGCTGCGTATGCTCGGCTGCATGAAACAACAATCCCAGGACAGTAGAAGGCAACGCCTTCCTCCCCACACTCCTGGCTTCCGTCAGCACCGCAGGATTTGTATTTTTAAGGAATTCCACCGACCTGTCAATCTGCTCCGTCACCGCCTGCACGAGGCTTTCCGTACCGATGCCTTCCGCAGGGACACCCTCAGCGGCCAGGTAACCGAGCTGATCCGCCGTCAGCGCATTTCCTTCGGCATAGCTAAACAGCCTGTCGAGAACTCCCCTGATGTGCTGTAGGTGAAACCCTACCGACGCTGCCCCGCCCGGCTTTTCCCACAAGAGATAATCGGGAAAACCCTCCGTATACCGCAGAACCTCTTCCTTTGATTGTAGCAGCGCATGCGCTACCGGCTGTAAAAACGGATGAATACCGGGCAGCGCGCCCCTGAGCCAGACTTCGGGCATAGTTTATGAGTTGAAAATTGAAAGTTATGAATTCATCACCACATCATCACATCACCTCATCAACACATCACCTCATCAACAACACAAACCCATGCTCCTCCCCCCTATAATGATTATAAATCAGCAAATTACCCGGCCTCGCAGGCATCTCCCCCGAATAAACCATCTCCGCAGGAACCTGCTGCTTCGTCAGCACCTGGTGACCCAACCACACCGCAAAAGCGCTGGCAGTGGGGTACTCTCCGCAGGCATTCTTAAATGAAAGAACCGGGGTACCGGCATCGAAAAGGCCCCGGATGTGGTCATACAAACCTGCACCACACACGTCACCGTTGTAACCCAGCATCAGGACATCGACCCCGGCTGTATCCAGTCCGCAATCGGCCAGCATTTCCCGCAACCTCTCTTCCAACTGCTCATGCGAAGCAAAAGACAGGGTAGTGACCTGCCTGATGCGAACCTGCCCGCTCTGCGAGGCCTGCCTTTCCAGCAGGAACATGGCCGCCCCTTCGCCATTGACCGTCCCCGCAGTAGTGGAGGCAAGGAGCGAAGCAGAACTTCCCGGCTGCTCTTTAAAAACCCCTGAAAGGCGGTCGATATTATGATTGTATTCGGAAATTTCTTCGATCCCCCCTACAAGCAGCGTTCCGGCCTGGCCCTGCTCAAACAGCAGCGAAGCGTCGGTAAGGGCATTTTCGAAGGACAAACCGCCGTGCACATGGGTAATGTTATAACCGGTATTCCGGTGTAACAGCGCGAGCTGCCCGGCGATGGCATTCGGAGTGCTCTGCACGAAATTGGTCGGTGTGAGCGTACCTTCGTTATAATCGACGATCTGGTTGAGAAACCTGATGCAATCCTCAAGCCCGCCATTGGCAGTACCTATAATAATACCATCTACCTCCGGCGCGGTCTTCAGGATCTGTACCCCGGCGCCTACCCCCATCCTTACCGCTTTCCCCATTCTTCTCAGCACCCCGGCCTGGATCAACCCCTCGTATGAGGGCTCTTTAGCAAAATACTTGTCGCCCTCATGCACGCAGTACCGACTGTCGGGGGGAAGCGGGGGAAATGTTTCCTGGGGCGAGATGCATATGGCGGCTTTGATGAACATTTCTTTGTGAAGTCGCGGATTGTAAAGTCGCTGCTGCCTACCGGCCGGTCGCCAGGGTATCGGCAGGGTGTGCCTCGGGTTTGGGCTTATTCCACGGAGCGGTTGTCCGGCTCGCCATGTCGATCACCAGCAGGACGATTGCCGACACGAATATGATAAAGGCTATGATAAACCACCGTCTGCCCCGGTTGGTGTTTGGATCTGTCATTTTAATTAATTGGCAGGTTCCTTACAGTGAAAAACCCTGCCAGCTTCCCGGTTCGCCCCGAAATTTCGGCCCATTCCAGGTTTTCAAATTCGATTACGCAGACGCTGGCTTTCCCCATGCTTTCGTAGAAATCCCTGGTAAGGTACTCCGCGAAATAGGAAATGTCGGGATTATGTCCCACTATCATCAGTCCGGCGGTTTCGGCAGGGGTATTGTTTACCGCCGCGATATAAGCCCTTGCCCCGCAGTCATACAAATCGTCGATCAGCTCTACCTGCTCCCAGTCGAACCCGAGCTGCTCGGCAAATACCTGTGCTGTCTGCCTTGTCCGGAAAGCGCTGCTGGCGACGATCCGCTGCAACTGGTCGCCCCTGCCGTTGAGGAAGGAGGCCATTCGCGCGGCATCTATAAATCCCTCACCGGTAAGCTCGCGCTCAAAGTCCTTGAACATAGGGGATCCCGATTCGGCCTTGGCATGTCTAACTAGATAGAGTCTCTTCTTCACTTTCAGATGGTCGTGGGAGTAATCATATCGCAAATGTACAAACTCGGAACGCAAAATTGCCATTGATAAAGACAAAAATACCTTTGAACACAATTTGGGTCGGGGCGGTGATTTTTTTAGTAATTTTGATGTGGTGATGTGGTGATGTGGTGATGTGGTGATGTGGTGATGTGGTGATGTG
>CAZLTN010000075.1:0-27745 GCA_964562455.1 uncultured Cytophagales bacterium
TAGCTGTTTTCTATTTTTTCATGATTCGCCCGCAGCAAAAGAAAGCCAAAGACCAAAGGGTAATGATAGAAAACCTCAAGGAAGGCGACAGCGTAGTGACAATAGGCGGCCTTCACGGTAAGGTTCACAGCGTCGAAGAGTCGACCATTACGCTTACGCTGGATAAAGGTGTTAAGCTGACTTTTGAGAAATCCTCTATTTCGCGTAAGATCTAGTTTAAATACAGGTCTAAAACATTGTTTACACACCGGTGGATGGAAAGAGCAACCAGATAAAAGTATTCGTTGTCTGCGTAGTTACGGCGGCGTTCATATGGTTGATGGATGCCATCAATACCGGTGTTCATACTGTCAGGACTAAATACCCTGTCAGGTTTGTCTACGATGATTCGCTTTACTACGCACCTTCAGAACTGCCTGCCTCGGTAGAGGTAAACGTATCGGGACGTGGCTGGAGGCTGCTTACCGTGTATACGAAGTCGCTTTCTGCACAGCCGGTTATGTATGTAGTCAGCAACCCGCTCAAGGCGTCGGGGATAGATACGACCGTGCTGAAAGAAAAGATTTCCCAGCGTTTTGAGGGTTTCAGGGTCGAGTTTCCCCGGCAGTCCTGGCCCGAGGATATGAAATTTGAGCTGAAGTCGTACAAGGTAGTTCATCTGAAAATAGACAGCGCCGGGATTATGCTGGAGCCGGGCTATGCCGTAACCAGCTATATAAATATGTCTCCGTCTTTGTTGTCGGTAGAAGGTCCTTCCTCTTTGGTCAGAGCCTTCCCCGATTCCCTGGTCGTCCGGGTTCCGGAACGCGGTATAAGGACCAACTATGAGTCTAACGTCCCCCTGGACGTCAGTTCTCTTCCGGCTGTAAAGCTGAGCCACGAGTCGGTGTACGTAAGCTTCGAAGTATCCCAGATATAGAAAAAATGGCGCTGCGCGTAGGTGTGACGGGAGGTATCGGTTCAGGAAAAAGTACGGTGTGCCGGGTATTTGAGGCGATGGGTGTTCCTGTATACTATGCCGACGAAAGGGCAAAATGGCTGATCGGGAACCATCCTGGTATCAGGAAAGAGATCTCAGACCTTTTGGGGGCTGAGGCGTATACCGCCGCGGGAGAATATAATACAGATTTCGTATCAGCCAGGGTTTTCTCAGACAGGCAGCTGCTCGGGCGGCTGAACGCCATCGTGCACCCAAGGGTAAAGGAAGATACGGCCCGTTGGATAGAAAGGTACGCGGAGCGGCCTTACGTAATCAAAGAGGCTGCCATAATGAAAAGGGCAGGAGAGGAGAGCGGGCTCGATTTTGTGATTGCGGTGGTGGCCCCGGAGGCGCTGCGTATTGAAAGAGTATTGAGCCGTGACCCGCAGCGTACCGCGGAGCAGGTCCGTTCGATTATTGCCAGCCAGGCTTCCGGGTCCGACCTGATGGCGATGGCGGATTTTGTGGTTCGCAACGATGAGACCGAGCCAATAATTCCTCAGGTATTAAAAATCCACCGGCACCTGTCTTCACTTTGAGCATTCTTCCTAAACGGCGGACAGCCCGAGTTTTTTGCCCTCTTCAAGCATGAACGCATAGGCGGGTTCCAGCTCGTTGGGAATGCTTCCTTCCAGGATGGCTTCGCGCACGGCTTCCTTGATCACCCCGATTTCGCGGGAAGGTTTCAGTCCGAAGGCTTTCATGATCATTTCACCGGTAATAACCGGTTGGAACTCTCTCAGCTTATCGCGTTCTTCCAGTTCTTCAAGCTTTTTTTCAAGCACGTCGAAATTACGAAGGTATCTTTTGACCTTATCAGGGTTTTTGGAAGTGATATCGGCCCGGCACAGGATCATAAGCCCTTCGAAATCGGGGCCGGACTCAACCAGCAGGCGCCGCATAGCCGAATCGGTAATGGTTTCCTTCGAAAGCGCAATAGGTCGGAGATGCAGCCTGACCAGGTTACGGACATAGCGCATTTTTTCATTGAGCGGCAGCTTCATCTTCCGGAAGAGATGCGGCACCATTCTTGCTCCCTTTTCTTCATGCCCGTGAAACGTCCACCCGGCTTTTTTATCAAATCGCTTGGTGGCAGGTTTGGCGATGTCGTGGAGTATGGCGGCCCATCTCAGCCACAGGTCGTCCGAGCGCAGGGCAACGTTGTCCAGGACCTGGAGCGTATGGTAGAAGTTGTCTTTATGGCCTTTACCGTCCATCGTTTCCACGCCTTGCAGCTCCACCAGCTCGGGAAAGATCTCCTCCAGTATCCCGGCGTGGTAAAGAAGCTTGAAGCCGTACGAGGGGACTTTGGCCAGGATGATCTTATTGAGCTCATCGGTAATTCTTTCCTGCGAAATGATGCGGATGCGGTCCTTCATGGCGACGATCGCGTCGAACACTTCCGGCACGATATCGAAGTTGAGTTGGGTCGCGAAGCGGATGGCGCGCATCATCCTGAGCGGGTCGTCCGAAAAAGTGACATTTGGTTCCAGCGGGGTACGGATGAGCTTTCTCCTGAGGTCGCCTAAACCGCCGAACGGATCAGACAATTCGCCGTAACCTTCCCTGTTCAGCCTGATACCCATGGCGTTGATGGTGAAGTCACGCCGGTTCTGGTCGTCCTGCAGCGAGCCTTCTTCCACGATAGGCTTTCTTGAATCGGCCCGGTACGACTCTTTCCTGGCGCCGACGAACTCGACTTCCCAGTCGTCCAGGCGGATCTGGGCGGTGCCGAAATTCGGGAAGACATTCACTCTCACTTCCGGCCCCAGCAGGCTGGCAACCTTCTCTGCAAGCTGGATGCCGCTTCCTACGCAAACGACGTCGATATCTTTCGAGGGGCGGTTGAGAATAAGGTCGCGTACATGTCCTCCTATTACATACGTTTCGGCGCCCAGCTCGTCGCCTGCTTTGGAAATGGCTTCGAAAATATAATGCGGCGTCAGTTGTTCGGCTAAATTCATGCCGTAAAAATAGCATTTTGTCGACTGATTAAGCCGACGTCCGGGCGTTACTTAATGGCGGCGACATGAAAATAAAATAAAAATTAAGAACAAAGACGTTGTTTTTTGACAACGGGCTGTATATTTGCACCCGCAAGCTGAAGTGGTGGAATTGGTAGACACGCACGTTTCAGGGGCGTGTGGGAGTGATCCTGTGCGGGTTCGACTCCCGCCTTCAGTACCAGCCGGAACTTTGATGAATTTTCATCGGAAGTTCCGGTTTTTTCTTTTTGTAAGGTGCTGTTAATGTGGTAGATAAGCGCGGCGACTTCGTTGATTCTTGCGGTTCGATAATTGTTTTCAGAAAACACGAGTTTTTCGGGGTAGATCGAACCGATGATCTCCCGCTTTTGGTTTACGTCAGCTTTCTGATAGGTTTCATCCAGGTTGGAGAGGGTGGAAAGGGCTTTTTCGACCATAGATTCCACGTCGATTGAATTTTGCCGCTGATTAGTAGCGTCAATCAATCGCGCTTCCAACTTCACGAGTTGTTCTTCTGCTTCGCTCTTGATGATCTTATATTCCTTCCCATCCAAAATAGAAGATAGCAGCAATTCTCTGGCCTTAGTCAGCCGGTCATTCTGTTTTTGAATGTCGTCGAGAACTATCTTTTTTTCTTTTTGCTGATTTTTTATTTGGTCGGAAAATTCGCTGATGACCAATTCCCGGAATAGGTTAACAGCAGCTTTTCGGGGTTTGAATTTTTGAAGCTCCCGGGTAAAGGCATCATTTGCTACTGGAGCAGGATAGCGAACTCCGCAGGACGCGCGACAATGATAGTAGGAGTAACGGGCGTTTCTGCCCTTCGACGCACTTGCCGTTAGGAGTTTTCCGCATTTAGGGCATTGGAGAAAGCCTCTTAGTTCAAATGCTGCATTGGAAAGTTCCTTTACATTGGGCCGCTGCCGTTTTCTCTTTCCGTCAATCGCATCCTGAATATCGTAAAACAGCTTTTCGGAAATCAACGCTTCGTGCTGACCATCTACTAGCATAGTTTTTTCATCCCGATAACCTTTCACTTCTATTTTACCGAAATACACCGGGTTTTCCAGCGCACGCCAAAAAGTAGTTTTCGCACATCGCAGCCCTTTTCGGACGGCTCTCTTGCGGACTTCTTCCACCGTATAAATCCCGGTTGCCACTTCTTCAAACGCCTGCTTAAGTAGTCGGGCCTGCGGCTGAAGGATGGCTATATATTTTCTTCCTGATTCGGTAATCCGGTTGATATAGCCGACCGGCGCTACTCCCATATATCGCCCTTCTTTTTGGGCACGCCTCATACCGTGCATTGTGTTGAGCGCGCGCCGGTCATTTTCAACTTCAGGAGCCGCCAAATAAAAGGCGAGCATCATTTTGTTTTCCGGGATGGAGAGATCCAGCGGTTGTTCGATGGCTTGCGGCTCTGCCCCGAGTTTTCTCAAAATACTGATCATTTGATAGGCATCGCCCGCATTCCGGCTGAAACGGTCCCATTTTGTAAAGAGCACGAGGTCAACTTTGCCTTTCGTTTTCCGAAGGTCGGCAAGCAAGTTGTTCCAAGCGGGCCGCTCAAAGGTCTTGGCGGAATGGTCTTCATAAATAACCTTTCGTATCGAGATCCGGTTGATCTCACAATACTTCCGGAGCATTTCTTCTTGTCCGCGTTGGGAATAACCTTTATCGGCTTGTTCGTCTGTGCTAACCCTAACGTATAGATCGGTGGTTTTCATAAGATTTTCTCAGAGTTGGTTGATAAATCGACAGTGTAAGCGGCTGTCCTGTAATGCCTAACTACTATATTAACCAATTTTTGACATAGTTCCAGGATTTTTTCTGCTTGTTGGGTTGTGAGCTCAACCCCCTCTTCTTTATATAGCTCTATGACCCTTTGAGTCAGTAACGCACTTCTTCCAATCTCCTCCATATCCCTCCTGCTGTTAGCTCGATGGTAAATCTTAAAGGAATTGGCAACGATTTTATTCCTGCTGTTCTTATTGGAATTAAAATTGGCTTTTTTTGAGTGAACACTTCTTGTTAACAATACGTCTATAAAAGGGTTTTTTGGGGTATTTGATACCCGGATTATACCTTCAAAGACGGATGTCACCGGATCTGACATAAGAAAAGTAACGCATCTGCTTCAAGCCGTCGTGACTTTGGTTTACATGCGAGATTTTCCTGGATATATGATTGTTCATATCGGGAAATGTTATGCTTATTTGAGCTCCACGCGAAAAAGGGAAGCCTCCAGAAGGCACTATGTAAAGGCAAAGCCTCATACCAGTTCACTATGATTAGAAGGAGAAGAATTATTTGAACATCAGGGAATGTTTTGATAAAAATAGGATTATATAAGGCCACGGCCTGAGCCGCTCGAACCGGATAATACCATACGTGATGAAATTAAAAAGAGAGGATATTAAAAATTAACGGTTTAAAAATCTCACCTTGTCGGAATTAACAATTGGTACATCGTCTTAGAAAAAAGCGGAACTGGGCATTATTGGCTCCGCGATAGACAGAGAACCCGGAAGCTTGTTTTCGGGTTAGTACACCGAAAGCCCTCTCTTTAGCAAGGCACCCCGTAGTAGAACGTCTCATAAAGACCGCGCATAAATCATTTTCATCCGATGCCAGAGTTACTAGTACGAAGTGAAACTATGTTTCAACCCGATTTCAGCCGGGTGATAGCCAGGTTTCTGTTTACCAATACAGAAAGGAGTAAAGACATTATTTCTTCCATACTACGCCTTTCGGAGCAGGAACAGCAGCAGGTATTGTCCAGGGTTTTGCGGAGATACTCCAAGAGACATCGGAACATTTTGAAAATATTCGAAAGGCATTTCAGAAAGCTGGAACGGGTATTCGATGAGATGACTGTAAAACCAGGCTCGATGGGGCAGACTCAAAAAATGCTCATCGGGGCCTATTTTACGATGGAATATTCCATTGAAGCAGCCGCCTTTTTTAACCCCTCCATAATAGAAGACCCCGATCAATCTTCGGTAGGACGGGGAGAAAAGCGCATCATTATCAGCTTCAGGGCAACGGGAGAAGGACATATCTCGTCTATTGTATTCCGGTCTGCTATCATAGACAGGGCGAACCGGATCACGGTTGAAACACCTGGCAGGATGCTCGATTCACCAGAGCATGTCCGGAACCACATTTTTAAGAAGGGCTCGTTTCTCCGGAAATTACGGGAAATGCAGAACTTCAAGGATGTCGCCTATAGTTTGATCAGCGAAAAGCTGACAGAAACCTTCACATACGAGGAACTAAAGCGTTATGTAGAAGAGGTTCGGAGTGGAATCGAATTGGATGAATCCGGCGCCATTTTTCTTCGGGAAGCGATGTGGCTGGCCTCATCGCATTACGAGATGGATTTTTCACTGGATACCGATATTTCTGAGAGGGTTATCTTCCCGATAGCCGATACAGAAAAAAAAGGGATAGAAGATGCGCGGTTTGTCAGGTTTATTGACGACGAGGGGGCCGTGACTTACTATGCGACCTACACAGCCTATGACGGTATCTCGATTTTGCCCAAACTATTGGTCACAACAGATTTTTACCATTTTAAAGTACTGCCTATACATGGCGAAGTAGCCCAAAACAAGGGTATGGCTTTGTTCCCCAGGAAAGTCAACGGAAAATATGCAATGTTGTGTAGAATAGATGGGGTCAGCAACTATATTGCTTATTCGGAAAATATAAATGTCTGGAGGAATGCTTCGCTGTTGCAGTCGCCTGTTTTTCCGTGGGAGTATGTGCAGATAGGTAATTGTGGTTCCCCTATAGAGACCAAAAAAGGTTGGATTGTCATCACACATGGTGTGGGTGCCATGAGGGAATACGTGCTGGGCGCTTCTTTACTTGAACTGGATCATCCGGAAAATGAAATCGGCCGTTTAAAAACACCTTTGCTGATTCCTAATCATAAGGAGCGGGAAGGATACGTCCCCAATGTAATATATTCCTGCGGGTCCTTCATCCACAACGAAAGCCTGATCATTCCTTACGCTATGTCGGACTATGCTTCAACATACGCTGCGGTAAACCTCGAAGAACTATTTGCCAGGTTTGAATCCGGGGAATGACCGGATTCCGGCTTTCCTGCATACTCTCCCCTTTTACGATTCATAACCGTCTTCCGCCTCCCGGATTCACCGGGGTATGTACCTGTGATCTATGTAAATATTATCAGCCGTTATGCAATCATTCCCGTTCTATATAGCCCGATATTTGTAATATTATTTTAAACAATTATTTTAGAAAGATCATGAAAAACATACACGAATTGTTAACGGAAAATATTGGATTTCGGTGGATATTTACCCATTGCGATGAAAAAAAGCAGGACAGGTTCGTGCTTCTCAGAGTCCCGGAATATGTCCGAAAATCAATATCTATATTTCGGTACGGACCTTGTACTGATTCTTCAAAACACTAGGCATTTTACAGGTTACAACAATAACAATATTCGTTTTCTATGAAAAGCAGAAATGAACTTCTAAATTCATACACTGTATATATTGAAAATATGGTTACGAAGATTACGTCCGGTGATAATATGATCAATAGTGTAGGTATCAGAATAATAAACCGGCTCAAAAAACTGAGGCATACCGGGAGGAAAAAAAATAATGAAATCTCAAAGATCCTGGATCGGAAAGTAGACGCATTTTGGAAGGAACGATCAGGATAATTTCAAATTTTTCAAAACTAATTGAATCAACAGAACCTATGAAGAATATAGCAGTGCTCAGCATAATTTTGACCGGAGCGTCATTCTCCGCCCTTCCCGGTTACGGACAGACACCTGACCTGGCAGCGGTTTCGGATTTTGCGTTGTTTACCGGCAACGGCGCCTTTACCAATACCCTGGCATCCGTTGTCACCGGTGATATAGGCACGGACAACGGCGCTTTTACCGGGTTTCCTCCCGGTACACTTCTCTCAGGAGAAATACATGTTGCGGATGAAGCGTCGGGACTGGCGGGCATCGCTGTGACCAATGCCTACAACAGCCTTAATGAAATTACCTGCCAAACCCCGATAGGCGCAACACTGGTCAGCCAGACCCTTGGCACGGGCATTTACTGCAATGGAGGGGCCGTCAGCCTCGCCGGCAACCTGGTCCTGGATGGGGGCGGCGACCCCGACGCCATTTTTATATTTAAGATAGGGGGATTGTTTTCAATGGAGAACGCGACAAGCATTACGCTCACAAACGGAGCCAGCTTTGAGAATGTCTACTGGCAGGTAGCCGGCGCCTTTAACATGGCCGTGGGCGCGGCTTTCAGCGGGACAATGATTGCCCACGATGCCATCAGCCTGCTGGACGGAGCCTCTATCATCGGCAGAGGGCTTTCTGTAGCCGGAGCGATTTCCTTAAGCAACAATATAGTAACGCTTCCTTCTACGGCGTTACCTGTTACTCTTTCCTCTTTCCGGATCAGCAAAGGAGAGGGACGTACTGTCCGGTTGAGCTGGACCACGACGGCGGAAACCCGGAGCGAACGCTTTGAACCGGAGCACAGCGCAGACGGCAAATCCTGGATCCAGCTCGGAACGGTGATTGCCCGAGGTGAAAGCACCGGATTATCAACCTATAGCTTTACCGATGAAGCGCCTATGAAAAACCTTAACTTTTATCAGCTCAGGATGATTGATACGGATGGGGTGTTTTCCTACAGCGGTATCCGCAGCGTTGCATTCGACGAGGAGCTGTTGCTGTACACCTACCCGAATCCGGCAGCAGATCAAATAACATTTACGGTGCCGGATATGAACCTGGTTAAGCAGGTTCAAATTAATGACATAAAGGGCAACAGGGTATACAACCGGCAAAACGCCTCTTCCGCCAAACTGCCCGGATATATCGATGTAAGCTTTTTACCTGCCGGCGTCTATATTCTGCGGGTGGTTAGTGAAGAAGGCAACCTGGGTACATTCAGGATACTGAAGCAATAAGCACGCACTGGCATGCAGCAAGCGGCTCCGCTTTGAGGGGGCCATCAACTTGACAACCAATCCCCGGGCCTCGCGGAAGCCAGTGAAGCCCCCCCGGAGATTGACCGGATTTCAACCCCTTAATTTCTGGAAGCGTATATATATATTAGTTCAAGAGAGCCGATGATAGGCGCTCGTTAAACCGGAGGTCCGCCATACCCCTTACAAAGCCGGAACCAGCCATTGAATAACCCAGGGTTTAAATACAAGGCAATAGTACAAACATACAGTGCCTGGATAGTTTTCAGGCCATCTAAAAGAAAGTATCATGAAAAAATTAGCAATTACAACGTTTCTGTTGACAATCAGCATCGTCACATGGGCTCAAACATTCAGCTTTGGCCCGAAGGCGGGCGTCAATGTAAGCAATTATTCCGGCGGGAATATCAATTCGGACGCCCGGGTCGGGTATCACTTTGGCGGTTTGCTGAATTTCGGGTTCGGCAATGCTTTCTCTATCCAACCCGAAGTCCTTTTCTCCACCCAAGGGGCAAAAGTCGAGCAGCTGGGTGAAAAAAGAGATTTTAAGGTTAATTATCTGAATGTCCCGGTGATGCTCAAAGTCAGGTTGAACAATGGCCTTTATATAGAGGCGGGCCCACAGACAGGTTTCAGGGTATCCGAAACTGTGCCGGATCAGACGATCGAAAATTTTGCCAAGGGGCTGGATCTCTCCCTTGCCGGCGGTTTGGGATATCAATCGGATATCGGGCTGGGAGTAGGCCTGCGCTATATAGCCGGATTATCAAAAGTGGGAGATTTTTCCCCTCATGAGATTAATCCCGACTTTAAGAACAGCGTTATCCAGGCAAGTGTATTCTGGGTGATACCCATCGCCGGGAAATAGCATTGGGAAAGTAACACATTCACTAGGAAATAATTTCATTTTTGTTGCTCATTAGTAAAGTCAAAATCATGAAAAATTCAATTTTAAATCTTGTTACATTTGTTATGATAGCAGGTGTAATAACAGCAGGGTGCAGCTCTTCTGCAGGCAGGGTAAAAAAAGCCGAAAAAAATGTGACGTCGGCCAATAAGGATCTCGAAGATGCAAACAGGGAATACCTGGCGGATGTAGAGAACTACAGGAAAGAAGCTACAGGAAATATCGAAGCAAATGACCGGAGGATTGCAGAACTTAAGACAGCAATAGATGATAAAAATGATGACGCCAGGGAAGCCTATAAAAAACAAATAGATGACCTGGAACAAAAAAACCGCGATATGAAAAAGAAGATACGCGAATACAAAGCCGACGGAAAGGGGAGGTGGGAGATATTCAAATCTGAATTCAGTCACGATATGGAAGCGCTTGGTCAGGCATTTAAAGACATTGCAGTTAAAAATGTCAAGTAAATTCAGATACTACACACCTATAGTTATCAACACACCGTTATCAACAATTAAATAGCCGGAAGGGCAGGAATTAAACAACCTGCCTCTTCTTTCTTTATCTAAATATATAAACCAGTGGAAAATCCGGAACCAGAGAAATCAAAAGTTTTCATCATTGTCGAAATTCTGGAATATATACCTAATTCTGTGGTAATCAAAACGATTCTTCGAAAAACGACGGGTAACGTCAGCGTAGTTTCATTCGATTCAGGCGAAGCGATGACAGAAAAAATATCTCCATTCGATACTTTTATCCAGGTTATTGAAGGGAAGGCAGAGGTTATAATAGACAGCAAGTCCAATATTCTGGATACCGGGCAGTCTATTATCATTCCGGCTCATTCGCCCAACACGATTAAAGCCAATGTCCGATTCAAGATGATATCGACCATTATTAAAAGCGGCTACGAAGATCTGGTCTGATAAGAAATGGGCATTGGGGACAGAAGCCGGCCGACGGCATACTTGCCCCAATACAAAGTTCAAATATTTTCAAGGTTGTCTTTACGTTTCTGTTTTAGCTTTTTGTAGAAGGCAGGCGAGAGACCTGTGACTTTCTTAAACTGGTTGGACAAATGCGCTACGCTGCTGTAATTGAGCTTATAGGAAATCTCGGTTATATTGAGCTCATCATACAGAAGCAGCTCTTTTACCTTTTCGATTTTATGGATAATAATAAACTGCTGTATGGTAATCCCTTTAACTTCTGAAAAGACATTGGAAAGGTATGTGTAGTCGTAATTCAGTTTTTCGCTAAGATACTCGGAGTAGTTGGTTTTAGGCAATTCGTCAGCGTAGTGGATCATCTCCACAATTGCGTTCTTAATCTTTTCGATCAGGATACTTTTTTTGTCGTCCAGTAGCTCCAATCCTGACCTGAGCAGATTTTCCCTCAGGCGGTCGCGTTGCTCCGGAGTGATGTCTTCCAGGGTCTCAACCGTCCCAAGCTCTATAGCAACATGACTGATCCCCAATTTTTTGAGCTCTTCTTTCACCATCAATTTGCACCGAAGGCTGACCATGTATTTGATATATAGTTTCATCTGTGCGTTATGTTGGGCGAGCTCGATTTTCTGCGACGAAATGGGCGTAGGAAACCGTGCGAAAACAAAAATCGTTATTTTACCCGATCTTTGTATCCTCATGTTCACCTTTCCACCGGTCGTGCGACCACAGCCAGCAGACAGGTGAATCAAGGAGTGTTTTCTCGAGCCTGTGAAAATAGTATTTCGTGATAGCGAGAGGCGTGCGCTGATGCGCACCGTTTTCCAACAGACAAAATGTATACTGGTACTGAAACCGCGCTATTTTTCTTGCCTCCACCAATACGACATCTGCATTGGTATGAGCGGCTATTCGCTCCCCTCCTATCTGGACGGCTGTTTTCAAATTCAGAAAAGGAAGATAGTATTTCCTGCTTCCCGGTCCGGGCCTCTGATCGGCTATGATCACAGCCATACGCGGTTTGTCAGCCCGCTTCAGGAAATTAATTGCCTGCTGAAAAAAACGGCTTTTAGGGATTAAGATTACCCCGAATCGCGAACGGAGCTGAAATAAAAAGCGATCTATCATCCGGTTTTTTACCGGCGAGTATGCCGAAAAAACCCAATACCGGGTAATGGTAGGGAGATTGATAAGGTATTCCCAGTTTCCATAGTGGGAGGCCATCATCACGATATTCCTATTGGCATTATAAAGATTGTCCAAAATTTCATGACAACTATACGTTGCCAGCCGTTTTTTTAGTGAGTCCGGGGCGATATAGAACAAAACCGGCTCAATGCACAAATCGCTTACATGGCGGTAATAGGCATTGGTAAGCCGCTGCAATTCAGCTTCGGGTGTTTCAGGAAATGCCTTCATTAGGTTGGTTTGTATCATGATATACCGGTATCGCAACACATACCTCAACAATATAAATACGATTTCCGCCAGGCATTTGGCAAACAGCAGAATCATCTCTCCCAATAGAAAATAAGCCAGTCTGTAAAACGCAGAAGCAACTGTGATTTTATTCATACGTATATTTGTTAAGAAGCGGTATTTTCTTTAACAATTAAAGAACCGGGAAATCCCAGCGTTCAAAACGCCGCTTTCCTGCCTTGTAAGGCAATCGGCCACTAGAGCAGGTTCCTGATTAGTTGTTTGACAGGGGAATAATTTACTTCAACAGGGCTCTTTTTCCTATTCCGTAGTCTTTGAGAAGTTAATGCAAAACTATGCAAATCCTGTTCTCGTGATTTGCAATCCCTGCTTTGATTTTTACATATATCACACTTTTCCGGCGAACCAGATATGTACGTTATAGTACCAATGTCGTTGACTTAAGGGATTTCAGAGTTTTTTATAGGCCATATGATATTTTTTCGGGGGCCTATGTTTTCTAGGGATCTTCTTTCTGTTCGGTCTGACAATATCGGTGGTTCTATAAATAAGCTCGTCGAAAAAGGGAATGATTTTAGCAAATTGCCGCTTTACAAACGCTGGGACTATCATTTCATAAGTAGCTCTTAGTGCGTGAGTTCTGTTGATTTTTCGGGCGAATTTTGTTTTCTGACCGGCTTGATATTCTGCTACAACTTTTTGTTCTATGGGCAGGGCATACATGCTGCACAGGCTCAGGGCGAATACCTTCGCATAAAAATCCTGCTTGACAGCGTGTGCGGTTTTGCCCGAAAAACATTCTAGTTCCGCCCTTGATTTTAGCATTTTGAAAGCCTCTTCGGCTTTCCAGCGACGGTGATATAATGCTCCAAAAAGCCCGAGAGGGAATTGGGTTTCATCAAGCAGAGAGGTACAAAGAATTTCATTTTTCCCGGTGTCAAGCCTTACTTTGACTAGCCTGACGGTGAGCGTTTTACCTGTATCTACCCCATGCTCCTCCAATAAAGCATGATATTTTTTATCTACCTTGAAAGTAACCAGTTGTTCTTGCTTGTGGCTAAAGGCGAAATCGGCTGCCTCCTGCCAGGTATAGTCGCTCAACCTGGCGCAGAACTCAATCTCTCTGCTGGCCAATAGTGAAAATAACCATTGTGCCGGATAGCCCCGATCCATCAGCAGCAAATCTCCTTTTCCTAACTGATCCAGGTGCCTGACCAGTAATTGACGCTCTCCGACAGCTAAGCTACTGATCTGGGCGTCAACCGGGACCAGGTTGAGGGTATCGTAGAGCAAAGAACAGCGGGCCTGCCGGCTTTCACTTGAAAACGGGCCAAATTCGGTGTGGATGCTCTCGTGATTGGGTAAGTTCAAACGGCTGCCGTCTACGGCCAATACGCGGAAACCCTTCCAGGTTTCAACGGGAGCTTGCTCATAAAAGAGCTTCAAAGAGGAGTGCATCAGCGAGATAAAGGCCGTATACTTAAGTTTGGCCCGCGCTTTAGTGAAAGCTCCTTTCGTAACCGACCTGATTGAAAAATTCTCATCCTTTAGCCGAGAGAAGAAAAGATCCATTTCTCGCTGAACACTCGTACGAAAAGTCATGATGATTAAAACTAAATTCCTGACTGTCAGCTTTCTGTTCCCGCATACTCCGTACAGCTCTCCGTCCCGGTGGAGAGCCAAAAATCCTTGATTGTCAAGCTCATGATCAATATGGTCGTCTAAATTAATTCGATAATCCGGCGTGATTTTTTGGTCTTCAATTACCTCCCTATACTATGAGCAAAGATAGCAAACTGAAGAATATACGTCGCTGGTTTGGCTTAAGTCAACGACATTGCGTTATAGTACAACTGGTTCGCCGGACCCGCTACGTCCTGTTCCAAAGTTACCTTTGGCATCTTTCTTCAGAAGTGCCGGCTTTTAAATACTATTTGTTTTCGCTTTGTCTTTCCCGCCTTCATTCTCTAGTAAAGAAAGTACAGGCTCCGAATCCGGCTGCCGATCGGAAACCGGGTTCAGGGCCTGTTTCAGGTCTGCTAAAGAATGCCAGTAAGCACCTGTCACCCCTTTAAGATAATCTTCCCCCTTATCCAGCAATCTTCTCCTTGTTCTGGTGGCCCTGGTCGGCGCTAACAGGAATCCTATTCCTATTCCTGAAGCAGCCGCCATGAATAATTTAAAAAAAATACTTCCTGCTCTCATCGCTAATATATGTTTAGACTTTATTGACCCGGTTTCCGGAAAAGGAAAAGCCTGATTAATGTAGCTTGCACTTCGCCATTCTGTCCGAGATGCAAAGGTCAGACATAGTTGCTCCTGGGGTATTACATATTACTGTATATATATTGCAGATATTACATGTGTCAAGCCCTTAATATGCAGCAACCGGATCTGCTCTTCACTAAGCCTGACTTTTATTTCTTTCAAAGTCAACTTATTGTGTTTCTACCGCGTTGTCAGAAAGGAAGGCCTGTAAATTGCATACCGTCTGCCCCGGGAAAGAAGGGAGTTTGAAAAAGTTTATCCGAAAAAGCCGGGAATTTCCTACCTGACGGTGAAAGCAATCTTGAAAAAGGTGCTTCAGCATGCCAGATTTAATTGAATTACACCTACCGACACTGATGACGCAGCGGTTTTATCTTCTACTATGGACAATAGTAGTGCCCATTCTGGCATGGCTTGCTTATTTTGGAATTTCGATGGGTTTGGGCGAGCTGTATTCAATCCTGCTTGCAGGGCTGCTCGTTGGATCTGTCCTTGCCGCGGTACATCATGCCGAGGTAATTGCTTACCGCGTGGGCGAACCTTTTGGTACCTTGCTGCTAGCTTTGGCCATTACGGTGATTGAAGTAGCATTGATCATCTCATTGATGCTGAGTGGAGGCGGCCTGGAAACTACCGCGCTTGCCCGTGATACGGTTTTGGCGGCAGTGATGATTATCCTTACCGGCATTATCGGTATCTGCATTGTAGTAGGAGCAGTGAGTTATAAGGAACAGGCATTCAGTCTTCAGGGGGTCAGTGCGGCATTGGTTACGCTGACCTCCATACTGGTGTTTTGCCTTATTCTCCCCAACTATACGACCAGCATGGAAGGGCCGGAATACACACCGACACAACTGGCGTTTGTATCGGTGGTTTGCCTGATCCTGTACATAACCTTTACGATGGTTCAGACAATGAGGCATAGATCCTACTTTTTACCTCCTGACGCTGATGAAAATGAAGAAGCGCATTTGGATCCCCCCACGTTAAAAATAGCATGGATCAGTACGTTATTTCTTTTCCTATGCCTTGCTATAGTGGTGCTGCTTGCCAAAGCCCTCGCACCCGACATAGAGAATGCTGTATTAGTGGCAGGAGCTCCTAAATCTTTGGTAGGAGTGATCATTGCAGCAGTGGTCCTGATGCCTGAAGGACTGGCCGCCTATCGAGCTGCAAGAAAAAATCGCCTGCAGACAAGTCTTAATCTTGCCTTGGGTTCAGCGCTTGCCAGCATCGGCCTCACCATTCCCGCGGTAGGAATTGTATCTGTAATAACAGGAATGAGAATTACGCTGGGTATCGACATGAAAGCGATGGTTTTGCTGGTACTCGCCCAATTTACTATTATGCTTTCACTTGCTACAGGACGCACTAACATATTACAGGGAATTGTACTGTTGGTAATATTTCTGGTGTATCTGTTCACAACGATTGTACCCTGATTCCTGACTTTCAAGCAACACATTACCGAATGCCGGAAAATCATTAATATTTAACTTAGCTATGTCCATCCCTATTTCACTTTTGCATAAGACGGAGTACCTATACGATCGCAAGGTTTCATTGTCGCCCCACCTGTTCCGTCTTAAACCGGCGGCTCATGCACCGGCTGCGATAGAAAGTTACCGGTTTGCCGTTCAACCCTCCAACCATACAGCACACTGGCAGCAGGATTTGTATGGCAATTCCCTTATGCGTGTCGACTTTTCGGAGCCTACGGACAGGATGTCGGCTGAGGTCCGCTTAAAGGCCATGCTGAAGGCCCACAATCCGTTTGACTTCCTGATCGACAGCTATGCGCTCGTTTACCCTTTTGCCTATCCTACCCCCACTAAAAACGACCTGTTATCCTATCTGGAGATAACGGACAGCGGACCTGCCCTGGCCATGTTTGTGAAGGAGGCCGAAACATTCACGGGGGACATTGTAAGCTTTCTTGTCAGGATGAACAATATGATCTTTAACAGGATAGGCTATATCCGGAGAATGGAGGAAGGAATCAGAACCTGTGAGGAAACACTGCAATCCGGGACCGGCGCCTGCAGGGATTCTGCCTGGCTGCTGATACAGGTGCTGCGCCGCCTGGGCCTGGCCAGCCGGTATGTCTCTGGCTATCTCGTACAATTTACAGATGATCCCGTTTCCGGCACAGTGGATCTGCACGCCTGGGCAGAAGTTTATATCCCGGGAGCCGGCTGGATAGGACTGGATACTACTTCCGGGCTGTTTACAGGCGAGGGGCATATTCCCCTGGCCAGTGCCCCCCGCCCTGCAGATGCAGCCCCCGTTACGGGCACTACCGATATTTGCAAGGCATCTATAACCTATGAGAATACTGTAGTACGCATTTAATTCAGTGAATATAAAGAATGCCTCATGAACCAGCGTAAGAATGACCGCTGGAAAGAAAATGGCTTTTTATCGTGATTCCCCTTTGAGCACCCGTTCATAAACATCCAGATAGCTGTTGACCATTTTCTCTTTGGAAAACATGGCTTGAGCCCATTGCCGGCATTCCTGCCGGTGGATCTGCCCGATCTTGGTGACGGCCTGTACCGCTTCGTGAACAGTATACACCAGAAACCCGGTTTTTCCGTCCAGAATAAGTTCGCTCATCGATCCTCTGTTAAAGGCAATTACCGGCGTGCCGCAAAACATTGATTCCGCCACGCTCAATCCGAAGGGTTCCTCAAACCGGATCGGATGCAGCAAAGCCAGCGCTTTTCCCAGCAGCGTTTTCCGCTGGTCAGGCCCTACATTGCCCATGTAAAATACCGATCTGTCGTCGATGAACGGCTTTACTTGCTGATCAAAATAGGCTTCATCCTGTATGAGACCAGCTAATATTAAAGTTTTTCCAGCCTGACGGGCGATCCGGATCGCTTCGTAAGTGCCTTTATCGGGATGGATCCGGCCGAAAAAAAGCAGGTAGTCTGAGACATTAGACTCAAATGGAAAATCCGCGCTCTCAATCCCATTGTAGACCGTGGCTATATAGTCCAGGCTTTCATGCCGGTCCGCATTACTTATGGAAACATAAGAGTTCCCTGCATTGTACTTTTGGTATACAGCAAGGATTTTAGGCGAGGAAAAGCCATGGATAGTGGTTACTATCGGAGTCTTGATCAGCCTTGAATACGTCAGCGGGAGAAAGTCGAAGTGATTGTGGATCAGGTCGAACTGCTCCGCTTTTTCCATCAGGTGACTAATGTGCAGGCACTCAGCCACTTTCGGATCCGTATGCCTGTCTTCGGCATAGGGTGAGTCGCTTGTTCCATCCAGCCGGGCTTTGGTGACAGAATCTTTCGTAGCAAAAAGCGTGACGTCGACTCCTTTTTCGTGAAGACCTTCGGTCAGATAAGAAGCGACTTGTTCCCATGGGCCGTACTGCCTGGGGGGCGTCCGCCAGGCGATCGATGATAAAATGGCGACTTTCATAAAAGCTCAGCCTGCATTTTCGTCACTTCTTCGAATGCTTCCAATACCGTAAGATGAGATATCAGGTAGGCCAGCGTACTCTCAGCGCCCTGGTTCCGGTTGACGCCGTAACTTTCAAGTCCGTCGCAGCAGCCTTTTGTTTCAAAATCATAGAGACTGATTCTCAGGTCGTTTTCACCCAGAAACCACATAAAGCATGTGTACAGCTTCGAAACATAAGCCTGGTTTTTGGTAAGCCTGAATGCCTGGTGATACATCAGTACCATGGCAAGCGCATCCAGGGGCTGCTGGGCAAACACAGACTGCGAGCCATTCTGTTTATACCACTCCTCGTTGCCGACAATGGATAAATACCCGTTCTGGAGGGTAATATCAGCTAGGAAATCCATACTTTGAAAGCCGATCCGGGCTACCTTTTCATCCTTAATAAACTCAGCTGCATGCAAAAGCGCGAGAGGAAGGAACCCGTTGTCGTATGCGAGGATCGGCTCAAACCACGCCCAATCGGGTTCCTGATGACGTTCAAATGCTGTTATGAGCTTTTCCGATAAATCACGCAGCACCTGGATCATTTCCTCATCGGAAGGGTTACTTTTCAGATAATAGCAAATCCCGACGATCGTGTTGGCAATACCTCTCACCGATCTGAGCTCGTTGAAGTTCGGTGCCGCATCAAAGAATATCTCGCGGCCGGTCTGGTAATACGCGTCATTGGGCGCGTTGCCCAACAGGTATCCCAGCGACCAGATCGCACGACCGAAGGCATCTTCCGAACCGACTTCATCCAGGAAGCTTCGGTTGAAGCTCAAGAAATTCCTGAATGCCCCGTCTTCCTTTTGCATATAGTTGATGTAGCTCAGGTAGGTGGGAGATAGCTCGAGAGCAAGCGGATGCTTGTTTCTTTTATAAGCCATCAGAACCATCAGCAATGCTCTGGCATTATCGTCCAGGCAATATCCTTCTTTCAGGTTGGGTATCCCGTATTTGGCGTGCTGGATAATACCGGTATCGTCAGTCAGCCTTATCACATGATCCAGCTGGAATGGCGGGAGGGTGAGCGGGTTTAAAATCTGCTCTTTCCGTTCTTTAATGTTGGGCTGAACTGCAACTATTTCTGCTGATAGCTTTATATATTTTTCGCCTATTTTCGGCCAGGTGATCTCCCGCCCGTACTCAAAGGCGTTACTCCTGAGCTCTGCCATTTCCTCCGGATTATCAAGTAAATCCAATAGGATATCGCGTAGAGATGACGGGTCCTGGAATGGAAAGAGCCGTCCTCTGCCATTTGCAAGCAGTTCTTTGGCATGCCAGTATGGGGTAGAAATCACCGCTGTTCCGGCGCCTATGGCATATGATAGGGTACCGCTCGTGATCTGGGCTTCGTTGGTGTAGGGAGTAATGTAGATATCTGCAGCGGAGAGGTATTTAAAAAGTTCCGGTTGACTGATAAATTCGTTCAGGAAAATAACATGCTTTCCTATGCCTAGTTTCTGCACCAGACCGGCAAGATATACCCGGTATTCTTCACCGGAATGCCTGATCACATGGGGATGTGTTTTTCCAAGAATGATGTAAACCAGTTCCGGATACTTGTCTACAACCTCCGGAAGAGCCTTTAAAACAGTTTCAATACCTTTATTTCTTCCAATAAAGCCAAACGTCAGCAAAACGTTTTTTAAAGACAGCCGGAATTCCTTTTTTGCCAACTGTTGATTAAAGTGTATGTCGGGTACGCCATGCTCGATTATTACGATTTTTTTAGCGTTTATCTCGTACTCTTCAATAAGTATATCAACCCCCGTTTGGCTCATGACGACAATCGAGTGCGCGAGCTTACAGATTTCCTTCAGTACCGCCCGTTCGTTATAAGACGGATTTTTCAAGACAGTATGCAGGGTCACTAGAAAAGGGACTTCTAACCTATACAATAAAGGCAGTATGTAAATGCCGTTTTGTCCGCCAAATATTCCGAATTCGTGTTCCAAAATGCAAATATCTACCCCGCTGAAATTGATCAGATCAGCCGCCTTAAGGTAGTCGGTCTGTTCTTCCTGCCTGATGGACATGACTACTTCTTCCGGGTAGTCGTATCCCTGTCTGTTATCATCAACTGCAATGACAATCCCCTGATTACCATTGTCAATATCATCTGGTCTGATTATAGAATTGAAGAGGTCCTTTGTAAATGTGCCGATTCCACACTGTCGCGGTGGATAGGTAGCTATAAATGAAATTTTCATATCCTATATTAATTATTCTATTAAGTTAGCGCTATTATTTTACATAACAGTTATAGCTGCAAATAGTATTTTAACTGTTAGAGGATATATTTATTTTCTAATAAAATATGATCACGAATATAAAATGATTACCTTTAAGAAAAACGTTCAAAATAATGTCAAAGGAGAAATCTGATAAAAAGGAAGGCAAGAAGAAGCCCCAGAAAAATCTTAAAGAAAAACGAGCTGACAAAAAGGATAAACGGGAGGATAAATGGAGGAAAGAGTAATTTTTACTCGTATACTCATTTAGAGGAGAGATGACCCGATAGAATGGGATAATAATAGTAGATGACCACCGCTTTTAAAGCTCTATTAATTTCTTTATTAATTCACTTATATTTCCCGGCGGCTTATAATCACATTGCTTTGTAAACCACCGAATTCATATTTATACCGGCTCCCATAGCGGCTAGAACTAGGCAATTCCCGTTAGTAATGGTTTGATTTTCCAACTTGCCTTTTGCCATCAGATCAAACATAGTGGGTAAAGTAGCGACCGAGCTGTTACCCAACCATGAAATAGTCATAGGCATCAAATCTTCTGATGGAATTGGCTGATTATATAAACCGAAAAGTTGCTTCAGAATTGCCCGGTCCATTTTTTCGTTGGCTTGGTGAATGAGAAATTTGTCGACTTTGCTCAAAGACACCCCGGCTTTTTCCAGTGTTTCCTTTATTATACCAGGCATTGTCTTTAAGATGTTTTCATAGAGTCTATGCCCGTTCATTTTAAGAAATAGCATATTTCCGCTAAATTCGGGATTGCAAGAAGTACCCATACGGATAAGGTATGCAAGATCATCTGTAAATGACTTCGTCGTAGAGCCAAGTATCCCTACCGGCTCCGGGCTGCTGACGCTTTCCAGGATGACCGCACCGGCTCCGTCCGAATAGATCATACTATCTCTGTCATGAGGATCGCAAATCCTGGAAAGCGTTTCTGCTCCTATCACCAGAATTTTTTTAGCACTCCCTGATTTCAACAGCTGATCCGCCTGGATCACTCCCTGCAGCCAACCCGCGCAGCCGAAAGGAAGGTCCAGGGCCAGCGTTAAGGGGTTCGTTATTTTAAGACGGTGTTTTACCCTGGAAGCCAGGGCGGGAACAAATTCACTTCTACGGTTATCGGCGCGTATATCTCCGAAGTTGTGTGCTACGATGATACCGTCCAGGCTTTCGGGGAGCATTCCTGACGATACCAAAGCATCTTCCGCCGCCAGAAAGGCAATATCTGAGGCTACCAGATCGTCAGTCACATAGCGTCGTTCGCTGATCCCTGAGATCTTCTCTAATTTTTCGATAATTTCAGCAGTGGATTTAGACAGCCTGACGCCGTTTTCATCATAAAACACGTGATTGATAAAATCTTCGTTCAAAACACGTGCGGTCGGTATATAGCTTCCGCTAGCGGTTATAACTGTATAGTTCTGCGACTTCATTATCTTGAGGATTTACGCCCTGATCACAAACCAGGGGATTAGGGCAGGTGAAAAAGAGTGTAAAGAGACATGGCCGTAGAGTCAATCCTTTGATGATGAAAAATGCCCTGATAGCTTTTTTTAAAACATTTAGCCGGCTTACGAAAATACTTCTCCGTCGAGGATCTGCATAACGAATAACGGCCGTCAAAGTCCTTACAACTAGGATAAATACCTTTCGATAAAGGCCGTAAATATGTCGCACAGCTCCTGTTAAAAAGCTTTAATATGTATTCAATTAAAGTATCTATTTTTCTAAATTTTATACTTTTCTGTTATTACTAACGAACATAATAAGCCTTTATTTCATATCCGCCACCAGGCAAAGATTCGAGTTCAAAATAGTGACTCAATAGCGACGTATAGCAAACCCCGAAAATGGTATTTGAATCAGAAAACGTTTCACCTTTTTTATGAAATATTTCACCATTCTTTATATCGAATTTGGGAACAATTATATTTTCGGTATGTGAAAATATCTCGTCGAAATGTAGCTTCATTATATGTGCTGATTAAAACCCGTTTTTTATCTTCCAAAACCCTCAATTATCAATAATTTATACTATTTTTTGATGCTCCTAAAAACATTCGGAACCTCACATGCGAAGCTCCAAATGTTTTCTCTTATATCCGGGTATCAGCATAGCCTCTATGCAATTCTCACGTTGATCGCATTTAATCCTTTTTTTCCCTGGGCTACATCAAAAATCACCCTGTCATCTTCACGTATCTCATCTAAAATACCTGATGAATGGACAAATACATCTTCTCCTCCTTGCACAGGAGAAATAAATCCAAACCCTTTAAGGGTGTTGAAAAATTTTACGATTCCTTCTTTCATTGTTCTACTTGTTTTAAATTGAATTATTTAGTTTATTTTGATTCAAACATCATTAAATCCGTTGATTTCTTCCTGTTGGAAATGAGCCCCGGACGCCTTCATTGCCCGTGCCGGTTTGTGCACAGCCTGTCACGTCCTCGCCTTTCAAAATAAAAGGGATTGCACTTTGCTGTATCGGTGTCAGGGATGTATACGCGAATTCGGATATTGCGCGCAGAATAGACTCTGCCATATTCAATTCGTTAAATTTCATTTGATTGGGATGCCTGAATAAGGCAATAAAATTAGATTTAATTAAAACTTCCTTGCCTGGAGGACTTCATGGAAGCGGATAATACTGACAAGGGCAGAAGATATCCGGCTCGTTCCGCTGTTCTACCTGCCGTATCACATAATCGATTTGGTCTTTTAGAAATTCGCAGGGGCAAATAAGCAAGAATCCGGTGGACCTTTCTTATTGATTCATTACTGTGCGGCGAGTTCCTGCTTGCGAAGAAAATACCCGAACAGCGTTCCGGCCAATCAAAAAGGCCGACATATTTTTTGTTTATGGATTAGTATGAAAGGGCGGCTGGAATAGCGAAAACTGAGAAAGAGGAAAACCCCGGGCGATATCAGAAGTAGCGAAGGCAGAAGCCGGATTATTTATTTAAGTCAAAGGTAATCAATACTATCGACATTCCCTAATTTATTTTCGCGATTCAACACAACACCACCCGGCACCATTCTCTAAAATACCGGCACACCAGCAGCCACTATAAATAGATCTTTAGCGATTCGCTATCCGGGAGCAATTTTAATCTTCTTATCGCCTTCTCCTTAATCTGCCGCACCCGCTCCTGGCTTATATTGAGACGTTCAGAGAGGGCTTCTAATGTGAGTGGTTCTTGTCCGTCGAGTCCAAAAAAGTAAACTATTACATCCTTTTCCCTGAAGTTGAGCTTTGAAAGCATACCCCAAAGCTCTGTCGTCAATGATTGCTGAAGCATTGAAAAATCGGGGGTTTCGCCGCCTGGATCTGGCAGTACATCGAGTAGGGTGGTTCCCTGGCCATCCGTGGAAGGAGTGTCCAATGACCTGTGCCTCCCGACATGCCTTTGGTTCTGCGAAACCATTGCTGATGAAATTCCCGTTATTCCTGCCAGTTCCTCGGCGGTAGGATCACGCTCGAACTGCTGCTCCAGTACAGATATTGCTTTTTGAATCTTGCTGAGTTCATTCACTTTATTAATAGGCAATCTCACCATCCGCGAATGGTCGGTGAGGCTTTGAATGATAGACTGCCGGATCCACCAAACGGCGTAGGAGATAAACTTAAACCCCCGCGTCTCATCGAATTTTTTCGCCGCCTTTACCAATCCCAGGTTTCCCTCGTTGATAAGATCGCCCAACGTCATCCCGCAATTCTGATACTTTTTTGCTACCGAAACAACAAATCTCAGATTGGCCTTGGTCAGTTTCTCAAGCGCAATCTGGTCTCCCTGACGTATGCGCCGGGCGAGGTCAGCTTCCTGGTCAGGTGTAACCATTTCCATTCTACCAATTTCCTGCAGGTATTTATCCAGGGACAGACTCTCGCGGTTAGTGATCCGTTTTGATATTTTGAACTCTTTCATTCTCATGGTTTTCCTTAATTACAGTGCGTTAACAATTACATGCCCGGTTAGCAGCTTTATACGCTGCATCGATACTCCAAATTAACCCGCATTGCAATTTCAGGGCTGCCCCTTCCTATGGGTAAACAGGGCTGCCGACAGGGTTATACTACCACGGGCGGATAGGGTAAGCAATGGATTTTCTCAAGGCTCTTACTTCGCTTTTTCCACCTGTCGTGCGACCAAAGCCAATCGATCGGTAAGTTCCGGATAGCGCGTTCGAGCCTGGCAAAATAACCGCTGGTGATAGCGAGCGGCGGGCTATCGCCAGCATTTTCCGTGATCAGATCGAATTGATACTTATATTTAAAACGTCCTGTTTTGACGGACTCAATTGAGACGACGGCCGCAGCAGACTTGACAGCCAGCCGCTCAGCCCCAAGCTGGACATCTGTATCCATGCCGAAAAAAGGAACATAATACTTTCTGCTGTCAGGCCCCGGCCGCTGATCTGCAATAACGACTACCATATTCGGTGTGTCTGTATTTTTTAATAATTCAAGCGCGCGGCGGTAAAAAAGGTGCTTAGGTATCAGATTCACTCCGGAACGGGACCTAAGGCGATGTAAAAGCCTATCCAGCGATTTGTGCTTTACCGGAGAATAGCCAGTGGAAACGTCATAATTTGTATAGGCAGGCAAGTCGATCAGGTATTCCCAGTTTCCATAGTGGGAAGCAAGCAACACTATATTCTTTCCTTCTGAATGGAGCTGGCTTAACAGCCCCATCCCTTCGAAATCCATAAGATTTTTTCTTATAGAAGATGGTGCTATATAAAATAAAAGCGGTTCGATACATAAATCGCCCATATGGCGGTAATAACCGACCACCAGTCTGTTTATTTCGCTATCATCCTTTTCAGGAAACGCTTTTTCCATATTACGCGTAATGATTTTGACGCGGTATTTCATCACATATTTCAGAACGAAACAGATCATATTGGAGAGGCTCCCGGCAGCAAACACCAGGAACTCCTCCAGCAGGAAGAGGCCTTTATTAGTCGAGATCAAAAAATGAAGAATTTAGTTAGATTTGATTGAGCTGACCGGATTATCCGATCGCTTCATTGAGGGAAGGAAGACCGAATGTTTTCAAGCTTCCAATATGGGATATAAAAGCTCTCCTGAGAGATTTGTTTTCCAGGTATTTTAAACCAAAATCTTCCGCAGTCTGTCTCACAATGGCTGAAATCTGCGGGTAGTGGACATGACATACCTTAGGAAAGAGATGATGCTCGATCTGGAAATTAAGCCCGCCCAGGCACCAGGTAAGTATTTTGTTCCTGGGTGAGAAATTTACCGTCGTCTCCAGTTGGTGGACAGCCCAGTCATTTTTGAGCTGACCCGTCGAATCGGGCAACGGATAGGCGGTTCCTTCCACCGAATGCGCCAGTTGAAATACAACTGTCAAGATAAGCCCGGAGGTAAAGTGCATGACCAGGAAGCCCGACAGAATCTCCCCAAATGGCATGTTAAATACCAGAACTGGTAACCCAAAAAATATTCCGAAGTAGAGTAGCTTCACTAAAAGCAGACCTGCCAGCATTTTCCTGTTCTCAGCCGGGCTCTGGCGATTAATACCTGTTTTTATAAAGCCGCGGTACTGGAAAAAGTCTTTTAACGTCACCCAGTAAAGGGTGAGGATACTGTAAAAAAAGAAAGCATACAACCACTGCCAGCGATGGAGATGTCCCGGAGTTAAATGAGGCGATAGCTTAACTACACCTCTGTCCCTGATATCTTCATCCAGCCCTGTGATATTGGTATAGGTATGATGGAGCACGTTGTGCTGGAATTTCCAGTTCTTCACACCTACCCCTACCAGGTAGAGCGTGTAGCCCAGCCATTTGTTGACGCTCGCGTTCCGTGAATAGGCGCCGTGATTAGCGTCATGCATAATATTCATCCCAATCCCGGACACGGCTAATCCCATGATCAACCATAACGGAAATGCAAAAGCCAAAGAAGGTTTATAAGCCAGGAGAGACACAAATGGTAGAATATACGCAGAAAGAAAAACGACTGTTTTCAAGACCATTCTCCGGTCACCATGCCGGGAAATCTCATTCTCCCTAAAATAGGTGTCAACGCGTTTTTTTAACGTAGGATAAAAATGACTTTTTGTTTCCGGGCAGAACCGAACTTTTTCTTGCTGGCACATTTATTTTTGATTTAGATGAATCGAAAAATGAGAGGCCAAACAAAAACAAATTAATAGATCAAGGCATTAAGCATTCTTCAACAGTAAAACGTAAGGGTACAGAATTTATTTCAATTATGAAAAAAGGATATAGGATGTCACTGATTTTTGAGTACAGTACTTTTAACGTGATTATTGATCGTTGACCAATCTAGTTCGCTTTTTAGCATGTTTACAGGGGCAGAGAAATCTATATTAGTATGATACAACAGACCGGAATGAGCCCATTTCGGCCCTAAAGTGGGTTTGCCTGATGTTTTAATCGCCTCCATATTATCAAAGATATGGCTTTCTAGGGGTTTGAGAGAATCCCTTTCAGGCAAAATATTCTATATTAATAACGGCAAGCAAAGGAATTCCATTCATAATTACCTATTTTAGTAGTCAATTCAGCGAAAGAGGGTAGCATACCCCAGGTCCAAGTGTGAAACGAAACGAAGAGAAAGATGAACCTGCATTCCAATTTACAATACCCATTGCTCAAATACCTCTCAGAGGAGTTCACTGGCAAATTCTACCGCAACGAGCTGACGTTTTTAAACCGATTGTTGATCCTGTATCACAACCGATTTATTTTCTCAATAGAGGATGACCACTACCGGTTTATCGAGGAGCTGCGAGCGGATCTGGCCCAACCGGTGAAGTTCTGGACTATCCCAGCGTATAAACGGACTCGGATCAACCTGATGCGTGGCCGGTTCAGTCAACTGCTTTGTCACAAGAGTTCAATTGTCGAAAATCTCCTCTCAAGACCTGACTATAGCACCAGCGAAGCCAAGCGGCAGACGCTAGCTGAGATCTATCATTGGTTGAACAGCCAATCAGAAGAAAAAGAATCTGCTCCTAGTCTAGCAGGCTGGAAGAACGATATTGAAACAAACTTGGGCTACCTACTGGAAGCACCTGGCAATGAGGGGAAAGGCAAACCTTCCAAAAAGATCTCTTACTTTAACTTTCATGAGATTCTGACCGGGAAAGATGAAGAGGCCAGAAAAGCGAGATTTCTGAAACTCATCCATATTCTTTCCGCTGAACAATGGATTTGCGAAACAGAAACCCAGGGTCTCTATCATTTCAGAAAAAGTGGCAACGGGTCCCGGCTGTTGTTAGGCGCACTTTATTACTGCCTAAACCAGCAAGGACACATTCAGAAGGAGCTTACCGGCCCGCAGGTAGCAAGACTATTCAACTCCTGGCTCCGGCACGATATCTCCCTAAAATCTTTTGAAAAGGTTTTCCAGGGCGAAGAGCAGGATACGTTTAACTGTTCGCCAAGCCAAACGCGTTACAAATACATAAGGGATTGCAATCTTTTGATCAAAAGCCTTT
>CAZLTN010000076.1:0-7509 GCA_964562455.1 uncultured Cytophagales bacterium
TCGGTCACCGGGAAGTTACGTTCTTCAAGAACTTTGAGGATTTCACTACCCACCAGTCCGGTAGCGCCTACTACTGCGATTTTCATTTTACTTTAAATAATAAATAGTGAAAAATAGAATTGAAAAGAATAAATTCTAAAAAATCGGTGCAAAGGTAAGCATATTTGCCTATTAAGGCATCAGTTTAATTATCCTTTTTTTAACGCCTACAAAACCGCCCTGCACGGACAAAGAAAACTGATCTTCAACAGCTTACCTGGCCGGCTACAAATTATTCCCTTATTTTTTTCAGACAGCTGTCACATTGAGAAAACAAATACCGTATTGTCAGGAAATGAGTACAAAACCCATACACGACAAAACGGATGCTTAAAGTGATCAAAAACAGTGTAATCGTTGCTTCTTCCTGGATTTCCTGCATTTACGCCGGCGCGCAACCCCCGATGTCGGCAAAGACCGGAACCGATCATACAGTCGCTCACCAGGTAAAAAGCGACTGGCTTAACCCCGCAAGAACATCAAAAGCGTATTCCAGGAAGCAACCTGTTCTTGGAAACGAAGTGCTGAATATCCCCAGGAAATCTTCCGAGATCCGTACAGGTGCCGTCAGCTGCCATTATAAAGACGGTATCTTCTACTACCCGAAAGGACTTGTCTACTTTACTGCTCCCGGCCCGAAAGGAGCACGGGTTCCGAACCTGCCTCAGGGATATGCTACCCTGATAGCCGGCGATACCCCCTATTTCTACTTTTACGGGACTTTTTATGTGAGGAGAGGAGTGTCTGTTTACGAAATCGTCGCCCCTCCTCCGGGTGCTGTTGTCTATGATCTTCCACTGGGTTTCGAGAAAGCTGTTGTCGGCAACACTTTATATTACCGGTACGGAGATACATACTTCCGGGCCATTACCGATTCATACGGCGAGGTCGCCTATGAAGTAGCGGAAGACATCACTACCCAGCCCTGATCTTTAAAGAATTCAACGGCGTAAGCGCCATCTTCGGAATCAGCTACGTCATTAACGGAAGCCCGGCCGAATCGGCCGGCATCGCTCGGGGCGATATTATCACTAAAATAAATAACACCCGGCTAACGGCTGCTAATTAAATGATCAGGAATTGGCAGGATGGCGTGCCGCCGGGGAAGTAAAAAAACGAGGCCTTCTGCCGTCATACCGCAGGCAAAATCCGTTTTCTCATTTATCCGTCAAATTTGAAATTGAACGACATAAAGTTTAACTTACACAAAACTACGCAATCAGTTAATCAGGAGTTCGTTCAATCGATGTCGACGAAGTGTTTTATCTGGATCATCGCGACAGGGGCGCTCTTTTTCGCCTGTCAGGGAAAGGAAGCGGGGAAGGAGGAAGGAAGAGAGGCCGGAGAATTGGTAAGCTATAACTTCGATATCCGACCTATTTTATCCGACAAGTGCTTTGCCTGCCACGGTCCTGACGCCAATAAACGTGAAGCTGGCCTTCGCCTCGACGATCCGCGCTCTGCTTTTAAGGCGCTGGAAGATAATCCGGGTGCATTCGCACTGATACCCGGAAAACCGAAATCGTCCCAGGTTTATCTCCGCATTACAGCTTCCGATACCGGCATGCTCATGCCCCCACCCTCTTCACACCTGGCGAAGCTTACTCCGGGGGAAATATCACTGGTTGAAAAATGGATCAGGCAAGGGGCTGAATATGAAGAGCACTGGGCATTTACAATTCCCCGAAAGCCCGGAAGCCCGGAAGTAAAAAACAAGGATTGGCCGGCAAATGAGATTGACAGGTTTGTATTGGCTAAAATCGAAGCTGCGGGGCTTGAGCCGAACGAGCCGGCAGATAAAGAGCGCCTGCTCAAACGCCTCAGCTTCGACCTGACGGGCCTTCCGCCTTCGCTTTCGCTGATGGAGAGTTTCGACGGATCTGACGCTTCTTACAGCAAAGTGGTCGATCAATTGCTAAGCTCCCCCGCTTACGGCGAAAAAATGTCGGTACACTGGCTTGATATAGCCCGCTATGCAGATTCGTACGGGTACCAGGACGACGGTTACCGCACCCAATGGCCCTGGCGGGACTGGGTGATCCACAGCTTCAACCAGAATATGCCTTACGACAGGTTCGTTACCTGGCAGCTCGCAGGGGACCTCCTGCCCAATCCTACCAAAGAGCAATTACTGGCTACGGGCTTTAACCGCAACCACAAGATCACGGAGGAAGGCGGGGTTATACCGGAAGAGTACCGGGTGTCGTATGTCTCCGACCGTACCGATCTTTTCGGGAAAGCATTTCTGGGTGTCACAATGGAATGCGCCCGCTGCCATGACCACAAGTATGATCCCATCTCGCAAAAAGACTATTTCAGCCTGTTCGCTTTTTTCAACAATGTGAATGAAGTAGGTATAGAGTCAGTGATCGGTGGTCCCGAAACCTATGCAAAGAAGCCTTATATGGAGATATCGCGGCACGATATCGATTCCGTTCTTACTTTCGTCAACAAACCCGATACCAACCGGCTGATCGTGTCGGTGATGGACGATAAGGAGGAAAAACGCAAAACATACCTGCTGATAAGAGGAGAATACGACGCGCACGGAGAAGAGGTATTTGCCGAAACTCCGAGGAAAATCCTGGGATTTAATACCAATTATCCCAAAAACCGGCTTGGACTTTCGCAATGGCTTTTTGACCGGAATAATCCGCTGACTGCGAGGGTATATGTCAACATACTCTGGCAGGAATTCTTCGGAACGGGTATCGTCAAAACTACCGGCGATTTCGGGATGCAGGGGGAACTGCCATCCAATCCACGGCTGCTCGACTGGCTGGCGGTCGACTTCCGGGAAAACGGCTGGGATATCAAAAGGCTGATCAAACAGATGGTTATGTCTTCCACCTACAGGCAGTCGTCGGTCGTCACTCCCGAAAAATATGAACGCGACCCGGATAACCTGCTGCTTGCAAGGGGACCGCGTTACAGGGTCAATGCCGAATTTATAAGAGATATTGTTTTATCGAGCAGCGGGCTGCTTAACAAAACTATCGGCGGGCCGAGCGTAAAGCCTTATCAGCCGGCAGGACTTTGGGAGGGGGCTACTTCGGGCAGGGGACTTCTGTCTGTCTATAAGCAGGACAAGGGCAGCCGGCTTTACCGCCGGGGTATTTACACACTGATCAAAAGAACGGTTCCTCCGCCCTTTATGTCGATATTCGATGCAAGCAACCGGGATCTCTGCGAAACCAAACGCCTGAAAACCAATACGCCGCTCCAGGCGCTGGTAATGATGAACGACCCTACCGTACTGGAAGCCTCCCGTGTACTGGCAACGAACCTGCTTCTGGAAAATTCGGATATTGATGAAAAGATAACCAAGGCCTTCCGCCTTATCGTATGCCGCGTCCCCAGGCCGGAGGAAGTAAAAGTATTGCAGGAATATTTTACCAAACAACTGCAGACGACAGATGCCCGGACGGCGCGCAAAATGGTACAGGTTGGAGAATTCCCGCTAAATCCCGATGTCAGCCCCGGCGAAGCAGCCGCGCTGATGCGGGTTATTTCCACGCTTTATAACCTTGAAGAAACCATCACCAAGACATAGCTTCGACCGCCGGGCGGCCCCGTACGCTCAGCTAACTTATGCCTTATAACCAATACCTGATACCTAATGGAAAAGGAAATAATTGAGCACGGATTCAGCTTTAACCGCAGGAGATTTCTCTCTAATCTCAGCCTGGGGGTAGGAAGTGTGGCGCTTGGTTCCCTGCTGATGCCCGATCTGTTTAAAAGAAGCGGGGACGATAGCGACGCGATGCCTCCGGGAATCCCTCATTTTGCCCCGAAAGCCAAAAGAATCATCTATCTGTTCCAGAATGGCGCCCCTTCCCAACAGGAGCTTTTTGATTATAAGCCTAAATTACGGGAAATGAGAGGAGAGGAAATCCCGCCTTCAGTAAGGGGAAGTCAGCGCCTGACCGGGATGACGGCCAACCAGGCTTCGTTTCCGCTGGTAGGGTCTTTCGTGGATTTTGCTCAATACGGGCAATCCGGGGCGTGGGTGAGCGAGCTGATGCCCTATACCGCCAGGATCGTCGATGAGCTTTGCTTCGTAAAATCCATGTATACCGAAGCCATCAACCACGACCCGGCGCTCACTTTTCTCCAGACTGGCGCACAGCAGGGAAACCGGCCCAGCATGGGGGCCTGGCTCAGCTACGGGCTAGGTAACCTGAACCAGAACCTACCCTGTTTTACAGTGCTCTTGTCGCGTGGAGTAGGCAACGGCCAGGGCGTATATTCCCGGCTATGGACCAACGGTTTCCTGGATTCCGTTCACCAGGGAGTCCAGTTCAGCAGTGGCGAAGACCCGGTTCTCTACCTGCGTGACCCGGAAGGTATGGACCGGACAGGCCGCAGGGAAATGCTCGACAATCTGGCCACGCTCAATGAAATGTCGTACCGGGAATTCGGTGATCCGGAAATAGCAACCCGGATCAGGCAATATGAAATGGCCTACCGCATGCAGACGGCTATACCCGACGTAATGGATGTGTCGAAAGAATCGGATGCCATGGTAAAGCTCTACGGACCTGAGTGCTTTATACCGGGAACATACGCGGCCAACTGCCTTCTTGCCCGCAAGCTTGTCGAGAACGGAGTCCGGTTCGTACAGCTCTACCACCAGGGCTGGGATCAGCACGGCAATCTTCCTTATGAAATTACGCAGCAGGCCAAAGACACTGACCAGCCCTCAGCAGGACTCATCATCGATCTCAAGCAGAGAGGGCTCCTTGACGATACGCTCGTTATCTGGGGCGGCGAATTCGGACGGACCAGCTACACGCAGGGAAAGCTGACTCCCGATAATTATGGTCGCGATCATCATCCGCGGTGCTTCACCATCTGGATGGCCGGAGGGGGAATCAAGCCGGGAGTAGTATACGGTGAAACGGACGAACTTGGGTACAATATTGCTCAAAACCCGGTACATGTGCATGACTTTCATGCTACGGTGCTGCATCAGCTCGGGCTGGATCACGAAAAACTGATATACAAACATTTAGGAAGACGCTACCGGCTTACCGACGTATCAGGTAAGGTAGTAAGAGACATTATTAGCTAAATCCTCTCCCGTTTACTACCGGAATAATCGCGTGCGCATGGTTACAAAAACCGAAAGCCTGGCTGCCAAAGCCTTATGGTCGCTGACCATACTTATAGCTTTCCTGCTGTTATTTGAGAAAGAGATCATTCTTCCCGCATGGGTCCAGTCCTTCGGACGTATGCACCCGCTCCTTCTGCATTTCCCGATCGTACTGACGATCATCGCGATAACACTCCAGTTGTACGGGTACTTTCGCCGCGCAGCTATCCCCGGCGACTACGTGAGGACCTTCTGGCTGTGGTCGGCATTGACAGCCGGCGTTACGGTACTGATGGGATTATTCCTATCTCAGGAAGACGGCTACGAAGGATTGACGCTTTCATGGCATAAATGGACCGGGACGGGCGTTTTTTACCTCGCTGCGCTTTTCTACTTTTTCTTTACGTTTCCGGACCTCGGCAGGCTACGGGCCACCATTTTAGCCATAACCGGCCTGCTGCTGCTCGTATCCGGACACTTTGGCGCAGAGCTTACGCACGGGGAAGGGTTCATTTCACAGCCTCTTCAGAAACCTTCTTCCGATCGGCAGGTCCCGATAGACCAGGCCCTGGTTTTTGAGCACCTTATACTCCCGGTTTTCGAAGCGAAATGTACGGGCTGCCATAACCCGGGCAAAGCAAAGGGCGGACTTGTGCTTACTGACTCGGCGTCCGTTGTACGGGGTGGAAAAACAGGACCGTTGATCCAACCCTTTCAACCTTCGCTCAGCCTGCTGACAGACAGGATCCATCTGCCCCCGGACGATAAAAAACATATGCCTCCCAAAGGAAAGCCCCAGCTTACATCTGAAGAAGAAGCCGTCTTGCTGGCCTGGATAAAAGCCGGAACGCCCTATTCCGCCAGGGTAGCTGCCCTTTCACCGGGAGACTCGCTCGGCATACTGGCCGGAAAAAGGCTGAAACCACGCGAAAATACCGAAGAGACGGTTGTCTACGACTTTAAAGCAGCCGATCCGGAAACTATAAATAGCCTTAATTCTGAATACAGGAATATCATTCCGCTTGCTCATAATTCTCCCGCGTTAAGCGTGGATCTCTACGGAAGCCATGCTTATTCATCGGCCCTGCTTGAGGAGCTCGCCCCCTTGAAAACGCAGGTTGTAGCTCTCAATCTCAGTCGCATGCCAGTTACCGACCAGGACCTGAAGCAGGTAGCCGGCTTCGAAAACCTTCGCAGGCTCAACCTGAATTTTACAGGTATTACATCCGGAGGACTGGCACAATTGTCCGGCCTGAAGTACCTGCGGACGCTGCACCTGGCAGGTACCAGGCTGGAATCCGCCGGGCTTAACGCATTTTTATCCAAAAGCAACTCCCTGAGAAGCGTTACCGTATGGGAAACCGGCATTAAAGGCAGTGAGCTTTCCGATGCAAAAAAGCAATTCCCGGCTATCACCTTCCTGAGTGACTTCAACCCGGATGATACCACCAGGCTGAAGCTCAACAAACCCCTGGCAAAAACTGATGACTGGGTTTTTGAAAAAAGCGCCGCCCTGGAGCTATTCCATCCCGTCAGGGGGGTACGCCTTCATTATACGCTCGACGGAACCGATCCGGACAGCCTTTCCGCTGAAGCCGTGGGGCCGATCAAGGCGGAAGGCACGACCGTTATACGCGTCAGGGGATATAAGGAAGGGTGGTATCCCAGCGACATCGCGGAGTTCCAATTGTTCCGGAATACTTTCAAGCCCGATAGCGTTTTCCTGCTGACGCGCCTCAACCGCGTACACCTCGCAGAAGGAGCGCACACCTTTTTTGATAAAAAGCTGGGCGCGATCGGGGCCAATAACCCCGCCTGGGCCAACTATTTCGCTGGGGTCCGCGACAATGACCTGCAGTTACTCTGTTGGTTCGATAAAGCACCGGATCTGAAAACCGTAGGCTTCCGGATAATGGTTGAGGAGGAAACCGGGATTTATCCTCCGGCAGTTATTGAAATATGGGGCGGAGAAAACGAAGATCGCCTTCGTCTTATGGTTAAGCAAGCTAATCCGAAGCTACCTGAGCCGAGGGAAAAACCGACTCTTCAGAAAATAGAGCTGCCTGTAAAAGCGGCTCCTTCACTGAAATGCCTGAAAATAGTACTGAAGCCGTTTCAGCGCCCTAATGAAAGGCCTAAGCTCGTTCTTGTAGATGAAATGTTTTTGAATTGATTAAGAATAGTGGCGTCCCTGTGGGGCGTGTAACCGGCTATCGTCTACTATCTAGCCTTCTCCGGTTATAACCCGATATAATAGTAGTGCCTTCCAAGCCAGGGAGCCCCGCAGGGGCGACACGTGCATAACCGTCGGTGGAACCGGCGGCAGAAGTGCCTCCGAAGCCAGAGAGCCCCGCAGGGGCGACACGTGCATAACC
>CAZLTN010000076.1:7609-26948 GCA_964562455.1 uncultured Cytophagales bacterium
CGGCAGAAGTGCCTCCGAAGCCAGAGAGCCCCGCAGGGGCGACACGTGCATAACCGTCGGTGGAACCGGCGGCAGAAGTGCCTCCGAAGCCAGAGAGCCCCGCAGGGGCGACACGTGCATAACCGTCGGTGGAACCGGCGGCAGAAGTGCCTCCGAAGCCAGAGAGCCCCGCAGGGGCGACACGTGCATAACCCGCTCTAGTGTCTCGACTCCTCCTCAGTCTGAGCTTCCAGGTTAAAGAGATCGTTAAGTACATCGATCAGCGTTTCAGCCTCGCCTCTTTTGCAGGCAGCTTTCAGTTGCAGTACCGGCAGCTTGATGATTTTCTGCATCATGGAAGAAGTAACCCTTTCCACAATAGCCAGCTCACTTTCCGACATTCCCTTCATGTACCTGCTCAATTCCTCGCGACGGATCTGCTCCAGCGCGCTCTTGAGCTTATTGATCGTCGGAGAGACGATCATTTCCTTCGACCAGTCATTAAACTCTTCAACAGCCGAATCGATAATTTGCCTTACAGCCGGTATAGCGGCTATTCTTTTATCCAGCGCTTCGTCAGTCCTGGCTTTGATAGTATCTATATCGTAAAGCACCACGCCATTCAGCTCCTCTACCAGCGTCTCGACACTCCTGGGCACTGAAAGATCTATAAAATATTTGTACTTGTTCAAACTGCCCAGCCTGGCGACCCTTTCCTTTGTAAAGAGAGGTCCGCTCCTGGTAACACTGGAAATCACGATATCGGCTTTCGCCAGCGCATCGTCAAGATCTTCCCAGTCTATCACACCGCATCCCACCGAAGCCGCCGCTTCCTCTGCCCGCTTCCTGGTCCTGTTGGTAATAAATATTTCTCCCGCATCCTTATTGGCCAGGTTTTTACATACGTCCTGCCCGATCTCTCCTACCCCTACAACCAATATGTTCGGCTTGTTTACCAGGGAAACCGCCAGCTCCGCCGCTGCATACGACACCGATGCTGCGCCATCGCGGAACTCCGTTTCCAGGGCCACCCTTTTGTTGGCGAAGAAAATGGTATGCATTAGCCGGTGAAGATAAGGCCCGGCCAGTTGCAGGTCGGCAGACGCCTGGTAAGCCCGTTTGATCTGGTTAGGCACCTGCATGTCGCCTACTACCTGTGAATGAAGGCCCGTAGCCACTTCAAAAAGATGCCGGGCTGGCTGGTCACCGTCTTCGTAAAGTTCAAAATACGGCAAGTACTCCCGTGTTTCGGAAATACCCTTGAAAATCAAAAGCAATTTAACGATCTCTTCCGTCAGGGACTGGGGGGCATTCACATAAACCTCCGTCCGGTTGCAGGTAGAAACCACCAGCAGGTCAGACACATCAAAAAATTCCTTTACCCGGAGCATAAAAGCTTTTGCCTCTTCTTCAGACAATGCGATCTTCTCTCTTACGGCAAGTGGGGCTTTATGATAGGTCAGACTGACAACTTGGAACCAATTCTGCATGACTCGTTACATCAAGAATCTTTTGTACAAAAATAGGGCTAAACCCTATAAGTGCGCATGTTTTGAGGCAGATAAACCCCAATTTAGAAGCCCTATAAATTACAGCCCGGGCACTGGTTTCCAGGGGAGAAAACCAGCGAGTTTAATCACCGAAAAATATGATTTTAGTCAGTTTTTTACCCTTCTTCCGGCCAGGACCGAAATACTGATGTCGTTAATCGGGAAGGCTTATTTATCTTTGAATATTCCGGCACGGTTTTTTCCGTTATAAAGAGCGACCTGGGTATCCCGATCCCGGTTCCCGTTAGTTTTATGGAAGTAAGCGAAGAAAAAAGCAAATCAAAAATACGTTTCAATGCCGAATCGGTCCTGAGCGGCATGCGCTGGGGGCAATCCCTTTTTGCCTACGGCCCCAAAGAGCGGCTTAAGCTGATCATAGGAATAAACCTGGTCCTGATCAGTATCGTATCTCTCATTTATACCGATACGCTTGTGAACAAGTTCGAGGAGCGCGAACGAAGACAGGTAAACCTCTATGCTCAGGTATTAGAAAATGCACACAATTCTATTGACAATCAAGATATTACACCTGTATTCAACATTATAGACGAAGCCAACAATTATTACCAGATCCCCGCTATATACGTAGACGATACCGGAGAGCCTGGCGTTTATAACAATATTACCATTCCCGATAATATTTCTGTAGAAAGGCAGCGAGAAATACTGAAGCAGACAATAGCCTCCATGGCCGAAGAACACGAGCCTATACCGGTAAAACTGGATGCGGGGAAAGTCGGCTATATTTACTATAGCAGCTCGTCCCTACTCAGGCAACTCCGTTACTATCCCTATATCCAGTTGTCGGGAATTTTTATCCTGGGTTTTCTTGCCTATCTCGCATTCAGCTCTACCAGGAAAGCCGAACAGAACAAAGTCTGGGTCGGTCTTGCCAAAGAAACAGCGCACCAGCTAGGTACACCTATCTCTTCGCTCATTGCCTGGATCGAATACCTCCGCTCGGATCCGTCCTTCGACCATTCCATCGCCGACGAAATGGAAAAGGATGTACAGCGACTGGAGATGATTACCAACCGGTTTTCCAACATAGGCTCTGCGCCGACGCTCAAATCGGAAGATATAGCTGAGGTCGTCTACAATTTTATCGCCTATCTTCAGAAAAGGGTATCGAGCAAAGTAAAATTTACCATCGACAACCATATGCCCTTGAGGCAGACCGCTATAATCAACAAGAACCTCTTCGAATGGGTTTTTGAAAATATCTGTAAAAATGCCGTGGATGCAATGGGCGGGGTAGGAAAAATCCATATCACCATGCACGCATCTCCCAAACGGGGCGAGCTTATTTTCGACATAAGGGACACCGGGAAAGGGATCAGCCCGGCCAACATCCGCAAGCTCTTCAACCCCGGCTTCAGTACAAAAAAACGCGGTTGGGGACTAGGTCTGACCCTCGCAAGGAGGATCATAGAAAACTATCACGGCGGCAGGATTTTCGTAAAAAGCTCTGAGCCTAACAAAGGGACTACTTTCCGCGTCATTATAGCAACCGATCCGACCGGGAAGATCGAGCTCGCGTGAGCACAATTCCCGGGCATTTTTCCGGTATTTTTTTTCCCAGTCGCGGAAGCGTTCGATGCATCAAAATACTAACTTGCCGGTTATGTATAGAATCATCGTTGCCATCGACGGCTTTTCAAGCTGCGGAAAAAGTACTACAGCCAGGAAAGTGGCCGAAAACCTGGGTTATGCGTATGTAGATACAGGTGCCATGTACCGGGCCGTTACCCTTTACTTCGTGCAGAACCATGTGACTCCTACCAATCCCAGGGAGCTTGCCGAGGCCCTCGCCGGTATTTCCATCACGTTCCGCAGGAATCCTCATAACCAGGCTAATGAAACGTTCCTGAACGGGCTGAATGTGGAAGCGGAAATAAGAAAAATGTATATTTCGGAAAAGGTCAGCCAGGTCAGCGCGATACCCGAAGTCAGGAAAGCTATGGTAGCCCAGCAGCAACTGATGGGCCGTGAAAAGGGGCTTGTGATGGATGGGCGCGATATAGGGAGCGTGGTATTCCCAAAAGCCGAGCTGAAAGTTTTTATGACGGCCGATCCTCTGATCCGGGCTCAGCGGCGCCAGGCAGAGCTCCTGACAAAGGGTGAAATGGTCGAGCTGCAGGAAATCGTCGAAAACCTTCAAAAAAGGGACTTCCTGGACACAACCCGGAAAGAAAGCCCGCTTGTCAGGGCAGAAGACGCCATTCTCCTGGACAATTCCTTTTTAACTTTCGAAGAGCAGGTCGACCTTATCACCGGCTGGGCCGACACCAGGATAGCACGGCTCGGCCGCCTGGAAGAAATTCACCGGAGAAACCTTTAGCATCATGCCTGACTTCGACTACCTCATAGTGGGCCGCGGAATAGCAGGCACCTCTCTCGCATGGCATATGCATTTGAGAGGGCTCCGGTTTTTGATTGTCGACAATCCTGGCGCTCCTTCGTCGTCTCATGTCGCAGCGGGCATATTCAACCCGCTCACCGGCAGGAAGCTGGTAAAGACCTGGCTTGCCGACCGGCTGTTTCCTTATGCAGCCGGTTTCTACGGACAGGTCCAGGAAATTCTCGGCATCGGATGCCTTCATTTTACCGATATGTTCAGGCCTTACCGGAACCCTCAGGAAAAGGATAATTACCTTCGCTGGGCAGCAGAGAACGGGTATGAGGACTATATTTCAGGGCATCAGCTCGATTTCACGGGCAACAGGTTCATCCATGCCCCCTTCAACGGTTTATCCATAACGCGTTCGGGCTGGCTCGACCTGCCACATTTTCTGGACAACAGCCGTAATTACTTCAGGGACGCAGGTTGTTTCATGGAAGCGGATTTTTCTTCTGAAGATCTGGTCCTGGACGATCAGCATGTTACCTGGCAAAATATGCGTTTTAAAAAAGTAATCAACTGCACCGGGATCGGAGCCGAAAAGGACGCCTTTTTCAACTGGCTGCCTTTCAACCCCGTCAAAGGCCAGATACTGGATTGCCGGGTGGAAGACTACGATGTGGATGAAATCGTCAACCAGGGCATATTTATCCTTCCGCTGGGAGACGGCCTTGTGAGAATCGGTGCTACCTACTCATGGCATGACCTTGACTGGGAGGTCAGCGAAGACGCCCGCCGGTACCTTTCCGAAAAAGCAGCGGGACTGTTGAAAACGCCATTTTCTATAACCGCGCAGAGAGCGGGCATCAGGCCTTCGTCCGCCGATCGCAGGCCGTTCGTGGGCAGGCATCCCGAATACGGGCAACTGTATATCTTTAACGGATTGGGGACGAAGGGCGTTACCCTGGCGCCTTTTTTCGCGCAGCAATTGGTAAATTTGCTCACAGACGGGCAAGAATTAGACCCCGAAGTGAATATTGAGCGTTATTTTTCGTTATATTCCAAGCCTGGATTTTCGTAAACCTTATATATGAACCATTATTCCGGACGTTTCAGAAATATATTCCTACTGGTATTCGCACTTACCGCGGCTGCTCCGCAGGTTTTTGGGCAACTTTATCCTTCCCGTGAGAAGTTCGGCAAAAACCGGATCCAGTACCGTAATTTCAAGTGGCGTATTTTTCAAACCTCCAATTTCGAGGTCTATTTCTACCAGAACGGAGATAATCTTGCCAGGCTGACTGCCCAGTTCGCCGAAACGGAGTTTGACCGGGTGACGGATATTCTCGGCTACACTCCTTATAACCGCATCAAAATTTTTCTTTATAATTCCCCGGAAGAACTCGAACAAAGCAATATCGGTATCGCCACTTTCGACGAACTGAGCGAAATGGACATCGACCTGGCCCAGTCACGCCTGGAGGTGGCTTTCACCGGTGACCAGATCAGCTTCAGAAAGGAACTCGTCAACCAGATAGCACGGCTTTTCGTATATGACATGCTATATGGGGGAAACCTCAAAGATGCATTGCAGAGCTCGATATTGCTTACCCTGCCCGACTGGTTTATGTCGGGCATAGCCCGGTATGTGGCCGACGGCTGGTCGCCGGAACTGAACAATTATATGCAGGACCTCGTCCAGCACCGCAACGTGCGGAGGCCTTCCCTCTTTGAAGGAGAGGATGCCGCTCTTATCGGGCAGTCTATCTGGAACTATATTGCCGAAGAATACGGGAAAGACAATATCTCCAATATCCTGAACCTGACGCGTATCATCCGTACGGAACAGACAAGTATTACCAGCACGCTCGGAGTACCTTCTTTCAGCAGGTTTCTTTCCAACTGGCGAAACTATTATTCCGAAATAGTCAACACCGCCAAATCTTCCTACAAGGCATCTTCGCCATCGTGGAGCTATAAGATCGGCAACCTTGAAAAAATAAAGCTGGGAGCCAGGGTCGATATCTCCGCCGACAATAAAATGCTGGCTATAAGCGAGCCTCATAAACGCAATTACAGGATCAGCACCTACAACCTTGAAACCGGCAGAAAAATGGTCATACGGCAGGGCAATATCCTTTCCAACCATATTTCAAAAGGTGGTAGCATACCTCATGTCGGCTGGACAAAGGACAATATGCTCGTAGCGCTTGTGCCCGGCCACGACAGGCACCAGATATTTGTCTATGAAAAGCTCGATACCAAAAAGCCCCGGATCGTACGCAGGACTTCTCTTAGGAACCTCGACCATATCGTCAATATGGATGTATCCAAAGACGGCACCACCCTTGCCGTCAGTGCAGACAAAGGCGGGCAGAACGACCTTTATCTGATCAACATCAACCGGGGTTCCACTACCCCGCTGACCAGCGACCTGTATGACGACCTGTCGCCGCGCTTCGTAGGAAACTCCAACCGCAAGATTGTATTTGCCAGCAACCGCCCGACCGATACTCTGAGGGTGCGCGGCGATTTCAAAACGATAAGGAATTCGCTGGGAATTTTCGAACATAGCGGCGTTCCAAGAAGCTCTAAGGCCCCCAAGCTGCTCGATTCGCTGGGCACCTACAATCTTCCCGTCTATGCTACTGAAACGGACCTTTATTTTCTTTCTGACCTTAAAGGTATTTCGAATCTCTTCAAATATAATTTCAATACCAAAACCATCGCGCAGAGCACCAACTTTATCCACGGCCTCCGGAATCCCGCCATCAGTATCTCCGGGAACGGCGGGCTGGCTTTTCTGCAGTTAAACAAAGGAGAACTCCGGATCGCTTACCAGGGCGGTTTTTCACCTGGAGGAACAGGTGAAACTCCTGTTTTCAGAAAAGGTATAAGCGGTACCACCACCCTGAACAAGGCTCCCTCCCGTGATGCCGCCGAGCCGGTGGCAGAAAAACCGGAGACCATCAAAAATACCGCCGAAGAGGTATCCGAAACAGTGGTACTTGAGCTGCGCCCCGGAGAAGTGGATACCGAAAACTATATCTTTGACGAAGATGTGATCCAGAGTATAGGAGGTGTTTCCGCGCGCAGAATTACGGGCGGAAGGGTTCCCCTGGCAACTCCGAGGCTCCGGACCCGTGAAAATATCAATGTAAACGGCCCCTTTAATTACAAAGGCCTTTTCATTGCCAACGACTCCAAATCCGAATGGGCGTGGGATCCCGTCCGCCGCTTCGGCTACCGGCAGTCCGTGTCGATGAACGACCTCCTGGAAAACAACGTGCTGAAGGCCGGAGGCTTCCTGGCTATGAACGGGACTAGCTTCTTCAGGACATATGATCTTTTCCTGGAGTACAACCTCAACAAATACCGCATTGACTACGGGGCCCGGTACGACAGGAGCAATCTCTATATCGCAGTGCCGGGAGGGCCGCATAAATATCGTTACAACCAGGTCTTGCTTACTGCCGCTTATCCTTTCACCCGCACGAGCAGGTTCAGCTTCTCACCCGCTTACACCTCTACCTACCTGATCAGGACCTCGATGGCGACAGCTATAAAGTCTTCGCATTACCTTGGGTTCAAGTCTGAGCTGGTTTTTGATAACTCGGTAGTGAACGGCATGAATATGACCGAAGGTACCAAAATGAAAATAAGGTATGAGAACCATCTGGGGGTGTCCAGGATCTCGGACAGCTTCTATAGGGTAAGCCTTGATTTCAGGAGATATCAGAAATTACACCGCGACCTGGTACTTGCAATCCGTATTGCCGGAAGCCATTCCGGAGGAAGAGCTCCAAAAAACAGCAGTATGGGTGGAATGGAGAACTGGGTAAGCTCGACCGCCGTGAGCAGCGAGGGGACATATAACCCGTTTGAATTCGGCGAAAATGTCGATAACCGCGATATTTTCTTTACCGAGTTTGCGACAAACCTCAGAGGATTCAGATTGAACAGGCTAAGCGGCGTTACTTACATGCTGTCAAATGTCGAATTACGGATCCCGCTGGTCAAATACCTCTATCGCGGACCTATTACGTCTAATTTCCTGAGAAACCTCCAGTTCGCCGGCTTTACGGATATAGGAACGGCATGGACCGGCAAAGGACCGTTCAGCCAGGAAAACAGCCTCAATACCGAAATAATCGGAGGAAATGGCCTGCCTTTCAGGGCTACAGTCGTCAACTTCCGCAACCCCTACATATGGGGCTATGGCTTAGGAGTGCGTACGATGATCTTCGGTATCTACGGAAAGCTCGACTATGCGTGGGGCGTCGACAACTCAGTTGTCAGGAAGCCTATCCCCTACCTGACATTAGGCTACGACTTTTAAGCACCGGAATACAGCAGGCCGTCTTTCATTAGCATACGACGGTCTGCCATTTCAGCCAGGTGCTCGTTGTGCGTGACAATCACGAAAGTACAATCCATCTCACGGCGTATTTCAAAAAAAAGTTTGTGCAGCTCTTCGGCGTTATGAGAGTCGAGGTTACCGCTGGGCTCATCGGCAAACACTACGGAAGGCCTGTTGATAAGGGCACGCGCCACAGCGACCCGCTGCTGCTCTCCGCCCGACAACTGGGAAGGCAGATGCTCCTCCCGCCCCGATAACCCCAGCATTCCGAGCAGCTTCCGGCCCCTCTCTCTTATCTCACGCTCATTTCCGCCTTTTCCTATGAAAGCGGGCATACACACGTTTTCGAGGGCCGTGAATTCTCCTAACAAATTATGAAACTGGAAAATGAAACCGATATGCCGGTTCCTGAACTCAGCCAATTCAGTATCATTAAGTGAAAAAATATCTTTCTGGTTAAAAAAAACATTCCCCGAATCAGGTTTGTCGAGGGTGCCCATCACATGCAGCAGCGTGCTTTTCCCCGCGCCTGAAGCCCCGACAATAGCTACGATCTCACCTTTTCCAATCTGCATATCGATTCCCCTCAAAACCTGCAGGCTTCCATATGAACGGTGCACGCCCCTTACTTCCAGAATGGTCATAGCTGCTCTTTAGAATTATATACAAGAAAATCTTCGGGCATTTTGATTATTTCGCTAATTTGGCGTGAAAATACCAATTCTTACCATATTACTCATGAATATTCACGAATATCAGGGCAAAAGCATTTTAAAGAAATACGGCGTACGTATCCAGGAGGGTATTGTTGCCGATACACCAGATATAGCCGTTGAAGTGGCCAGAAACCTTACGGAGCAGACAGGCACCAAATGGTATGTGGTCAAGTCGCAGATCCATGCAGGCGGCCGCGGTAAAGGAAAAATAACCGGTAGCGAGCAGAGAGGGGTAGCACTGGCAAAATCTGTAGAGGACGTCAGGACAATCTCCAAAAACATACTCGGGAAAGTCCTGGTTACTCACCAGACAGGCCCTGATGGGAAACAGGTGAATAAAGTCCTCATTGCAGAAGATGTATATTATCCCGGCCCGAGTGAGCCGAAAGAATACTACCTTTCTATCCTGCTCGACCGCTCGCTCAACCGCAACGTGATCATGGCCAGCACCGAGGGGGGAATGGATATAGAAGAGGTAGCAGAAAAACATCCGGAGAAGATCATCAAGGAATGGATCGATCCTCACGTTGGCTTACAGGCTTTTCAGGCCCGTAAAGTGGCTTTTGAGCTGGGCTTGTCGGGTGAGGCTTTCAAAGAGATGGTTAAATTTATTACCGCTCTTTACCGCGCTTACATAGAGAGCGATGCTTCGATGTTTGAGATCAACCCGGTGCTTAAAACTTCGGATAACAAAATACTCGCCGTTGATGCCAAAGTGAATCTTGACGACAATGCTTTGTTCCGTCATCCCGACCTGGCTGAAATGCGTGATACCAACGAAGAGGATCCGCTTGAAGTTGAAGCCAGCGCCAACAACCTCAACTACGTAAAGCTGGATGGTAACGTAGGATGTATGGTGAACGGAGCTGGTCTTGCGATGGCCACTATGGACCTTATCAAGCTTTCGGGCGGTGAACCGGCCAACTTCCTTGATGTAGGAGGTGGCGCAAATGCAACTACGGTAGAAGCCGGTTTCAGGATCATCCTGAAAGACCCCAATGTAAAAGCTATCCTGATCAATATATTCGGCGGGATCGTCCGGTGCGACCGCGTAGCTACCGGAGTCGTGGAAGCTTATAAAGCTATCGGAGAAATCCCGGTACCCATCATCGTACGTCTGCAGGGCACTAACGCAGCCGAAGGTGCAAAAATTATTGATGAGTCAGGTCTGAAAGTATACTCAGCGATTGAGTTTAAAGAAGCTGCCGCGAAGGTCAGCGAAGTTTTAAAGGAACTGGGAGTATAAACTATTCTCTCCCTTACCCGAAAGCCCCGGTGTTACCTGAACCGGGGCTTTTTCTATGCTTATCCTACCCTCCTGTTACGGATTCTGAATGACCTGATAATCGCCGGACCGGGGCCCTGAGCGCACGGTCCACCCGAAAGCGGTCGTCACTGTCCAGCCCTCGCCGCTGATGGTAGCGCCTTCAATGTGAAATGGTCCGGGCAGCCGACGCTTTCCGTCATCGTTAACCAGGACGCCGTTAGTCGCCTCTAACGTGCCCCACCCGCCCTTGGTTCGGTACGGTAAAACAAACACCGTTCCCACTCCGGGAATGGGCGTGGCGCCTACCGCGTTAAATGTCGCGCCTCCGCCTGACGGAACGACGAGCACAGGGCCTTCGACAAAACGGTTCCGCAGTTCAAGCAAGCGAGCCCGTTGCTGCTCTTCGCGCAATTGCTCCGTAGCGCGGATTTCCATTCCGCCGTAAGGCACCGAGGCTTCAACCGCATCCTCGTCCGGGCTGATCCCGAGAGCCGTCATCAGCATTTGTCCCAGATCCGAACTGCTGTTCACGCTGCGCCTCCAATCCGCTGACGCGTCATCGAGAAGAATCCCATACGCCGTGCCGGTTACATAGCATTGTTGCAGAAAAGTCTCATGCCCTTCCGCCGCAGCCAGATGCTCGATCATGCTGATAACTGCGTCGGCTCGTGTGTCAGCCGTGACGACGATGCCGGTGTATTGGGCAAGGCCTTCACGGATTTCTTCGACGCGCTCGTTCTCTGCAGCATTGGCAAACTGTGAACGCCGCTTCAGTCGAAAGGCGGCTGCGTCACTCAAGGCACGTTTGCGGGCATCACCCGATTGCTCAAGTGCCCGCGACAGTGCACGCCACTCGAGCCGAAGCCAGATTCTCCCTTCGGGTGTATCCAGATGTGCGTTCTGTCCCGAAAGCGTCATTAGTCCGAGGTCCGGTTGAATGCGATGAAACAGCTCGTGCAGCATGAATTCGCATCGTACACGAGAGGTAGGGAGGGCCGTCGTGAAATCCCACATATAGGCTACCCAGTTTGAGCCGCCCCACTCAATCGGCGCATTCGTGAAGCCGAGAACCTGTGGCCAATCGTCTGCCGGGCGGGGCTGATTTGTCGCGAGCGTTCGTGTCCGCGCATCGGCAAATACCATCGGCCCGCACAAAGAGACACCCCATAAACGTCCGCCGTCACGTTGACAGATGGCTGCAGCCTCTCTGAAGTAGCCTTCGGCGCGTTGCTGATCGACCTGGGCTGCTGCCGGATTGACCAGGTATGGCGACAAGGATACCAAGCCCGGCCATAGCACAAATGTGAAGTATCTGACCATATTAAGCTAACGCAAAACAGGAAAACTGATCGAATAAACTGTTTCGTGCTTTCGCCTGATCTGCCAGGCAGCCGTCAGAATAATAACCGAATTAAACAGGTAGAGCGAGAGAATTACCGACAGAAACAGGAATGGCGAAATGATAAACGGTAACCTGCCAAATAGGCTGACAATCCAAAAAAAGATAAAGCCGTAGGTAATAAAACACCAGGTGATCTGGAAGTTAATAATGCGTCGACCGAGTTCATAAACTCCCTGCACTTTGTCCCGCTTCATGATCCAGAGAATCAGCGGGATAACCAGGTTGCCTAATGGAATTACCCAAAAAGAAAGCGCCGCCAGGTTCATCGTCTGTAAAAAACCGCTGTCTGTTGTCTTGGTAAAATCCAGCAGTTCTTCAATGGGCGTATCCAAGGCCCGGGCGATCAGGAGGAGCGTGTTGCCGCGCGGTTCGTTTTCTCCGGCTTCAATTCGCTGCAGGGTCCGCAGGTTGATTGATGACTTGTCGGCGAGTACTTCCTGGCTAAGCCCCTTACTTTTCCTGAGCGACTCTATTTTTTCAGATAACAATCCTTTGCTCATACTTGCGTTTTGACGTTTATTGATGAAACAAAGATAGATGTCAGGAGAAGGGCGTGTACCGGTTTTAACCCGACATTTCTACGGCATTTGTGTTTTCATCCCTTTATAAGTATACGATTTTATGAACCTGGTTAAATCCGCGCTCATCCTGAATCTTTAAAAAATAGAGTCCCGGCCGGTCAAGATGTATTTCCATTCTTTTGTCCTGGGAGAGGCAGGTGTATTTCCCGCAAATAATTCCCCGGACATTATACAAAGTAAAGGTTAGCTCTCCACTAGTATAGGCGGGATCCCATCTGACAATAGTTTTACCTGTATAGGCCGGGTTAGGATAAATATCAAAAGATACCTGTCTGCACGGTTGTGTGATGCGTTCGATCTTACTGAAGCTGATACCTTCGCCGGGATCGATCAGCCTGAGCCGGACATAACGCGGACTGCCACCGACACCGGGAATTACCCGGTCATTAACTAAAAATTGCCCGGAAGTATTTTTACTTTGGGCTAGGGTATGGAAAAATTGCCCATCGGCAGAAACCTGCAGCTCTACCGCACTCAGCGGATATTCCTGCGTATAATTATATTCCAGCCAGGTATTGCATTCGCTGGTACGGAGATTCACATTCAAATTCGCGGTGGCAAGAGGCGCGCCTGGTAAATCCACACTCATGACGCGGCCGTTCACACCGTCTACCGATAAATGCAACTTGGTATTACTGCTAAACTCCATCCCTTCGAAGCCTCTCACCGCGGGAGCCGTACCATTATCGGTATAGGTGTACCATGTTTTGCTTCCTGAGAAAAAATTATCGCCCGTAAAATTGTAGAAAATCCACAATCGACCGCCGGTTGTCAAAGCGACTGTTTTCTGATCGTCGCTGATTGCTGCGGCTAACGGCAGGAGGTAACTGCCATTATCGCTATCCGAAACTTTCATATTAAAAGAAGCAATATACTCAGCGGTAATCGGGTTGCTTTCCGTGCTGCCTTCGGTTAAGGGGACTTTAAATAAAACGGTATGATTAGCCTGCCATTGACCGCAATTGTTGCGCGGCTTGGACCAGATGTCTTTCGTAAACACATAAATGGCGCCATTAAACCAAATGGCGGACTCGACATTTGCAAAAACCGTATCCGTTCCGGTTCTGCAATTGGCGCCCGGGTAGCCACTAAGCGGATAGGTATAATAATAACTGGCGGGTGTTACCGTGTTTCCACCGCCAAGGCTGCTGAACGGTACCTTATGAAAAGCAAAAACGTGGCGTTTGGGGCAGTCAGGCGGCGCATTTTGATTACAATTCTTGCCTGTTTGGGCTATATAGAGGTTTCCGGCGTTATCCTTTGTCATATCCTCCCAGTCGAGGTTTACAGGCAGATCGATACTTGCCGAGTCGATAATGTCGACATTCGCTGATCCTGATCCGGGGTTGAACCTGTAGATCCGGGTAAGTGGATACCCCTGATCATTGTGCGTCCAGAAAGACAGGGCATCGGGAACCTTTGCCAGGCCTGACGATTGACGAATGTTGCTATTAGTGGCAAACCTACCTTCAGGATGAAGTAAAAGCATGCCTCCATCGCTCTGCGCCTGTAACTTTACGGATAGTAAAATACAGGCAATAATGCACATGACTTGTTTCATATTTCAATAGTGTGTTTTATTATGAAACATATCTTCCAACTCGTGGCAGAGAGGATTACTTTCCCGGCCTGTAACGCTTCCGGTATTCCAGCGGAGTACATCCTTTTAATTGGCGGAACTGGCGGGCGATATTCTTGCTGTCATTGAAACCCAGGTCCATGGCTATCTCGAATACACTCATATCTGTTTCCAGCAACCTGGTTGTAAACTTCTCCATTCTCAGGTTGAAGATGTACTTGTAAATAGGAAGTCCGGTCATCTGCTGAAAACGCTTTTCCAGAGCCCGTCGTGACAGCGGTACCTGCTTTACTACGTCATCGACCTGTAGGTTCTTCTCGATATTCTGGTGTATAAACTTCAGAGATGAAGCTATGTCATCGTCATTTGTTGCGTAGATATCCGTAGACTGCCGGGTAATCACCTGCGTGGGTTTTACGACGATGTCATAAAAATCGGAAGTCCCGTTTTCGATCATGTGATGCAGCAGCCTGGCACAGTCATACCCTCCTTTCTCGGCATCCTGCCCGATACTCGACAGGGGCGGGTCAGAAAACTCACAGATCATTTCGTCGTTATCAACCCCAAGAACGGCCACTTCTTCCGGTATCCTGATATCGGAGTGGCGGCATGCTTCTGTGATATGCTGCCCCTGGTTGTCATCGCAGGCCATCAATGCTATCGGCTTGGGAAGCGACTTCAGCCACTGGCTCAGCGAGCTTGGTTTGTAAAACCAGAGCTCGCCTGTCCTCGACATCCTGTGCTCGAAATAATGCACTTCATGCCCGGCGGCCCTGATCGTATCTTCGAAGCCTTCGGCCCGTTCGCGCGACCAGACGATATCGCTGAAACCATAAAATGCGAAATTCTTAAAACCTTTTTTCAGGAAATAGTCAGCCCCCATTACGCCGGCTTCATAGTGATTTCCCGTTATATTCGGCAGGTTCGTAAAGCGTTCCTTGAAGTCCTGGGCAATAACCGGGATCCCGGCTTTTACAATAAGGTCTATTTTCGGGTCATTATAGAGCTGCCCGATTATCCCGTTTGCTTCCCACTCAAGCGCCCATTCCAGTATACCTCCTATCCCGATAGTCTCCCGTTGATAAAGCGGCATCCTGCAGAAAATCCAGGGCCCGTGCTCACGCGAATACCTGGCAATCCCTTTCAAAAGGCTCTTGCTGTATTCCTCGGCAAAGTCGATAAGGAGAATAATTTTATACATGGCTACATCGTCAAGAGTCTATCGCCTCCTCCCGGAACAATACTTCCAGTACAAATTTAGCAAGGTTAGGGAATAGACGCGTATCAGACACATACCACCTTTCAAAAATGATACAAATCGCTCCAAAATATGACTGCAGTCATATTTTGGAGAATGAGAGGCAGGATATCTTTGTGCTGTTATTTTTATTTATAATTAATCTATTTAATAATAAAATGAGGTACAAATGGATTCTCCTGGTTCCGGTTATATCTGTCCTTGGAGGTTGTTCGAAAGATAATTCAGAGGAGCCGGCTCCTGCCCTGGAGGTTAAGACGGCAAAGATCGATGCGAGAAGTTACTCCGACTGGGTTTATTTTTCGTTCGAAAAGGGAACGGTCGTAGAGATAGATAAAGCAAATTTCAATAAAAGCCTCGACTGGGATATCGCCTTTCACCGTAACGACGTACGCCTCAATTGCGGAAATTCGGGCCTTGGGTCCGGCGGAGCTGTAAAAACGCAGTCGAAGTCACTATCGGAAATCACTACGGCTCCCTCATCCGGGTATGTGGTAGACGCCACCAAATCCATTATGGTGAAATTTACCCTTCCGGTGCCTGTATTTGAGGACCAGCCCGCTAATGGCGAGATCCAATGGCTGAATGTCGATACCAGCAATCCGCCACCCGTATATACGCTTTATGACAATGTATACGTAATCAGGACCGCAGCCGGGAAATTTGCCAAAATCAAATTTGCCAATTACCTGAGCGACAAAAACGAAACAATGGTCATTTCTCTTGACTATGCCTATCAGCCCGACGGTTCCACCCGTTTATAACCTTGTGTCTTCGACTTCGCTCAGCCACCGCGGATCAAAAGCATCAGTCAAGGTAGCTGACCGGAGTCGAAGCTCCTTTTTATTCACATGAATCTTAGAATAGCTGCTGTCTGCTTTTTCCTGTGGTACTTTCTTCCGGGCTTAACGGCGGCGCAAACCGCTGTATCGAAAGGGAGGGTCGTATCCGGAAACGCGAAGACTCCCCTCTCATACGCCGGCGTCTCGATCGATACAATCGGTACGGTAACAGATCCGGAAGGTTACTTTACGCTGGTCGTTCCTGCCGGATATGAGGAGTTGCGTCTAAAGGTTTCCCATGTGGGATATGCGATAGCGTTTGTCCCGTTTGCAGATGTAGCGTTAATAGAGCTGGAAGAAGACATCAATAACCTGAACGAAATAGTCATTACCGGTACCCGTACCCCAAAATTACTGAAAGACAGCCCGGTGCTGACGCGTGTCATTACTTCCAGGGATATCGAAAAGCTAAACACCGGCAGCTTTCTGTCATTACTGGAAGCTGAGCTTCCCGGGCTGGAATTTACGAGCAACGCCAATGTTCCCAATATCAATATGCAGGGATTGGGCGGCAACTACGTGCTGTTCCTGATAGACGGTGAGCGGATAGCCGGTGAAACGCGGAATAATATCGATTACGAGCTCCTGAACCCTCATAACATCGAAAGGATAGAGATCGTAAAAGGATCTCTGTCCACGCTCTATGGCTCTTCCGCGATAGGCGGCGTCATCAATATTATTACCAAAAAGAGCACTCAGGCTTTTCACCTGGATGCTGCAACCCGTTTCGGAAGCTACGGCGAACAGCAGCATACCGTCTCGGGAGGGACCAAAAGAAAGCGGTTTTCCGCCCATACTTCCGCGCTATGGAAAAGATCGGACAACTACATGCTGAAAGACCGGGAATACTTCCGGCGCATTTATCCCGATACGGTAGTCAGTGACAAAATACTGAGAACAAAGGAAGTAGAAGGGGGGAAAGTGCTCAACCTGGAACAAAAATTCGGGTTTATCTTCTCCGAAAAGCTCACTTCCGAGATAAAGGGAACACTCCTGCACCGGGAACGCTTCAATGCGGGAGCAGAAGGAACCGTTATGCACAACCTCTATTCCGGCTACAATGCCCTGATGAAAAGCCACTGGTTGATCAGCGAAGGCCACAGCACTGAGCTCAGCTATAATTTCAGCCTTTACGATAAGATAAACCATTATCACCGTATCGGTTTGAAAGAAAAGGACTACACCAACGTCCTCCACAACTTCCGCCTCCTTTCCAGCAACAGGCTTACCAAAAAACAGCAGCTTACCAGCGGCGTGGAATATCTCGGCGAAAGCCTGTCGACCTATATGTTTGCAGATGGCGCCAGATCTGCCGTAAAAAGCTATACCGTTTACACGCAGCATGACTACGCCATAGTCCGCCGCCTCAATTTGGTAACCGGGGTAAGGTGGGACAAACACTCTGACTATGGCGGCAATCTCAGCCCGACTGCATCCGCCAAATTCGACCTTTCTGACCGCATGTCTCTCCGGGCCTCGTACGCGTCGGGTTTCCGGTCGCCGAGCCTGAAGGAACTTTATACCAACTGGGACCACCTGGGCATGTTCCAGATCATAGGGAACCCGGACCTCCGGCCTGAAAAAAGCCGTACTGTTTCTGTAACTGCCGACTACGGGGATAAGAATTTCTACCTCTCAATCAACGCTTTTCACAATCATATCAGGGACAAGCTCAACCTGCTCTGGAATGCAGCCAGCGACACGGTATTTTATCACAACTCGGAACGCCAGTTGCTGAAAGGCGTTGAGATCAACACCACTATTTCCCCTTTGAAAAATCTAAGGATACAAGCCGGGTATACCTATACGGACGATGGTCTTACTGAGCACAGCAAAAACCTCTCCACTACCCGGCCGCATACGGCCACTCTCAAGGTAGATTATACGCTGGCCTGGCGGCAGCACCGCGCTACCGTTGCCCTTAACGGGAAATTCCTCGGGAAAGCCGAAGTATATACTCAGGAAAGCGAAAACCGGTATTACAAAATCGAGTACCCGCACTATAGTACCTGGCGCCTGCATATTTCGGGCAGGTACCGCCAATACCTGACGCTGGGCGCCGGCGTCAATAATATTTTCAATTACACCCCGGAAGTAAACAGTTTCTATTCCTCCCTGTCGCCCGGACGCACGTGGTTTGCGAGCCTGTCGGTCAGTATCGATAAATTATTTGCCAGGTAAGACTCAGAATACCGTTACAGATCTTAATAAATTTTACACTAAACAAAATACGGAAATGATATTTGAAATAACAGGAACCAAACTAATTACAATGGCTGTCATGGCCGGTACATTGATGTCATTCGGTACCCAAAACGCCCGTCCTTTACCTGTACAGGGAAAATACAAGTGGGTTTTCGAAATACCGGGAAAAGGTGCCCAGACATCCGTACACGACTTTCAGCAGAACGCTGTCGTTTATACCATGCAGGGCCAGGCATACAACGTGGAATACGGCATGAACGTGCTGGATTACAACCGGGAGCTGAACAGGATCATCCTTAAAGGAGCCGACGGAAGCCCTAAAGCAGGCAGGTTCTTCACTATCTTTTTGAAGAATGTTACCGAAGACGCACTTACGATGTATAAAAAGGAGTTCGCATCGCTGGAAGAAGCGATTGTTTTTCCATTACCATCTGAGTCCGATACGGAAAGCCACGGCTGGAATGTGTATCAGAAAACGAGGTAATCGGTTTAAGAATCACCTGGTGCTCGCCTATAGTGCAGGGTTTCGGAAGAATTGAAATACGTGCTCAGATCATTTCTTTTTTGTATTCAGCTCTTCTGTGAAAATGATGTATTGATAGGCTGTCTCGGTTGCTTTGCGTCGTTTCTTAAAATACCGTACCATCGAAAAGGCTGAACCGACAAAAAGACAAAGCGAAATATCGCAATCTTCTCTCCAAAAGACAACCAAAAGAACGAGCAGAATGACAAACAAGCTCCTGAAAAATTTTGAGTCCGCCATATATCTTTCGACTTCAGCAGCTGCTTCCGGATATTCCTTCTGGAGCTTAAATACGGACCATTTATACGTATTCACATATACCGGAGTTAATTCGTTCCCGTAGCGACTCTCACGTATTTCTAAGACCTTCTTTACACATTTATGATCATCATACACTTTCCCCTTCAACTTGTCGTACACCCACTCATCCATATACGCACTTATCTGGCTGATAAAATGGCCGAACAGATACGAAGAAAAAAGCAATACAAAACCTTTAATAAAAGAGGAGTTATCCTGAGCTATATTCAGGAATCCCTCCAAAGGCTCGTGGAAAAAAGAATAAATCACCAGGGAGGCTATCGCACCCGGAAGCAAAATTGCAAAGAGATCTACTATACTTATATAGAGACTTGAAGGGTTGAAATTCATAATAAGATAAAGGTTAATGGTTTTTGAAAGGTGAGGTACTCCCTATTCAGAGGACAGCTTATGGATAAATTTAAATTCATTTACG
>CAZLTN010000077.1:0-26715 GCA_964562455.1 uncultured Cytophagales bacterium
CTAAAATATCTTCAAGGTTCATGGTTTATTACGTTCAAAAGCATTGCCTGATCTGTGACGTTATCAGTGACCATATATTGTACTGACAGTGAAGCATTTTTCTATAAACCTGCTCGAGCGACTGAAGGAGCTGGAACCCAACCTTGACGACGAAGTCAGGGCGCTGCGAGAAAAAATAGCCTGGTGAAAAACTGGGGCTCTATCACGATCTTCACCAAATCCATTCGGTATCAAACCTTTTTACTAATTTTGTCGTTATTAAAACGCCTAAATCCCGGAGTGATGCTTCGGAAAGGGTTTTACCATCGTATTTTAATACCTCATTATGCTCCGTTCCCGTTTCATTGTAATTGCAATTGTCGCCATTATACTTGAATCGTGCAAAACAACGCCTCCCGCTGTCACCAATACGCCGGATTCAGGGCCGGCCGAAGAGCCGGTTTTAGTCAGGCTGGGTGACAAATCCTATACTACCAGGGACTTTGCAGCATCTTTTGAGAAGAATAAGTATTCGCTGAATTCAGAGAAACCGCTGAGCCCGCAGGAATACCTCGACCTCTTTACCAACATGAAGCTCAAGGTGCTGGCCGCCCAGAAAGAAGGTGGTGACACCACCGAAAATTTCAGAGACGAAATTTCGTCCTACAGGGAAATCCTGTCTCAGAATTTCCTGAATGACAAGGAACTCGCCGAGAAGTTTGCCAGAGAGGCTTACGAAAGATCGAAAACCGAAGTTCACGCTTCACATATATTGATCCGGGTACCCGAGCTTGCCTCCCCCGCCGATACGCTCAAAGCCTACGGAACGGTACAGAAAATATGGACACAGCTCCGTGGTGGCGCTGATTTCGGGGAAATGGCGCTGAAGTTTTCACAAGACCCCAGTGCGAAATCAAACAAAGGCGACCTGGGCAGCTTCACCGTTTTCCAGATGGTATACCCCTTTGAAACCGCAGCCTACAACACCCCGGTGGGCCGTTTTTCGGAACCGGTCAGAAGTATTCACGGATATCATATTATTAAAGTACACGACCGAAGCCCGAACCGCGGGCGGATCCAGGTCGCTCATTGTATGGTCCCCGCTGCCGAAAGCGACTCACCTGAACTGCGCCAGGCTGCAAAAAATAAGATAAACCAGGCCTATAGCCTGCTGAAATCCGGCGAAAGCTGGGATTCGGTGGTGAAGGCTTTTTCTGAAGATCAGCGTTCGGTCCAGAACCAGGGGCTGCTCCCGGCTTTCGGGATCGGGACGATGGTCAAGCCGTTCGAAGATGCGGCTTTCGGATTGGCGAAGCCCGGAGATTATTCCGAACCGGTGCAAACCGCCTATGGCTGGCATATTATAAAGCTCGCCAGGAAAATTCCCATGGAAAGCTATGAGGAAGCTGCGCCGGCCCTGCGCCAGAAAGTAACCCAGGATTCGCGCGGTAAGTTTATCGAAAAAGCAAACCAGCAGAAAATACGTGCGCAGTACCCGGTTACCGAAAATCTGGATGTACTGCAGCGGATAGGGTCGCTGGTAGACAGCACTTTGCTAAGGGCACGCTGGACCGTACCTGCGCCGGTTCCTCAGGAAATTGCAGACGCCCATCTTTTTGTACTGAGCAGGAAGGCGTATACCGGCGGAGAATTCATTAATTACCTGAAAAACAAGCAGAAACCCTTACCTCCGGGTTCTTCGGTCGACGCTGCTCTACGGCGGTACTATAATGACTTCATCAACGAAAAGCTTGCCCTGCATGCAAAAAGCCTGCTTGAAAAGGATCAGCCTGAGTTTCAGCAATTGATGCAGGAAATCACAGACGGCGTACTCCTTTCCAACATGATGGAAAAGTATGTCTGGGGTAAATCCCTGAGTGATTCACTCGGACAAAGGCAGATTTTTGAAAGCAACAAAAACAAGTACCAGTACCCTGAAAGGGCAGTGGCGACACTGGCCGTTGCACAGGATACAGCACTGGTGAACCGGGCCAGGAAAATGCTTTCGGGCTATCCTTACAGCCTTGAACTACGGGGAGAAGATGTACTGTTTGAAAACAACGAGGCCGCTCCCGGCGCCGGGGCCATCGGGAAGCTAAAAAAGATAGCGACTGCTATGAGCGTCAATCCGCAATATATAGTGGAGATAAACGCGCATCGCGATGAGAAAGAAAGCAGGGAGGTCAGCGAAGCGAGGCTGAACAACGTAGTAAACTTCTTGAAAAACAATGACGTTTCCCTGAACAGGATCGTAGAAAAGAACCATGATGCGCTGAAAAACACGTCCGACGCGGCCGCTAACAGGAAAGTCACCTTTATATATTATTCTACCTCGGCCCAGGATGTCGCCAAAGTATTGAACAGCAACCTTTCGGGAGAAGAAGTGATTGCAAAAGACGGCTACATTTCTAAAGACGATCCGTTGCTAAGCGGGCTCGAATGGAAAACCGGGGAACAGCTTCATGCAACCCCGAAAGGTAAAAAGTGGATCTATATAAAGGAAATCCAGGCACCCCGCGTCAAAACGTTTGAAGAAGCCCGGGGGGCAGTAATTAACGATTACCAGCGGGTACTCGAACAGCAATGGCTCGAAAAACTGAAAAATGAATATCCTGCTACAGTCAACAAAAACGAGCTAAGCAAAGTAAAGTAAGGAGACACAAGTATCAAATCTGAAATAATAATCATGTCATTTAATTTTTTGTTCCGGCTTTTCCCAGTCAGATTTCTTTTTCCCGCACTGGTGTTTTTTGCCGGGGCTGGTGCCGGGCTATTTGCCCAGGCACCTGTCAGCATCGATAAAATCGTTGCACGGGTCGACAACTACTATATCCTGAATTCGGAAATAGAGGAAATGTACCAGGGGTACCTCCAGCAAAATCAGAATAACGTAGACAAATGCGATCTTCTTGAATCTCTCATTATCAATAAGATGCTTCTGGCAAAGGCTGAGATAGATTCAGTTGAAGTAGAAGACAAGGATATCGATTCCCAACTGAACGGCAGGATGAATATGATGATCCAGCGGTTCGGATCCGAGCAGAACCTGGTAGAAGCATATGGAAAAAGCATCGATGCGTTGAAATCGGAGCTGCGCCAGCAACTGAAGGAGCAGCTTACCGTTGAAACCATGCAGCAGAAGATAGCGGGGGACGTAAAAATTACACCGAAAGAGGTCAGGAAGTTTTTTAACGGTATTCCCAAAGACAGCCTGCCTTTTATACCGGCTGAAGTCGAAGTGGGGCATATCGTAAGATTGGGCACCGTAACCCAGGAACAGAAACAAAAGCTGCGCAACCAGCTTCTCGATTATAAGAAACGCGTCGAGCAGGGAGAAGACTTTGCTATCATTGCCCAGATTCATTCCGACGATGTTCTTTCTGCAAAGGCCGGCGGCGACCTGGGATTTGCGGGGCGGGGAGCTATGGTACCGGAATTCGAAGGTGCAGCTCTGGCACTGAAAGTCAATGAGATTTCCGAACCGGTTGAAAGTAAGTTCGGGTTTCACCTCATCCAGCTCCTGCAGACGCGCGGCGCTGAATACCGGGCGCGTCATATCCTGTTGCGCCCCGACTACAACGAAGGGACCGATATTACCGACGCCAGCCGTTTCCTGGATAGCCTCAGGACTCTTATACAGACTGATTCACTTTCGTTTGCAAGAGCGGCCAAAGAGCATTCCCAGGATGAGATGACTGCCGAAATGGGTGGGCTGCTGCAGGACATGCAGACGCAGACCAGCTATCTCGCGCTCGACGCGACTATGGATCCCGTGCTTTATTTCGCGCTCGATTCGATGCAGGTAGACCAAATCAGCAAACCGATTATTTATCGTACCGACGAGGGACAATCGGCCATGCGCATCATCTGGTACAAAAGCAAAAAAGAGCCTCACGTAGCCAATCTGAAAGATGACTACGAAAAGATTTCCAATATCGTGCTTTCGAATAAAAAGAATACTGCGCTTGAAAAATGGTTTGCCAAAGCTCAGGGAGATGTGTTTATCCGGGTAGAGCCGGAATTCGGCACCTGCAAGGTGCTCTCTGAGCTGGCTTCGGTAGAGCAGTGACGCGGTAAGGGGGATGAACAGGCTTCGGAAACACTTCTTACTGAACGCCAAATGGCTTTTCCCGCTCGCCGGAATGGCGTTTCTGTTTTTCGGTTTTTCAAACAGTAAAGAAAGACGCCCCAATGTCATCCTGATCCTGGCTGACGATATGGGCCGTGAATGTCTGAGCAGCTACGGCAGTCTTTCCTACCAGACCCCTGTTCTGGATTCACTGGCGGCTAATGGTATCCGGTTTACAAACTGTATGTCGCAGCCACTTTGTACGCCTTCGCGCGTGCAGCTCATGACCGGTCTTTACAACTACCAGAACTACGACTACTGGGGAAACCTGCGTAAGGGAGAATACACCTTCGGCCACCTTATGAAAGACGCCGGCTATGCGACCTGCATTGCGGGAAAGTGGCAACTGAACGGTGCTCATAACAAGGATGAAATCCCAGACTGGGATGACAGGCGCAAACCCTTCAGCTTTGGCTTTGATGAATTCTGTCTCTGGCAGGTGGCCGAAAGAAAAGAAGAAGGAGACCGCTATGCAAAGCCGCTTATCGTACAAAACGGGGAATATCTGGATACTTCCGAAGATAACTACGGACCGGATATCTTTTCGGACTACATTCTTGATTTCATCAGCCGGAAGAAGAAAGAGCCGTTTTTTGTATACTATCCCATGGTATTAGTACACAGCCCGTTCGTTCCGACACCCGACTCTAAAGCCTGGAGCGACCCAACCCGCAGATTCGAAAAAGATACTACTTATTTTAAAGACATGGTTGGATACGTCGATAAGCTTGTCGGACGCCTCTCCCAACATTTGAAAGCATTGAACCTGGATCAGAATACCATTATTCTTTTTACCGGGGATAACGGTACCGACCGGTCTGTCTATACACAGACAAAGAGCGGTATCATAAGAGGAGGTAAGGGGCTTACTACTGCCACCGGGACTCATGTTCCCCTGATAGCCTATTGGCCTGACAAAATCCGTAAGGGGAAAACCTATTCAAAACTGGTAGACTTCACCGATTTCATGCCGACAATTGCCGATCTTGCGGGCATCAGGCACCCTCCCACCCTGCATGGCCTGAGCTTTTATCCGCTGCTTACCGGAGACCCCGCCTTTGAAGGCAGAATAACGGCTACATGCCATTTCGACCAATATCCGCTCAGGAAAGACAAAGAATATAAACGGGCCCGGTTTGTCAGAACCATCAACTATAAGCTTTATCACGACGGGCGGTTTTATAATACAGACAAAGATATAGCGGAAAAGAGCCCGCTAAACAAAGATCAATTGTCCGGCCCCGAAAAAGACACGCTCCGGCTACTGGAGCTGGCCATGAGAAAACATCCTGTTTGGGTTGAAAAGTAAGCTGGGTACCATGAGCATAACACGACGGACTTATCTCCCTGCAGAGCCCTTTCGCTTCATAAGCGCCACCATCGCCTGCCTGTTAATAGCCGGCGCGGCCCTCTCTCAATCCCGCGAAGACTTACCATGGACCACCCATAGCCTGGATCCGAAGCCTGCTTCCGGATCGGACGGAGTAAAAATGGCCGATGTAAACGGCGACGGGTTTCCCGATCTGGTAACAGGTTTTGAAGAAGACGGGATAACCCGCATCTACATCAATCCCGGTCATGACAAGATAAAAAAGCAGCACTGGCAATACGTGGAACTGCCTTCTCCGGATGTAGAAGATGCCCTCCTGGTCGACCTCGACAACAACGGTATCATCGACCTGGTCACGGCATCGGAAGGCGCTACCAACCAGGTTATGTTTCACTGGGCGCCGGAGAACCCCAAAGATTACCTGGACGCCTCGAAATGGGTAACCCAGTCTGTCCCCGCTTTAAACGGGCTTAGTGCATGGATGTTTGCAGTTCCCGCAGATATGGATCAGCAAAACGGCGTAGACCTCGTTATCGGTTCGAAGCGCAGGCAGGGCGATTCCGGGGACGACAAGGCCGTGGTAGGATGGCTGAAATGCCCTCCGAATCCCCGGGATATCGACCGGTGGACTTTTCACCCGGTATCCAAAGCCGGCTGGATCATGTCGGTCGTCCTGCATGATATGAACGGCGACGGATTCCCCGACATCCTCGTATCCGATCGAAAGAACAGCACTCAGGCCGGTGTGAGATGGCTGGAAAACCCGGGTATCTCCTCGCCGGGATTCTATTCGGAATGGAAATCCCACATGATCGGGACCAATATCAAAGAACCCATGTTCCTGGCAATACATGATCTGAACGGCGACGGGCTCAGTGATATATTGGTTCCGGATCTTTATAAAGGCCTGGTTCTACTCGAACATGCACCTGATCATAGCTGGAAAATGCACAAAATCCCCTACCCTGACTGGGCCGGGCCCAGAGGAAAGTCTGTTGCAGTAGCCGATATGGACCTGGATGGACGACCGGATATCGTTTTGTCGTTTGAGGAAGAAAGCAAAGTAGCCAGAATCCCCTATGACGAATATAAAAAGACCGGGAAATATAGCGTGATCGGCGGGAGGTACGACGGAAATCCCTTCACCGGAAAATGGACTTTCCACAAGATCAGCGACATGAAAGGGCGGAAATTCGATCTCGTCAACCTGGTCGATATGGACGGCGACGGCGATACCGATGTGCTGACAAACGATGAAAACGAGGAAGATATCGGACTTGGGATCATCTGGTACGAAAACCCGGCCGTCAATCCCTGAAATCGCCGCTCATACTACGGCTCCGTTATCAGGAAACACCGGCCAATTTTCTCTTTTCCCCTTCTTTTCCAGACAAAAGTCACCGACAATAATGATTGTTGTCAGGATCTTCCATTTTCATATTTGCGGCCATTTTCTTTTTAAAAAAGCCTTGTATTTTCGCCAAATAAAAGACAAAAAGGTATTTTAATATTTTATCCTCTCAACATAAGTCCAAAACGGTATGCTGTCAAAATCACAAGCACGGGCATTCTTCCTGGGTGGAACGATGGTCACTTTCCTGATTTTTATCGGACTGACGATTTATTCTTTTGCTCCCGGGGCTGATCAGTCCAATCACGAGAACATTACAGAACAGGTGGTCAGAGGTAAACATCTCTGGGAAACCAACAATTGTATGGGGTGCCATACGATCCTCGGCGAGGGCGGATATTATGCGCCGGAGCTGACAAAAGTGGTCGAGAGAAAAGGAGAGGAGGTGATCAAGGTGATTCTTCAGCTTCCTGTTCCCTGGGCTCCTCACGGACGGAAAATGGTTGCCTATAATATGAGCAACGAAGACGCCGACGCGATGATCGCCTATCTTAAATGGATCGGGGAAATCGATCTGAACGGCTTTGATAGAATTGTTTCACCCCTGGCTAAAGACCAGCAATAACACTTCCTCCTATGAAATACAGATCTCAACAAGTCGCCTACTGGTTTTTTGCCCTGTGCATGCTGCTTTTTGCCTTGCAGATTTTATACGGATTTATAATGGGTTTTGCCAGGATTGGCATGGACAACCTCCATGACTGGATTCCGTTCAATACTGCCCGTGCAGTACACACCAACCTGCTTGTCGTATGGCTGCTTACCGGCTTTATGGGAGCCGCTTATTACATTATCCCGGAGGAAGCTCAAAGGGAACTGGTCAGTGTAAAACTGGCCTACGTACAGCTCATATCTCTCGCTGTAGTGGGAGTCGCCGCCATTACCGGTTATCATTTCAATATCTGGGAAGGCAGAAAATTCCTGGAAATACCCAGGGAGCTTGACTACCTCGTAGTAGTCAATGTACTTCTCTTCCTGGGGATTATTCTCGCCACCCTGTTCAAAGGAAAAAGGCAGACTACCACCGCTATGGTTCTGACGATGGGGCTGGTATTTGCCGCATTGCTCTACCTGCCGGGTATGATCTGGTTTGACAGCCAGGTTACGGATTCGTTTTTCAGATGGTGGGTCGTGCACCTGTGGGTGGAGGGCGTATGGGAGCTGATCATGGGAGGTATCCTGGCTTTCCTGTTGATCAAGCTTACGGGAGTCGATCGCGAGGTAATCGAGAAATGGCTGTATGTGATCGTCGGGCTTACCTTCCTTTCGGGAATTCTCGGAACAGGACACCACTATTATTATATCGGCGTAAACAAGATCTGGCTGATCGTAGGAGGTATATTTTCTGCCCTGGAGCCGCTTGCATTTCTTGCAATGGCACTGTTCGCAGTTTACATGTACCGGAAAGGAGAGAAATCACACCCCAATAAAATAGCTTTATTCTGGACCATAGGCGCCTCCATTGTATCGTTCATTGGTGCCGGCCTCCTTGGATTTGCGCATACCCTTCCGCAGACCAATATCTATACGCACGGCACGCTGGTCACGGCCATGCACGGACACTATGCCTTCTGGGGCGCCTATGCTATGATCGTCCTGGCCATTATCGCCTATGCCATGCCGAATATCACCGGCAGGAAGAGGTATGACAAGACACAGGGGCACCTTGCATTCTGGCTTTCAAACGTCGGCATGCTCGGTATGGTGACTGCTCTGGGTGTGGCGGGCGTAGTACAGGTATACCTGGAACGGAGGCTCAAGATGGAGTTCATGCATGCACAGGAAGAAGTTAAAATACATTTTGTAGTGATGATTCTCTGTGCGGTAATTTTCGCAACGGGTATCGGCTACTATATCGCAGAATTTATCAGGTACGGGAAACCTACGGATGAAGCCCTTATCGATTCTAAGGCAGATGATTTCACTCACCTGCCTGCCTGAAACGGCTGACTTCGCCGGCATTTAAATATTAGCCGGATCGCCTTTCAAACGGTTGGTCCGGCCTGAAAATATCTCTTTATGATTGTACAAACCATTCCATACTACCAGGAAATCAACAAAGAATCGGTTGTATTCCGGCATGCGTTTCATCAAAAACTGCCGCTTCTCCTGAAAGGACCAACCGGTACAGGGAAATCCAGGTTCGTAGAACATATGGCGTATAAGCTCGATAAGCAGCTCATCACCATCTCCTGCCACGAAGAAACCTCTTCTACCGACCTGATCGGCAGGTTTATTATCAAAGGGGCCGAGACTGTCTGGCTTGACGGTCCACTGACCACGGCCGTCAGGGAAGGCGCTATCCTGTATATGGACGAGATCGCCGAAGCAAGACCGGATGTTGTAGTGGCGATACATTCCCTTACCGATCACCGGAGGGAACTCTTCATCGACAAGCTCGGAGAGAAAATATACGCCCACGACGACTTTATGTTGGTAGCATCCTTTAACCCCGGCTATCAGAAGGGATTCAAAGAACTCAAACCTTCTACCCGCCAGCGATTTATCGCCCTTAGTTTTGACTACCCGGAAGCCAATACGGAACGTTCCATCTTAGAGGCTGAAAGCGGGCTCGATGCCGATACCGCCGGAAAACTGGTAGCCATCGGTCGGAAAATCAGGAACCTGACCGAGCTCGGATTAGCAGAAACCGTCTCTACCAGGCTCCTGGTCGATGCCGCAAAGCTCATACAAAGCGGGCTGCCCAAAAGGCTGGCTGTCAATGTCGCCGTAGTAGAACCTCTGACAGACGATCCTCAGACACTCCAGGCCCTACGAGATCTCACCGGGCTTATGATTTGAGGTAGTTGAAAGTTGAAAGTTGAAAATTGAAAGTGAAGAATTGTCAAACTCTCAACTCTCAACTCTCAACTTTCAACTCTCAACTAAAACCGCACATCACAATATGGGACTGGATTTAGATGAATGGATATTCGGAAAAGTAGCCAGGTACCTGAAGAGAAACAGGGACAAGGCCGGACAAAACCTCGTTCAGAAAGTGGACCTGGATCAGATCAAGCCCCGGCTGACACTCCTGGCGCGCGCTGTTTCCGGCGAAAGCATAGATATCTTCCCGGCAGAAAGGGAGGGTGGTTATAAAGGCCGGAATTTTTTCTTACCTGCTTCTTTTTCAAAATTCCCCACTTGGGACCAGAACCTGGAATTCTATCTTTTCAGAGTACTCTACCTGCATACACAGCGGGAACTTGGGTTCAACTGGGACAGGCAGGTGGATGATGCAATCCCTTCGATGCAGCGTGCATTCGATACGTCTCCACAGGTATTAGACAGGTTGATAGCAGGCTTTCCTGCTGCTGGTGACCTTCATGAAAGGTTACTAACCGGGTTTCCCGTCACTTCCCCACACCCCGACCTGCCCGAATTGTCGTGGCTTTACGGTAAGTGGATGTATGACGACTCTCCGCTCCGGGAGGAAACTGTATTGCAGAATTTCAACGATAAGACTAAAAAAGCCGACGAAACCACTCCCACTACCCTGTTGCAGGCCAAACCCGTTGAAGAAATCAGGACGCTTACCATCGACAAAAAGCAGCAGGAGGATTACGTACTGCTGCATAACTTCGAAAAGGTCGAAACGGCGGAAGAGTATAACGGGGTCTGGCGGGATTTTGACGGGAAGGACGACCTCGAAGAGCACCAGGATGCCCTTGACGAGCTGAATATGAAATTTACCGTCAGGGTCGATGATACCGCACATTCTGTCTACCAGGCGGAGTTTATGGAAAATACTTCAGTAGCGGAAAGCGCCGGATCGGAAGGAGGCGGGTTTCATTTGAAATATGACGAATGGGATTTCAAAAACCGGGCTTATAAACCCGGTTTCTGCAGGGTATTTCCGAAAATACAGGCCGAACTGGATCCCGGGTACTACGCGAAAACGATTACAAAGAATGCTTCTACCCTACTGGGCCTTCGCAAAATGCTCGTTTCCGTAAACAATAAAATGCAGCAGCAACGAAAACAGCCGCAGGGTGCCGAGTTCGATATCGACGCGCTCACCGATCTTTTCACCGATATCAGAGCGAGGAGAAGCCCTTCCGATAATATCTTCCTTTCCAGGAGGAAAAAAGAAAAGGACTTTTCGATCCTGGTTTTGCTCGATATCAGCCTTTCCAGCGATAGCTATGCGGCCGGCAGCCGGGTAATCGATGTGGAAAAGGAGGTAGCCATTCTCTTTGGGGAGATCCTCGATGAGCTATCGATCGACTTTTCGATCGACAGCTTTTTTTCCAAAACCAGGAACTATTCCACCTACCTGACCCTGAAGGACTTCGATGAAAAATGGGTCGCCGGAAAAAACAGGATAGGTGCCGTAGAACCCCAGGGATATACCCGCATAGGCGCCGCGCTCCGCCATGCCGGAGCTCGGCTCGACAGCCGGGAGGCAAAAAACAAATGGATCATCCTGGTTTCGGATGGAAAACCCAATGACTACGATAAGTACGAAGGGAAATACGGTATCCAGGATGTGCGGCAGGCGCTGAGAGAGCTCGGGGAACGGGAGATCAATGCTTACGCCCTGGCGATAGAAGCCCGTGCCAAATACTATCTGCCCCAGATGTTCGGACAAAACCATTACCAGATACTGACCACCCCGGTAGAACTACTCCGCGCAATGGTCGGGCTTTATACCAAAATCAGACACCAGTGAAAGCCTTTCCAGGATGCACACTCAAAATACAATAAAAATTCCCCTGGAAACCAGTGTTCCCGGCCATAAGCATATCGGTTATCCACCGGGAGGCATCCTGATGTGGGTGATCATCATGCTGGAGCTGGGAACTTTCGGAATGGGAATCGCAGCGATCGTTTACTACGGACGCGTCGAACCGGAAGTATTTACGGCAGCAGCATCCCACCTGAATCGCGGTATCGGAACTGTAAATACCGCCCTGCTCCTGCTCAGCGGGTTCTGGATGGCCAAGTCGGTTGAAGCGATAAAAGCCGGTTATCGCCGGCGTAGCGTCAGGTTCCTTATTTTCACCATCCTCGGCGGGTTAGCTTTTTCACTGCTGAAAGGATATGAATATGCAGAAAAGTTAAAGGCGGATATTACACTGGGAGGCAATATGTTTGAAACGCTCTACTGGCTGCTGACCGGCTTTCACCTGATACACGTCTGGGTCGGAATGATTATTCTGAGCATTATGATATTCAGGATACACAAACTCCCGGATTACGCGCATGCAGGAGATCTCGAATCGGCCGGGGCTTTCTGGCACATGTGCGACCTTATCTGGCTATTCCTTTTCCCAAGCCTTTACCTGCTTTATTAAAAACTTAACTTTTAGCAACTGATGAAACATCCGCTGCTGATCACACTTCTGCTCTTATTGGGTTTAACAATCCTGTCGGCGGTACTCGCACATACCGGTGACGGCGGCCGGAGTACCAGGTTCTTAATTATGCTCCTTGCGTCGGTAAAGTTTTACCTTGTCGCTTTCCGTTTTATGGAATTACGGAAGGCGCACCTGTTCTGGAAAGGGGTTGCTTTTTTCTTCATGACTGTTATAGTGCTACTCTCGTTATGGGCCTGAGAGGGTAAATTAAAGCCGTCTATTTCCTGCAAAAATAAACCACCTCTTTCATCGGAAGCGCGTAACGCCTTGCCTCTTCCCTGGTCAGTTCTTCCATTACAAAGCGATCCTCGCTAACCCTGAAACCGCCTTTTTGCAGCTCTTCACCATAGTTGCGTCCGAAGATCCTGTAGTGATCGCTTTGAAGGAAATGCTTTTCCCGTTCCCTGGGATCGGTAATCGATTTGTCTTCGTAGGTTTCAGCCCGGCTGAGGTCCTGGGGTGACTGGATAATGCCCCAGCCGTCCGGTCTTAATACTCTGTGAAGCTCTGAAAGCGCTTTTACATGATCTTCCACATGCTCCATCACGTGATTGCAAAACACGACATCAAAGGTACCTGCCGGAAACGGGATCTCATGAATATCCATTTTTACCTTCGCCAGCGGCGATTCGAGGTCGGCCGTGACATAATCCAGATTGGGCAATGATTCGAAACGGCCGATAAAACAGTATTCGGGAGCTACATGAAGCACTTTCAGGGGAGCTGTGAAAAAGTTGGTTTTTCTTTGTAAAAACAACCACATCAGCCGGTGCCGCTCCAGGCTCAGGCATCCCGGGCAGAGGGCATTTTCCCGGGCAGATGCTCCTCTTCCATACGGCAGGAATTTTGAATAATGATTTTTACAAACAGGACATTCTACATTATTCCCCGGATAAAACATCCCGAGAAACCTGGCTGCAATATGTCCTACCCGCTGCAAAACAGGGCGCGGAATATATCGCAATACCCAGCTAAAAACTGATTTCAACATAACAAAAATGTATTATGCGCAAATATTAGCAGAATTCTTATACCAGATAGTGCTATTCATTATAAGTTTGCGTATCTTATATGGAAAGACACCACGTTATCAGCTATGAACATACCTAAATCGGCAGCCAAACCCCCGGGACGCAAACTTGTCAAGAAGCTTTCTCTCCAGACCAAGTGGATTCTGCTTGCCATCGGCGGCTTGATCTCTACTTTGTACGGATTGTCTGTACTGGTGAATGCCAATGCACAGAGGCTGGCAGGCGTTGAAACGGCTAAATGGCTATTGCTCGGCTTTTACAGTTTCGTATTTCTCTCCGGCGGACTTTTAATACTCGGACAGGCTTTCCGGTTTCGTCTGCTTATCGATTATCGCCGCGAAACCAGGAAGGAAATAAACCGCCTCAAAAAAAGAATTGATTCAAAACGGATGAAAGATATCGAGACCAGGCGCAAGCGGCGCGAAAAAACGAAAAACCCTACCAAATAGCTTTGACAGGGTTCTTGTCGGTATTTTTTTCGGAGAACTTTTATGCTTCCGCCTTGGCTGCAAAAGAAGCTTTGATAGCCTCTACATCAACATTGCGAATATCCGGTTTCCTCAAAAGGTCTTTTATGCGGGTAACTCTTGATTTAGCGTTCAGCTTGTTCCTCAGTCCCTTACGTTTTAATCTTGTAACAGCCATTTTTCATCTTTTTTAATTCCTGGCGCAAAATTAGAGATTTTTAATTAAAAAAGGAAGTCTGTAAGGAATAATTATACACCTTCCCTAACTTTGGGGTTTCGGTAATCATTAGTCAATTAACAATGAGCAAGCCTACCTTAGCACGAGGTACCCGGGATTTCGGACCGGACCAGATGGCCAGGCGGAACTTTATCTTCGACATTATACGTCAGACTTTCAGGCGCTTTGGCTTCCAGCCTCTGGAAACGCCGGCGTTGGAAAACCTATCTGTCCTGATGGGAAAATATGGAGAGGAAGGCGATCAGCTACTCTTCAAAATCCTCAATTCCGGCGATTTTGCAGCCAAAACCACGCCTTCCGACTGGGAAGGGGGGGCCAGGCAGTTGTTACCCAAAATAACCGAGAAAGGCCTCCGGTACGATCTTACAGTCCCGTTTGCCAGGTTTGTAGCCATGAACCGCGGAACCCTGGCATTCCCTTTCAAACGCTACCAGATCCAGCCGGTATGGCGTGCAGACCGTCCTCAGAAAGGAAGGTACAGGGAGTTTTACCAGTGCGACGCCGACGTCGTAGGAACCCGGTCGCTGCTTTGTGAAGCCGAGATTGTTATGATGCTCCACCATGTTTTAAGACACCTGGGGATAGAAGGCTTCACTGTAAAGATCAATCACCGGAAAGTGTTGAGCGGTATAGCTGAATCGATCGGGGCTCCGGGAAGAGAAAGTGCGCTTTGCGTAGCGATCGACAAGCTGGACAAAATAGGACGTGAAGGTGTTTTTGAAGAGCTGTCCCGGCAGGGCTTCGGCGATAACAGCCTTGCAGCGCTCCGGCCCCTTCTTGATTTCGATGCATCGGCCGGCTTTTTCGACCACCTTGAAAAACTCCTTGCCGGCTCGTCTGTCGCGCAGGAAGGCATCGCTGACCTGAAGAAAGTATGGGAAATGGTCGAAGGGTTCGGACTGGAAAAATCCGCGCTTCAGCTCGACATCACACTCGCCCGGGGACTTTCCTACTACACCGGGTGTATTTTTGAAGTAAAGGCGCATCACGTGCAGATAGGCAGCATATGCGGTGGAGGGCGGTACGACAACCTGACCGAGAGCTTCGGAGTCAAAGACATGTCGGGAGTCGGTATCTCTTTCGGCGTGGATCGTATTTATGACGTTATGGAAGAGCTGAACCTCTTTCCCGAGCTTTATAATGAAGGAACCCGCGTCATGATCACCAATTTCGATGCCGAAGCAGAGCATTACGGGCTGGGTGTCCTTGCCAGGCTCCGGCAGGCGGGGTGCAACGCAGAAATGTATCCCGATAGCAGCAAACTCAAAAAGCAGCTCGACTATGCCGACAGGAAAAATATACCGTATGTGATCCTGATAGGCTCCCAGGAGATGGAATCGGCCAGGCTTACTGTGAAGAATATGAAATCCGGCCAGCAGAACGAGCTGACCATCGATGAAATAATCGAACTTTTTATAAAAAACCAGTGAGGAGATGTCAACATCTCCACTAATTATAACCAGGGAGCACTTTTTTAGACAGTCCCTCTATTCAAAATAATGGCAGACTTAATCAGAATCGCGATACAAAAATCCGGAAGGCTCAGCGAAGATTCTCTCAGGTTGTTAAAAGAATGCGGTATCCGCTTTGATAACGGGGCCGGAAAGCTAAAAACCACGGCTACCAATTTCCCGGCAGAAATATTGTTTCTCCGCGACGACGACATACCCGGCTACGTTGAAGACGGCGTAGCTCACCTGGGTATCGTCGGGCAGAATGTTTCGGAAGAAACAGACCGGGATGTGGATACCATCTATAACCTCGGTTTCTCGAAATGCCGCCTGTCGATCGGTATCCCGAGAGCGACGGAATACAACGGGATCACGGATTTTCAGAATAAAAAAATCGCTACTTCCTATCCGAGGATCCTGGGCAAGTACCTTGAAAGAAACGGTATCAGCGCCGAGATCCACGAAATCAGCGGATCGGTGGAAATCGCCCCGGGGATAGGCCTGGCCGATGCCATATGCGACATTGTAAGCTCGGGCAGTACATTGCTCAGCAACGGCCTCAAAGAAGCGGAAGTCATCATGCGCTCGGAAGCAGTTATGATCGCCTACAGGCAGATGGCCGAAGGCCAGAGGGCTATCCTGAACCAATTGCTTTTCAGGATCGATTCTGTACAGGCGGCCAAAAACAATAAGTATATTCTTTTGAATTGCCCTAACGAATCGGTCGAAGCCATCACAAAGCTTATACCGGGAGCTAAATCTCCCTCTATTATGCCGCTGGCTATCGAAGGCTGGTGTTCGCTCCACTCGGTGATCAATGAAAACGATTTCTGGGAAAACATAGAAAAAATCAAACAGGCAGGCGCCCAGGGTATACTGGTGATCCCGATTGAACAAATGGTGCTGTAGGAATTACGAGTCAGGAATTATGAATTTTGAATACCTTTTTTTCCGATGAACATTATCAGCTATCCGTCAAGAGAGGAATGGCCCGCATTGTTGCAAAGGCCGGTATTGCCGAAAGGTGATATTGAGTCGGGCGTACAATCCATCCTGGATGCTGTTAAGCAGCGGGGAGATGAAGCTCTTTTGGAATTTGCAAGAAAATTCGATCGCTTTGAAGGCGATTCGCTCGAAATCGATAAAGACCGGATAGACGCATCCGAAAAGCTGCTCGACGAGACGCTGAAAAAGGCGATCGGGCAGGCGGGCAACAACATCCGGAAATTTCACGAAGCCCAGCGACAGCCCGTCGAAAAAATCGAAACAATGCCGGGAGTGATATGCTGGCGAAAAAGCGTAGGGATTGAAAAAGTAGGTATTTATATCCCCGGCGGATCAGCCCCTCTTTTCAGCACCGTCCTGATGCTCGCTATTCCTGCGCAGCTTGCCGGGTGCAAAGAGATCATTCTATGTACACCGTCCGACCACCCTGCCATTCTTTATTCGGCCAAAATCACCGGGGTAACCCGGATTTTCAGGGTAGGCGGGGCACAGGCGATCGCTGCTCTCGCATATGGTACGGAAACGATTCCTAAAGTCTACAAAATATTCGGCCCCGGGAACCAGTTTGTCACCAATGCAAAGCTGATGGTAGCCAAAGAAGGTGTTGCCATCGACATGCCCGCCGGCCCTTCCGAAGTCGCAATATGGGCCGATGAAAGCGCGGTACCTTCCTTTATTGCCGCCGATCTTCTCTCGCAGGCCGAGCATGGCCCCGACAGCCAGGTCATACTGGTGTCGACAAGCCGCGATGTGATTTTGGAGGCAGCGACTGCGCTTTCCGTACAACTGGAAGCACTTCCCCGTAGAGACATCGCTCATCAGGCTATCGAAAACAGCAAGGCTTTCCTGGTAGGCAATCAGGATGATGCCCTGGATCTGATCAACGAATATGCTCCTGAACACCTCATTTTGTCGATTAAAAACGCAGAATCCGTTTCGGAAAGAGTTGTCAACGCCGGGTCGGTTTTCCTGGGTAACTATACCCCGGAATCCTGCGGTGATTATGCTTCCGGAACAAACCATACCCTCCCTACCAACGGGCATGCAAGGGCCTATAGCGGAGTATCTCTCGACAGCTTCACGAAAAAGATCACCTTCCAGCAAATCACGCCCGAAGGTCTGAAGCTGCTTGGCCCTACGGTAGAAGCGATGGCCGAAGCAGAGACGCTGGCTGCCCACAAAAGAGCCGTTACGGTGCGGTTGAAAAATATCACCGGCCCGTAGAGACGCAAGGCATTGCGTCTCATATGTAAAGACGCAATGCCTTGTGTCTCTACAGTATACAATTTTTACACCAATGAATAACCAATTCAATCTCTCCGGTATCATAAGGCCCCACATCCGGGACCTCGTCCCCTACTCTTCGGCCCGTGACGAATATACGGGCAAAGAGGGAATATTTCTTGACGCCAACGAGAACCCTTTCGGCTCGGCCGTCTCTACCCCGTTCAACCGCTACCCGGACCCGTATCAGCAGGAAATAAAGCAGTTGCTGGCGCCGGTTAAAGGTGTGCGCCCCGGACAGATCTTCCTCGGCAACGGCAGCGACGAGGCCATAGACCTGTTGATAAGAGCTGTTTGCAGGCCCGGAATCGACAATATCATCATCATGCCTCCCACTTACGGTATGTACGAGGTGAGCGCCGGCATCAATGATGTGCAGGTTAAGAAAGTAATGCTCACCCGCGATTTCCAGATTGACACCGGGAAGGTCCTGGAGAGCATCGATCCCAATACAAAGATCATATGGATATGCTCGCCCAACAACCCGACAGGCAACTCCATTGAGCCGGACAGCATCCAGGCTATCCTGGACAATTTTACGAGCGGTATCGTAGTCGTGGATGAAGCATATATCGATTTTACCTCACAACCGTCGTGGACTACCAGATTGGATGAGAATCCAAACCTGGTAGTGATCCAGACTTTTTCGAAAGCATGGGGCCTGGCTTCACTGCGTACCGGTATGTGCTTCGCATCCGAGGAGCTCATTGGTATCCTCAATAAAATCAAGCCCCCCTACAACATAGGCGGGCCATCGCAGCTGCTGCTGCTTGAGGCGCTTCAAAACCCCGGACCGGTTAAAGGTATGGTACGGGATATACTTGAGCAGAGAACTGCCCTGGCAGAGGAAATAGCCCGGCTACCACAGGTTTCGGAAGTTTACCCGTCCGATTCCAACTTTTTACTCGTCAGGTTCCAGGATGCGAAAAGGACGATGAAACACCTGGTCGATGAGAAAATAATAGTCAGGGACAGATCTAAAGTCGTTCTTTGTGAAGGTTGCCTCAGGATCACGGTAGGTACGGCATCCGAAAATGAAGCTTTACTCGAATCCCTCAGGAAATACGTCCCCTGAACAGAATCAAAACTCCGGCCCCTGAGCGGAGTTGGAGAGAACGCAGAAATAATCCATCCGTTTATACGTTATTATTGATAGCGGATTGATAAATTGGCGATATAAATTCGTCTATTTCGATAAACAGACCACAACAAGTTTTTAATTTTATTCTGATGAAAAGATTTGCGCTCACACTTTTTGGCATTCTTTCTATTTCGATCGCAAATGCCCAGTACGATAACTTTGCAGTGGGCTTTAAATTGGGCGAGCCGACAGGAGTTAATATCAGGAAATACTTCAACAATATCAATGCGCTCGACCTGACGGTAGGTACCTACGGCGGTATCCTGGGCAACAACCGGGATTACAGGCAGGGGAAATACAAAAATGTAGGTCTCGCTATCCAGGTGCATTATCTCTGGCATACACCGTTGTTCAATTCTGAAACGCTGCACCTGTATTATGGTTTTGGCGGACAAGTCAATACGAGGAAGTATTATGCCGACAATCGCCAGCACCTGCCTGCCCCGGGCAACTATGAAAAAGCGCTTTCCCTCGGTGGTTCGCTTCTCGGCGGATTTGAATATTTTATGCCTGACGGCCGGCTTTCGATATTCCTGGAAGGGGGTACTTACGTAGAGGTAATGCAGCGTCCGTTCTTCCTGAGTCCTAACGTTTCGGGGGGAATACGGCTGAATCTCTAGAAGTATAAGGTGATATTGCCGGAGTGACCCGGCCCCTGAGCAGAGTCGAAGGGGGGGCTATTAAGTAAAAGGTATGTTCAGAATCTACAGCTCCTCTGCCGGATCGGGTAAAACCTATACACTTACCAAAGAGTATATCAAGCTCGCCCTCCACCGGGAAAACGATTCCTACTACCGGCATATCCTGGCGGTAACCTTTACCAACGCTGCAGCCCGTGAGATGAAAGAACGCATCCTGGGTACATTGAAGGCTTTTTCGGTCGGAACACGCACCCAGATGATGCTGGACATTGTCGGTGAACTATCGCCGGCAACCTTGACTGACTCGGAGCTTCGGGAGCAAGAACTGCTTCAGTTACAGGAAAGGGCGGGCAGGATTTTCACACGGATACTGCACGGGTATTCCGACTTTTCCGTCATGACAATCGACAGCTTCATCTCCCGCCTGGTCGGATCTTTTACAGATGAGCTCGGTTTACCGTTCGGGTTCGAAACCCGCCTGGACGGCGATTTGCTGACCGAAGCCATCGATCGCCTGCTATCGAGGATCGGGCTGACCGGCGAGGAATCTCTTACCAGCGTACTCGAAAATTATTACCTGGAACATGCACGCGAGGAAGGTGGATGGGGAGCGCTTCCGAAACAGATGCTTGCCGCCGCCTCAGACCTTCTCAACGAGGAAAGCTACCTCGCCATGACCCGGGTCAGCGACCTTACGCTCAATGACTGGCAGCAGATCCGGAAACAATTGCTGACAACGATAAAAGAAAAAGAATCACTGATCAGGGGATATGCAGAGAAGGGATATGAGGCTATTGTCAACGCCGGCCTGTCTGCTTCCGATTTTTTCCAGTCCTCCAGGGGGATTTACGGGTACATGGCTGGCAGGAAAGACCATAACACCTTCAAACTTTGGGATGCACCCAATTCGTATGTGGTCAAAACAATAACAGAAGACAAATGGTGTGCTGCTAAAATCCCCGTCGCCACTCAGGATGCCATTGATTCGGTTGCACCTGTCCTGAAAGATCTGTATTCCGCTATTGAAGAGATCCGGGGTAATTTTGGCGGGTACGCGTTTCTATACAAAGCCCTTGCCGGGCAACTCTACAGCCTTTCACTACTCAACGAGATCAAACGGGAATTTGACCTGCTGCTCAGACAAAACAACCAGGTCCATATTTCCGAATTCAACAGGCGGATCATCGACATAGTAGCCGGCGATCCCGTCCCGTTCATATTCGAAAGGCTGGGAGAAAAGTACAATCACATCCTGATCGACGAATTCCAGGATACTTCCAGGCTGCAATTCGCCAATCTTTTGCCTCTAATAGAAAATGCCCTTTCCAGCGGTTTTTTCAATCTTATCGTAGGCGACGTAAAACAGGCGATCTATCGCTTCAGAGGCGGTGATATGGAGCTTCTGCTCAGGCTTTCGAATATGCAGGCAGAAAAGATTACGGATTTTTTTGAGAATGCAGGGCCTTTTATGGCCGACCGCCTCCGGCTGGTCGGTAGTAGCAGCGGGCTTACCAGGCTTTCAGCCAACCGGCGGAGCTTTAAAGAGATCACGATCTTTAACAACGATTTTTTCAGGTTTCTCGCCGGCGATACAGAAGGGCTTCTCACCAGAGAGGTCTATGACCAGTACTTCCAACAGGAAACGGGCAGCTTTACTCCTGAAGGCGGCCACGTCCAGATCGATTTTTTCGAAAAACAGACCGGCGCCGAAGATACGAAAGCGGAAGAAAATGCAGGAGGCGGAACCGCCCCGCTTCTGCCCGATCAGCAGGGATCACGGGTTATTTCGCTGATTGAGGAACTCAGGATGGAAGGTTATGCCTGGCGCGACATCGCCATATTGTGCAGGTACAAAAAAAATTCAGCCCAATTAGCAGTATGGCTTCAGCAAGCCAACATCCCGTTGATCTCCGACGACTCGCTCCTGCTCTCCAGCTCTGAATACGTAAAGCTGATCATCCGGCTTATCAAAGTCATACAGGCTCCCGACAATATAAGACAGAGGCTCGAAGCGGCGATTTCATTGCACCGCGCCGTACCCGGCAAAGCCATAGACGGGGCTATCATGGACAACCTCGCAGCTATGAGCCGGACGCCGGGGCTGGCGTCTTTCCTGGAATACCTTTCGCTGCTCGGTATAGATTTCAGCATTTCCGAAATTTACCAGTTGAGCATTTACGAGCTCTGCGAAAGAATCATATCCAAATCAGGCCTCCTCGAAAACCCTTCAGAAAACCAGTATATTTTCAGGTTCCTGGATGAAGTGCTGCAATTCGAAAGCACCAGGGTCAGCCATCCGGCAGACTTTCTCGCATGGTGGGATATGACCGGAAAATCGATCTCCATAACGGCATCTGCCGATACCGATGCTATCAGGATTACCACTATTCATAAATCAAAAGGGCTGGAATACCCGGTAGTCTTATTCCCTTATGCCGACTGGACGGCTGCTCCCAAACCTGGCAGCAGGCTGTGGATCAGCCTGCGCGGCCTCGAACAGCCCGAGCTGTCCTTCCGGGGTAAACGCCTGGTGAGCGCTGCGGTTCCGCTTACCCGGAAACTGGAAGATACTCCTGTGAGCGGTCAGTACCGTGAGGAAGTTGAAAGAGTCCTGCTTGAAAACATCAATCTTACCTATGTTGCGTTTACCCGGCCCGTGCAGCGTCTTTATATCCTGGCCGGGCTTCCCACCAGGCCTTCAGAGAGCGCATCGCCTCCTTCTCCGGCAGTAAACCTATGGCTCAGGTCTTACCTCGACCATATCGGGGAGTGGGACGAAACCCGGACCCGGTACATCCTGTCGCAGGCGAACAGCAGGCCCGCTCACCAGCATGTAAAAACAACAGGTACAAAATTCGTACTGAGTTCCTTATCCGGCAGCAAAGAGGCAGCAACGCTTGGTGTTAAAAAAAATGCTGATAAGGCTTTCGATACCGATACGTTTGAAAAAAGCCGGGATTTACACCGGAAAATGCGGCAGATACTGATCCAGGCTCCTTCGTCCCTCCAGCTTGAGGATACCTTTACAAAAAATGTATCTTCCGGGTTGTTGCGGCCCGGTGATCGTGAAGATATTTTGCCGAAAGTGTCACGGTTGCTTGCAAACCCACTTTTTGAAGATATTTTATCCCCCCAATCCGTAAAACTAAATAACCAGATCATCCTGAAAGGAGGAGAAATCCTGGAAGCCGACCGGTTTGTAAAAACTAAAAGCGGGACCTGTTTCCTCGTCCTGTTTTCTTCTGCAACGGGCATTCCTTCCAGGCGGGCTCAGCTTACACGGTTACTCCGGGCCTGCTCGGAATGCGGTTTGCAAAATATTGACGGCGTCCTGGTTGACCTTGAGTCGGAAGTTTTAGAAAGATTTACCTGACGGGGGCCGGAGATGAATTCGTCACTTATCTTTCTTCACCTCCTCCTTCTCCGAATTGAACATATACCCTACTCCTTTCAGCGTCTTAATATATCCTTCTCCCAGCTTTTCACGCAACTTGCGTATATGCACGTCTACGGTCCTTTCCAGAACATAGATATCCGCACCCCATATTTTTTGCAGGAGCTCATCGCGCCCGCATACTTTATCGGGATTCTGAGCCAGGTAGAACAGAAGCTCGAATTCTTTTTTAGGCAACGTAATACTCTTGTCTCCCAGCCCTACCGAATAGTTCCTGGGATTTATAGCCAGGCCCGAGATCAGCAACTCCGACTTTTGATCGCTTTTTTGCGTCTCCCGCCTGAACAATGCATTTATACGGCTTATCAATGCCCTGATTTTAACAGGTTTACTGATATAGTCATCGGCTCCCACTTCAAATGCGGCTACTTCCGAATATTCTTCCGACCGTGCAGTCAGGAAAAGTATATAAACGCTCTTTAATTCGGGCATCTGCCTGATCCGCCTGGCGGTTTCAATCCCATCCATCTGGGGCATCATGATGTCCAGAAGCAGCAGATCAGGGCGGAAGCCTCCGGCCAGTTTCGCTATCGCTTCCTTCCCATTCCCGGCCGATTCTACGGTATATCCTTCCTTTACAAGATTGTATTCCAGAAGCTCAATGATATCCGGCTCATCGTCAACAATTAAAACTTTATGGGACTTTTGCAGTGATTTAGAACCTTCCATACTTTTTTATATGTGCCAATGGCCGCAAAGCTATAGGTTATTTCCCGTAAATGAATTGGCACGGCCCAGTCTTAACAGAATGATAATATCATTTTGCCAGTAAACCCAATACCTTTCCTTTCTCGTTGGTTATCAGCATTCTATCCCGATCCTGGTACAGGATTGCCTCAGTCTGGCCCCGGTATTTCTTTAAACAGTAAGCAGGTTTTGAAAAATCAACGTTCCCGCCGTTCACTTCGAAAAAAAATATTTTCCCGTACGAAAGCAACGCAAATTCCTTCCCGTCAGGACTTATATCTGCCCCCGTAACCGTTTCATTTAACCTGATACTGTCGACCGGCTGGAGGGTGTAGTCACCTGCTTCGGCCGGCATTTTATAGAGCATTGTATACCTGGGCTTCCTGCCGGTGTTTTTGGAAAAAAGGTAGAGGTAACCTTCATGATAAAAAAAGGCTTCGCAGTCGTAGTTTCTATGCCCTGCATTTTCCGGAAATACCGTTTGCCTACCGTAGCGGAACGTAATAGTACCGATCTGATCCTCTTCAAGCGCTTTCTCCCAGGTCGGGGGCAGAATATAGATTTTCAGATCCTTACGCGCATTTCCGTTGTTGCCAAAGTCGCCTATCCATAACCTCCCGTCCGTGCCCGACGCCAGATCTTCCCAATCCCGGTTCCCGATCGTCACGAATCTGATCACCCCTTTCTGTTCCCCGTCGAAGCCTACGCGATACAATTCAGGCGGTCCGCCGCCGTCATTATGAGTCCAGAAACTCTGTCCGTCGGAAGCGCGTGCAAGCCCCGAGCTCTCGTTGATGTGCTGCGGCAGAGACGCAATTTTGTCAATTGTATACTTTGAACGAACTTTGCCGAAATCGTAACGCCTCTTATCAGGGCCGCACCCGCATAAGAGTGTTTTTGTAACCACCCATAAATAGAAAAGATTCATAATGAATACACTTCAAAGCGGACCCAATACCGACAGCAAATATAAACAATCACCCTATTACCTGAAATTTGCGGCCGTACTTGTCGGGCTGATTTCGCTGGTCTACATACTGAACATTCTCAGCGACCCGCTTATTCCCCTCCTTTTTGCGGCATTGTTTTCTATTCTCCTTCACCCCATCTGCGACCGTTTCGAAAAATGGGGATTGCCCAGAATTGTCGCGATCGTTCTGAGCATCATCATCTTTTTTGCTGTTCTGGTCGGCCTGGTCTACCTGGTAGTCATCCAGGTATCTTCTTTCGGCGACGCCCTTCCGACCTTTGCTTCGAAGGCTGAGACTTTTATTGAATCGATCATTGCCTGGATCGAGCAGAACTTTGCAGTAGGCCGTAACCAGCAGGTAAGTGAAGGTAAAAAATACCTGCTCAACATGCTGGGAGAAAGCCGTAACCTTATGGCCCAGATCGTTGTTTCGGCCGGCGGGCTTCTCGGGACAGCAGCGCTGGTCCCCTTATATGTATTTTTCTTTTTGCTCTACAGGGACTTTTTCAGGCAATTTATATACAAAGCATTCCACAGTATTTCCAATTCCAGGTTAGACCGCATTCTGAACAAAATCTACGAGGTAATTCAGAGCTATATGTCTGGGCTGGTACTGGTAATCGGTATCGTAGGCGTTCTGAATACGGTAGGTCTCTGGATACTGGGAGTCGATTATGCCGTCTTTTTCGGGTTCCTCGCAGCTTTTCTTATTCTTATACCTTACATCGGTATCTTTATCGGCTCCATATTGCCTGCTGTTTACAGCCTTGTCACGATGGATAACCCGTGGGTTTCGCTCGGTGTCATAGGCGTAATGTCGGTGGTCCAATTCCTGGAAGGCAACTTCATAACCCCCAATATAGTAGGCTCCAAAGTGAGCATTAACCCGCTGGCCGCCATCGTTATGCTGCTTTTAGGAGGCAAGCTCTGGGGACTTGCCGGGCTTATCCTGGCCCTGCCGCTGACAGCCATCATCAAGGTTATCCTGGACTCAAACGCTGATCTGGAACCTTTCGGATACCTGCTTGGAGAACCTGAGAAGGAGCTGAAAGAAGAACGTTCGAAGGCCGCACGCCAGGAACAGCAGGATGAATACCGCCAGAAGAAACGCAGGTATCCGAACCGGCGCAAAAAAGGCCCGAAAGAAAAGTCCGATAACCCGGCGGAAAATAAAAATGGTGAAGCTATGGCTGTCAGAAAACCGAGGCAGGAGAGTAAAGAGTGATACGGAAATCCATAGCGCTCTTCACAATATGCTTATTTTCAACCCGGTATACTGCTGAATACGCTTAAAATCAGATTTATTGTAAGTGTAGAGGGTTTCGCAGTTCAAATTTTCTGCAATAGCCGTGTGAACGCAATCGTTGATATGCCTGAAACCAACCAATGCACCAAGCTCTATCCCACGTTTTAGCACATCCTGGTCAACCAAACCTATATTCTGAGAATTAAAGAAAGCCAGGTTTTCTACAATTTCTTCAACCGGGATCTCCAGTCTGGCCAGAGTATAGCCAATTTCCTGAATCACCAATGTAGAAATGAATAATGAACTATTATCAAGCGCTTTGAGAATTAATTCTTTGGCCTCCAGGTGTCTTACCGGGTCTTGCTCGACTATCCCGTTTATTATGACATCGGTATCGAAATAATACAAGGAGGTTAGGTGTTTAGTTCGTCAATAATAGAATTTATGTCAATATTCCCTGATATTTTTCGCGGAGGATATTTTTGCTGCAATTTTATAAATTCCTGCGCAGCCGCACTCATATCGGACACTGGCGGTTCATCTCTCTCAACAGTAACCACTCCCAACTCCTGAGCCAATTTTCTGATCTTCTCAAAACGAATCGCATCGTCGGTTTGAATTGTCATAATATAAGTCATAGCTGTATCTCTTTATTTCCAGGATCTCACATAAATGCTAATATAACGTATTTCTACAATACTATGTTAAGGTTTTTTAGAAACCAACCTTCTAAAAAAGACGGGGCAGAACTTCCCGAAAGAAGTCTCTGCCCCGTCTTTTGCTTATCAACACCCCGGAACGGGTATTATTCCCATTCAATCGTTGCAGGCGGCTTCGAAGAAATATCGTATACCACCCGGTTTACTCCTCTTACCTTGTTGATAATCTCGT